>JBARQV010000067.1:0-1943 GCA_049643885.1 Candidatus Omnitrophota bacterium | reverse complement strand
CGGGACTTATGACCTCTTCGCGGGCGAAGAGAAGGCCCCCGAAGACCGCGACTGGGTCTTGGGCCTGTTCCCGGTAAAAGCCGCGCCGGGAGAAGATGACGATGACAAGGGCGGTCACGGCACGGCCCTAAGAGATTTCGGCATGCTGGTGGTCGCCACAGCAGGTGCATCGTCCATCTCGCCATGGCTGGGGATCGTGGTGGGAATTTTAGCCTGTTGTGTTGTAGTCGGCCATATGACCGATATGCTCGGTCCATCTCCCGCACCTCAGGGTGCCCCCTCCACCGGGGCGGGGGTGAACAACGAGCGACCTCCCGCGCCTGCTGGGACAAGGCAGATATTCGAAGATTCCATGAGCTTTGGCCGCGTAGTTTCGCGCTTACCGGATTTCATCGCCAAATATATTTTGATGTTCAAAAGAAACAGCATCCAAAAGAAGATCCGCAAAACCGGCATAAGGTGGAAAAAGAAAAACAGGGCACTTCTTCCTTATGGGCTGGAAAAAGAATTAAGTGTGCTGATCAAAGATGGAAAGCGGCGTCCGGGGATGGAAGCGCCGCAGGTAGCTGCGTTTGAAGTAGCCGCAATACTGAATTCCGAATTAGGGTTTATTATAGAAAAGCTTTTGACAAACGCCTCGGATGCCTGCATGAGAAAGATGAACGTAGATCCTGACAGCAGCGCAAAAATAGACGTGCGAATATTCACGGCTCAAAGCGATCTTGTTATTGAAATAACCGATAACGGCCCAGGCCTGATCGATGAGGCGGGATCACCTTTGATCAGAACCCTGGTAAAATGCCATAACGGAAAGGTCGAATGGAACAATATAGCGTCTCCTGACGGGGTGATAGAAGGCGCGAAAGCGACGATCACCTTGCCCGTACGGGAAATAGTCGGCGTACCCGACCGTCCGGCATCCGACACTATCGATCCGCGTTTCACATCTTCCGGCTCTCAGGATGCCCTCAACGAAGCCCGAGTCCAGGAAATATTAAAAAAATTAGGCTTTGTGCCCAGAGAAGGGGAAACGTTTCGTTACATTGTATACGAACCAAGGCTAAAGCAAATAAGTGGTCAGCTTACACCCACTGATTATTCAGCGCTGTTTGATTACTTTTGGAACAGAAACGGCACCGGCCTCTTATTCCCTGAAGAATTAAAAGCAAAACTCATCCTCGCGTGGTGGAATTTGCCCAAATGCCATATGAGCTTCATACTTAACGGCCACCCGGACGGAGGCGTTATAGCCAAATTACTGGAAATGAAAATAGTGACAAACGATAAAGAAGAGCAGTTCTTATGGGAACTATTCCGTATCCGTGCGCCCGAGTGGAGCAATAGAGACCTTACCGAGCTCAGGGAAAAAGCGCCTCGCATGATGGACGAAATAGATATGGAAATCGGTCGAGCTAAAAGGCCTGTCAGGGTCTTGGATCTCGGCTGCGGCTCCGAAGGGCGAGCTGTCCGGGACCTCAAAAGCTATTACGGGGATAAGATCGAGGCTTTTGGCGTCGACCTGCAAACTTATGACGAGAACATAGAAGGCGTTACCTTAAAACCGGCAAACATAAGGAACCTGCCGTTTGAGGATAACTCTTTCGATCTGATCTATGAATATCTTGCCCTGGATGCGCTTACGGGAGAGCCGCTAAAGAGAAGTATTTCCGAAGCAATGCGCGTCCTTGCCCCCGGCGGCAAATTTATGATTAGCCAGTCCATAAATCAGGAAGAGATATATACCATCCTCGATCGCCTCGGAATAGATCATGAAATTACCGGAGATACTCCCTTTATCATAATCAAAAAAGCGGCTTCCGAAAGATCCACCCTTGCAGCTGAGAACGGAAGTATCTCAGCACGGGCGGAACCGACTATCGACGAATTACCGAGCGGAATAGAAGAAGTTATTTTTAACGGAGAAAGAGCAGGCCCGGAAACCG
>JBARQV010000066.1:0-14753 GCA_049643885.1 Candidatus Omnitrophota bacterium | reverse complement strand
ATAACCCCGGTAGCGCTGGAGAAGGAACTGAGGTTCGCTATACGTGAAGGCGGTCATACGGTCGGCGCGGGCGTTATCGCGGAGATACTTGAATAAGAGGACAGAAGAGAATGGCGAAAAAGAAAGAAGCTACTGAGATAGTCGAATTCCAGTGCACCGAGTGCAAGAGGCGGAATTATACCAAAAGGAAGAACAAAAGGAACAATCCTGACCGGATCGAACTGAGCAAGTACTGCCGGTTCGACCGCAAACATACCCTGCACAAGGAGATGAAGTAGATTAGGAGAGTAGCTCAATTGGCAGAGCACCGGTCTCCAAAACCGGGGGTTGCAGGTTCGAGACCTGTCTCTCCTGCCAGAAAAATATATAGGAATTAATATAGTAAAGGAAGACGGTAGATGACGAAAGTCGGAAAATTTTTAAACCAGGTCAGGACAGAACTCAAAAAAGTGTCCTGGCCGTCCCGGGAGGAGATAATAAGCTCCACGATAGTCGTTCTGACTTCTTCCCTGTTGCTGGCCGTTTTTATAGGTGTCTGCGACGTGGTGCTTTCCCGTGTAGTCAACTTTTTAATCAGTGGGGTATTCTGATCATGGCGAAAAAGTGGTACGTAGTCCATACGCTGACCGGAAGAGAGGATGCTGTAAAGAAATCTATCGAGAACCAGCTCGCGAACGACCAGGAAAAAAGCAAAATGGTCGGAGAGATACTGATACCCACTGAGAAGGTAGCGGAGATAAAGGAAGGGGAAAAGAAGATATCGGAAAGGAAATTCTTCCCCGGATATGTCCTTGTGGAGATGGATCTGAATGACAAGACCTGGTACCTGATCAAGAACACGATGGGTGTTACGGGGTTTGTGGGCTCCAAGACGAAGCCAGTGCCGCTCAACGATGATGAAGTGGCCGAAATAATGGAACAGGCCAAGGAAGCAAAAGCAAAGCCGGTCCCCAAGATCCTTTTCACGTCCGGAGAAGCTGTAAGGATAAAGGAAGGGCCGTTCAAGAATTTTTCGGGAACGATAGAAGAGACGAATCTGGAAAAAGGAAAGATAAAGGTCATGATCTCTATCTTCGGGAGAGCCACGCCGGTAGAGCTCGAGGTCTGGCAAGTCGAGAAGATGTAAATGAGCACATGATTTACGAGCACGATAGTGTTCGTAAACCATAAGTGCGAATTTATCCCGTCCGACGTAAAAACGCCCTAAGTGGTGTCGGCGATAATAAGGGACGGGGTAAATGAAGATAGCGTAAACCATAAGTGCGAATTTATCTCGTCCGACGTAAAAACGCCCTAAGTGGTGTCGGCGATAATAAGGGACGGGATCTCAAAAAAAGGAACGAACTAATGGGGAAGAAAGTAAAAAGTCAAATAAAGCTTTTTTGTCCCGGCGGTCAGGCGAACCCGGCCCCGCCGGTCGGGCCGGCTCTTGGACAGCACGGCCTGAACATAATGGAGTTTTGTAAGAAGTTCAACGACCAGACAAGGGACAGACAGGGGCTTATCCTTCCGGTTGTAATAAGCGTATATGAGGACAGGTCGTTTTCGTTCATTATCAAGAGCCCTCCGGCCAGTGTGCTTTTGAAAAGGGCCGCCGGCATTGCGAAGGGCAGCGGGAACCCCAAGGCGGACAAGGTCGGGAAAGTGACCATGGAGCAGGTAAAAGAGATCGCTAAAGAAAAGATGCAGGACCTGAATGCCGTGGATATGGACAACGCGGTCAAGATCATAATGGGATCGGCCAGGAGTATGGGAATAGAGCTTGAGGAAAAATAATTTTAAGTGATCCCCGTCCCCGTTTTCGCGGGGACATGCTTTCGCGGGGATGACAATAAAGGTGGAATAGATGGTTAAATTGAGTAAGAGGAAAAAAGCGATCAACGAGCTTGTGGAAAAAGGAAAAGAATACGGATTGGAAGAAGCGATTTCCATATTAAAAAAAGGACCGGCGACGAAATTCGACCAGACTGTCGAAGTATCCATAAAGCTGAATATAGAGCAGTCTACAACTCCCATAAGGGGGACGGTAAGCATGCCCCACGGGACGGGTAAAAAGGTCCGTGTCGCGGTCTTCTGCAAGGGAGAATACGAGAACCAGGCCAAAGAAGCCGGCGCTGAATATGTGGGAAGCGCTGAATTGATAAAGAAGGTATCCGACGGCTGGTGCGATTTTGACGTAGCGGTGGCTACTCCGGACATGATGAAAGAGCTGGCAAGGCTAGGTAAGGTCCTGGGCCCCAGGGGCCTTATGCCCAATCCTAAATCCGGGACGGTGACGACTGATATCGTCAAGGCGGTCAACGAGCTGCAGGCCGGGAAGATAGAATACAGGATGGACAAGCAGTCCGGCATAAAAGGCCCGGTGGGGAAATTATCGTTCGAAGAAAAAGCCCTAGTGGAAAATATGCGCGCTTTGATCAAGGCAGTCATGGGTAGCAGCCCGAAATTACAGAAGACCCAGAACTGGAAGTCTATCGCGATCAGCTCGACAATGGGCCCCGGGCTAAAACTGGACCTGGATCAGTTTAAATGAAATGAGCACATCACTTAGCGAGCCGGAGTGAAGCTAAGTGATAGGTGCGAATTTCATCCCCGGCGAACAGAGTGAGACCGGGGATCTAATAAGAGAAGGATAAGTAATGGCGGAAAAATACGGTAAAAAAGCAAAAGAGCTGATGATCAAGGAGATGAAAGAGGTCTTCTCCGGGAGTGAGGGTTTTGTATTATCGAGCTTCGAGAAGGTCAAGGCCACGGAGATGGGCGTGCTCAGGCGAAAGCTGAAGCAATCAGGATCCGCTTATTTTGTCATCAAGAACCGCCTGGGCAAGATCGTCTTGGATGAAGCCGGGCTGAGCGAGTTTACGGGCATCCTGGAACAGAAGACAGCGATAGGGGTCGGTATCATCAAGGAAGACCCGGTGAAGGTCGCAAAGGTGATGGCCGACTTCGCCAAGGCGAATAAAGGATTCGAGATAGCCAGCGGGTATCTGGAAGGACGGCTGTTGACGCCGGAGAAGATAAAGGAGCTGTCTCAGCTGCCGGGCCGAGAGCAGCTGATAGCCATGGTGCTTTCAGCGTTGAACGGTCCGGTATCCGGGTTCGTGGGCGTTCTTTCATCGATTTTAAGGAGTTTGTGTTACGCTATCAACTCGATAAAAGAGAAAAAGGAAAAAGAAGGGTAAATAAGGAGGAACAAAATGGCTGAGGAAAAGAAAGAACAAGCAAAAGCTGAAGAGACTCAGGCCCCGGTAGAGGAGCAAGCTGAAGCCAAGGCCGAAGCGGCGACTGAGACTGCGACAGCGAAAAAAAAGACCGAGGAGAAGCCGAAGGTCCAGCTTTCGGCCAAGCTCGAGACGATAGTGAAGAGCGTCGAAGAAATGACCGTTCTTGAACTTTCCGAGCTGGTCAAAGCGATTGAGGATAAGTTTGGCGTAAGCGCAGCGGCTCCTGTAGCAGCTGTTGCCGTACCTGGAGCAGGCGCGGCAGCGGGCGAAGCCGAAGAGAAGAGCGTCTTCAGTGTTGTGCTGGCCAGCGTCGGTTCCAACAAGATCCAGGTTATCAAGGAGATACGCGCCCTGACGAACCTTGGATTGAAGGAGGCCAAAGACCTTGTAGAGTCAGCGCCTAAAGAGGTCAAGGAAGGCGTGACCAAGGATGAGGCCGAGAAGATGAAGAAACAGCTCGAAGAAACCGGCGCGAAGGTCGAGTTAAAGTAAACGCTTAAACAACAAAAGGAGTGATGTCGCATGGCTGTAAAAATGCAGCGGCGCAGTTATGCCAGACTGAAAGAGTCCTCTGAACTGCCGAATCTGGTAAAGATACAGGTCGACTCATACAACTATCTCCTGCAGCAGTTTGTCCCAAAGACAAAGAGGAGGAAGATCGGGCTGGAAGCCCTTTTCAGCGAGGTTTTCCCTATAGTCAGCCAGGACGGCAGGTTCAGGATGGAGTACCTCTATTACGAGATCGGCCATCCGAGATATTCCGCCGACGATTGCAAGGAGCGCTCGTTGAGCTATTCGGCTCCTATGCGTATTAAACTGAGGCTACGGCTTGAGACGGAAATGAAAGAGCAGGAGGTCTATGTTTGCGATATCCCGCTCATGACCGAACACGGGACTTTTGTCATCAACGGGGACGAACGGGTCGTGGTCAGCCAGATCCACAGGTCGCCGGGTATCTCTTTTGAGGAGACAGGACAGCCTACCGGCAAAAAGGTGTTTTCGGCGCGGATCATTCCCGACAGGGGAGCCTGGATCGAGTTTTTGTTCGACCGCAGCGACCTCCTTAATGTTTACATAGACAGGAAGAAGAAGTTCCTGGCCACGACCTTTTTAAGGATGTTCGGCTTGTCCAAGGACGAAGATATACTCAAGGCCTTCGGCGGTGTCGAGGAAATAAGGATAACCCGCCAGAAACAGTGCGAGGAGCTTGTGGGAAGGGTCCTGGCTGAAGACCTCGTCGATGAGAAGACTGATTCGCTGCTTGCCCAGCAGACCGAGAAAATAACGTCTTCCGTAGCTTCTCGTTTATGGGCGAGCGGTATAAGAGAAGTAAAGATCCTCCGGAACGTCCCGAAAGAGATCGTCATGACGTTGGAGCACGACGGGACGAAAACGAAAGAAGAAGCTTACCTGGATATTTACCGCAGGCTAAGGCCCGGAGATCCTCCTACGCTGGAATCGGCGACGGACCTTTTAAGCCAGATGTTCTTTGACGAGAAGAGATACGACCTTAGCCCCGTCGGGATACGCATGATTAACAGGAAACTCGGCATGAAACGGCCGTTTGATCCCCGCATGCTCACCTCGGAAACGCTGGTCCGGGCTATCAATTACCTCCTTGACATAAAGAACGGCGTAAAGAGCGTCGATGATATAGATCACCTGGGGAACAGGCGCGTTAGAAGCGTCGGTGAGCAGCTCTCGAACCAGGTAAGGATGGCTCTGGCCAGGGTAGAACGTGTAGCCAGGGAGCGTATGGCTGTTTATGAGATGGCCGAGGTCATGCCTCACAATCTGATAAACACAAAGCTCATAGCCAACGTCATACATGATTTCTTTGCCCGGGGCAGACTCTCCCAGTTCATGGACCAGACCAATCCCCTGGCGGAGCTTACCCACTTGCGGCGTTTGAGCGCGCTAGGACCGGGAGGTTTGAGCCGCGAAAGGGCAGGTTTCGAGGTCAGGGACGTCCATTATTCCCATTACGGCAGGCTGTGCCCGATAGAAACCCCTGAAGGGCCGAACATCGGGCTTATAAACTCGCTTAGCACCTACGCCGGCCTCGATGAGTTCGGTTTTCTGGTCACGCCGTACCGCAAGGTCGAGGAAGGAAGGGTCTTAAATAAGGCAGAGTACCTTTCGGCTGATATTGAGGATAATCATATAATCGCCCAGGCCAATACTGAACTGGACGAAAAGGGCCGCATTAAGAGCGACAAGGTCTTTTGCCGTTTCAAAGACGATTTTATAGTGGCCGAGGCGAAAGATGTCCAGTATATGGACGTTTCGCCAGTACAGCTGGTCAGTATCTGCGCCGGGCTTATCCCGTTTCTTGAGCATGATGACGCCAACCGGGCGCTTATGGGATCGAACATGCAGAGGCAGGCTGTCCCGCTTTTGTATCCCGAGACACCGCTTGTGGGCACAGGCCTGGAAAAAAGAGCTGCCGAAGATTCGGGGGCCGTGGTCAAAGCGAAAAAGGGCGGCAGAGTGACAAAAGTCGATGCCAGCGAGATCGCGATAAGCGGCGATAAATACCCCTTGAAGAAATTTATCCGAACCAATGCGAGGACATGCATCAACCAAAGGCCGGTCGTTAAACTCGGCGATCAGGTGAAAGAAGGGGAGACGATCGCCGATGGTATTGCTACCGCGGGCGGGGAAATGGCTCTCGGAAGGAACGTGCTTGCGGGGTTCATGCCCTGGCGGGGATATAATTTTGAGGACGCGATCCTTATAAGCGAAGTGCTTCTCAAGGAAGACGCTTTTACGTCAATACACATCCACAGGTTCGAGGTTGAATCCAGGGAAACCCGGCTGGGCAATGAGGAAATAACGCCCGACATCCCGAATGTCGGAGAAGACACGCTTAAGAACCTCGACGAAAGCGGCATTATCCGCATCGGCGCGGAAGTAGGCCCCGGGAGCATACTGGTAGGTAAGGTAGCCCCCAAGTCTGAGACCGAACTTTCGCCTGAAGAAAAACTTTTAAGGGCTATTTTCGGAGAAAAGGCGGGCGACGTCAAAGACGTGTCCCTGAAAGTCCCTTCCGGAGTGGAAGGCATGGTCGTGGACGTCAAGGAACTTTACCGGAAGACCGGCAAGACCCTTACCAAGGAACAGCGGAAACTTGATTTCAGGGAACGCAAAACGGTGAGAGAAGGATACGGGATCATAATATCGAATCTGGAAGAAAAGAAAGCGGAGAGGATCCACCAGAGGATGATAGGGAGCAAGCTCATAAATGACCTGGAGGATCTTGAGACGGGGAAAGCCATTATTAAAGCCGGGAAGAAGATCACGGAGGCGGATCTCGCCAAATTCAAAAAAGCCGATCTCGATAATGTCTATGTTGATGGTGACGATAAACTTCAGGCCAAGATAAACGCGATCATTATGACCATAAGTAGCCAGATAGAACAAACGACCACTGATATGGAAAGGGATCTTGACCGGATCAAACACGGCGATGAACTTCCGGCCGGAGTTTTAAGAAGGATCACTGTTTTTGTGGCAAGCAAGAAAAAGCTCCAGGCTGGCGACAAGATGGCCGGTCGCCACGGGAACAAAGGTGTTATCGCGAAAGTCGTACCGGAAGCCGATATGCCGTTTTTACCAGACGGGACGCCGCTTGACATCGTTCTTAATCCACTCGGGGTTCCCAGCCGTATGAACATAGGACAGCTTCTTGAGACCCAGCTGGGATGGGCGGCCAAAGTCCTGGGACTGAGATTTGCCACACCGGTCTTTAACGGGGCGACCGAGAAAGACATAGAAGACGCTATGAAGAAGGCCAAGCTGCCGGTCAACGGGAAAATAGATGTCTATGACGGTTTTACCGGAAAACTTTTTGACCAGAAAGTCACCGTGGGATATATCTATATGATGAAACTGATCCACCTGGCGGATGACAAGATGCATGCCAGGTCGATCGGGCCGTACTCGCTGGTAACGCAGCAGCCCCTGGGAGGCAAGGCCCAGTTCGGGGGACAGAGGTTCGGCGAGATGGAAGTATGGGCTCTTGAAGCTTACGGTGCAGCGTACACTCTCCAAGAGCTTCTTACGGTGAAGAGTGACGATGTTGCCGGGCGGACCAAGATCTACGAAGCCATCGTCAAGGGCGAGAACATGCTTCAGCCGAGCACCCCGGAGTCGTTCAATGTCTTGATAAAGGAATTACAGAGTCTGGCTCTTGACGTTCAGCTGGAACAGAAAGAGCAAAAATAACTCATAGAGGTTCATCATTATGTTAAGAAGAGTAAATAAGTTCGATAAGGTCAAAATTCAGATAGCCTCGCCGGAAAAGATCAAAGAGTGGGCCACCAGGAGGGTCGGCAACAGGAACGTCCTCTTTGAGGTCAAGAAGCCGGAGACTATTAATTACAGGACGCTGAAGCCGGAAAGGGATGGTCTGTTCTGCGAGCGGATCTTCGGGCCGACCAGGGATTTCGAGTGCAACTGTGGAAAATATAAGCGGATCAAGCATAAGGGGATAGTCTGCGACAGGTGCGGCGTGGAAGTCACCAAATCCAGCGTCAGGCGCGACAGGATGGGCTGCATTAAACTGGCCGCGCCGGTCTCTCATGTCTGGTTCTTCAAGGCTATACCGTCCCGCATGGCCAACATGCTGGACATGAAGATGAGGGACATGGAAAGGGTCCTTTATTATGAACAATATGTAGTGGTCGATCCGGGCGAAACTCCCCTCAAGAAGCAGGAAATGCTGACCGAGGACCAGTACCAGGAAGCCAGGGAAAAATACGGGAGCAAGTTCAAAGCCATGATGGGGGCGGAAGCTATCCGGGAACTTTTGAAAGAAATCGACCTTGATGCCGCGTCCAAGGAAATGCAGGCGAAGATAATCGAGAAGAAGGATATGAACCTGCGCAAGAGGTTGATGAAAAGGTTGAAGATAATCGAGGGCTTCAGGAAAAGCGACAACAGGCCCGAGTGGATGATCCTTGATATCGTACCGATGATACCGCCGGACCTGCGCCCGCTTGTCCCCCTGGAAGGCGGAAGATTCGCGACCAGCGACCTCAATGACCTTTACCGGAGGGTCATAAACCGCAATAACCGGCTTAAAAAGCTGCTTGAGCTGAAGGCGCCCGAAGTGATCATCCGTAACGAGAAAAGGATGCTCCAGGAAGCGGTAGACGCCCTGTTCGATAACGGAAGGCACGGCAGGCCGGTAATGGGACCCGGGGGAAGGCCGCTTAAGTCCCTTGCTGACATGCTTAAGGGCAAACAGGGGCGTTTCCGCCAGAACCTTCTCGGGAAACGTGTCGATTATTCGGGTCGTAGCGTTATTGTGGTCGGTCCGGAACTTAAGCTGCATGAGTGCGGCCTGCCGAAAGAAATGGCGCTGGAGCTTTTCCAGCCGTTTATAATCCGCAAGCTCAGGGAAAAAGGTTTTGTTCATACCATAAAGAGCGCGAAGAAGATGGTCCAGCAGGAGAATCCGGAAGTATGGGATATACTGGACGAAGTAATAAAAGATCATCCGGTTCTTTTGAACCGCGCCCCCACGCTTCACCGTCTGGGCATCCAGGCGTTCCAGCCCAGGCTCATCGAGGGCAAGGCGATAAGGATACATCCTCTTGTTTGCGCCGCTTTTAACGCTGATTTCGACGGCGACCAGATGGCGGTCCACGTGCCACTGTCGATGGAAGCGCAAATGGAATCAAGGATCATCATGAACGCCGCGAACAACATATTTTCGCCGGCCAACGGGAAGCCGATCACGACGCCGTCCCAGGATATCGTTCTCGGGCTATATTACCTGACCAAGATAAGACCCGGAGCCAAAGGCGAAGGAACGATGTTCGCGGATAAAGATGAAGTCATAATGGCTTTCCAGAATGAAGTCGTTGACAAACATGCCAAGGTCAAAGTCCGGATCGGCGGCAACCTTATAGAGACGACCGTGGGCAGGGTGATATTCAACGACATGCTGCCCGAAGGCATGGATTATTGCAACGAGACTATGGACAAAAAGATGGTAAGCCAGGTGATATCTGATTGTTACAAACTGAAAGGGCACGAGGAAACTGTCCGTCTTTTGGATAGGCTGAAGGAACTCGGCTTCGAAGAGGCCACTCTTTCAGGGGCTTCCATGGCTGTGGCCGACCTGGACGTACCGGAAGAAAAGGCGAAGAGGATAGAAACCGCCCACAGCGAAGTGGATAAGATCCAGAAACAGTACCAGAAAGGATTCATCACCGACGGTGAAAGATACAATAAAATAATCGACATATGGACCCACGTTACTGAAGACGTGTCAAATCTGGTGTTCCGTCATCTTGACACGTTCAACCCGGTTTTCATGATGGCTGATTCCGGCGCGAGAGGTTCACGGCAGCAGATAAGGCAGCTGGCAGGCATGAGGGGACTTATGGCCAAGCCTTCCGGCGAGATCATGGAGACGCCGATCACGGCCAATTTCCGGGAGGGGCTGACCGTTCTGGAATACTTCATCTCGACTCACGGAGCGAGAAAAGGGCTGGCGGATACAGCGCTCAAGACAGCTGATTCCGGCTATCTTACCCGGCGCCTGGTCGACGTTGCGCAGGACGTTATCATAAAGGAGATCGACTGCGGGACTCTCAATGGTATCACCGCGACCGCGATCATCGAGGGAGATGAAGTCGTGGTTTCGCTTTCGGAACGTATTGTCGGCAGGGTTGCTCTGGACAATATCGTGAATATAATCACCGATAAAGTGATCGTCAAGGCGGGAGAGATCATCAACGAGGAGCACGCGAAAAAGATCGAGGAGTCCGGGATCGAGAAGATCAGGATCCGGAGCGTCCTGACTTGCGAGACAGAGCGCGGAGCGTGCGCCAAATGTTACGGGAGAAATCTCGCTACCGGCAACCTTGTCGAGATCGGGGAAGCGGTGGGTGTTATTGCCGCCCAGTCCATTGGAGAGCCGGGCACCCAGCTTACAATGAGGACTTTCCATATCGGAGGTACGGCCAGCAGGATCGTAGAGCAGTCGTACTATCAGGCCAAAGAGAAAGGGATTTTGAAATACCACAACCTCAGGGTCGTTGAAAGCAGGGAAGCGGGTAAATATGTCGTTCTTAACCGCAACGGCCAGATAAGCATCAATGAGCCCGACGGGCGCGAGATAGAAAGGCAGACGATCCCGCAGGGTTCATATATATTCTTCAGCGAAGGAGACACGATAAAGAAGGGCGATAAGTTCGCCGAATGGGATCCTTACTCCGTTCCCATCCTTACCGAAATTGCCGGGAAGGTTCAATACGAGGACATAAAGAAAGACGTCACCATGAAGGTGGAGATAGACGAATCGACCGGGGCAAGGAACAAGGTCGTCATCGAGACCAAAAAAGAAGACTATCACCCGCAGCTGCTTCTCATCAATGAGAAGAACGAGGTGGAAGCGCTCTATCCTCTTCCGGTCGGCGCGCACATCGCCGTAAACGATAAGCAACAGGTCCGCGCGGGAGACGTCCTAGCCAAGACCCACAGGGTGATGACAAAGACAAAGGATATCACGGGTGGTCTGCCCAGGGTAGCTGAACTTTTTGAAGCCAGAAAACCCAAAGATCCTTCGATCATCAGCGAGATAGACGGCCGGGTAGAGTTCGGGGAGACAAAGAAGGGACAAAGAAGGATCATAATCGAAAGTGAAACCGGGATGCGCAAAGAATATGTTATCCCTCACGGAAAGCATCTTAATGTATACAGGGGAGACATGGCAAAGGCCGGCGAACAGCTTGTCGACGGTCCGGTTGTTCCCCAGGACATCCTGAGAGTCTCCGGAGAGCAAAAACTTCAAGAGTATCTCCTCAACGAGGTCCAGGAAGTTTATCGCTTGCAGGGCGTCCAGATAAACGATAAGCACATCGAGATAATCGTCAGGCAGATGCTCAAGAACGTAAAGATAACCGATTCAGGGGATACGGATTTCCTGATCGGGGATAAAGTGAATAAAGACATATTCAGAAGCGTGAACGAGGAAATGATAAAGAAAAAGAAGAAACCTGCGGCGGCAGAGCCGATGCTCCAGGGTATAACCAAAGCATCGCTTACCACCGAGAGTTTCATATCGGCCGCGAGTTTCCAGGAAACGACAAGGATTCTTACCGAGGCGGCTTCCATGGGCAAAGTGGACAATCTTCTGGGACTTAAGGAGAACATCATAATGGGTCACCTTATCCCGGCGGGAACCGGGATAGATATTCACAGGGATATCGACCTTGATCGGGAAGTCCTGAAAGCGGTTGCTGAAGAGAAAGCCAAAGAAGAAGGCGAAGAGGCCGAAGAGAGCGAGGAATAAAATATGCCGACAATAAATCAATTGATACGCAAAGGAAGAAAAGCGATCAAGGAAAAGAAGAAGGCTCCGGCGCTGCAGGGGTGCCCCCAGCGCAGAGGAGTGTGCCTGCAGGTAAAAACTAGGACGCCTAAAAAGCCTAACTCCGCGTTGCGTAAAATTGCCAGGGTGAGGCTTACAAACGGGATCGAGGTTACATCTTATATTCCCGGCGAAGGCCATAATCTCCAGGAACACTCGATGGTCTCAGTTCGCGGGGGAAGGGTCAAGGACTTGCCGGGAGTCAGGTATCACATCATCAGAGGCATACTGGACGCCTCGGGTGTTGACGGCCGCAGGCAGGGAAGGTCAAAATACGGCACGAAGAAGCCGAAAGGATAATGGCATGAGGAGAAGAAGAGCAGAGAAAAGGCAGACAATACCCGACAGTAAATACGGAAATAAGCTGGTCGGCAAATTCATAAATATGGTCATGGAAAGGGGAAAGAAGTCACTTGCCGAAAGCATCGTCTACGGAGCACTTGATATTGTAAGGGAAAAAGTCAAAGATAAGGACCCCATGGAAGTATTTATACAGGCCCTTGAAAACGCGCGCCCGCTCTTGGAGGTAAAGTCCAGGAGGATAGGAGGGGCAACGTATCAGGTCCCGGTGGAAGTAAAAGTCGAGAGAGGGCAGTTTATAACCATGAGGTGGATTCGTGACTTTGCGCGGGTCCAGAAGGGCAAGCCCCTGAAAGAAAAACTGGCGACCGAAATAGTGAACGCGTATAACCGGGAAGGCGCTACGATAAAGAAACGGGAGGACACGCACAGGATGGCTGAGGCCAACAAGGCCTTCGCGCATTACAAGTGGTAGTAAAATCGCAACTTAATAAACGGTAGTGAAATTAAGTTGCAGATTTTACATCATCCCGCGCGAGTGAATGAAATGAACGAGTTGAGGGATCAAAACAACAAATGACAAAAGCTGCAGTAGAAAAAAGAACCGGTGATATAAAAAAAATGGACGAAATAAGGGATCTAAGAAATATAGGAATAATAGCCCATATCGACGCGGGCAAGACGACCGCTACGGAAAGGATCCTCTATCATACCGGTAAGATCCACAAAATGGGTGAGGTCCATGACGGCACGGCGGTAATGGACTGGATGGAACAGGAGCAGGAACGGGGAATCACCATTACTTCCGCTGTAACTACCTGCGCCTGGAACGATAAGAAAATCAATATTATCGATACCCCGGGTCACGTAGATTTTACGATCGAAGTGGAAAGGTCTTTGAAAGTGCTGGACGGGGCGCTTGTAGTTCTCTGCGCCGTAGGCGGGGTGCAGCCCCAGACCGAGACAGTGTGGAGGCAGGCCGACCACTATGAAGTGCCGAAGATCGCATTCGTGAACAAGATGGACAGGGTCGGTGCTGATTTTTTCAAGGTCATAAAAGAGATGCGTGATAAGCTCGGAGCGAACGCCCAGCCTGCCCAGGTGCCGATAGGTAAGGAAGACGAATTCAAGGGGATAGTCGACCTTGTCGAGGGTAAGGCGTATTTGTTCGGAGAAGAGGGCGACCTTGGCGAGGTCAAGGAAGTGCCGATACCTGAAGACATGAAAAATATCTGCAACCATTATCGGCATAATCTTATCGTGAAGCTTGCCGATGTGGATGAAGAGGTCATGGATAGATATATCCATGACGGAGGCATATATCCCCACGAGCTTAGAAACTTTATACGGAAAGCGACCGACAGAAACCTGTTTACGCCGGTTTTCTGCGGGACCGCCCTCAGGAACAAGGGAATGAAGTTCCTGCTTGACGCGATAGTGGATTATCTTCCCTCTCCGCTGGATGTCCCGATGGCCAAGGGTATGGATCCGGAAACAGGGGAAGTGGTGGAGCTTAAGCCCAGTGATGATGAACCGCTGTGCGCTTTCGCTTACAAGGTCATGACCGATCCTTACGTCGGAAACCTTACGTTTATCAGGATCTATTCGGGAAAGCTGGAATCAGGCACATATGTTTATAACCCTGTCTCGGACAAGAAGGAGAGGATAGGGCAGATACTAAGGATGCATGCTGATGAAAGGGAGATGATCAAAGAAGCCGGTGCCGGCCAGATCGTGGGGGTAGTGGGGCTTAAACACACCACGACCGCCCACACCCTGTGCAGCGAGGAGCGCCCTCTGGTCCTGGAAAAGATAAAATTTCCGGAATCCGTCATATCGATGGCTATAGAGCCGGAGACCAGGGCAGACCAGGATAGGCTGGGACAAGTTTTAAGGAAGATTGAAGGCGAGGATCCTTCGTTCCGTGTCAAGTATAATACAGAGACTGGGCAGACCCTCATCAGCGGAATGGGTGAATTGCACCTGGAAATAATAGTGGACAGGATGAAAAGAGAGTTTAATGTTTCTTCAAGGGTAGGCAGTCCGCAGGTAGCTTACCGCGAGACCGCGACCCAAAACGTCAAGTCTACCGGCAAGTTTATACAGCAGACAGGCGGGCACGGGCAATACGGCCATGTTGAAATAGAACTCGGCCCCGCGGAAAAGGGAGAAGGTATAGTTTTTGAAAACCAGATAAAAGGAGGCGTTATCCCCAGGGAGTTCATTTCCGCTATCGAGAAGGGGATAAGAGATGCGGCCAGAAGCGGCGTTCTGGCAGGCTACCCCGTAACTGACATAAAGACGGTTCTTTATGACGGGTCGTTCCATGAAGTCGATTCATCGGAACTGGCTTTCAATAATGCCGGGGCAATAGCTTTCAGGGAGGGGCTGCGTAAGGCAAAGCCCGTTCTTTTGGAGCCGATCATGGATCTGGAAGTTACAACCCCTGACGAGTATCTGGGAGACGTGATCAGCGATATGAATACAAGAAGGATAAAAATAGAAGGTATAGACCAGAAAGGGACCGCGAGGATCGTTAGGGGATTTGCGCCTCTGGCACAGATGTTCGGTTACGCAACCGCATTAAGGAGCTTGACACAGGGTCGCGCAACTTATACAATGGAGCCTTCTTTTTACCAAGAAGTGCCTAAAGATATAATGGAAAAAATAATACCTGGTAGGTCAAAGGGATAATATTATTTATTTAAGTTAAGATTTAAGGAGGACGTAATGGCTAAGCAAAAATTTGAACGAACGAAGCCGCATTTAAACATCGGGACGATAGGGCACGTAGACCACGGCAAGACCACGCTTACAGCTGCGATCACTATGTACCTGGCGAA
>JBARQV010000065.1:0-60096 GCA_049643885.1 Candidatus Omnitrophota bacterium | reverse complement strand
ATAACCCCGGTAGCGCTGGAGAAGGAACTGAGGTTCGCTATACGTGAAGGCGGTCATACGGTCGGCGCGGGCGTTATCGCGGAGATACTTGAATAAGAGGACAGAAGAGAATGGCGAAAAAGAAAGAGTCACAGAAAATAAGGCTGAAACTGAAAGCGTTCGATCACAAGCTTCTTGACGTGTCAATGGCGGAGATCGTGGAAACCGTAAAAAAGACCGGCGCGACGGTAATAGGGCCTGTCCCGTTGCCGACGAAACGGGAGATCTTTACGGTGCTGCGGTCCCCGCATGTTGACAAGAAATCGCGCGAGCAGTTTCAGCTGAAAACGCACAAAAGAGTGATGGATATACTGGAACCCACGGCGAAGACGGTAGACGCTTTGCGGAGACTGGATCTTCCTGCCGGTGTCGATGTGGAGATAAAATGATAAGAGGCTTGCTTGGAAAGAAGATCGGGATGACTCAGATATTTGACGAGAACGGGGGTAAAGTGCACGTGACCGTTCTGGAAGCAGGACCTTGCACCGTGCAGGAGGTGAAAGTATCGGAAAGGGACGGGTACAACGCCGTTCAGCTGGGATTCGAGGATACCAAAGAAAAACGCCTGAAAAAACCTCAAAGGGAGCAATTAAAGGCCAGGAAACTCAAGCCGAAGAGGTTCGTAAGGGAGATCAGGTGTGACGAGCAGCCTGATGTGAAGGTAGGCGATGAAGTGACCAACTCGGTATTCCAGAAGGGAGACTACCTGGACATAACCGGTACATCAAAAGGGAAAGGATTCCAGGGCGGAGTCAAAAGACACGGCTGGGCAGGCGGCAAGGCGTCACATGGTTCCATGTTCCACAGGGCGCCGGGTTCGATGGGAGCGAGTTCTTACCCTTCACGTGTGGTAAAAGGACACAACCTGCCGGGTCATATGGGGCACGAAAAGACGACCGTCCAGAACCTCCAGGCGATCGATATCGATGAGGCGAACAACACGGTCATTGTGAAGGGGGCAGTGCCGGGGCCGAACGGAAGTTATCTGGTGATCAAGTACGCCAAGAAAAAACCGCTGGCGCCACGCGCCGAAAAGAAACAGGAAGAAGAAACTGAAAGCGGGCCTGAAGAGAAGAGCGAAGAATGACCATGAAAACGAAGGAAGGGATCAACACCAGACTGCAAATATATGACCTTAACGGAGAGGTCGCCGGGAATGTCCAGCTTGACCAGGACATCTTTGACGGCCGGGTCAACATGAAACTCCTGTACGAGGTCGAGAAGATGTATCACGCCAACAGGCGGCAGGGTATAGCTAAGACTAAAAGCAGGAGCGAGGTCGCCGGTGGCGGTGCCAAGCCCTGGAGGCAGAAAGGCACAGGCCGGGCCAGGGTCGGTTCCAGCAGGAACCCGCTTTGGAGGCATGGAGGAACGGCCTTCGGTCCGAAACCGCGCGATTTCACTTACAGCGTCCCTAAGAAAGCGTTAAAAATGGCCCTTTTGTCCAGTTTGAATCTCAGGCTTGCAGAAAACATGATCAAGCCTATTGTGAAGATCGAGGTAAAGGAGTCGAAGACCAGGGAGTTCAGGACCATAATCGAAAAACTGAAGATAGACGGAAAGGTTCTGGTCGTAGTCGATACGATGAACGAGGACGTAAAACTTTCTTCCCGCAATCTTGAACGGGTCAGCATGAAAGAGGTCCGGAATATCAATGCCGACGATGTCCTGCTGAACGATTATCTTGTGATCGAGAAAGAAGCGCTGGAGAAACTGACCGAGAGGCTGAAATGAGGATATCGTACGACGTGATCAAGAATATGATGAGGACGGAAAAGGCTAATGAGTTGCTGACACAGAACAAGTATATTTTTAAAGTCGCCAGGGACGCTAATAAGCACGAGGTAAAAAACGCGGTCGAAGAGATCTACAAAGTAAAAGTAAAGGGTGTGAACATAGTCAACGTGAAGGGGAAGATGCGAAGAGTCAGGTTTCATGAAGGCAAGACCTCCGCGTGGAAAAAGGCCATTGTGACCCTGCATCCTGAAAGCAAAATAGAGGTAACTTGATATGGGTCTTAAGAAATACAGAGTGACTACACCAGGAAGGCGTTTCGGGAACGTTTCGGACTTCAGCGAAATAACCAAGACAAAACCCGAAAAGGCGCTGACCGAAGCGTTAAAGAAACGAGGTGGACGCAATAACCTCGGCAGGAAGACCGTGAGTAGCCAGGGTGGGGGCCATAAGAGACGCTACCGGATCGTTGATTTTTATTATTCAAAAAAAGGTATTTCGGGGGTAGTAGAAGCGATAGAGTACGACCCGAACCGGTCCGCCAGGATAGCCCTGGTCCGGTATGAGGACGGTGACAAGAAGTATATCGTCGCTTCGGAAGGGTTGAGCGTTGGTACTACCGTCCAGTGCGGAACCGGGTCCAAGATCGAGAACGGGAATTCCATGCCTCTTAAGGACGTGCCGGTGGGATTGATGGTTTATTGTGTAGAACTGCACCCTGACAGGGGCGCGAAGATAGCCAGGTCCGCCGGGAATGGCGCGATCGTGGCCGCGAAAGACGGCGACGATATTCACCTGCGTCTGCCCAGCGGGGAAGTACGGCTGGTTAACGCGAGGTGCTACGCCACAATAGGAAGGACCGGCAACCTGGATCATGAAAAGATCTCACTTGGCAAAGCTGGAAGGTCACGATACCTCGGACGTCAGCCGAAGTCCAGGGGAGTGGCCAAGAACCCGGTAGACCATCCCATGGGCGGAGGCGAAGGGAAATCGAGTGGAGGAAGACATCCCTGTACTCCCTGGGGAAAGATCACCAAGGGGCTAAAAACCAGGAAGCGGAAAAAGGCCTCGGATAAAAGGATCATCAAACGGAGGAAATAAGAGATGTCAAGGTCGATTAGTAAAGGCCCTTTTGTAGACGAGAAGCTGATAAAAAAAGTGAAAAAAACGCTGGAAGGCGGCTCCAAGAAGCCGATAAAGACGTGGTCGCGCAGGTCGACCATAACGCCTGAATTCGTAGGGCTGACGATCTCCGTGCACAACGGCAAGACCTTCATGCCCATTTTTATCACAGAGAACATGGTGGGCCATAAGCTGGGAGAGTTCGCGCCTACGCGGGTTTTCCGCCATCACGGCACGGCGACAAGGACATCCATGGAGAAGACATAATGATAGCTAAAGCAGAAGCGAAATATGTAAGATTATCACCGAAAAAGGCCAGGCTTGTTGTTGACCTGATAAGAGGAAAAACGGTCGAAGAGGCCGTTTATATCCTGGACAACGTCAACAAGCGGGCAAAGGGTCCGATAAAGAAAGTGGTGAATTCCGCTTTTGCGAACCTGAACCAGAACCGGACGGAAAAGATATTGTCCAAAGATGTTTATATTTCCATCGTCAGAACGGATTCGGGGCCGTATCTGATGAGATACAGGGCCGCGACCATGGGTAGGGCTACCCCGATAAGGCACAGGACAAGTCATATACGGGTTGAATTGGACGAGGTAGTCAAGGAGAAATCCAAGAAGGCAAAAAAGAAAAAAACGGAGAAAAAATAACATGGGTCAGAAAGTTCATCCTATAAGTATGCGCCTGGGTTCGATGCGTGACTGGAACAGCCGGTGGTACGCGACAAAGAGCGAGTTCAGCGAGAATGTGTTGCAGGATGCAAAGATCAGAAAGCTCATCGAAAAAGAAATGACAATGGCGTCCATATCTCATATCGACATCGAAAGGGCTACAAAAAGAGTGAGGGTAAAGATCTATTCCGGACGTCCGGGCATGATCATAGGACGCAAGGGCGTCCAGATAGAGAAGCTCAGGGAATTACTGCAGGATATTACCGGGAACGAGAACAAACTTTATATAGACATAAAGGAAGTCCCTAACCCTGCCCTGGATGCCAAGATAATCGCCGACAGCGTTGCATTTCAGCTGGTGAAGAGGGTGGCTTTCAGAAGGGCTATGAAAAAGACCCTCCAGTCCGTGAAGGACGCCGGAGGCGAAGGTGTAAAGATCCAGTGTTCCGGTCGCCTGGGGGGCGCGGAGATCGCCCGCACTGAAGGGTACAAGTGGGGCAAGGTCCCCCTGCAAACCATCCGGGCAGACATCGATTACGCGCTTTCAGTAGCCAAGACTGCTTACGGCACGATCGGGGTTAAAATCTGGCTGTATAAGGGCGAGAAGATGAGAAGAGAAGTATCTCTGGAAAAAATGGAAGAAAAGAGATAGAGAGAAGCGATTATGGCGTTGATGCCCAAAAGGGTTAAATACAGGAAACAGCAAAGAGGACGCAGAAAGGGAACGAGTTATTCGGCCAGTACGCTTAATTTCGGAGAATATGGGCTGAAAGCCATGGGGAACGTCTGGATAACGGACCGGCAGATAGAGGCTGCCAGGGTCGCCCTGATGCGCGAGACGGGAAGGGCAGCTAAACTGTGGATAAGGGTTTTCCCGGATAAAGCTTTTACAAAGAAACCGGCCGAAACCAGGATGGGTAAAGGCAAGGGGTCGCCCGCAGGATGGGTTGCGACAGTAAAGAAGGGGCGCATCATTTTCGAGATAGAAGGCGTGCCGTACGATATGGCCAGGGAAGCCATGAGGCTATCTGCCCATAAGTTGCCGGTGAAGACCAAATTTATATCAAGGGGAGGCAAAGCTTGAAGGCTACCGAGATACGCAATATGACAAAAGCCGAGATAGAACATAAAATCGTTTCCATGAAGGAACAGATGTTCAGTATCCACGCTGAATTTACGAGCGGCCGCGTCGAGAAGCCTCACCGCCTTAGGCAGTTAAAACGCGATATTGCCAGATGTCACACTATTTTAGAGGAGAAAAAGGATGAAGAATAAAAGTGCCTCGCGTAAAAAAACGTTCGTTGGCATTGTAATAAGCGATAAGATGGACAAGACCATCACAGTAATGCTGGAGACGAGAAAAAAACATCCGCTCTACAAGAAATACATCAACTGGCATAAGAAGCTGAAGGCCCATGACGATAAGAACGAGGCTTCTGTCGGGGACAAGGTAAAGATCATGGAAACAAGGCCCCTGTCCAAGGAGACGACCTGGAAGGTGGTTGAAGTAATAGAGAAGGGCCAGAAGGGATAGACCGATGATTATAATGAGAAGCGTTTTGGATGTAGCTGATAATACCGGTGCCAAAAAAGCGTCGATTATCGGTGTCATCGGCAGGTCCGGGAAAAAAGTCGCCGTGATCGGTGACATCGTGACATGCAACATAAAGGAGTCGACCCCTACGGCTGAGGTAAAAAAGGGACAGGTGGTCAAAGGGGTGATAGTCCGGACGGCCAATTCGATTCGCCGCGAAGACGGGACCGCTCTAAGGTTCGACCATAATGCCGTTGTCATTATTGATAAAGACGGTAATCCCCGCGGGACACGCGTATTCGGTCCGGTAGCCAGGGAACTCAGGAAAAAGAATTTCATGAAAATAGTATCTCTGGCCCCCGAGGTCATTTAGGAGGAAATAGATGCTTCATATAAAAAAGAATGATGCGGTTAAAGTCCTTTCCGGGAAAGACAAAGGAAAGACGGGCAAGGTCCTTAAGGTTTATCCCGCGAAGCAGAGGGCGATCGTCCAAGGCGTTAATTTTACCAAGAAGCACGCTAGAAAGACGCGCCAGGACGAACAGGGAGGGATCATACACAGGGAAGCGCCCCTCCGGATCTCAAACCTGTCCGTGATATGTAAGGGATGTAACCGTCCGACAAGGGTGGGCAGGGAGATTTTAAAAGATGGGAGTAAGGTCCGTTTCTGCAAGAAATGCAACGAGGTCTTATAAGGGGAGCAGACATATATGGCAAGGCTTAAAGATGAGTACAAAAACGATATCGTTCCGAAGATGATGGATAGGTTCGGGTATAAGAACACGATGCAGGTGCCCAGGATCGATAAGGTCGTTGTGAATGTAGGACTGGGAGAGATGGCCCATGACAAGGACCTGATCGAACCGGTGAGGAACGGCTTGGCAGCTATCACCGGCCAGAGGCCTGCGCTCTCCAGGTCCAAGAAATCCATATCAAATTTCAAGATCAGGGAAGGGTCCCCCGTCGGACTTAAAGTGACCTTGCGGGGAGACGTGATGTACGAATTCTTAGGCCGCCTGATTAATGTCGTTATCCCGAGGATAAGGGACTTCCGCGGCCTATCAAGGGCGAGTTTTGACCAGCATGGCAATTACTCCTTCGGGATCGAGGAACATACGATCTTTCCCGAGATAGACCTAGACAAGGCGAAAAAAGTCCATGGTATGGATATTTGCATCGTGACTACCGCGGACACAAAAGAGGAGGCCATGGGCCTGCTTGAGAATTTCGGCATGCCTTTTGTCGGAAAATAGCAAGGGAATGTGAGATGGCAAAAAAATCTTTGATCGAAAAATCCAGAAAAAAACCTAAATTTAGTACCAGAGTTATTACCAGGTGTCAGCTTTGCGGGAGAAAAAAAGGTTACATGAAACGGTTCAAGCTGTGCCGTATATGTTTCAGGGAACTGGCGTCTCGCGGGGATATTCCGGGTATAACCAAGGCAAGCTGGTAAGGAGCTGATTTATGAGTGTTACAGATCTGATCGCGGACCAATTGACGGTTATAAGGAATGCCATAATGGCAGGCAAAAAGACGGTCATCATAAAGAGGTCCAATCTCCTTGAAGGCATAATGAAGATCATAAAGCAGGAAGGTTTTATAGGGAACTACAAGGTTATCGAGGATAACAAGCAGGGGATGATAAAGGTTTATTTAAAATATACCGATGACGGGGCCCCTGTGATGGAAACCCTGAAAAAGATATCCAAACCCGGAAGGAGACATTATATTCCCACCGGCGAGGTAAAGAGCATTCTCGGGGGAGCCGGGATAGCTATCTTGTCGACCAGCAAGGGATTGCTGACCGATAAGGAGGCTCAGTCCCAGGGTGTTGGCGGAGAAGTGATCTGCGAAATCTGGTAAATGAGGTAGAAGAAGATGTCGAGAGTTGGAAAGAAACCCATAGAAATACCTAGCGGTATAAAAGTTGAAGTAAAAGACGGTAAGGTCAAAGCCGAAGCCAAGGGAAAAGTTTTGGAGCAGGCCGTCCCCGCGGATATAACCGTCGAGGTCAAAGATAATCAGGTCCTGGTGAAAAGGCCTTCTGATTCCCGCAGGCACCGTTCAATGCACGGCACCATAAGGAGTCTTATACAGAACATGGTCATCGGGCTGGATAAGGGATTCGAGAAGAAACTGGAGATTCAGGGCGTGGGGTATAAGGCTCAGATGAAGGGCAAAGCCCTGGTCCTTGAGCTGGGTTTTTCCCATCCCGTCAAGTTTGAACTGCCGGAAGGGATCACGATAGAAACGCCGAGCCTGACAGAGATAATTGTAAAAGGCATCGACAAGCAGAAAGTCGGAGAGGTCGCGGCCGAGATTAGGGATTATTATCCGCCGGAACCTTATAAAGGCAAGGGGATAAGATATTCAGGAGAATATGTCAGACACAAAGCAGGAAAGAGCATAACGTAATGAAGAGAGAGAAACAGAGATCAAGAAGGAAGATGTCAGTAAGAAGAAAGATCTTCGGCAGCCCGGGGAAGCCGCGGATGAGCGTGCATAAAAGCCTGAAGACCATTACTGTACAGATAATCGATGATGTCCAGAGCAAGACGATATGCGGGTTATCGACTTTAACCCCGTCAGTGAGAGAAAAGTTAAAAGCCAAGTCTGGAAAAAATATCGATGCGGCTAAAGTTTTGGGGACCGAGATCGCCAAGCTCGCGGCTGAAAAAAACGTGAAAAAAATCGTCTTTGACCGTTCACGATATCTTTATCATGGCGCGGTCAAGGCTCTTGCGGAAGCCGCCAGGAAAGCCGGTCTGGAATTCTAGGGGAGGATAAATGTCCGAAGAGAAAAGAAAAGACGTCGAGAAAGAAAAACCGGAAGGTGAGAACTTGAAGCCGGGTGAAGACGTAACCAAAAAAATCGCCAAGAAGGCTGAAGAAGTTCTTTCAGAAGAAGCCGGAGCGGAGTATGTAGAGCGGGTAGTAAAGATAAACAGGGTATCCAAGGTCGTCAAGGGCGGCAAAAACTTCGGCTTTAACGCGGTAGTCGTTGCCGGGAATGGAAAAGGCAATGTCGGTGTCGGTTTGGGAAAGGCCAAGGAGGTAGCTGAAGCTATAAGAAAGGGTTCATCCAGGGCAAAAAAGAATTTCTATAAGTTAAAGATGAAGGGAGACACTATCCCTCATGAAGTGTTGGGGAGATTCAAAGCCACCAGAGTCCTGTTAAAACCGGCCGGCCCTGGAACGGGCGTTATAGCCGGAGGACCAGTAAGGGCTTTGTGCGACGCCGCCGGCATAAAGAACATTTTGACAAAAAGCCTCGGCTCAAGGAATACTTTGAACGTGATCAAAGCGACCATGAACGGATTCAAGAAGCTGCGTTTGGGGAGAAAAGGATAAGAATATGGTAGTAAAGATACAGGATATAGGAAAACCGCGCGGGGCTACAAAAAAAAGAAAAAGAAAAGGGCGCGGTATAGGTTCGGGCCGGGGAAAGACGAGCGGCCGTGGCCACAAAGGCGCCAAGTCCAGGTCCGGCGGCGGTGTTTATACACCGGGTTTTGAGGGCGGCCAGATGCCCCTTGTCAGGAGGATACCAAAAAGAGGGTTTACGAACATATTCAAGACAAAATGGAATGTCGTAAATATCGGTTCGCTTGAAAAGAATAAGTCGGTAAAAGCCGGCATGGTGATCGATAAGGTTTTTTGGGTAGACAGCAATATGCTGAGCAAAAAGAAACTGCCAGTAAAGGTGCTCGGCAAAGGCAAACTGAGCAAGTCTCTCACGGTAAAAGCGAACGCTTTTTCCGCTACCGCCAAAAAGGCGATCGAGGAAGCCGGCGGAAAAGCTGAAGTAGTGAAGTAGGAGTGGGTTTTGTTTGACGCGATCAGCAACATATTAAAGATTCCGGATTTAAAGAAAAAGATATTTTTGACATTAGGGCTTATCGCTGTCTATCGCGTTGGTGCTTTTATACCCACTCCGGGCATAGACGGGGCTAAACTGGCCCAGTTCTTTGACAATATCGCAAGGACCCAGGGAGGAACGCTTTTCGGGATCATGAACATGTTCTCCGGAGGTGCCATGCAGAGGCTCACAATATTCGCCCTGGGTATTATGCCGTACATCTCGGCTTCCATCATCCTGCAGCTCTTGACCACGGTCGTGCCCGCTCTGGAGCGGCTCGCGCGGCAGGGTGAAGAAGGGAGAAAGCAGATAACCCAGTATACCCGTTACGGTACGGTCGTTCTTTCGATCATACAGGCGTTCTTCATCGCTTTATGGCTGGAGAATCCGGCGCGTTTTCAGGGAATGCAGATCGTTCAAAACCCCGGTTGGGCGTTCCGCTTGCTCACTATTCTGACGCTAACCACGGGGACGGCCTTCATCATGTGGCTGGGCGAGCAGATACAGGAGAAGGGTATAGGTAACGGCATTTCCATCATTATTACCGCCGGTATAATCTCGAGGCTCCCCTCGGCTATATTCCAGCTGATCTCGCTGGTGGCACCGGGGGTCGAGGCGGCGGCCCAGATCGATCCGTTTAAGCTGATATTACTGGCCTTCATGTTCATCGCTGTTATCGTCGGTGTAGTGGTAATTACCCAGGGGCAACGAAAGATACCTATACAGTACGCCAAAAGGGTAGTAGGCCGAAAAATATACGGAGGACAGAGCACTTTCATTCCTCTCAGGGTCAACCAGGGGGGAGTTATTCCGATTATCTTTGCACAGTCCATTATCCTTTTTCCGGCTACGATAGCCGGGCTGGTTCCGAACCAGGCCTTACAGGGCGTGGCAAGTGCGCTGATGATGGGGCGACCGCTCTATTATGTGGTATATTCGTTGCTCATTCTTTTCTTCTGTTATTTTTACGCGGCGATAACTTTCAACCCGATCGACATGGCGAATAACATGAAGCGTTACGGCGGTTTTGTCCCGGGGATCCGGCCCGGAAGGCAGACGGCGGAGCACCTGGATTTCATCATGACCAGGATCACACTGCCGGGAGCGGCTTTTTTGACGATAATAGCGATACTGCCCAGTATTATTAACAGTCAACTCAAGATACCATACCTGGTGGCCAGCTTTTTTGGCGGCACGGGGCTCTTGATCATCGTTGGTGTTATGCTGGATACGATGCGACAGATAGAGTCCCATATGCTGATGAGGCATTACGAAGGTTTTATGCGCAAAGGCAGAGTCCGGGGACGGTTGGGATGACGAGTTCGGGGAGGATAAACCTGGTGCTCCTCGGACCGCCCGGAGCAGGCAAGGGGACCCAGGCAGGATATCTTGTTAAGGCATATGATCTTTTACATATTTCGACGGGAGACATGCTGAGATCCGCGATAAAGGACGGGACCGATACCGGTCTTAAGGCCCAGGACTATATGAATAGGGGAGAGCTGGTTCCCGATAGCATAGTTACCCAGCTTGTCATAGACAGGATGGAAAAGCCTGACGCGTCTAAAGGTGTTATGCTCGATGGTTTTCCGAGGAACCTGGCCCAGGCCAAAGCGCTTGATGGTGCCCTGGACAAAGCAGAAAAAGCGCTGGACGCAGTCCTATATTTCAAAACGACTGAAGAGGTGGCTGTGCAGAGGCTTTCCGGGCGCAGGGTATGCCCCAAGTGCGGGAAAAATTATCACCTGAAAAACATGCCGCCTAAAAAGGACAATGTCTGCGACAAGTGCGGAGTCGAGCTTTTTCAGCGCGAGGATGATAAGCCCGAAACGGTCAGGAATCGTTTGGTTGTATACGATAAGCAGACCAAAGATCTCATTGATTATTACGCGATTAAAAGTGTCCTGAGGGAGGTAGATGGTGACCTGTCCGCGGACAAGCTTTTTGGAAAGATCGACACCCTTTTCAGGGAAGAAGGTTTGATTGGATGACGGTTCTGACAAGCGACGCTGATCTTCGCAGTATCCGTGAATCAGGGAAGATCGTCAGGGAACTTCTGGAATACGCGGGGAAGACAGTGAAAGAAGGGATGACTACCGCGCATCTGGACCGTAAGATCGAGCAAATGATCATTGAAAGAGGCGGTGAGCCGGCGTTTAAGGGTTATAAAGGTTACCCTTCGACGATCTGCACGTCCATTAATGACGTGGTAGTTCACGGGATCCCGTCCGAAGATGTCGTCCTGAAGGAAGGCGACATCATAAGCGTCGATGTCGGGGTCAAAAAGAACGGATTTTACACGGACGCGGCGGCGACATATATCATAGGCAGGGTCAGCAAAGAAGCCCAGAAGCTGATCCGTGTCACAAAAGAATGTTTATACGAAGGCATCAAGGAAGCGGTCGCCGGGAACAGGGTGTCCGACATATCAAATACCATACAGCGGATCGTAGCGAAGAACGGATTTCAAGAAGTAAGGGCGTTTGTGGGGCATGGGATAGGGAAAGAGCTTCATGAATTTCCGGAAGTGCCCAACTGGGGAGAAAGAGGAAGGGGCCCCAGGCTTAAAGAGGGTTTGGCCCTGGCCATCGAGCCGATGGTGAACCAGGGAACGCGAAAGATCAAGGTGCTGCCGGACGGGTGGACAGCAGTGACGGAAGACGGCAAGCTATCGGCCCACTTTGAACATACGGTGATAATCCGGGAGAAAGAGGCGGAGATACTTACATGAGCCCGAAGGAAGAACCTATTGTAGTGACAGGCGAGATCAGCGAAACGCTGCCCAATGCCATGTTCAAAGTGAAACTCGAGAACGGGCACGAAGTGCTGGCCCATGTCTCGGGAAAGATGAGAATGTATTTCATCCGTATCGTCCCGGGTGATAAGGTCACTATTGAGCTGTCCCCGTATGATTTAACCAGGGGAAGGATTATAAGGAGAGAAAAGTAGTCATGAAAGTAAGGCCGAGTGTCAAAAAAATATGTCCTAAGTGCAAGATCATTAAACGAAAAGGCGTGGTAAGGGTCATTTGTCAGGATCCTAAACACAAACAGCGCCAGGGATAAAGAGGTGAAGAGATGCCAAGAATTCTTGGAATAGATATACCGAAAGAAAAGCGCATAGAAATAGCTTTGACATATATCTACGGAGTGGGGAGGGCCCGTGCCAACGAGGTGTTAAAAGAGGCGGGCATTTCACCCGATAAAAGAGCAAAGGACCTTACTGACCAGGAGGTCTCGACGATAACGGGTATCATCCAGGGCAGCTATCCGGTTGAGGGGGATCTTCGCAGGGCGATCACCGGTAATATCAAAAGACTAATGTCTACAGGGACTTACAGAGGATTACGCCACAGGAGAAATCTGCCTGTTAGAGGCCAGAGGACCAGGACAAATGCCAGGACGCGGAAGGGCCCTAAAAAGACGGTAGGTGTCCTCAAGGATAAAGCGATCAAAAAAGCACCAGTTGGAGAAGGCGGCGGAGGAAAGTAAGAAAGCCTAAATAGAAGAAGGGGTAAACGTGCAGAAAAAAACCAAGGTAAAAAAGAGGAAAAAGATATTACGGAAGATATCCAGCGGCATCGTATACGTGCACGCGACTTTTAATAATACCATAGTTACTGTCACCGATGATGACGGCAAGGTTCTATGCTGGGCATCCCCGGGGACGACCGGGTTTAAAGGGTCCAGAAAATCTACACCGTTTGCTGCCAGCATAGCGGCAAAAGAGGCGGCAAAAAAGGCCAGGATCCACGGGATAAAAGATGTAAAGGTGCGTTTAAGGGGTCCGGGGTCCGGCAAGGAAAGCGCGGTAAGGAGCTTGAGGGCTGAAGGATTCAACATCAAGAACATCAAAGACGTTACTCCTACGCCGCACAATGGATGCAGGCAGAAGAAACGAAGACGCATATAAGAGAGGAAATCAAGGAGAGAATGATATGGCCAGACGAATAGGATCATCTTGCAGGCTATGCCGCAGAGAAGGACAAAAGCTGTTTCTTAAGGGAACAAGGTGCAATGCCGATAAATGCGCTTTTGTCAGGAGAGAATATTCTCCGGGGCAGCATGGCCGCGGCAGGTTCCGCAGAAAGGCTTCCAACTATGCGATCCAGCTCAGGGAAAAACAGAAGGTCAAGAGGATTTACGGAGTGCTCGAACGACAGTTCAGAAATTATTTTATAAAGGCAGAAAAGGCGAAGGGCGTTACCGGCGAAGTGCTTTTGCAGCTCCTGGAAAGGCGCCTCGATAATCTTGTATACCGGGTGCGGTTCGCGGAATCACGCGCAAAGGCGCGGCAGGTCGTAAAACACAACTTCATGATCGTGAACGGGAAAAAAGTGAATATTCCGTCATATCTTGTAAAAGCCGGCGACGTGGTCCAGATGAAAGGGAACGATAAGCAGAAAAAAGCGGCGCGCGAAACGATAAAGGTGCTTGAGAGCCGTGAAGTTCCCGAGTGGCTGGAAGTCTCCGGGGAGAGCCTTACCGCGACGGTCAAAAGGCTGCCGGTGAAGAAAGATATCGGAGCAGCCATAGAAGAGAGCCTTATAGTCGAATTGTATTCGAAGTAACGCTTAACGGCTTAATTAAGAGGAGGGTCTATAAAATGGCAGTTAAATTGAGAAATTTTGAACTTCCGAAAAAGATAACATTCAACGAGACGACATATTCGCCGATCTATGGTCAGGTCATAGCAGAACCGTTTGAAAAGGGGTATGGCATGACGATCGGAAATTCCTTGAGGAGGGTACTACTTTCCTCGATAGAAGGCACAGCGGTGACCATGGTGAAAGCAGAAGGGGCTCTCCACGAATTTACTACCATACCCGGTGTTTATGAAGATGTCCCGCAGCTTATGATGAATATAAAGGGTCTGGTCCTTCGGTCACATTTCAAGAATCCCAAACCCATGTTCCTGAGCCTGAAAAAGAAGGGCGAAGTGACCGCCAAGGATATCAAAACGGACGAAACGGTCGAGATAATCAACAAGAACCATCATATTGCGACGCTGACCGAGAATACCGACCTGGAGATAGAGATGACCGTAGCCCGTGGACGGGGTTATGTGCCGGCGGAAAGGAACAAGACAGGGGACAAACCCATCGGCGTTATTGCCGTTGACTCGCTGTTTTCACCGGTAAAGAGGGTCAGTTTTAACGTCGAGAATACCCGGGTCGGCCATATCACCGATTACGACAAACTGATATTTGATATCCACACAAATGGGTCGATGGAACCGAAAGAAGCGCTTCTTTACGCGACAAACATACTCCAGAGGCATTTCGACCTGCTGATGAGTATCGGGAAACTTCCTGAAGAGATCGAAGAGGAAGCTGAAGAATCCAAAGAAAAACAGGATCTCATGAAGCGGCTTTCAAAGCCTATATCCGAGCTGGAACTTTCCGTCAGGAGTTCTAATTGCCTCGCGGAAGCGAACATAAGGACCATTGGCGACCTGGTAAAGAAAAAAGAAACAGAGATGTTGAAATATAAGAATTTCGGAAAGAAATCTCTGAATGAGATCAACGCCATACTGTCTTCCATGGGACTGCACCTGGGGATGGAGCTAGAAGAGGAACTGGAAGAGAAAAAGGATTAAAGAAAGGTAAATAGATGAGACACAGGAAGAATAAGGGAAGGCTTAGCCGGAGAACGAGTTGGAGAAAGGCCACTTTGAAAAGCCTGGCTAATGACCTTTTTACATACCAGAGGATCGAGACCACGCGCGCTAAGGCAAGGGCCTTGAGGTCTTTTGCGGAGCCCCTGATAACGTTAGCAAAGAACGGCACGGATTCGGTGGCAGCGAGAAGACAGGCTTTTAAGAAATTATGCGATAAAAAGGTCGTGAAGATCCTGTTCGACGAACTGGGCCCACTTTACAAGGACATTCCGGGAGGTTATACCCGCATCATCCCGTTCGGAACAAGGAAGGGAGACGGCGCCGACCTGGCCATAATGGAACTGACCAGAAGGACCATCCCGGACGAGAAGCTTTTAGGTATTTCAGAAAAGAAAAAACCCGAGAAAAAGAAAAAGGCCAAGGCAAAAGGCAAGAAGGCCGAAGAAATAGCAAAGGAAAAAGCGGAAGAGAAAGCGGTCCATGCTGCTCCGGAAGTCGCCGACGAAGAGAAAGAAGAACGCGCGGTCGAAGCGATCAGAAAAGAAAAGGCCAAGACGGAGCAGAAAAAGATAACCAAAAAGGGCGGCTTCTGGCGTAGATTCCAAAGAAAGTCCATGGGATAAACATCCCACCCCCGGATGCCTGATGAGCACAAGTCTCACCCCGATGATGAGGCAATACCTTAGCATCAAGGAAGACAACAAAGATGCTATCCTTTTTTTCAGACTTGGCGATTTCTACGAGATGTTTTTTGACGACGCCAAGGAAGCTACACGCATACTCCACATAACTCTCACCTCCAGGGAAGCCGGCAAGGGAAATAAGGTGCCGATGTGCGGCATACCTCACCACGCAGCCAAGAACTACATAGCACGGCTCATAAAACACGGGAAAAAAGTGGCCATTTGCGAGCAGGTCGAAAAGCCCGAGCCGGGCAAAAAGCTCGTCGCGAGAGAGATAACCAAGATAATAACCCCGGGGACGTTCATCGCGGATGATATCCTGGAAGAATCCCTGAACCATTATATTCTTTCCCTCAAAGTGGAGGATGGGATCTACGGCGTAGCTTATGCCGATATATCCACTGGTGAATTCCGGATAACCGAGCTTGACAGCAGGGAAGATCTTTTTTCCGAACTTTATAAGATCTCGCCGGCAGAATGTCTTATCCCCGAAGGCTTTTCTAAAGGGGACGAATACCGCCAGGTCAGCGATATAAACCTGGGAGCCTTGACGGTCCAGGACGACTGGATGTTCGACCGCGAGCTTTCGGAAAAAGAGATAAAGGGCCACTTTTCCGTGAAGAGCCTTTCGGGATTCGGGTGCCAGGAACTTCCCCGTGCGGTCGGCGCTGCCGGCGCGCTTTTGAGATACCTCAAAAACACACAGAAATCCTCCCTGACCAATATCGACGCTATATCTACTTACCGGGTGAGCCAGTTCATGACCATAGACCGGAATTCCCAGCGCAATCTTGAGTTGGTCCAGAACATCGAAGACCTCTCGACCACCGGTACGCTTCTTGAAGTCCTGGACGAGACAAATACGCCGATGGGTAAAAGGCGGTTGAAAAAGTGGCTGCTCAACCCGCTCTTGGAACCGGAGGCCGTAGATGAAAGGCTGGACGCTGTCGAGTATTTCCGCGTCGATCGCAGTATACGGAAAAACGCGAGAGGGCTTTTGAGCCGGATACATGATATCGAAAGGCTTTCAAACAGGGCTAATACAGAGACGGCGAATGCCAGGGATATCATGGCCTTGTCCGCTTCGTTGAAGAACGTGAAAGAATTGAAGGGATCCTTGAAAGGCGCATCTGGAAAGATAAAGGAGATCGCAGACGGCCTGGATGATTTTGAAGATGTTACCGGCTGGGTGGATGAGTGTCTTCTCGAGGACCCGCCCGTTTCTCTGAAAGAAGGCGGCTTGATAAAAGACGGTTATAGCCCGGAGGTCGATGAATTAAGGGACATTCTTACTAACAGCAAGGCCTGGCTTTCAAAGCTCCAGAAGCGGGAGATAGAACGGACAGGGATAAGCTCTCTAAAAGTCGGCTATAATAAGATCTTCGGCTATCATATCGAGGTCACAAATGCCAACCTTGACGCGGTTCCCCCGGATTATGTCCGGAAGCAGACACTGACTAACGCGGAGAGGTTCATCACGCCGGAGCTCAAGGAATACGAGTCCAAGATAATAGGCGCTGAAGAGCGCATCAAGGAAGTTGAATGTGAAATATTCTGCCGGTTGCGCGCCAGGATCGGGAGTGAATTCGAGAGGCTTAAGAGGACGGCCGACTATACCGCCGACATGGACGTTTTGTCTTCCCTCGCGGAAGTCGCGGTGAAAAATCATTACGTCCGGCCCGTGGTAAATAACGGGAGAACATTGCGTATCACGGACGGGCGTCACCCTGTCCTGGAGAAGGTGCTGAAAGAGAAGGAGTTTATCCCTAACGACGTCCTGATGGACGATAAAGAGGGCCGTATTTTTATAATCACAGGATCCAATATGGCCGGAAAGTCGACTTTTATAAGACAGGTCGCCCTTTTGACGATAATGGCCCAGATGGGAAGCTTCGTCCCCGCGAAAGGGGCGGAAGTAGGGATGATCGACAGGATATTCACGCGGGTCGGGGCTTCTGACAGGCTTTATAAAGGCATGAGTACTTTCATGGTTGAGATGGTGGAGGCGGCGAACATCTTAAATAACGCTACGGACAGGAGTCTCCTCATCCTCGATGAAGTAGGGAGAGGGACGAGTACCTTCGACGGTGTTTCCATCGCGTGGGCAATAGTGGAATTCATCCACGACAAGCTTTCGGGGGCAAAGACGCTTTTTGCCACTCATTACCATGAACTCACGGAATTATCCCAGGTCATGAACGGAATAAAAAATTATAACCTGGCCGTCCGGCAGTGGAAAGGGGAAGTCGTTTTCCTGTACAAGGTAATAGAAGGCAGCTGTGACGAAAGTTTCGGCATTCATGTGGCGAAACTGGCAGGACTTCCCGAAAAGGTCGTTATAAGAGCCAGAGAAATACTTTATAATCTGCATAATGATTCCGTCCGGGGAAATATCAAGACCCGGTTCAAAGAGAAAGAGTCCGGTGAAAAGCAACTTTCGTTTTTCGACCCCGTGGTTCAGGAGAGCCCCGTGGTGGAAAAGTTAAAGAAACTTGATCTAGACTCATTGACCCCATTGGACGCGCTTAATAAGCTGGTAGAGTTAAAGAGGGAAGTATCGGAAAATGGCAAAGACAAAGATAAACGTCCTGAGTGACGAAGTTATCGGGAAGATATCAGCCGGCGAAGTAGTGGAACGCCCGGCGTCGGTCGTAAAAGAGCTGATCGAGAACTCCATCGACGCGGGCGCCGACAGCATCGATATCGAGATACAGGAGGCCGGGACATCTCTTATCAGGGTAGCCGATAACGGCGAAGGAATGACCGAGGATGACGCGAAATTATCCTGCATGCGGCACACCACTAGCAAGATAAAAGACGCGGTAAACCTTTATAATATAAGGACTTTGGGTTTCAGGGGTGAGGCCCTGGCCAGCATAGCGGCTGTATCCAGGATGGACATCATCACATGCACAGGAGGCGATGACCCGGCGACAAAGCTTTACCTGGAAAGCGGAGAGATCCTTGAGTCTATGCCTGCCGGGCGTGTCCGGGGGATGACCATCGAAGTAAAGAACCTTTTTTATAACATTCCGGTCCGGCGGAAGTTCCTCAGGAAAAAGGCGACCGAACTTGCGGCTGTCATCGATACGGTAGGGCGGTTTATCCTTTCCTTCCCTGACATCGATATAAAACTAAGCCATGACGGTAAAGAGCTTTTGCACGCGACCAGGGATATGGGTCTCGAGCAGCGGATCCAGCTTATTCTTGGCGGGGATGTTTCCGGGGAGATGGTGGACATAGCACTTTCCGAAGGTGATTATACGCTTTCCGGTTACATCAGCCGTCCCTCAAGCACGCGGAAGGACAAGCAGGCGCAGATGTTCTTCGTCAATAACAGGTTCGTCAGGAGCAAGGCCTTGAGCGACGCGCTTTCCGAAGCGTATAGAAGCCTCCTGGAGAGAGGACGGTACCCATCGGCTGTTCTTTTCCTGGGCCTCGATCCCGGAGAGATAGATGTCAATGTCCATCCCACGAAATTGCAGGTCAAATTTGAAGACGAAAGAGCCGTGAAAAATGTTATTTCCGAAGCGGTCAAGGTAAAGTTTGAACAAATAAAAACGAAAACGTCCCGTGAAAAAGGTATATCGTTACCTGAAGAATTCCGGGAACCTGAGAATGCTGCCAGGGGGGATATCGCTGAGGTTCAAACTGAATTTGATTATGAAGCGGCTGGTACCCCCGCACCTGATAATGTCCCGCTTGCGCCGGAAAAAGCCATATTCCAGCTTGGAAATTGCTATATCGTGGAGATCAATAAGAACCACCTGAAGGTAACCGACCAGCACGCGGCTCACGAGAGGATCCTTTATGAGTTTTTCAGCAAGGCCAAAGTAAACCATGCGCCGGATGTCCAGAACCTTCTTTTCCCGATACAACTGGAGTTGACCGCGTCCGAGCAGGCGACCATGGGGAAGCTTCTTGATGATTTCAGGGGCCTTGGTTTCCAGATAGAACCGTTCGGATCGAGATCTTACGTGGTCCAAAGCATCCCGGCGGTTTTGAAAGACTCCGACGTAGCTGATGTTATCCGGAATGTCTTGCTGGATATGAGCCAGGCTGATCTTGCTAAAACCGATGTTATCGACGAGCTCGTAAAAATGACATCCTGCAGGGCGGCGATCAAAGCCGGGGAAAAACTGAACGGAAAAGAGATGATCTCACTTCTCACGCAGCTGGAAAAGTGTGAGCTGCCGTTCACGTGTCCGCACGGCCGGCCGACGTCTTTTGAGATAACCGCTGATGAGCTTGAAAAGCGATTCAGAAGGAAATAAGATGGACAGGAAGAAAGCGGAAAAGATATATAAAATCCTTGAAAAAGAGTACCCAAAAGCGACTACCGTGCTGAGTCATGTTAACGCGTTCCAGCTTCTTGTGGCGACGATACTTTCCGCCCAGTGCACGGATAAGCGCGTGAATATGGTGACGAAAGACCTTTTCAGGAAATACAAGACGGCGAAAGATTACGCCAGGGCAAAACAGCCGGCATTCGAAAAAGAGATCAGGTCGACCGGTTTTTACAGGAATAAGGCAAAGAATATCATTGGCGCCGCGAAAATGATAGAAAGCGAATTTAAGGGGAAAGTTCCCGGCACTATGGAGGAGCTTGTAAAACTGCCGGGAGTCGCGCGGAAGACGGCCAATATTGTCTTGTTCCATTCGTTCAAGAAGAACGAGGGCATAGCTGTCGATACCCACGTTAAGAGGTTGAGCGGAAGGCTGGGCCTGTCAAAAAACACTGATCCTGTAAAGATAGAGGAAGACCTGATGAAGCTTTATGACCGCAAGAAATGGGGCGATCTTTCAAATCTGCTTATTTCTCATGGGCGGGAGATATGCGATGCAAAAAAGCCGCTTTGCCCCAAATGTCAACTAAAGTCTCTATGCCCATCATATAAAGTTTTTTACTAATAAAATATGTCATCCCGGATGAGCCCGAAGGGCTCAGTCGGGATCAAATAAAAATGAAAATTAAACTGAGTATCACACTATTGCTTGCCGCGTGTCTACTGTTTCCCGGCTGCCGGCCAGCTCCCCTTAAAGCCGTTCAAGCCGCGAAGCCGGTAGATGAATACACCGTAGCCTGGGTGGTCGACGGGGACACTGTTGAACTGAAAAATGGGAAGAAAGTCCGTTATATCGGTATCGATACGCCCGAAGTGAGAAAGCGGATCGGCGGTGAATGGCAGTATATGCCCGAACCGTATGCCATAGAAGCGAAAAAATTCAATGACGAAATGATCCGCGGCAAAAACGTGCGGCTTGAGTTCGACGCCGAAAAAGAGGACAAATACGGCCGCTGGCTGGCCTATGTTTATTCAGGCGATAAAATGGTCAATGCTGAACTTTTAAAGCAGGGCTATGCGTCTTTATTGACTTTTCCTCCCAACGTAAAACATATAGACCTCCTGGTTAAAGCACAAAAAGAAGCTCAAGAGAACAGAAGGGGAATATGGAAAGATTATAAAGTTATCGCCCCGGAAGAAGCCGAGAAAAACATTGGCAAGTATTTATCTGTAAGAGGCGCGGTTCTTGCCACGCATTTATCCAATCGATCAGTTTTCCTGAACTTCAAGCAGGGTTTTAAAGCTGTAATTTTCGGAAGAAGTATATTTTTCTTCGAAAAAGAGGACATAGACCCTCTTGAATACTACAATGGTAAACAGGTAGAGGTGACGGGGGAGATAGAGTTTTATGACGGCCCCAGGATCCTTATCGACCATCCATCCCAGATCGAAGTTATTGAATAGTGGCCCACCAAAAACAATAAAATCCTTCCCAAACAAATTTTTTAAAGGAAACATGATACGGGACATGGGGGTATTTCTACCGGGCCCCTCCGCCCGGTGTGGATCCTCCCGTACGAAATACCCCCATATCCCGTTGTATCTTACCTTTGATTTTATTGTTTTTGTAGAACAACCAACTACAAACTACTAACTGCATAATCCTAAGCTTTTGCCTATAAACGACTTAAAATATGTTAAGAATACAAAAGATTACTAACTTTAGCTTGCCTTAACTTTATTTTATGGTAAAATAATAATAAATCTAGATAAAGGCAAACCCATGGTGACATAGGGGCGCAAAGTTTGGGGTCTGGAAAATACAACATAAGTATTTAGCATTCATTTAGATGGCCAAACTGCCTAGAAAAAGAAGGCGGTTTGGCCTTTTTTTATTGAGCACATGATTTACGAACACGTAGTGCGAGTAAATCATAAATGCGAAATGATCCCGAGCGAAGTCGAGGGATCTTTGAAACTTAAAAGGTTATTAAGCCTGGTTGAAAGGCGCTGTTTTATCCCTCCCCAAACGGGGTAAGACAGCTCCCCAGGCTGATGTAGTTGCTCGATTTATCGAGCAAAAAACTGGTGATAAACATGAGTAACATGAAAAACAGGTACAAAACATGGATCAAGACAATAGCGATGGTCGTAGTGTGCCTGTTCACTGTAAACACTATTCTCTGGGCATATCCCGGGGGGAGACTGTCTTCACATAATTCTACTCTCCAGGTCCAGTCCCTGTTTAAACCCATAATGGACATAACGGGTGAGACAGATGACCTCCAGCTTAGGTTCGAAACAGCGATAATCACGAAGATGATATCAGAAGAAACTAATATTCCCTGCCAGAACATAAACGCAACCCTGAATGATTGGTACTACAACATCAGGAACAGCAATAACAATCCATACTTTGCGGGGCAAAGAAAGCTTAATGTAATATCCTCTATTCCAGAAAAAGATGGCGAAGGAGTAGCGGTCGAAGTAGAAGTATTTGACGGCAAAGGCAAGGGGACAAGGTTCAAGATCAACTCAACCTGCGAAAGTATAGCCGATATCCAACGCGACGCAAGCAAGGTAAAGATCGAACGAGTCCCCACAGATGACAGCAAACAGAAGACAGATGACAGACCTCAGGCATCAGACCTCAGACATCAGGCCTCGGGAGACGATGGACCCCTCGATTCCGCTCGGGGCAAGCGAGATACGACTGACCTGAACATTGGATTCATAGCCACTATAGCCGGTCTTATTATCGGCTGGTTGTGCGGATATGCGGGTCTGGGGCTTGGCATAGGACTCTTGATAGATTTCAGGGAGCCTATTTCAAATCTTCTAAACGCACGAGGCAGGTTGGGATTTCTGCGGACAGGCCTGGCTGCTATTATTTTCGCCATTGTAATGCTCTTTGCGCCGGCCAAAAGCGCCGGGGCGCAGACTGAAGAGTTCATCGGGCCGAATTTTGTTATCGGAACTGAGATCGATGGCTCACGATATTCCGAGCATGTAGTAGGAAGTGACAGGTATCTCAATTCCCGGAATGACGCATCAGACGGCACGGTCACGACTTACACTTACGATGCCGCATGGAATCTAACGGAGACTATGACATATCGTCCTGACGGAACGATCGAAGAGGACGACCAGTCTACCGTAGTGACGATAACTCCCGGCTGGAAAGATTTTTATAGAGGGGCCAATCTTCCGTGGATCGCTTACGGTTTCGATATAGGTCTTGGAATGAACGGCGAAGATCATGAGGGTTTTTCCACGTTGCTGAAGAGATCCGCTCTTTACGGGGCGCTTGACCCGTGGAAGGGCGGATATGTCCGTGTATTTCTCTTCTGCGATTTAAGAAGCGGTATGACTTTTGACGGAAGCGGAAACCCCATCAGTTTTAATACACCACAAGTCTATGCTGATATGGATGCCCTCGTGGAGGCAGCAAACGTCCTGGGCATTAAACTTATCCCGGTCCTCTTTGACTACATGCTGGCTGACGGGGTCTCGGATGAAAGCGGATATCCCGTGGGAGAGCATCAGGACCTTATAACCGATCCCGTGAAGCGGGCGGCATTGCTGGCCCTTATGACAGATTTTATAAGGAACTATGCCGGTGAGAGCGCGATAGCCGCATGGGATGTCATGAACGAACCGTCAATAAGCGTCGAGAAAACAAGTATAACCACTACCCAGATGGAATCATTCCTTGCCGATCTTGTTGATATGATACGCACCGAAGATCCCACAACAGATGTGACTATCGGGTCGATGAGCAGGGGAACGGTCGATACCTGGACCGGTCTGGACCAGACGTTTTATTCTATACACCACTATGATTATATGGATGGTGACTATCCCCTTACAGATCCGATATCTATGAGCGGCACGGTAAGGCATACCGAACTCGAACCATGGAATATACTTTGGAAGATAAGCACGGTTTATGACAGCGGTTCGGACGGCGCGCTTTTCTGGCAGGACGCTTCATTTACAATGTCGGATGGCGATTCTTACGACATTCTGCATTGGGATGTGTTCGATCCTGTTCCGCCTCCACAGCCGCATCCCACACCTGACTCTTCGATCGGTGGATGTACCCCGAGTGCGGAAGGGGACCTCTCATTACTCAGCCTATTGTTCCCGTGGCTAGCAATAATGCTGGTTGCTTTTCGAAGGAAAACCGCGATCGACGAGAACGTCACCTGCGGCACGGTATGCGAAGACGGGCATGAAGGCTCATTTGCAGCGCTCGACGAACAGCTTAAGCGGCAGTATAGTTATTTCGCGACTATTCTCGGCATTTTCGAAGAAAGAATATGGACCGAAGAGGAAGTGGATAAAGCGCTTGTGCTGTTAGGGCGCGCAAGCAGCGTCGAGCAACTTCAAGGTCTCAGGGCCCAGATCCGAAAAAGGGCGAGCATTCCGGATGACATAGACGTTTTCTTTACTTTTCCTGAAGGCAATACGGAACTCTTCTGGGTTGAAAAAGATTACGGTGCGGGTCATTTCAACAAGGCCGGAACAAGGATTCATATTTCACTCCCCTTTATAAATAACCGGGGGCTTGAGGCAGGGGTGGGTGTAGCCTCCCATGAAGTGGCCCATATAAGAACCGGGAAACATGAGCATATACCTGGATCTTTACAACTTATGCTGGATCAGGCAATACAAAATGACGAAAAACTGCGCATCTGGGAAGAGGATATCGGGGAAGTACTGATAGAGCTGGGTCGGATAGATTTCTCAAAAGGGAGAGAATATGCGCTTAAGACGGCGAAATACCCTCAGATCTTTTTACAGCTCAGCTCCGAAGAGTATCTCGGGATTAAGGCCCTGTGTGCCGTTTACAGAAGGGCGATTCTGAGAGGAGGGATTAGTATTAAGGATATTTTTTACGAGATAGGCGAAATGGGTGTCGATAATTTCAAGTTGTTGTTCCATGAAAGATTTCCGGGACGAGAACGTTTAAGGGAATATTTGACGGAGGATCCTAAGGGCTTTTTCGAGATGCTGAAAGAGATAAACGGGATGGGTATAGTTTCTTTCATCGCCCGATACGAGGAGCTGCGCAAAGGTGGAAAAAGCTCGTCAGGAGCAAGGAAGGCTTTTCGCGATGCCTTTCTCAATGAATGCGCACTGGGGACGTATAAGCTGAGGCCGGTCCGCCAGCAGGAAAAGTTTGAGCAGCTCAGAAGGGAGGGGTATAAGATTTACGAGGCTGATCTGGTTTCAAAAAGAGGAGTTCCCCTTGACCTCCTCAAAGACCTGAAAGCGCTTTCGCGGAAGATCCCTTCCGGGAACCGCGGAAAAAGGAGCTTGTATATCGCTTCCGGCGCGGATATCCGTACAAGTATCATTCTTTCGGAAAAAGCCGAAGAAATAGTCCTGGTGGACAAGCAATCCTTCAACGGGGAACCGGACATGTCCGGGCCCATAAGCCTGGAACACGCTAAATGGTTATATTTCAGGGACATTGAATGGGCGAAATTTTCCGAAATAAACACGATACTGCCCTGGATAGGAGCAAAGCATTACCTGTTATGGGAACTTGAAGCAATGGGTGCGGAAGTTGTCGGGGGTCCGGAATTCGATAGTGGACGAGGCGCTTATGTGATCCGCTTCAAACTTCCGGGAGAAGATAACGAGAGGAAGATAATATATTTTGAAATAGAAGACGCTAACCGGGAGGAAACTTACCCGGAACAATTAAAAAGTTTTATCGGGGAGGGCATAGATCTTTACGTCCAGAAAGCCTGCCAGCATGTCAATCTGCCCGAAAGCATCATTTCGCTTATTGCCGCCTCCCTTGATGAGAACGGGGCGTTAGTCATAGACATGGGGCATGAGGGAAGGAGAGTTTTGGGTGATAAAGTGAGAGACGGCATGGGAGGGAAAACAGATGAGATCCTTACCGGACTTGGCCTCGTGAATGTAAATACCAGAGGGCCTGAATCCCGTATAAGATATGGATATGGACCGGCCGGGATATATGTCAAAAAACCCGCAGCCGAGCCGGTCACTGCGAGGATAGAGGCGGATATTGACGATATCATGAAGGAGTCGGATGAATACAGGATCGCGCATGTAAGACAGGCGATCGAGTCATTCAGGCAATTTATAAGGGGAAGAGATGGTTTTGAAGTTTTGTACAGTTATATTGCAGGTTCCGCTGTATTAAAAAGAACACCGGATAAAGAAGAATACTTTAGGGCGTTGCAGGAGGCGTTGGACATTTATGAAGGCTTGAGTGAAAAGGAAAAGAACACACTTCTCCTTGCGATAATACTTCACGATGTAGGTTTTACGAGAGAAGCTGGATGGGCGGGGCATTGGGAAGAAGGGGCCAGAAGGATCGAGCCTATTTTGAGAAGATACGGTATACACGATAGAGAAATGATATCAAACGTAAAAGATATAGTAGCCAGGCATGGTAATATAACGGATTTTGGCGTGTATATTTTACCTCAGAATTTGCAGGAAATGAGAGCTGTCTCTCCGAATACAAGAGCCCAAAGCTTGATAATGAGCTTGATCGATACATTAGGGAAGTTGAAAAGAAGCCCTCCGCACGCTTTGGATAATATTCTTTCTACGCAAGCTTTGAGGGAAGTGATAAGTGTATATAGAAATATTGATACGGTAACGCCCGAAGAATTTCTGGAATGGAGGTTAAAATGCGCAGGCATAGTACGTGTATTCCAGATCTCGAGAGAAGGGTTTGAGCTTAGCGATGAAGAATTCACCCGCCTCAAAGCAATGGCAGCGGGAAATCGGGTATTTTCAGATATATGGTCGAAAAATATCCGGAACTGCGTATTCCCGCTTTTTATAAATCTTCTGGCAAACAACAAAGGTCCTTCCAGAGTGGAAAATCTCTACAAAATTATGCTTTTATTCGCTTATATAAGCAGGCTTTATTTTGATAGCGGCAAAGTTGCCCCGGAAACTATCCTGAATTTAGGGATAACCGGCGGTGATTTTGACGATGACAATTTATTCAAGAGGCTTCTGCAGGGAATGGATGAGAGCGGATTCTTCGCAATGGATGTGAACGATATAACCGAGAAAAAAGTCCGGCAGGAACTGGACAGCTCATCCTGGACGAACGTCTTCGGCTTAAAGTTAAAGTTTGAAAACGAAAAGATACTCCTCGACGGTTCGCCCCAGCCGACTGACGATGGACTATCGACGATCGACGATGGACGAAATACAACCGGCGAAATGCGACCGACGACCGACGACCGACAACCGACGACTACCAACCAACGAAAGATAGAATCAAAGATCAAAACCTCCTGCTACTGGAGCGTGGATCTTATGGAGGATGTCAGGCCGGTTCTCAGCGAAGTCCTGCCTGCCTTAGAAGAGAAAAACGAACAGGTCCCCGTGGATATCGAAGTGGACCTGTCCCTTATAACAAAAGAGAACATGGAAGAATATGCCGAGATGTGGTCATACCTTATACTGGCGTGTTACAAGCTTGATAACGTGAATTTCACCTTTACTCACCAGGATTTCCCGGGCGGGTCAGAAGTTCCAGCGGCATTAATAAACGATAAAGCAAACGCGCCTGCGTGGGACGAGATGAAGGACGCATTGAAGACCAAGATCAGAGCCAAAGCGCCGATGTTCGGCTGTACCATGGATATAGATGAAATGTTCCAAACTCGTATAAACGCCGGGATAAGAAAGGACTCGGTCAGGGTGCCCATATGGTCCAAGGAATACCTGGAGTGGATCAGGAGTGCCGACGTTCCGTTGCTCGAGAATAATCAATACCCCGTTGCTCTCGAGGGTATTACCACATTAGAGGGAAGAGGGACCGCTTTGAGGAATTTTGAAGCCGCTCTGGCGATCGGTTTATGTAAAGCGGCGCTAGTCATTGCCAAGAGAAAAGATGAAGCGAACGGAAAAGAAGAAGAACTCCCAAAATTAAGAAAGGAAATACTAGAGAAGCTTAAAAGATTGTATAAGCATTTCAATGATGAGATCGAAATAAATGAAGACACGCTCGACCACATGCTTAGCCCAGCTCCTGAAACGAGGATCGACCTTGCTATACATCATGCCTTACCGCCGATAGTGCGGATGCCGGTCAACGAGATCCGCGAACAGATCCGGATGGCAAATCTATACCTCCAAAACGCCTAATTCAACACCCGGTGTTGACGAAACCGGGAAAATGTTAAAAAATCAAAATCTAGCGCATATCATTTAACACTTGTAATATTGCTTGTGTTATGATATTTTACTCTATTATTATATCAGCTAAAGAATATTAGGAAATTATATGAAGTTTTCAGAAAGACTATCAAAAGTCCAGCCTTCAGCGACATTGAGTATAACTTCACGCGCAAAAGCCATGCTTAAAGAGGGTAAGGATGTTGTCATACTCGCCGCGGGTGAGCCGGATTTTGATACTCCGGAAATTGTAAAAGAGGCGGCGATAAAGGCTATCAGGGATGGGTTCACCAAATATACACCGGCAGGTGGGACGGTATCGCTAAAACAAGCCATTTCTCATAAGTTAAGTATTGATAATAGGTTAACTTACAGCGTTGATGAGATCGTAGTATCTGCCGGGGCAAAGCATTCACTCTATAATCTTTTCCAGGTCCTTCTTGATCCGGGGGATGAGGTCCTCATAATCCATCCTTACTGGGTGAGCTATCCTGAAATGGTAAGATTGGCCGGGGGAACTCCGAAATTTCTTGCGACTAAAGAGGAGAACGGTTTCAGGGCCAAGGCGGAAGATATCAGTAAGGCTTTGACGAAAAAGACGCGGGCTATTATAATCAACAGCCCGTCCAATCCTGCCGGCGTTGTATACGACAAGGATGACCTTGAAAAAATAGCAGAAGTATGTCTTGCTAAGGATATTTTAGTAGTGAGCGACGAGATATATGAAAAGATCATTTACGATGGTAAAGAGCATTTTTCGATCGCCGGCGTTTCTGACGAGATGAAAGCCGGGACGATAGTCGTGAACGGCGTTTCAAAAAGTTACTCCATGACCGGTTGGAGGATAGGGTACCTTGCGGGGGACAAAGAGATAGTAAAAAAGATAAACACTCTCCAGAGCCATTCCACCTCGAATCCCTGTTCAATAAGCCAGGTTGCCGCTGAATGCGCTCTTACGTCAGACCTCGCAAAAGTGATGGAGGATAACAGGAGAGAGTTCCTTAAAAGGCGTGATGTTTTGGTGAAGAGTTTAGCCGAGGGGAAAAAGATGGTTCCATTCAAGCCATTAGGTGCGTTTTACCTGTTCTGCGACATATCCCGGACGGGACTGGATTCGATGACTTTTGCGCAAAGACTTCTCGAGGAAGAACGGGTGGCGGTAATTCCCGGCGGACCGTTCGGAGATGACCGTTACATACGCATCAGTTTCGCGACGGATTTGGATGCCATCAGGGAAGGAACCGAGAGGATCAAGGAATGGGTATATAATTCCTAGAACCTAAACCTAGAATCTGGTGTGTGAAAAAAGGTGGTGAAATGAGGCAGACAATAGCTGAGAAGATATTAACAGGACACTCGGGCAGAAGGGCGAAGGCGGGCGATATCGTTATAGCCGATGTCGATTTCTGTTTCGGCCAGGACGGGACAAGCGGGATAATCATCGATAGTTTCAAGCGTCTCGGCGTGGAAAAGGTGTTCGATAAGGAAAAGTTTTGCATGGTTATTGACCACTCCGCTCCCAGCCCGAATATCGGCGTTTCCGCGATACATGACAAGATAAGGTCATTTGGAAGGGAGTATGAGGTGAAAGTCTATGATATCGGCTGCGGTGTATGCCATCAGCTTATCCCGGAAGGAGGACATGTTACCTGCGGCGACCTCGTTATCGGGGCTGATTCCCACACCTGCACGTACGGTGCCGTGAACGTTCTCTCGACCGGTGTGGGTTCAACGGACTTGGCCATCACCCTGGCCAGCGGGAAGAACTGGTTCAAAGTTCCGGAGACGATCAAGATCATTGTTAACGGCAAGTTGCCGAAAGGCGTGTTTTCAAAGGATGTCATCCTCCACATTATCGGTGATATCGGAGCCGATGGCGCCACTTACAAGGCTGTCGAGTTTTACGGTGATGCCATTAAGAGCATGAGTGTTGACGCGCGCTTTACGATCTCCAACATGGCAGTCGAGATGGGGGCAAAGTGCGGTCTTATGGAAGCCGACAGGAAAGTCCTGGACTGGGTCAAAAAGTATGCCAGAAGGGAACCGCGGCCAGTAGAAGCTGACCCTGATGCCAGGTACGCGGAAACCCGCGAATATGACGCATCTGAATTATCTCCTCAGGTGGCGTGTCCTCATACCGTTGATAACGTGCGCAGCATTGAAGACCTTCTGGGAACTCATATCGACCAGGTATATATCGGCACTTGTACCAACGGCAGGCTGGAAGACCTGGAGATCGCCGCTAATATTTTAAAAGCCAGGGCGATCGCCCCCGGCCTTAAACTTGTGGTCACGCCCGCCTCACAAAAAATATATCTTGAAGCGATAAGAAAGGGCTACGTCGAGACCTTTCTCGCGGCGGGGGCGGCAGTGAATAACCCGGGATGCGGGCCGTGCGTAGGGACGCATCAGGGAGTGCTTGCGGACGGAGAGACATGTTTTTCGACCGCGAACAGGAATTTTCTCGGGAGGATGGGCAATCCCAACGCGAGCATATATCTGGGCAGCCCCGCGGCCGCGGCGGCCACAGCCCTCGAAGGGGAGATAGCCGATCCCCGGGAGCATAAACGCAGACTTCCGTAAAAAGGAGACAAAAATGTCCAATTTGGCGCATAGATTAAAAATACAGGATGATATAAACACGGATTACATCATATCGGGAAGGTATAAGTTCCGGATACAGGACCCGAAGGAACTAGCAAAGTATATTTTTGAGGACATGGAAGAAGGTTTTTATAAAAGGATAAAGTCAGGGGATTTTCTGGTGGTCGGGGCGAACTTCGGGTGCGGTTCTTCCAGGGAACAGGCGCCTGTGGCCCTCAAAGCCAGCGGGCTCCAGGCTGTTATCGCGAAAAGTTACGCCAGGATATTTTACAGGAACGCTTTTAACGTGGGTCTCTGTCTTGTCGAGTGCGAGACAAATTTTATCGATGATATGGACGAGCTCGAGCTTGATATGGAGAAGAACGTGATCCGGAACCTTTCCAAGGGATTGAACATAGAGATGAAGCCTGTTCCCGGGATCATGAAAAAATTCCTCGAGAAAGGCGGGGTAATAGAATATTTCAAGGATTACGGCGGTTTCGAGGAAATACTTTAAGATGGATATAAGGGATCTCGGCTTGGCAAAATATGAAGATGTTCTTGATCTTCAAAAGGAATTTGTAAGCAAGAGGATCGCGGGGAATATTCCCGATACTCTTATAATGGTCGAGCATTACCCGGTCGTTACGCTTGGCCGTGTAGCAGAAGAAGACAGCATAATCGACAGGGAATTTTTCGACAAAAGCGGCATTCCCGTCGTCAGGACAGGTAGGGGCGGAAAGATCACCTATCACGCTCCCGGACAGCTTGTTTTATACCCGGTAATAGACCTGAGCGGCCGGAAGAAGGATATTTCCTTCTACATAGATTTTCTGGAAAAGACCGTGGCCGGGAGCTTGAACCGGCTCGGAGTGCCGGCGCATATAAGCGAAGAAAGGCGTGGGGTGTGGGCTGGCCCTGAAAAGATCGCTTTCATAGGTGTTGCTGTCAGGCGGTGGGTGACGTTCCACGGCGTAAGCGTGAATATCAATAACGATTGCGGCCCGTTTTTCCGCATGCACCCGTGCGGTGAAGCTGACATAAAGGTCACATCTGCTGAGATGGTTCTTGGCCGCAAACTGGACATGGGTGAAGTAAAGAAAGTATTTGCGGAAGGGTTCATCAAGGATTTGGAGGGTGAATATGGAATTACGTTTGCCGGAGCTGTCGGAATTAAACAGTGAGGCGGTCATCACTTTCTGGCATCTGTCGGAAAACGAACGAGTGTTGAAGGACGATGACCTGGTGGAAGTGGCTACGGATAAAGCGACTTTCAATATCCCAGCGCCTTGTGACGGGATCTTAGCGAAGATATGGAAAAAAGACGGCGAAGTCATCAGGATGAATGATGTTATCGCCGAAATACAAGAAGACAGGAGCCAGTGATGGAAGAAGCGAACAGGTTGAAGAGATTGCCGTTTTATCTTTTTACGATCATAGATGACCTGAAGAGGGAAGCACAGGTCAAGGGCATGGAAATTATCGACCTGGGCATGGGGAATCCCGATAAGCCCACGCCTAAACATATAGTGGACGAATTGTGCCGGAGCGCGAAAAGCCCCGAAAATTACCGATACTCCAGGTCTATCGACAAAGTCGAATGCGAACTCAGGCAGGCGATCGCGAAATGGTATAAAAGGAAATTCGATGTCAAGCTTGACCCGGATAGAGAAGTCCTGCCACTTATCGGGTCAAAAGAAGGGATCGCGCATATTTCACTGGCGTTCCTGAACAGCGACGATGTGGCCCTTGTGCCCAGCCCCACTTATCCTGTTCATTTCAACGGGGTCCTTATCGCCGGGGGCATTCTTCATAATATGCCCATAAATGAGGAGAACGATTTTTTACCGGAACTGGACAAGATCCCTTCAGGCGTGCTCAAAAAAGCCAAGATGATGTTTTTGAGTTATCCGCATAATCCGACCGCTGCGGTGGCAAGCCGGGGTTATTTCAGAAAAGCCGTATCGTTCTGCAGGAAGAACGGTGTTATACTTATCCATGATTTCGCGTATTCGGATATAACTTTTGACGGTTACAAAGCGCCGAGTATTTTGCAGATCCCGGGCGCGCGCGATGTTGCCGTTGAGTTCCATACCCTGAGCAAGTCCTACAACATGCCCGGGTGGCGCATCGGTTTTACCGTCGGCAACGAAAATATATTACGAGCCCTGGGCAAAACGAAAAGCTATATTGATTTTGGGTTGTTCAAACCTATCCAGTACGCGGCGATAAAGGCGCTCTTGGGGCCTCAGGATTGCGTCCGTAAACAGGTCGAGCTTTACAAGAAGAGGCGCGATGTCATGGTAGATGCCCTGGCCGATGTAGGGTGGGAGGTCGCCAGGCCCAAGGCCACGTTCTATCTTTGGGCGAAAATACCCGATAAATATAACGCCCTTACTTCCATGCAGTTCGTTTCACTTCTTATAAAGGAAGCCGGGGTGGTCATAGCTCCCGGCACCGGTTTCGGTGATTACGGTGAAGGTTATGTCCGTTTCGCGCTTGTAGAAGAAGCGCCAAGGCTGAAAGAGGCAGCTCAAAGGATCAAGAAAGTCCTTAAGATGGAAGTATGAAAAAAAAGGCGCTGATCTTTTATATTTCCGAGTTTTCCGGTCATTTTCACGGGGCGAACGCCATAAAAAAAGGCCTGCTCGAGATCGATAAGAACATCGATATCGAGATGGTCAACGCCCTGGAATACACGAATCCCATCCTGGGTAATATCATCAACAGGACGTACTTCGAGGTCATAAAAAAAAGGCCTGAGTTTTGGGGGCATATATATGACAATCCCAGCGTGCTGAAAAAGACGAAAAAGGCCAGGGAAGCTCTCCATAGATATAACATGTCCAAGATAAAAAGGCTTATCGGGAAGTATGAGCCTGCCGTTGTCTTGTGTACTCAGGCCTTTCCGTGCGGGATGGTGGCCGACTACAAGAAGACCACGGGAAGCAACATTATCCTTATAGGCGTCCTGACCGATTACGCGCCGCACTCGTACTGGCTTTATGATGAAGTAAACTATTACGTGGTTCCTTCGGAGCATGTTGGGCGGGCCCTGGAAAAGAAGGGTGTTCCGGCTGGGAAGATAAAGGCCTACGGCATTCCGGTGGATCCAAAGTTCGGGCTGCGGCATGACAAGGGCGATGTCAGGGGAAGACTGGGCCTCAGAAGAGAAGACCCGGCGATACTTATAATGGGGGGCAGCCAGGGTATAGGCGCGATCGAAGAAGTGGTGAAAGAGCTGCTGGAGGACACCAGGCACAATTACCAGCTCCTTGTGATAACAGGTAAAAATAAGAGGCTGTATAGACGGCTGGTAAAATTGGCGGAGAAAAAAGAAAAAAACCTTAAGGTCTTCCCTTACATGGAAAATATAGACGAATTGATGGAAGTCTCCGATCTTATTATCACCAAGGCCGGGGGGTTGACCACGGCAGAGGCGCTGGTAAAAAAATTGCCGTTACTTATAATGGATCCCATTCCTGGACACGAAAGGATGAACGCCGATTTTCTGGTAGAAAAAGGCGTGGCGGTGGAACTGTCCGGTTACGAGAATATCCATGAGGAAATAAACAAGCTTTTTGATTCCGTGGAGCTGCTCCTTAATATGCAGGCAAGGGCCGGCGAGCTTTCTCATCCGGAAAGTTCATTGGATATAGCGAAGCTGGCAATAGAAGGTTCATGAGATGCTATATACTCTTCATGCTATAGGTTTTTATTTTTTAAAAATATTCCCCATCAGGGTCTGTTATTTTTTAGCCGACATTGCAGCCTTTTTCTATTATCTTTGCGCGGGGAAGGATAAGAAAATACTTGAAGAGAATTTGAGGATAGTTCTCGGCGAAGATGCGGACGAAAAGGTCATCAAAAAGAATATCCGCGGGATCTTCAGGAATTTTGCGCGATATCTTGCCGATTTTTTTAAAGTTTCAAAGCTTACGGAAGAATATATCAATAAGAACGTAATACTGAAAGGCCTGGAAAACCTGGAGAAGGGCCTTTCTCGGAAAAAGGGAGTTATTGCGATCACCGCCCACTTGGGGAACTGGGAGAGGGGAGCGGCTATTGTAGCGTCTCTGGGGTATCCGATAAGCGCGATAGTGCTGGAACACAAAGATAAACGTATTAACGATCTATTCATGCGGCAAAGGACTATCCATAGTGTCAAGCTTATACCTCTTGGAGTGCAGCTCAAAAAATGCTTTAGGGTACTCAAAGAGAACGAGGTTTTGGCCATCGCCGGGGACAAGGACTACACTTCGAACGGCGATCACGTCAAATTTTTCGGCAGAACGGCATTTATACCCAAGGGAGCAGCTTTTTTCAGTTTGAAAACAGATGCCCCCCTTGTTGTAACTACCTGCACGCGCAATGAAGACAATACGTTCAATTTATGTTTTGACGAACCTATAATTCCGGAGAGAACCGGAAATCTTAAAAGTGATATCCGGGGCCTGATGGAGAAATATCTCTTGCAATTGGAAAAACGCATACGGGAATATCCCGATCAATGGTACGCTTTTCAGGAAATATGGAATCACGAACAGATAACACAATAGTGATCATTCCTTCTTACAACGAGGCCAGGACGATCGGCAAGATCGTAAGGGATATCGTGAAGATAGGCCTTAACGTGCTGGTGATCGATGACGGGTCGATCGACCATACTGAAAGGGAGGCGCTCGATAACGGTGCCCTGGTCATAAGACATACCGAGAACCTGGGCAAGGGGGTCTCGGTGCGGGAGGGGATCCAGTATGTTCTGGAGAAGATGAATTACGAATGGATGATAATGATGGACGGTGATGGCCAGCACGACTCGGCGGACATCCTTGCTTTTATGGATGTGACGCGGAAAGAAGACGTTGATATAGTTATCGGGAACAGGATGCTGCAGACCAAGACCATGCCTTCTTCCCGATACTGGACGAATAAATTCACCTCATGGGTCCTGTCGAAGTTGTGCGGGCAGGACATCCCCGATTCGCAATGTGGTTACAGGCTGATAAAGATCGACGCCTTGAAGACCCTCAAGCTTACATCCGCTAAATATGATATCGAGTCAGAGATCATCATCGAAGCCGCGGAAGACAATCTTAAGATAAGATCCGTTCCGATAAGGACCATATATGGGGAAGAGGTCTCAAGTATACATCCCATTCATGATACAATAAGGTTTTTCCAGCTTGTGAAAAAGTATCATCGCAGGAAAAATGAATTTCAATGAACAACGCAAACGAATGGTGGAGACGCAGCTCGTCCCCAGAGGGATCGCGGGCTCGAGGGTCCTGGACGCGTTCAGAAAAGTCCCAAGGCACCAGTACGTGCCGGTTCCTCTTAAGATCGCTTCTTACGCTGACCAGCCTCTCCCCATAGGGGAAGGCCAGACGATATCCCAGCCATACATAGTCGCCCTGATGACAGAGTGCCTGATGCTTAAAGGCGGCGAGAGAGTCCTGGAGGTCGGGACGGGAAGCGGTTACCAAGCAGCCATATTAGCCGAGATATGCGGCGAGGTATATACTATCGAGCAGGAGAAAAAATTGCTCGAGCGGGCCAAAGAGACGCTGGCAGAAGAGGGATATAGTAACGTTTTTTTTAAGCAAGGCGACGGGACTGAAGGCTGGGCGGAGGAGGCACCTTTCGATGGGATCATCGTTACAGCAGCCGCGCCTGAGGTGCCTGAGCCTCTGAAACAGCAGCTGAAAGACGGGGGGCGCCTGGTCATCCCGGTAGGGACGCTTTACAGCCAGATACTCGTTGCTCTTGAGAAGAGAGGCGAGGAATTCGTCCGGGAAGATATATGCGGCTGTATATTTGTCCCGCTGGTGGGAAAGTACGGATGGAGGAGATAATGTATGCTTGAGCAGTTTGCGGATACTCTTATTTCGCTGAATAAAGAAGTTGCGGTAGTCGTGTTGGCGGCAATGCCGGTTTCAGAATTAAGAGGGGCGATACCTCTGGCGCTTGCGTTGGGTTTTACGCCGCTAAAGGCCTATGTATTGTCTTTTGTCGGCAATCTTATCCCGGTCGTGCCTCTTTTGTTCCTGCTCCAGCCGATAGCGAACAAACTGCGGCACATAAAGATATTTGAGAGATTCTTCGACTGGCTGTTTGAAAGGACAAGAAGAAAAGCCGCCCTGATCGAAAAATTCGAAGCTATCGGTCTTATCTTGTTCGTGGCGGTGCCTCTTCCGGTCACCGGGGCTTGGACGGGCTGTGTGGCTGCCACGCTTTTTAAGATCAGGTTCCGCTACGCTTTCGTTTGCATACTTTTGGGTGTAGCCATCGCAGGCCTGGTGGTAATAGGCTTAAGCCTGGTGGGGAAAGAAGTGCTGGCTATCGCGCGTGGTTGACAGGATAAACGTTTTGTTGTACGATTATTCTAACAAAGGAGGCATGATGATCGCCTATATCCTGATCGTGTTTGGATTTTTGATGAGGCTTGTCCCGCATGTTCATAATTTTGTTCCGATCGCCGCGATAGCTCTTTTCTCCGGCGCGTATCTTAACAGGCGTATTGTCCCATGGGTACCCCTCGCGATCATGATCGCGAGCGATCTCATTATAGGACTTCATAACGTCGTATTTTATACTTGGGGTTCCTTTGTCCTCATCGGGTTTATCGGGATGTGGATGAAGGAGCGCAGGACGCCGGCCAATATCTTTTTAGCGACCGTCCTGTCAGCGGTTTTGTTTTTTATTATAACTAATTTCGGCGTTTGGGTGGCCTGGTACCCTCACACCTGGGAAGGTTTAAGCTTCTGTTATGTCAGTGCCATTCCTTTTTTCAGGAATACGTTATTGGGGAATCTGTTTTTTGCTTTAGTGCTTTTTGGTTCCTACGAGCTGGCAAAGAAAATAGTAGGCCAGACGAGGTTCCGCGCTGTTCTTTTGACAGACTGAATATTTTGACCATACGGGTGATCGGTAGATCTTAATAGGGAAGTTCGTGAAAGCCGGACGCGGTCCCGCCGCTGTAATCCCGCCTTTTTTGGAAAAGGAGAACCTTTTTAGCAAAAGAGCCACTGTTCCGGATTTACGGTACGGGAAGGCAGCTAAAAAGGAGGGAGAGCCAGAAGACCTGCCCGCGTGTTGCAGTATCCTGAGGCCCGAGGAGGCCGATAGGGATCTATAGATGGGTAAAAACGGGCCCTTGGTGTCGCATGATGCCAGGGGCTTTTTTATGTATCAGAAAGAACCATTAGGAGTGAAATGTTTAGGAAGATATTGGTTATTTTCTTTTCAGTAGTTGTTTTAACGGGTTTTCAGGGGTCTGTTTTCGCCGAAGAAGAAAAGGGCGGTTCTCTCCCGCTTGATGTAAAAGAAAAAGAGAGATTCGTTTATACGCCTTACAGGACTTATGTTCCGGCGCGTCTTTCATCCGTTGCTATTGACGACATAAACCGGAAATCGTGGGAAGCTCACCAGATCTATTCGTTGCCCGATATATTGAGGTTTAATTCGAGCACACAGGTTGCGTCAAGTGGTATAGCGGGCCCAACGGGTGTGTTTCTTAGAGGCCACGATTCGGCCCACACCCGGTTTCTTCTTGACGGGGTCAAATTGTACGACCCGATCGTTACTGCCGCGTATTACAGCCCGGTGCATTTTGACGCGCAGGGATTAGAAGACATAGAGATCGTGAAAGGCCCTCAATCCACGCTTTACGGGTCAGACGCCATAGGCGGAGTGATAGCGCTTCATTCTAAAAGCCCCTTGGACAAGCCGGAGAGCACGGTATTGCAGGAACTCGGACAGGATGGGACTTATAATACGCGTGTCGGGATATCACAGGCTGCTTTTACTAAGAACGGTGATCTGGGCATAGGGTATGATTTTGCCGGCAATAATATCAATTACCTTGGTTCAGCCCGCCAGAGCGATAGTCCTGAAAGAGATCCATATCATAATATAAACTCCCAATTCAAGGTAGATTACGAACTGGATGACCTTTTTTCGGCGGGATTCACGCAGCGCCTTATATGGGGAGAGTACGAATACGACGGGTGGAGGCCCCATGACGATGATACGAATCGGGGGGATTATTTCGAGCAGATATACGCCCTTAACATGAAACACAGGATCACCGACCATGTGTGCCAGAGGTTCACGCTCGGTTTTACGGGCATTCATCGGTCCGGAGATGAAGATTCAAATACAAGCAACTGGTACGATGGAAAAACCCAGCAGTTCAATTATAACCTCGGCGTCAAGGTTTTTGACTTTAGCGAGACCGTGGGTGGTATAGATTATATTCGGGAATTCGGTGATTACTGGAGAGTGGATCAGGGATTGATAAGTGATTATGACAAGGAAAGCATCCGGAATATCGGTTATTACGTCGAACAAAACATGATCTTTGCCGATTCGCTTTTTCTCAACGGTTCCTTAAGATGGGACCATCACCAGAGGTTTGGATGGCAGAACACATGGAAGGCATCCGGGGCTTATGCGCTGGATTGGCTGGACATTTACACGACTAAGGCAAGGGCCTCGTACGGGACGGGATTCAAGGCCCCGTCATTATATCAGCTGTACGGGCCGGGATTCTGGTCTTGGGGGACCTTTTGCCCTGTCGGCGTTTCGGGGCTTAGCCCGGAAAGATCTGAAACGTTTGAGATAGGAGGGGAGCAAAGCATCGGTGATAATGTTCTGTTCGGGGCCAATTATTTTAATTCCCTCGTCAAAAACAGGATAGATTACGCCTGGAATATGGGATATTTCAACAACAGCAAAGCGACCATAGAGGGGTTTGAGCTATTTTTTAATTATATGATAAATGACGCGATCTGCCTGAATTTCGGGTACACACATCTAAAAACAAGGAATAAGGATAATGGTAAGTGGCTTGCGCGCAGGCCCGAGGATAAGGCCACTCTTGAGCTGGTCGTCAAACCGGTCGAAAAGCTCAGGTTCGCGACCGACATCTCGTATGTGGATATCAGGTTCGATGACCTCAACAACAATAACAAGCTGAAGAAGAACTGGCTAGTGAACGGGACAGTGGAATACTGGCTGCTGGATTATCTATCGGTGTTCGCCAAAATTGAGAACGTTTTTAACTATAATAACATGGAAGTGCTTGGCTTTCAGTGGAAGCCCTTTACTGCCTCCGCCGGGCTTAGGGTAAAGCTCTGGTAAATCCCGCATTTTTTATTGACAAACCCGTCATGGTAAGATATACTTTAATTAGGAAATAGTTAAATAAATGAAATATTTCCCGATCTAAATGTTAGACAAACAAAGGAGCTATGATGGACGGGAAGGAAAAAATCGATTTTGGCAATGAAGTCGCGAAGATCTTGCCCAGCATTATCAGAAGTGTCACGCAGGGGCAGAGCTCCATCCTCACGGAGGGGAACCTGTCGATCCCTCAAATGATAATACTGGAACTATTGAGGGAAAAAGGCCCTTGTAAGATGAACGAGCTGGCCAAGGCGCTTCACCTGACGATGAGTGCGGTTACGGCGATAATCGACAAGATGATAAAACACGATCTGGTAAAACGGGAACGATCGGATGAGGACAGAAGGGTAGTGAATGTCATTTTAATGAAAAAGGGAGAGGAAACCGCAAAGAGGATCGGCGAAGAGCGCAGGAAAACAGCAAATCAGATATTTTCCCCGCTTTCGGGATCGGAAAGAAAGGAGTATTTGCGGCTGTTAAGGAAAGTTTACGTTAACCTGCACGTTCAACCTTAGAATGAGAAAAAGATGAAAAAGGTCATTTGGATCATATTCATAGGCTTTATTATATTTACCTCTAATTACGGCTTTCCGGAGGCTGAAGAGGAAAACAGGGGATCTATGACTCAGGACGTAAGGGTTTTCACTCTGGAGGATTGCGTCCGGTACGCTGTTTACAACAGCTTTGAAGTCCAGATGGCGAAACTCGATCTTTTAATAGCCGAGACGGACATAATGCCCGCTATAGCCGTGTTCGATACTTTCCTCTATGGCAATGCCGGGTATATCGAGGATAAAAGGCAAGAGCTTTCCGTATTCGCGCCGGACAATGACCAGACCAATTTATACTCCGTGGGTGTCATGAAAAAACTTCCTACGGGGACGGAGCTTTCAGCCACCTGGAGCGATACAAGGACCTGGAGCGATACCATTTTTGTAACTAAAAACCCCGCGCATAACGCGGAATTGAACATGGAAGCAAGGCAGCCGGTAGGCAAGAATTTCTTCGGCTACGTGGACCGGGGGAACGTGACCATAACTAAACTTGCGATCATGAACGCGGACCTGCAGGCAAAGGACCGGATAGAAGCGATCATTGCCAACGTGGAGAGGGCATATCTGAACCTTCTTTACGCGAAAAAGAACCAGTATATATTCGAACGGATACTCCAGAAAGCGAGAGATCTTTACGAGAACGATAAAAGGAATTTTGACATAGGACTTTTGGAAAGGGTCGACCTGTATAATTCAGAGGCCAACGTGACCAGGCGCGAGGCCGAGTTGCTTATCGCCGAAAACAATTACAAGCGCGCGGAAGAGAACCTGAAACTCATCATGAACATAGATCAGGAGGTTTACCTGATCTCGGAAGAGGACCTTGAAAGAAAATCCCTGGAAATGGATATGCCTTACTGCCTGAAGGAAGCTTTCCTGAACAGGCGCGATTACCATATAAGCAAGCGGGACGTGGAAATAAAAGGCCTGGACGTAAAACTGAAAGAGAACATGAAATGGCCCGAAATAGACCTTGTCGGGACATGGGCCATGAACGGGCTTGAACTGGAGTTCGATAAAGCGTTCGGAAAAACCACGGTTAACGATAATACTTATTACTATGCGGGCGTAGAGGTCACCGTGCCTGTGGAGAACAACCAGGCCAGAGGCGATTTCAAGAAGGCGAAATATGAAAAAGAGAAAGCGCTTACCGGGTTGAAAGAAGTGGAGAGAAAGATCGTCACGGAGGTCGGGAACGCATTTAATGATACGCTTGCTTACGAGGCCAGCACTGTTTTTACGAAAAAGGCGGTCGACCTGGAATTAGAGAAGCTTAACGAGGAGGAAAAGCGGTACCAGTACGGCAGGTCAAGCACGAAGCGTCTCATAGATTACCAGCAGGACCTGCTGAGGACCGCGCTCGAACACACCCGTTTTGTACTTGACCAGAGACTTGCAATGGTCGACCTGGAAAGGACGATGAACGTGATACTTAAGAAATACGAGGAGAAGTTATGAGCCTTCCGAGATTCAGCGTCAATAATTCGCTCTTCGTAAACCTCGTTTCGGGTATTGTCCTGATAATCGGGACGATAGTGCTTCTGGGGTTGAACAGGGAAGTCTTCCCCAATGTGTCCTTTGACTGGGTATATATAAATACGATCTATGGAGGCTCGACACCCGAAGATGTAGAAAAACTGATAACCGTTCCGATCGAGAACGAGCTCAGGGAGGTCGACGGCATAAAGGAAATAAGGTCTTCCTCGGCGAACAATTCTTCCTTTGTAAACGTAAAGATCGACCCGGACGAAACCGATAAGCAAAAAGTCATCAGGGACATACAGAATGCCGTGGAAAGAGTTAAAGACCTTCCCCGTGATATCGAAGAAGACCCGACAGTCGCCGAGCTCACAAGCAAACTGTATCCTATAATCGAAGTGTCCCTGTCAGGTGAGATGACCGAACGCCAGCTGCAGGGATACGCGGATGCCCTTGAAGACGAACTTGAAGATATAAATGGTGTGGCCCGTATCGATAAAAGCGGGTACAGGGACAAGGAAATGCAGGTCCTTGTGGATTCCGAAAAACTTGAAGAGTATTACGTATCGATAGATGAGATCGAGAGTTCACTTGCCCAGAGGAACGTGAGCATTCCTGCCGGCAAGATGGATACCGAGACGACCGAGTACAGCATAAGGACGACCGGTGAATTCCAGACCGCGGAAGAAATAGAAGATGTCATCATAAGGGCCAACGACGCGGGAAACTGGCTCAAGATAAAGGATGTAGCCAGGGTAGAGAATACTTTCAAGGACGAGGATGTTATAAACAAGACCCTGGGGACGCGTTCGATAAACCTTGTTGTCATGAAAAAAGAATCGGGCGATGCCATATCCATCGTGGCCGATGTCAGGGAACAGTGTGCCGATTTTTTAAAAAAGGTCCCCCCGGGCCTTGAGATCTCGTTTGTCAACGATTATGCTTATTTTGCCAACAGGCGGCTCGGTGTTTTGAAGAACAACGCGTGGTTCGCTTTGGTCATCGTCATAGCCATAATGATGATATTCCTGCAGAAAAGGGTCGCCTTTTTTACGGTTTTGGGTATTCCCATCTCGTTCTTTATAACCTTTATTGCCATGGATGCTATGGGGATAACGGTCAATATGATCAGTATGTTCGGCCTTGTCATTGTCCTGGGGATGCTCGTCGATGACGGGATCATTGTCGCCGAAAACGTTTACCGTTACATGGAGGAAGGCATGCCCCCCAGGGAAGCCGCGGTCAAAGGCACCGAGGAAGTCATGGGGGCTGTTACCTCGGCCGTTCTGACGACAGTAGCCGCGTTTGCTCCGCTTCTCTTCATGACGGGTATCATAGGAAAATTTATAAGAAATATCCCCGCAGTCGTCATTGTCGCCTTGATAGCTTCTTTGGGGGAAGCCCTTATCATTCTTCCGAGTCACCTTGCGGATTTTGTAAGGGTCAAGTTCGATTCCTCAGGCAAGCCGATAGGGTTGGCAAGGGACATGCCATGGTTCAAGGGCCTGATCGCTTTTTATACCAGAGTTGTGAGGGCGGCCATAAAAAGGAAATACAAGGTCCTCTTGGGAGTTATAGCTGTACTCGTCCTTAGTATGATTCTTGCCGGGACAGTGATGAAGCTCGTTCTTTTTCCAAGCGCGGGGATCAACTTCTTTTTCATAAGAGGCGAGGCGCCTATCGGGACGCCGATCGAAAAAACTAACGAGCTTATAGCTCCTTATGAGGATATAGTGGCCCAGCTTCCGGATGACGAACTGGATACTTATGTCACGACTGTCGGTAAGATAGAGGAAGAGCGTATGGACCCGTATTCCGGGAAAGCCAGCAATATCGTCCAGCTGACCGTGTACCTGACCCAGGCCCAGGACAGGAAGAGGGACGTGGATGAAGTAATCGCCGAGGTGCGTGAAAAAGTGAAGGATTTCGAGGGTTTCGAAGAAGTGAGGTTTGACAAGCCCGAGGCGGGTCCGCCGGTAGGCAAGCCTGTTGAGATCAAGATCAGGGGTGAGGATTTTGACGTCCTGGACAAGATCGCCAAGGAGATGATGGATTATCTTAAGACTATAGATGGGACGACAGATGTTACCTGGGACCATAAACCCGGCAAGGAAGAGATAAGGGTGAAGGTCGACCATACAAAGGCGACCATGGCCGGGCTTACGATAGGGCAGATCGCCAGGACCATCAGAGGCGTTTTCCAGGGGAATATCGCTACGAAGATCAAACCGATCAAGGCGGAAGAAGAAACCGATGTTACGGTCAGATTTGATGAAGCCAAGGAATGCTGCAGGCTTGAAATATTCGATGATATATTTGTCAGTAACAAGTTCGGGAACCTGATCCCGCTCAAAAAGATCGCTACCATAGAAAAGGTCCCCGGGACGACTACTATCCATCACCTCGACGGGAAGCGCGTGGTTACCGTATCATCCAATGTAGACACAGATAAGGCTACCCCGCTCAAAGTCAACGGTATGGTGGCTAAAAAATTTAAAGATCTACCCGACCGGTATATCGGCTATTCTTTCAAATTCGGAGGAGAGCAGGAGGAGACAATAGAATCCCTGAAGAGCCTGGGAAAGGCGTTCTTTTTCGCGTTTTTGTTCATATATCTTTTGCTGGCGTCGTTCTTTAAATCACTCATTCAGCCTTTCATAGTCATGTTGGCCATACCATTTGGTCTTATCGGGGTGATTTTCGCCTTCCTTATTCATGGGATGCCTTTCTCTTTCATGGCTTTGATGGGCGTGGTGGGCTTGAACGGCGTTGTAGTCAACGATGCCATAGTCCTTGTGGATTTTATCAATAAACTTCGCGCTTCCGGGCACAGCAGGGCCGTGTCTATCGTCAAGGCCGGGCAGATGAGGATAAGGCCGGTCATACTTACAACGGTTACTACGGCCGGCGGCCTTACCACGGTAGCTTACGGGATCGGTGGGAAGGACCCGTTCCTCGTTCCCATGGCCATGTCGCTTTGCTGGGGACTGGTATTCGCGACCGCCCTTACGCTTGTCGTCATTCCTTGCATATATTCGATAATTGACGAGCTGGCCATGAAGATAACTCATCATACCAGCATGATACGCGTCACCCGGCTGAACAACAACCATCCCGATAAAAAGGATTAACACCAGACCTGATATATAGTAAAATCTACTATACTGTTTATATTGACGTGAGGAGGTAGCCATTCGAAACCTGTTAAAAATCACAATCGCGTTGGCCTTGATATTCAATACTTCGATCCTGAGAGGTGAGGAGCGTTTATCTGATTTCCGGAAACGGGTTTTAGATAACGGTGCGACAGTAGTATGCAATTATGTTCCCGATTCGCCTTTGGTAGCGATCCAGATCCGTGTTTTGTCCGGCCTTTCAAATGAAGGCCGATACGCCGGGAGCGGCATCTCGCACTTTCTGGAGCATCTTTTGTTCAAGGGGACGCATGATAAAACGGCTGACGAAGTGCGCGGGGAGATCAAGATGCTGGGCGGGGACGCGAACGGTTCTACAGGGATGGATTCGGCGGAATACCATATTCTCGTTCCCAGGGAGAATTTTGACAAAGCATTGACGTTGCTCACAGACATGGTCATGGATCTTTCGTTTACCGATGAAGAACTGGAGAAGGAAAGGGAGGTTGTGCTCAAAGAGATAATGCTTCGGGCTGATGACCCGTCCGCCAGACGGATACGGCTCTTGTTTTCACAGGCCTATATGGACCACGTCTATAAATATCCTATTATCGGTTATGAAGAAAGGTTCAAGAAGCTCACGCGGGAAGATCTTCTGCGTTATCATGGCGCTGCCTATACTCCGGACAGGATGGTAATAGGCGTTTCCGGAGGGGTGCCCCCGGGAGTTGCTTTAAAAGCTGTGGAAAATAAGTTTAACACTTATCAAAGGGGAGAAGTATGGCCTGTAGATATCCTAAGCGAGCCGAAACAGCTCGATGAGAAGGTATCCAGATTCCCGGCTGACATCACGCTTGGGTACATGGCAGTGGGATTTCACACCTCGAGCCTCTATTCTGCCGACCTTTATCCGGCAGATGTGCTCAGCATTCTTTTGGGAGAAGGCAACGATTCGCGGTTTTACAGAAAGCTGGTCAAGGAGAAAGAGCTCCTGTATAACGTCGCCAGCATGAATTATACCCCCAGATATCCCGGACTTTTTGTCATCGTCGGGATAGGTGAACCGGAAAAACTAGAAGAGGCCAGAGAAGAGATATTCGCTGTTATAGAAGAATTAAAGAGCGGAAGGGTGAAGGACGAAGAAGTCGAGAGGGCGAAAACCATCGTGATCTCCAGATATCTTTATTCGCAGGAAAGCGTGAAGAGCCTGGTTTCTTCCATTACAAGTTCTGAACTTATGACGGGCGACCCTTCTTTTTACAGGAAATACGTGGAAGAGTTGAAAAAGGTGGGCAAATGGCAGGTCAAGAACACGGCCATGCAGTATATGAACAGGGACAACTCGACCACGGTATTTCTTCTGCCTCGCCCCCTGTACATGGAGGAGACAGCAGAAGAAGAGCAGGAAAAAATAACGGAGAAAATAAAGAACCAGGGGTTCGCGGACCTTGAGAACGGTTTGCGTGTCGCCGTAATGAGGAGAAGCGAGCTTCCGCTGGTGTCGGTCAGCTTGGTGATGCCCGGGGGCCTGCGCGCTGAAACCCGCGGCCTGAGCGGCTTATCCACGCTTACCGCTTCGATGATATTAAAGGGGACAAAAAGAAGAAAAGAGGAAGAAATAATACCGGCTTTCGAAAAGATGGGGGGAGTAGTTAACGGCTTCAGCGGGGTGAACAGCATGGGTGTCAGCATGAAACTGTTGTCGGGTGATCTCGACGAAGGGCTTGATATCTTGGAGGACGTAATAAAAAATCCGATTTTTCCGGAAGAGGAACTGGACAAGCAAAAAAGGAAGACGCTCGCCTCTATAAGAGAGCAGGAAAAGAGTATTTTCGATAAGGCCCTCCTTGAGTTCCGGTCTCTTTTGTACGGCGATCACTCTTACGGCATGAGGATACTGGGAGAGGCCGATACGGTGAAGTGGATCACCAGAGAGGAAGTGGTAGATTTTTACACTGAGCATTGGGGTCCTGAAAAAGCCGTTATGACGGTAGTAGGAGATGTTGATGTTGGAGCGACGCTCGATAATATTATTAAAAGGTTTGAGGATTGGGCGGGCGCCTGCGCGGCCATCGAGGCTAAGGGCATTTCTCCGCCGGAACAGCCCAGGAAAAAGGATATATCGATGCAGAAAGAACAATCCCTGATCCTTCTCGGTTTTCTTGGAGTAGAAGTCGCTGATGAGCGAAAGTATCCGCTGCAAATATTAAGTTCTATCCTTTCCGGTGCTGACGGGATGCTTTTCCACACCCTCAGGGAGCAGCAGGGGTTCACCTATACATCCGGCGCGATCTCCGTCCCGGCCGTTGAACCGGGTTACTTCCTGCTCTACGCGGCAACGTCCGAAGAGAACATCGATGATGTGAAGAAAGAGATGCAGGCATTGGTGAGGAAAGTCATCAAGGGCGATATCACGTGGGAAGAAATAGAAGCCGCAAAGAACAGGTTGATAACCTATCACACCGCTTCCATGGAAACGAATTCATCCGTGTCGATGACCATGGCGATCGACGAATTATACGGACTGGGCTTCGAAAACTATAAAATTTACCCTGATAAGATAAGGGCAGTTACCCTGGAGGATATAAAGCAAGCCGCAAGGGATGTCATCGATCTCAGCAGATCCGTAGAAACCATCGTCCACTCTGACTAGTTGCGCCGTTTGTTGACTTATTTGACTGGATTATATATTATACTTAAGTAATAAAGGGGGTGTGTATGGTCAGAGATCCGGCTGTAGCAGGTCAGTTTTACCCAGGCACGAAAGAAGACCTCGCCCGGGACCTGAAAAAGATGATCCCGGACATACCGGATAAGATCGACGCCATAGGTGCGGTTACTCCCCATGCCGGTTATATATATTCAGGGGCGGTTGCCGGAGAAGTCTATGCCAGGCTGAAACCCAAGCAGGCTTACATCATTCTCAATCCTAACCATACCGGCTACGGTGCTCAGTTCGCCTTGAGCCCGGAAGCGTGGCGGACCCCGTTAGGTGAAGTAGAGATCGATAAAGAGCTTGCCGCTGCTTTAAAGAAAAAGACCTCTCTGATAAAAGAAGACGCGACAGCCCACGCGTTTGAGCATTCGGGAGAGGTCCAAGTGCCCTTTATACAGGAAACGTCCCCGGGCGCGAAAATCGTCCCGATAACCTGTTATCACGGTGATCTTTCAGAGCTTACGGAAGTGGCGGATGCCATAGCCTCTGCCATAAGTGAGACGGGAAAAGACGCCATCATTATCGCTTCAAGCGATATGACTCATTTTGAGTCAAGAAAAAGCGCGAAAGCAAAAGACCAAAAAGCGATCGACAGGATCCTCGAACTCGATGCCGAGGGCCTCCTGAGGACCGTAAGCAGAGAAAATATTTCCATGTGCGGTTATATCCCCACGTCAATAATGCTGATGGCCGCCAAAAAACTGGGCGCGAAAAAAGCAAAACTTGTGAGATATTCAGATAGCGGGGATGCGACAGGCGACACTTTCCAGGTAGTAGGTTATGCCGGGATAATAGTTTATTGACAATAAACAGTTGAGGAGTAGGGATCAATATGGATTTCTTAAAAAAAAGGAAGATAATTTTGGTCTTGGGAGGCGGAAGCGCGAGAGGGCTTGTAAATGTCGGGGTCCTCAGGGTCATAGAAAAGCATTTCGGCAGGGAAAAAATGCCGTTTGACATGATAATCGGGACCAGCATCGGCAGCCTTGTCGGCGCGTCTTATTGCCTGGGGATGACGGTCGAGGAGATCGAGAGGAGAGCATTGGAATTCAACTGGCCCAATATTGTGGATCTTGGCTTTTACCCCACGGGACTGATAAAAGGAGACAAATTAGAGGCGGTAATAAGGGATTGTGTGGACGATAAGAAATTTGAAAATATGCGCATCCCTTTTGCCCTGGCAACGACGGACCTGAGAACAGGGGAGGAGCTTTTGCATACCTCGGGGGATCTTGTGAAACTAATAAGAGCAAGTTGTTCCTGGCCGGGGATATTTAACGCTGTCGAGATCGATGGAAAACTTCTTGTTGACGGCGGTGTGCGAAACAGTATCCCCACAAAGGGAGCATATGGCCTCGGGGCCACGTTTGTCGTAGCTGTCGATCCGGGTTTTGCCATAAAGAACTCCAGGATCAACAATGTCTTTGAGGCTTTCATTCAGGGAGTCCAGATCATGGGTGAAGAGCTTAATCTCTATCAGGGGCGCTCCGCCGATCTCGTAATAAAACCGGCTTTACAAAATATTGACCAGTTCGGCTTTGACAAGGCCGCTGAGATCATAGCTGAAGGAGTGGTCTCGGCAGAACAGAGCATGAATCGCCTTAAAAGAAAACTCTTTTTTAGGGGCGTGAGGACGCGGTCTAAATAACAGAGAAGGGGAAGTGTGAAAAATAAAATTTTCACGTTAATACGAATAAGCGTAAGCCTTGGTCTTCTCGGGCTCTTGTTCTGGCTGATGAGGAGTGAGTTCGGAAAGATATGGGGTACTTTGTACGCCAGCGACCCGTGGGTTATCCTGCTAGCCGTTGTTCTGTATATCGCGACCGTCATATTTCTATCATATCGCTTGAAATTGATTTTCGCCGGCGAGAATCTCTTTCTCTCGTTCTGGGAATCGGTGCAGTTGACATATATAGGTTATTTTTTCAATAATTTCCTGCCTACCGCGGTCGGCGGCGACGTGATGAAGGCACATTACGCTTCAACTGCCAATCAGAAGAGGATGCAATCTTATGCCAGCGTTTTCATGGACCGTTTTTTGGGGCTTTACTCGTTCCTGATAATCGCCGCGGGCGCCTTGATCATTAACCGGGAAGGGTTCCAGATCACCCTGGTCAAGAAGATGGTTTTTGTGTTTCTTATTGTCGGGGTCGCGATGTTTTTGATAATAACGAACAAGACAGTTGCGGTTTTTATGGAACGTTTTTTCGAGAAGGTAAAGATGTTTCAGCTGGGAAAACGACTGGAAGATCTTTACGGCATTGTCCATGATTACCGGAACAGGCGGGATATAATAGCAAAGGCCATAATGGTGTCGTTCGTCGGCCAGTGCGTTTATTTCATAGTTATTTATTTACTGTTCGCCGCCGTTGGGCAAAGAATAGGGATAGGGAATGTCTTTTTGATAATGCCCGTAGTTACGTTCATAAGCATGTTCCCGTCACTCGGCGGACTCGGGGTCAGGGAGGGGGCTATGGTGGCTCTTTTTGCGCCGCTGGCGGGCAAGGAAAATGCCTTTGCCGCCAGTTTGCTCCTTTTATTTCTACTCTTTATAATAAGTTTTATTGGGGGGATCATTTATTTCTGGTGGGGTTTTATTGCCAGAAGAAAGGGGATAAAAAATGGCTAAAGTTCTTGTCGTAAACGGACCTAATCTGAACCTGCTGGGAAAACGCGAGCCGGATATATACGGTGAAGAAACCATCGATATGATAAACGAAGAGATCCGGAAAATGGGCGATTCGGAAGGCATCGAACTTGAATTTTTTCAGTCCAACCACGAAGGCGATATCGTGGACAAGATCAGCGATACGGATGCTGACGGTATCTTGATAAACCCCGCGGCTTATACCCATACAAGCGTGGCGATCCGGGATGCCTTGATCGCCAAAGACGTCCCCGCGGTAGAAGTCCACATGTCCAACATATATGCCAGGGAAGAGTTCCGGCACAAATCGCTAATAGCTCCAGTGGTGATCGGCCAGGTGAGCGGGTTCGGGAAGAACAGCTATCTTCTCGGTCTCAAGGCCTTACTGGAGACAATAAATGCCGGCTGATATGGTCGATAGGGAAAAAGCACTTAAGCAGATCAAGTTAAAACTTCCCCGCGCCGGCATAGACGCCCTCCTGGTAAGCGATAAAAGCAACATCACGTATCTCACCGGATTTTATTCTACCGGCTCGCTCGTCCTCATTACAAAGAAGGGTATGCCTGCTTATTTCATTGACCGCATGAACAGGACCCTCGCCGATAAAATGCTGAGAGGCATGGATCTCCGGACAGTGACCGCAAAAAGCCCGATCGAGAAGAGCCTTGCCGGTTTTATCAGGGAAATAAAGGCAAAGAGGCTCGGGTATGACAGTGAGGATATCTCAGCCGCGTCTTACGAAAGACTGTCTGATCTCTTGCCGGGAATAAAACTGGTAGCCAAGGTTAACAGGCTCCCGGTTTGCGACATTGTCAGGGACATGAGGAAGATCAAAAAGACCGCCGAGATCAAGACGATCCGGAAAGCGGCGAAAGATACTGTCCGTATATGGAACGAGGTCAGAAAAGATCTGAAGACGGGCATGACTGAACAAGAGATAGCCTCCATGATCAACGTCGCGATCCACCGGAAGGGGTATAGCAACTCATTCACGCCTATCGTAGCGATAGGTGAGAATACGGCCTATCCCCACGCTTTGGCCATGGGGCGCCGCCTTAAAAAAAGGGAGCATTTGCTTGTTGATTTTGGGATAAGACTGGGCGGTTACTGTTCCGACTTGACAAGAATATGGGCGGGCGGTAGAATAGTCCGAAAAATCGAGGAGCTTAAAAAACACGTTCTTGAGGCCCACGACAGGGCCATAAAGAGAATAAAGCCAGGGGTAAGAATAAGTTCTCTGGTAAAAGATAGCAATACATATTTTATAAGTAACAATTTGGGCGCTTACATACTCCACGGGCTCGGCCACGGTATCGGCCTGGATGTCCACGAGGCCCCCTTCCTAAGGGAGAATTCAGGGCAAAAGCTGAAAGAAGGCATGGTGATAACAATTGAGCCGGGACTTTACATCCCGGGTCTTGGTGGTATACGGATAGAAGACATGGTCCTGGTGACGAAGAACGGATACGAGGTGTTGACAAGATGATAAAAGCGGGCGATTTAAAGCAGGGAAAGATCATAACTTATAAAGGACAGCTTCACACGGTAGTGGCAGCCCAGCATTACAAGCCCGGCAAGGGCGGAGCCATTGTCAGGACGAAACTGAAGAACCTGGCGACCGGATCGATAATCTCCGAGACTCTCAGGCCGGATGATTCCTTCGACGAAGCATACATAGAACAAAAATCCATGCAGTATTTGTACAAGGACAGCCATGGTTACTGTTTCATGGACGAGTCCACATACGAACAGGTGCATATCCCTGAAGAGAAGATCGGGGATACGGCTGATTATTTAAAAGAGAACATGACAGTGACGGCGAACGTGTATGATGAGAACATAATGAGCGTAACGCCGCCTATCACCGTTGTGCTTAAGATCACCGAGACCGAACCGGGGTTCAGGGGCGATACCGTAAGCGGTGCGACTAAACCCGCCACCTTGGAGACAGGAAAAGTCATAAAGGTGCCTCTTTTTGTTGAAAATGGCGAGACAGTAAAAGTTGACACCCGGACGGGTGAGTATCTGGGACGTGCTTAAACAAGGAGTTTTTATGAATATCAAGAAAATCAAAGAACTGGTCGATTTGATGAACGAAAATAATCTGACCGAGGTCGAAGTCGAACAGGAAGGCATGAAGGTCAAGCTTTCGAAAAAGGCAGGAGGCGCGGTAGAACAGGTGGTCACTCCTGTTGTCAGGCCTGCTGAACAGCTCCCTGAAAAGGCCGTTAAACCGGCGGAAGCAGCAAAAGCCCTCAGCGAGATAAAAGCGCCTATGGTGGGAACCTTTTACAGGGCGCCGGCTCCGGACGTTGACCCGTATGTTGAAGTGGGAGATATAGTGCATAAGGGAGACGTGGTCTGTATCATCGAGGCCATGAAACTGATGAACGAAGTAAAGTCGGAGATCAGCGGGAAGATCGTTGAGGTCCCGGTGGAAAACGCCGAACCGGTGGAATACGGTCAGGCACTATTCCTCATAGAACCCATGTAGTTACAGACATCAGGCAGCAGATAATGGATAGTAGATATTGGATGTAAAATGAGATATCAGGTTAACAGTGTATCAGGGGGCAGGTTATCAGTTGATCAGAATATTAGGAAGAATTCTTGCCTGATACCCTGATATCCAGAATCCTGTTTCCTGATAATCTGATTTTCTGATGACCTTTGTATGGAAATTTGGTATTGTCTGGAATTTGGATCCGTGAGGGCGGGTGGCGCGACAGTGTCCGAGCACAGCACAAATGAAATGCGGATGCGCGCAGGACACTGAGCGACAGGATCCGCTCACTGGATGCTGTACGAATCACGAATGACGAGGACATGTTTTCAAAAATATTAATAGCAAATAGAGGGGAGATAGCTCTCCGTATCATCCGCGCGTGCCGGGAGATGGGGATAAAGACCGTGGCTGTTTATTCGGAGGCGGACGCCGGCTCGCTTCATGTCAGGCTGGCTGATGAATCCATCTGTATAGGTAAAGCCATGGCTAGTGCCAGTTACCTGAACATCCCAAGCCTTATCAGCGCCGCGGAGATAACCGATGTCGAAGCTATACATCCCGGTTACGGTTTTCTCGCTGAAGATGCGCATTTTGCGGAGATATGCGAATCATGCCAGATAAAGTTTATCGGCCCGACCCCGGAGAACATCAAGCTGATGGGCGACAAGATGGCCGCGAAAGATACAATGAAGAAAGCCGGGATCCCAGTTATCCCCGGCTCAAGTAACGTGGTCAAGACAAAAGAGGATGCCCTTAAACAGGCAAAAAAAATAGGCTACCCGGTCATCATCAAAGCATCAGCCGGGGGCGGCGGTAAGGGCATGAGAGTATGCCATAACGATGTCAGGCTGGTAAGCGCTTTCATGACTGCCCGGAGCGAAGCCGAGGCCGCTTTCGGGAACCCGGATGTCTACATTGAAAAATATATCGACGAACCGCGGCACGTGGAGTTCCAGATCCTCGCGGATGAAAAAGGGAATATAGTCCACCTGGGAGAAAGGGATTGCACAGTGCAGAGGCGCCACCAGAAGCTCATAGAGGAATCACCGGCCCCGTCTCTCAGCAGTAAGATGCGGAAAAAAATGGCGGAGGCGGCCGTAAAGGGAGCTAAAGCTGTCGATTACAGGAGCGCGGGAACGATAGAGTTTTTGGTCGACGGTGATAAGTTCTATTTTATGGAAATGAACACCCGTATCCAGGTCGAGCATCCTGTCACGGAGATGGTGACCGGTGTGGATCTTGTCAAAGAACAGATAAGGATCGCTGCAGGGCATAAGCTTTCCATGAAACAGGAAGACATCAAATTTAAAGGGTGCGCCATGGAATGCCGGATAAACGCGGAAGATGTTGAAAATGATTTCCGGCCCTGTCCCGGAAAGATATCGGCTTTGTATATACCGGGGGGATTGGGCGTCAGGGTGGATACCCATGTTTATGCCGGATACGTAATATCGCCGTTTTATGATTCCATGATCGCCAAGCTGATCGTTCACGGCCCGACCAGGGAAGAAGCAATAAAGACCATGCAAAGGGCGCTGGAAGAATTTCTGGTGGAGCCTATAAAGACCACTGTCGATTTTCATAAGAAGGTAATGAGCGATTCGGATTTTCAGAAAGGCGAGATCTCAACGCATTTCGTGGACAAATTTTTCAAAAAGGCCGAAGAAAAATAACACGGGAGGGGAGTTATGGTTTTCTTTAAAAAACTGGGTGTCTTGATCTACGCGATATTAATAGTATGCGCGGGAGCTTTGTTCATTCTGCTTTCGGCAGGCATTGTCTCAACGGAGCAATGGAGCGGGGCCTTGAACGCTTTAAACGTCAATCTTTACGCGAAAGCCGCCCTGGGATGTGCCGGGGGCCTTTTCGTTCTTATCGGCATAACCGCGCCGTTCCGTGTTGCAAGAAAGCTGCAGAGCTCACGGATCATTGCTTTCCAGAATCCTGATGGTGAAGTGACGATCTCTCTTTCCGCGATAGAAGAATACATCAAAAAGATCGCGGGCGGCATGGATGAGATAAAAGATGTACGATCACGGGTCAACACCAGCAGAAAAGGCATCAACATAGTTTGCGATGTCGCTATCCTGCCCGGCGCCAACATTCCCGAAGTTACCGAGAAGATGCAAGCGGCCGTAAAAAACAAATTGAGCGGCATGATCGGGGTGGAAGAGAAAATAAACATAAAGATGAACATAAACAAGATCGCCAAGGGACCCATGGAGCCGGGAAGCGTTTTGGAGGAAGAACACGTTCCGCATGTGCCTTTCCGGGAAATGTCGTGAGGGCATGTCATCCCGGAAAACCTGAGCGAAGCGAAGGTTTATCCGGGACCAAATAAGATTATTATGTGATCCCGGGTCTCGGCTTACGCCTCGCCCGGGATGACATAAACGCGATACGCAATACTAGAGGGCAGAAATGAAAGATACGATAAAAAAAATATTTGAAGATAGTCTCGCGGCCAAGAATGTTTTTTTGGCCGATGATCTCAACGTGGGCAAAGTCGCCGAAGCCGCGCAGGCCCTGATCGAGTGTTATGAAAGAGGCGGCAAAGTCATAGTGTTCGGGAACGGAGGGAGCGCCGCCGACAGCCAGCATATGGCGGCCGAACTCCTGGTAAGGTTCGAAAAGGAAAGGAAGAGCCTTCCGTGCATAGCGCTGAATACCAACAGTTCCACGTTGACGGCGATGTCCAACGATTACAGTTTCGACAGAACTTTCAGCCGGCAGGTCGAGGCCTTCGCGGTCGAAGGGGATGTGGCAGTGGCGATCTCGACAAGCGGCAATTCACCGAATGTGCTCGAAGGGGCAAAGGCGGCCAGGGGCAAGAAAGCGCGGGTCATTGCTCTTACAGGCAAAGATGGTGGAAAACTGGCCGGCCTGGCTGATGTCCCCATAGTTGTGAAAAGCGGGAATACGGCGCGTATCCAGGAAGTCCACGTTACGATAATCCACGCCTTGTGCAAGCTCGTTGAAGAAGGAATATAATATTTTTATTTGATCCCGGGTCTCGGCCTGCGGCCTCGCCCGGGATGACATACAAACATACGCAATACGAGAGGGTAGATCTTGAATGTTAAGATAAAGAGCTGGCAGGAACTTGCCGGGATCATTAAAAAGGAAAAGGCCTCGGGCAAAACGATCGGTTTTACCAACGGCTGTTTTGATATCCTTCACCTCGGTCATATAAAATACCTGGAAGAAGCCCGTAGTAATTGTGATCTCCTCGTGGTGGGCGTGAACAGCGACGGATCTGTCAAAAGCATAAAAGGCGATAGCCGCCCTGTCAATAACGAAAAGGCCAGAACAGAAGTCCTGGCTGCCCTCGAAAGCGTTGATTTTATTACTCTTTTCGATGAAGATACCCCTGAGCACCTGATAAAGACGCTGACCCCCGGCGTTCTTTTCAAGGGCGGGGACTGGAAAGAAGAGGATATCGTGGGGGCTGACCACGTGAAGTCCAGCGGTGGAAAGGTGCAGGTTATCCCGTACATCGAGGGCTACTCGACAACGGAAATGATCGAGAAGATAAAGAAAATTTAGACGGTGGATAATAGAGTTTGTAGTTAGTAGCTTGTGGTTTGTAGTTTGTAGTTTGGATCCGTGAGGGCGGGTGGCGCGAGGGTGTCCGAGCACAGCACAAATGAAATGCGGATGCGCGCAGGACACTGAGCGACAGGACCCGCCCATTGCTGACGACGAGGCTATTATGGATAAAGGCGTATACAGGATCATAGACGCGAATTTAAACAGGACAATGGAGGCGATCCGCGTCTGCGAAGACATAATAAGGTTTTCCACCAACGACGAGAGCCTTACGCGCAGGTTGAAGAACCTGAGGCATAACGTGTTTACTGCCATAAAAGACCTGCAGAAAAAGCACCTCGAGGAGCTTCTATCATCCAGGGATATCGATGACGTGGGAAGAAGCTCCATCGAGTCGGAAAAAGATAGGGAGAACCTGGTCGACCTTTTTCTGGCGAACACTCAAAGGGCCAAAGAATCGATGCGTGTCATGGAAGAGGTCTTCAAGCTGTTTGACCGGAACCTTTCTCAAAAATTCAAGAGGTTCAGGTTCAGGGTTTATGATATCGAAAAAAAAGCTATTAAAGGGCTGGAAAATATACGCCGTTCTAGATGATGACCTCTTCCCGGACAGACGAGATCTTTTCCGTAAATTTCTTGCTCTGGTCAAAAGCCCGGTAGACGCCGTGCAGCTAAGGTTTAAAGATGTCTCGGATACTTCTCTTTATGATCTTGCTAAGAGGATATCTGAGATCGGCAGGGCGAAAAATCTTCCGGTAATAATAAATGACCGCCCGGATATGGTGCTTGCTCTGGGCTGTTCCGGTGTCCACCTGGGGAAAGGTGATATTTCGGCCGGGTTGGCCAGGCGGATACTCGGGGAAAATGCTATAATCGGTAGGACAGTAAGGGATATAGAGGATATCCGGTCTTTGAAGAAAAAAGATGTTGATTATGTATCCATCGGACCGGTCTACAGGACCCCTTTAAAACCCTATCTTAAGACGGTTTCGCGGTTCCGTTTACGGGAAGTATGTGAAAAGTCGTCCTTACCGGTGGTCGCTATAGGAGGAATAAACAGCGGCAACGCGCGGGAGTTGGCCGGATGCGGTGTGAAAACGGTCGCTTTTGTCCGCTACGGCATCGCGGAGAAGAATACACGCGAGAAAATAGAAAAACTCAGAAAAATTATGGATACTATCGGCGTAAGCCTGTAGAGGTGACCTAATGATAACTATTGACCAAACACTGCTCAGAAAAGCGGCAAAAAAAGAAGACGCTTCTATCTCGGATATAAAGAAGGGTTTGAGGCAAGGCCATATCGTCGTTCCCGGGAACAGCAAACGCAGGATCGCCAGGCCGTGCGCTATCGGCAAAGGCATGACCACAAAGGTAAACGCCAATCTGGGGCTTTCCCCGGGACACTCCAGCATCGGTATTGAACTTAAAAAGATGGATGAGGCTGTCCGGGCGGGTGCGGACGCGGTAATGGACCTTTCGACGGGGCCGTTTCTGGAAAAGATGCGGAAAAAGATACTTGCCGATTGTCCGGTTCCGCTTGGGACCGTTCCGGTATATGAGATAGCCTGTGATCCCAGGAAGTCTTTTTATTCGATGAAAGAAGAAGATTTTATCGAGGTGATACGGAAGCAAGCCGAAGAAGGTGTGGATTTTTTTACGGTCCACGCGGGCATTACCATGGACGCGGTCCGTTTGGCAAAGAAGAACCCCAGGATCATAAATATCGTGAGCCGGGGAGGGGCGCTCATTACTTCATGGATGGTCAAAAATAAAAGGGAAAACCCGTTCTTTTCCAGGTTTGACGATATACTGGATATTGTCAAACGCTATGATGTGACCCTGAGCCTGGGCGACAGTCTTCGTCCGGGGGCGATCGCTGACGCGACCGACCAGTTGCAGATACAGGAACTTATTATCCTCGGCAAGCTCCAGGAGAGGGCGTTAGCCGCGGGCGTTCAAGTGATGATAGAAGGGCCGGGTCACGTCCCCCTGGATCAGATCGAGACCAACGTGAAACTTGAAAAATCCATTTGCCACGGTGCTCCTTTTTACGTGTTAGGCCCCCTGGTAACCGATGCCGCGGCGGGATATGACCATATTACATCGGCGATAGGCGGGGCTATAGCCGCCTGGCACGGGGCGGACTTTTTGTGTTATGTGACTCCCGCTGAGCATCTGCGCCTTCCCGGCATAGAGGACGTTCGCATGGGCGTTATGGCCTCGAAAATAGCGGCCCACGCGGCCGATATCGTAAAAGGCATTCCATCAGCCATAAAGAGGGACATCGAGATATCAAAAGCCCGGGCAAGGAGGGACTGGAAGAAGCAGTTTGCTCTTTCACTGGACCCGGAGAACCTTATGAATCTAAGGAAGGAATCCCATCCGCCGAAGGAAGATGTGTGTACGATGTGCGGCGAATATTGCTCCATAAAGATCGCCGAAGAATCCCTTAAGTCAGGCCGGAGGAAAAAGTGAAAGTATCGATAATCGGCTCCGTAGCGTTTGATGGCATAGAGACCCCGTTCGGAAAACGGGAGAAGGTCCTTGGTGGTTCGGCTACCTACGCTTCGTTAAGCGCTTCTTTCTTCGCCCCGGTCAACATCATAAGCGTCGTGGGCGGTGACTTTTCCCAAAAGTATTACAGTATATTCAATAAACGAAGTATCGATACCACGGGGCTGGAACAAAAAAAGGGGAAGACCTTTTTCTGGAAGGCCAGATACCATTATGATCTCAGTTATGCCGAGACTATCAGCACCCACTTGAACGTGTTCGAGGGATTTAAACCGGTCATCCCTCCTAACGTGACGCCTAAAGACAACCTGCTCCTTGCCAACATCGACCCTGAACTCCAGAGCTGGATATTTCACCAGGTCAAGACGACCGGGCTTGTCGCCTGTGATACCATGAATCACTGGATACAAAACAAAAGAAAGCCGCTTTTGAGACTTTTAAAGAAAGTGGACCTTTTCCTTTTGAACGACGCGGAGGCCCGCCAGCTTTCAGGCGAAAGCAACCTCATAGACGCGGCAAGGTATATTTCCGGTAAAGGCGCGAAAATGATCGTTATAAAGAAGGGGGAACATGGGGCGCTCTTTTTTTCAAAGGGACTGCGCTTTATCGTACCGGCGTATTTGCTTGAGAAGATCATCGATCCAACAGGGGCAGGCGATACCTTCGCGGGAGGAATGGTAGGGTACCTGTCCAAAGCGGGGAGAGTGACCGATGCGGTCTTGAGGAAAGCTTTAGTGTATGGTAGTATACTGGCGTCTTTCACGGTAGAGAAGTTCAGCACCGAGGGGATACTGAAAGTGACCATGAAAGATATTAATAGAAGATACAGGCACTTTGAGAAGCTGACGAAGTTTTAGCGAGTGTAACACAGTGGCAGTGTTCCAGCTTCCCAAGCTGGCTACGAGGGTTCGATTCCCTTCACTCGCTCCAAAATTTCCACAATAGAAGCCGCCAGAAATTTTGGCAAAAAAGCAACCACCAAGAGGTGGTTGCTTTTTTATATCCGTTCGTCAAAAATCTAGAAAAACAAGTTTTCCCAGATTTTTTCCTCACAGATATTCAGCGAGCTCAGGGGTCGGACGGGGGCGCTGGGGTAAGATCCCTTCACTCGCCTCGCCCGTTCATCAATCTGCAGGAAATAAGAAATATGTCATCCCGGAATTCGCCGACCTGTCCGCCGTAGCTTTAGCGAAGGTGGAAGGCGAATATCCGGGACCAAATAAAAATATTATGTGATCCCGGGTCTCGGCCTACGGCCTTGCCCGGGATGACATATTTTTGCTGAGCTAGATACTGCATGAGTCGCGACCGACGAGAAGATTCCTTCACTCTCCCTCAAGGCTTCGCCTTTCGGGATCCGTGCCCGTTCAAAAATTTCAAGCCCCGCTCCAGAAGGGTTGATCATCCGCTAGTAACAACAAAGCTCGTGATTCTTATTGCCTGGTCTGTTCCGTACAGGGCTTTAAATTTCCGAGCGGGCACGGTTC
>JBARQV010000064.1:0-1888 GCA_049643885.1 Candidatus Omnitrophota bacterium | reverse complement strand
AGACCCAGTCGCGGTCTTCGGGGGCCTTCTCTTCGCCCGCGAAGAGGTCATAAGTCCCGTCGACATCCGGCACATACCGCAGGAATTCGTATTCGTCGGCGTCAGTTCCTTCGGCAAGCTCGCGCGGACAGATCTCGATATAAGGTATATCCTTATATCCCCTGTTGGCCGAAAGGTGTTCGGTCAAAGACGTGAAAGCCGCGGCGCCTAATCTCCTTACCAGCGCTTCTCTTACTATGCCCGTTATTGTCCCTTCCCTGTCGTCTGATGTTAATATTTTCTCTCCGAATTTTTCAAAAACCGCGCTTATGTCTTTTTCAGCGGATTTTTCATCCAGCGGCAGCATCATCTCCAGGACTGACCGAAGTGTCCTGTAAAATGTGTTGATATCGCCCGTTGTAAGCAGGATATCCTTAAGCTGGTCTATTTTCGCGGTATCGTCAAAATGGTCGAATTTCTTCTTTTTGTCCACCTTGCCGTCCACTTTCCTGATATTGACCTTGCCGTAAAAGAAAAATTCTTTCAAGGCGTTCCTGAGGCGGGCGATGGATACTTTGCCCCGGATACCCGTGTGGCTTACATCCATAATAAGACGGTAAATATCTTTTCCGGTCATCCCGGGATCTTTTGAGAGCATATGGACATAGTTGAAGACCATCGCCATCGGGTCGGCATCGTCCATCACGTTCATGAAGATGTTATGCTGGCGGATCCGGCTCCAGCCATCAGTGAACCTGTCCAGGTCTTCCCTGTACCGGGAAGCGAGTATTTCCTGTTCATCGGGTGTCTTTTCGCTCCAGTAGTTCTTAGTATCCCAGCTGTATTTATGAATAAACCTGTGATAAAGCCGGGCATGCGCCTGCCAGTTCAAAAGGGCCTTGATGGTTTCCAGTTTAAAAAAGGCATTTTCATCTGTCTGGCCGGCTTCTTTGAGTCGTTCATAATCTTCAACCATAAAAGAGGCGATCGCTTCGGCAAGCGCCTCCCTTAAACCCAGTTCTTCGGTCTTCCCTTCGCTATAGAGAACGTCCTTGCCCAGATACAGGACGACTTCTTTCTTCGAGTGGACGACCTTGCTTTTAGCAAACGTGGGCTCATAAATCACGTTGAATGCCTGCCCGCTCAGGGACATGTTCATCCTGACCAGCTCGATGGCGTCTTCAGGCATGGTACCCAAGACCTCTTCCATTTTTTCTTTTAAAAGCGTCGCGGCTTCCCCGGTAAGTTCTTTTCCCTGGACTATATGGCCCAGGCGGTCAAAAAATTCGATATGTTTTTTCTCAAGAAGTTCTTCGTGTTTTTCCTGCTCCTCTTTCCGCTCCTCATTCGAAGCGGGCGTAAGCTCGATCCCGGGCAACTTGTCCACAAAATAAACATCACGATATGAATATGGAAAAACCGTTAAGTTCAAGCCTCTTTTACTCAAATGGACCTTTTGGGCAAGTTTAGCCCTCTGAAAATAACGTTTTTGGACAAGCGTATCTATAACACCGTTGACCTCGCCCTGATTGGAGCGGATGGACATGCTCTCAACTACGACAGCGCCCTGCAGTCCCGCCTTCTCGGCAAGCAACTGCGCGGCTTTAATGATCGCCATGACCGCCCTTTCTCTTTCAATGGGGAGCTGTTTTTCGGAAAGATTTATCCCCGTAAGGGCAATGGCCCGGTAACCCTGGTTTTCCCTGTCTTCCTTTCCTGTTACGGGAGTCTTTATTATCTGGGCCTGCGAAAAGCCCAAAACCCTGCCCAAGTCGTCCTTAAGCGCGATAGTGCCAAAATGATATCCTTCCGCGTGTCCTTTTGCTATCTGTCGTGGCCTGTCGCCCCGCGTGCACACGCCGCTCATCATGAATTCACCGGCAAGGTGAAGAAGATCATCAAAAAGTCC
>JBARQV010000063.1:0-1989 GCA_049643885.1 Candidatus Omnitrophota bacterium | reverse complement strand
GGGATATGAGGCCAGAAGTATTTGACCTTAAAAAAGCAATGGAATTTGCTTTTTCGGAAGAGGCCGAGCGCGGCGGCCGCGGTCATGGTTTAAGAAGTTTGATAGGGACCCTCGAGGACTTCAACGGTGAGATAGTATGTGAAACAGGCGGCCTGGTTTATAAGTATAACGCGGAAGAAAAAACGTTCGAAGAGGATACGGACGAAAAGACACGGGTTGAAACCGGGACGCGTTTTAAATTGATGCTGGTTAAAAAAGAAGAAATAACCCCGGCCGTAAAGACTGTCCGTCATCCATATTCGGATGAGCGGCACGTTTCACCTGATGAATTTAGGACCCAGGCCGTAATGGCCATAAGGAACATGATCGAAAGTGAAAAAGTGGTGGAACGCCTTGCCCAGGTAATGATAGATCTAGCCGAGTCTGCTGAAGAAGCCGGGAGGGAGGAAAAAGAGAAGATAGTCCTGGCTCTCGACCTGGAACTCGGTGAAAAGGATGTAAGTAAACTTTTCGCTGAATTGGCAAAAATTTTGCCGCATATCAAAAAGAACAATGATGAACTTACTCTCTTCCTGAATAATCTTGAAATAATACCGGGTAAAGGAAAGGCGCTGGCCGACCGCCTGGGAGGGATCAGCAGTGAAGGCGGAAAGGGTAAAGTGAGGCCGGAGAATATCATCGTAGTGACAACGGGTGCAAATGCGGCTTTCTATAAAGATACGGGTATCTCTACTGTGGTGGGAGTGGATAATAAAACGTTCCCGGCCGAGGCTTACATGCCGCTTTTGGAGATAATGCTTTTCGCGATAACGAAGCATCTCGCGTCCGCACGCCCGGGGGAGTGTGAAGATGAACTGCTGAAATACTACAAGTTGATCCCGAATGTGATCCTGGCGAGCCACCTTATGAATGACGAATATGAAGACCTGTTTATCAACAAGGACGCGAAGGTTTTCATTATAAGGCTTATACCCGACGCGGTTCCTCTTTCCGGCGAGATCGAAGAGTTGAGAGAAAGTCTAATGGTCGCCCTGAAGAGGGCTTAATTAAAACTAACCTTTTTTATTGATCGCTTTAAGTTTTACCACGATGTCTTTTACCACTTCGTCCGGGGTGGAAGCCCCGGCCATGATGCCGACTTTTCTGATGCGCTTGAACCAGGACTTCTTTAGATCTTTAGCCGATTCGATCCAGCATGTCTTCTTGTTGATCCTTTTCGCTATCTGGTACAGCCTCTTTGTGTTTGCGCTTGTGGGCGAACCCACGATCAGGACAAGGTCGTTCTTTTTGGGGAGAGATTTTATCTCCTGCTGTTTGATGACAGTGGTCCGGCATGTTGTGTTGTAAAGTTTTACTTTGGGCAGGATCTTCTCCAGGCGTTCCATGATGCTGTTGATATTTTCTATAGTTTGGGTCGACTGCGTGATAACAGCGGCTTTCCTCACGCCTTTGAGCTTTTCTCTGGGGATCTTTTTAGGAGATTCAACGATCACCGGGCTTTTCTTGAGCTGTCCCGTGATGCCCTTTACCTCGTCATGGCCTTTGTCGCCTATGATGATTATTTTATTGTTCTTTTCAAGCCTTTTGGCGATCTTGTATATATCCTTGACCTTTGGGCATGTGGCGTCGACGATCTTGTAGCCGGAAGCTTTTGCCTTCTCGAAAGTCTTTTTGGAGGCACCATGAGCCCTGATGATAAGTGTGGAGTCCTTTACCGGGCGTATCCGGCTGATCTTCTTTATTCCTCTTTGGGTAAGGTCCCGGACGACGAAAGTGTTATGCACTATATCGCCCATGACGTATACTTTCTTGTTATCTTTGGCAAGGGCCTTGCTTATGTTTATCGCGCGCCTCACGCCGAAGCAGAATCCCGAGCTTTTCGCGATATTGATCTCCATCTCAACTTAACTTTTTTTTGAGTGTCTTTGTTTTTGAGAAGAAATCCCGGATGAACTGTTTCAGCTCCGCTTTAGGTCCGGGTTTCATGTC
>JBARQV010000062.1:0-5525 GCA_049643885.1 Candidatus Omnitrophota bacterium | reverse complement strand
TCTTCCGTGCCCGCGAACAAGCCGGCTATTTTACCAAGGATAAAATACAGTCCATACGCGAAAAAAAGCAGGTACGAACATAGCGGCGGAATTATGAAAAAGTGCGGGTTAAGGTCGCCCGCGCCGTACGCGAGAGCGTGATTGACGACTATCGGTTCGTCCTGATGCAGCTGGAAAGGAAGGCCGAAAGACAGACCCCAGATACGCAATACGGCGCCCATGACAAGAATGGACAGTATAAGAATATTCTTTTTTTTAAGATCCATCATCGATGTAAAGCCCTTATTTTGAAAAGGTCAAAAAACATCCCGATCGAGCTGTTTACGATCTGCACCTTGCTCTGCGGGGAGTTTACCCATGCCACACCTACTTCCTCGATCTTGTAGCCTTTCTTCTTGGCTATATACAACACCTCGACATCAAAGCAAAACCCATCTATCTCCAGTTCCCGGGCTATTGTCCTCGCAACATCGCCCCTGAAAAGCTTAAAACCGCACTGGGTATCATTGAAATCTTTAAATAAAAGCGCCTTGACGAACAGGTTGAAGGTCTTTCCCATCATCTGCCTGTATAAAGGCTGGCGGATCCGGACATCCGAACCGGCCGTGCTGCGGGAACCTATTACGATATCGTATCCTTTATCGATAAAACCTAAAAGTTTATCTATCTCCTTTATCGGGGTCGAAAGATCAGCATCGCTGAACAGGACAAATTCACCTTTTGAGGCCAATACGCCTTTTTTTACGGAATATCCCTTCCCTCTGTTTTTTTCGTTCCGTAAAACCGTGATCTTTGATGGGTTATTTTTGGTGAAATCTTCGGCTATCTTGAACGTGCGGTCATCCGAACCATCATCGACGATTATTATCTCGAAATCATACTTCTGCGTGGACAAATACCCAGACACCCCTTCCAGGGTATTTTTCAATCTTTTCTCTTCGTTATAAGCAGGAATAATGACGGATAACAATACATCTTTCATAATTCGTAAATATAATATTTATTTTCCTTCCGGTCTACGATTTTATACTCTCTATCGAGATAAGGATGAAGTGAATCATAAGAAAAAACGCCTTCATCGGCGCTTACAAAATACCTGGCCCCTTTATCCTTCATGCCCCCCAATTCATCAACAAAACTAGCCACCTGTCCGGGTTTGTCCTTTACGGGAGGCAGCAGAAAAAAACCTTTACGACCGGAATAATAAAGGATCGCGCTGGAACCAGGACAGGCACTGACTACCAACTCATCACCGGGAGCGGATATCGTCCTTGCCGCCGTCGCGATTTCAGGAATAAACCTGTATCCTTCAGGTATCATGTAAGCATACAATGCGTACCTCCCTATAAACAACATCAGGAGAAATAATATGAATATCTTCCCGGTCTTCGTAACGAGGAAAGTCTTTTTGAAAACCGTTTTCCAGTCAAGCATAAAGGCTCGGGCTATAAATATCGAAGCAACCGGCAGAAAAGAAAGATAATAATACGGCTCCCATAAAAGGGCGTTAAAGGCGCAGGCAAATAAAATGACGCCAGCCAGCCAGGCATAACACACTGATTCTATCCTTTCCCGGGGCGCGACAAAGATACCCAGTAGAAAAATAGCAAAACCTACCGGAGTCAATAATACGCCGGAACTTATTTTCAAGATATCGATATACAATTTAGGAGACAGAAACAAGGCCGGATTGAACCAGTTGGCTATTTTATAATTAAGGATCCTGTCCGGTGTGATAACCTTGTGGGCTGAAGCTCCCAGTGCATACCATATGATCGCCGGAAGAACGGCTATCAAAAAAAACAGGTAATTTTTGTAGTCGAAGAAGCATTTGTGCCGCTGCTTGAATAAAACAAGGAATAAGAGCGGCAGGAGTATATAAAAAGATTGAATTTTAACCATAAGCGAGATCATTGCAAATAAAGCTGAGGCCCAGAAGCCCCACCGTTTCCCGCCAAGAACGAAGAAGATCATAAAAAAAATAGAGCCGGTCGAGAAAAACAGCATCATGGAATCCGGCATAATGGTTCTGCTGAATATTATCCCGAGTGGTGAGAAGTAGAAGACCAAAGCTCCGATAATAGCCGTTTTATGGTCGTAAAACCTCTTTATTATCATATACACGAACAAGCCCGCGCCTATGAAAAAAAAGATGCTCAAAAGCCGCCCTATCCATTCATGAACTCCGCCGGAGATCTTGTAAAGTAAGGCCAAGATCATATTATATAAAGGGAATTCAAGGACAAGATATCCGCCTTCCCCGGCTACATGGTCAAGTCTTGAATGCAGTATGTCGAACCCATGGTTATAAAAAAACCTGGCTATGCCGGCGGTTTGTACCTGCCGTGCGGCCGTTCCTTCAAGAATAGGCATGTTTATATTCACAAGCCTTATCAAAAATGCCGTGCAGGCGACAATGGCAATTTGACCTTTTTCTCCCGCGCTTAAAATGACTCTTTTTATTTTGCTGAATAACATCTCGTTTTAGACCTGTTTTTCAAACATTTTTCTTAACAGTGAAAAACCCACGCGCACGTTCAATTTGACCCTTGTAAGAGAATTCATTCGTATCACTTGCTTGGCCAGTTTTGAAGGCCTCATGTAAAATCTCCGGTAGGCCTCATTCTGCAGTCTCATGATATCCTTCGCCGTCAGGCTTTCCAGATGATGAACCGGGCCGGTATGAATACCGTAATGTGAAAAATCCATGTCGTCAATCATGCCCTTTTCCAGAAGTTCCCCGTAAACTTCCGTTCCGGGGTATGGTTTCAATATGTGAAATTTGGCTATATCAGGGTCCAGTTCGATCGCAAAATCTATCGTTCTCCTGATGCTTTCTTCCGTATCCCCCATAAGCCCAAGCATAAAAAATCCCCATGTTTCGATCCCTATCTCCTTTGTTAGACGCACTATTTCCCTTACCTTTTGCAGGCTTTGATTCTTTTTTGCTCTGCGGAGAATCTCTTCATCTCCGGATTCTATGCCAAGCGCGATACTGTATGTGCCCATTTCCTTTAAAGCCGATAGCACTTCCTTGTTCAGAAAATCCACTCTGATCCCATTAGGAAAGGCAAATCTTGTCGATATACCCCTGCTCTTGATCTCATCCCTGACCTCAAAAACTCTCTTTTTGATAGTCACAAAATTGTCATCCCATATATGGATCTCCCTGGCCCCGAAATTCTCTATAAGTCTCTCGACCTCGTCAACGCAATTCTTTGCGCTTCTCGCCCTGAATCTCCTTGTAAAGATGCACTGGGCATTGCAATAAGTACAGGTACCGGGACAACCCCTGCTTGTTATAATCGGGAATGCCGGACTAGCGACAGCGTCCGGATAGGTGTATCTGGTATTGTGAAAAAGATGCATTGCCGGAAAAGGTATCTCATCAAGATCCTCTATCAAAGGCCTCATCTCGTTGATCACTATCCTGGCGTCTTTCTTGTACCCGAGACCTTTAATCGATGAAACATCCTTGCCCTTTTCCAATGCCTCAACAAGTTCGACCATCGTAAATTCCCCCTCCCTGATAACGACGTAATCGACTTCCGTGCGTTCGAGGCATTCTTCCGGCATAAGAGTGGGATGTATTCCTCCAAGCACCACTTTTGCCCCCGAATTCTGTTTTATCACGCGAGCAGCCTTTATGGCACTTTCAAAAGTAGGCGTGAGGGTCATGATCCCGACAAGGCCTATTCTATCATTGGCCAACTTCTGTCTTAAGATCTCGTCAGTCACATCATCGGCATCAATATCTATGATGGACACGCCGTGCCCATGTTTTTCCAGCATCGCCCCGATATAAGCCAGGCCTATCGGAGGATGTTCCGGGACTACGAGCTTGCCATACAGTTCTGCCTGTGAAGGATTTATTAAAAGTACATTCATTTTGTATTCCGTAAATTTACTTCTTTTTAAATTCGTCCCCGAGAAGCAACTTTTCCAGCCATATGGTAAGGGTTGTATACAAATATTTTTTGCCCAACTCCCTTATTTTATGTTTTGAAACTCCACTTTCCCGGCCATACCAGCTGATAGGAACAACCTCGTAACTAAAACCCCTTACTACCGCTTTTAGCGGTATCTCAACCGTTATATTAAAATGTACAGACGTCAATGGAGATATTGCTCTTATGACTTCCGCCTTATACGCCTTAAAAGCGTTTGTCGTATCATTGTAATCAAGCCTGAAAAGTATTTTTATGAACGTGTTTGCGAGCCTGTTGATAAAAAGTTTTAACCTGGGATAATCCTTTACTTCCCCTCCCTTGATAAACCGTGATCCGAAAACACAGTCGCAATTCTTCGTTTTCATCACCCGGAAATATTTTACTATGTCCTTAGGCTCATCGGAGGCATCGCCCATAGCTGTCACTACCGCATCGCCTTTCATGTTGGCCAACCCCAGGCTGACCGCTCTCCCAAAACCACCGGGAGCCGGTTGATTTATATACCTTACGTGCTCCGGATATCGCTGCACAAGATCCTTAAGAATGTCCTCCGTTCGATCGGTGCTATTGTCGTTAACAACTATGATCTCGTGATCGATCTTTTCCTTTTTAAGCTCGGCGAGTATGACCTCCACGCTTTTCTCCAGGCATTCCTCTTCGTTCCTGGCCGGTATGACAACTGACAGCTTCACTTCACTTTTCTCCTATCTTTTCCACGCGTTCGCCTTCGAGCAAATAGGCCCTTGAACATTTACCGCAATTTGCCTTGTTCCTTTCAAAAACCAGTTTTTCACCGCATTCGCACATCCAGCCCTGTACTCTCGCGGGATTGCCGTAGACTAGCGCGTAATCGGGCACATCTCTGGTAACTACCGCGCCCGCCCCCACGAACGCGTATTTGCCTACTTTATTACCACATACTATCGTGGAATTCGCTCCGAGACTGGCGCCCTTTTTCACAACGGTCCTCCTGAACTCGGTCTCCCTGTCCCGGGGAAATTCAGAACGCGGGTTGAAGACATTAGTAAAGACGCAGGAAGGACCGCAGAAAACATAGTCCTCCAGGGTCACTTTATCGTATATCGAGACGTTGTTCTGGACCTTCACGCCGTTGCCTATCACCACATCACTGGCTATGAATACGTTCTGTCCCAATATGCATTTCTCGCCTATTTTGGCCCCCTTCGTAATATGAGAGAAATGCCATATCTTGGTGTCTTTACCCACTGTGGCGCCTTCATCCACGACACTTGAACTATGAACAAAATAATCTTTCGCCATATCCTGCCTTTCGGTTTTAAACATTTACGGGCATCCCGTTGTTGCTAAGGGACTCCTGGGCCTTTTCAAGGATCTTTACCACTTCAAGGCCGTTCCTCCCGTCAGTAAAAGGTTTTGTTTTGTTTCTCACGCATTCAAGAAAATGCGCGCACTCCATCCTCACTGGTTCTGCCATGCTGATAAAGGGCAGATAAATATCTCCTGCTCTCAGTGTGAGGTAATCGCCGTAGGAATCAAAACTGGCCCCTGCCTCCTTATCTATTCCCTTGTCGTATATCTTTATCTTTTCAGCAC
>JBARQV010000061.1:0-1540 GCA_049643885.1 Candidatus Omnitrophota bacterium | reverse complement strand
GCCGAAGTGACGCCCAAAAGCATCGTAAAGGCAAAAACCATTATTAAAATTACGGCAAATTTAGATCTCATAACTCTTATCTCCCTCTTTTAATGGGTCTATATAAACCTTACGGACTAACGCTAGGCTGCCCTTCTTCTTTCTTTGCATCTGCTTCGTCTTGTTTCTCCTGGTCGAGGTCCTGCGGGTCCGGTTCCATTCCTGCTTCCGCCAACGCGGCTGCTGCCTGTGCAAGCGCGCCCGTTCCCGCGTCGCCGGCTAAACCCCTTATCCAGGCATACCAGACCAAACGGTCATTGTTATTTATAAAATTAGGTGGTGAGAAGTTTCCGTCCACGAAAACGCGTCTCTGCCAGCCGGCGGGAACTTCAACTTCCGCGGAAACGGGATTCCCGTTTCGATCGATACCCTGTATAAAAACAGTGCCGAAATAAGACCTTACGTCCGTTATGGTCGTGCCTCTGGAAAAAAGCACCCCTACGCCCGTGCCCCTGATGCCGCATATCGTGTTCGGCGTCTTGATACGGAATTCCGAGCCGGGCTGGATGTTCCTGAAATTACCCATAACCGAACCATCATACAGATCGACTATTGATTTTTGGACGGTTATCTGGGTATTTTCATCAAGCCTTACAAGATTGAGGCCCGCGGCATCGTAAACGATCTCCGCGATACCGTCAGAGCCTGTTTTTATCTTTGCGCCGGTCTTGAGTTTTGTGCCGACTAGCGCGGGTTCCCAGCTATCTGTGCCCTTTTCATCGACTTGGACAAATCCTTTTACGTTTATGATCGCGATCTCGAAAGTTTCATCGACACTCGCGTAGGACAAACCGGAAAAAGCAGCAATAAAGAAAACAACTAAACCTAAAAGAAAAACCTTTTTCATGAAATGCTCCTTTATCTTTTATAATAATAGTTAATATAACGCTCTTAAAGTGAAAGTTATCATATGCGCATATCAAAGTCAACAAGAATGTTAGGAAAATTGTTGCGTAAAAGGTAGAAAAAGGTGGGTGGCTTAAATGTCATTCAACTTCGGATGTTACGATAAAGCCCTTATTCTTCTCTTTCGCTATGATGGCGCCGGATCCAGAGGTAACGTAAACCTTTGTTCCCATCTCTTGGAACGTTTTCAGCAGGTCTTCTTTCACATACCTGGAAGTTGATGAAATTACCGCGGTATTCGGGCCTGTTTCTTCTAGAAATTCCCGGGCTATTACCATGTCGCCGAGGCCGCCCCCGTGATGGGGAACTTTCATGAGGTTTGATCTCAGCTTTGGACCGAAGCGCAGCATATCTTTCATGGCCCTTGAAGCGGCATCCGCGCAAAATATGATGCTGTTATCGCTGTTCGTGATCGCTTTTACAACGATGGAATCGTTATTCGGGTCGCCGTATGAAAAATCTCCCGGGGGATTAAAACAATAGAATTTAGCTTCCGGTAATCCTTCTATAATGTCCCCTCTTTGGACTTCAAGGCGTTTTATCTTTTTCTTTTGTATGATATCCCGGAACCGTTCGTAGAGGTTTTTCTCAAATC
>JBARQV010000060.1:0-6117 GCA_049643885.1 Candidatus Omnitrophota bacterium | reverse complement strand
GCTTTCCTCTTCGCTTCGGCTTCTGCTCGCGCTTTCTCCTTCGCTGCGCGTTCCTGTTCGCGGGCTTTCTGCGCGGCTGCTCGCTCTGCTTCGCGTTTGGCTGCGGCTTCTGCTTTGGCCTTCTCTTTCGCGGCGCGTTCGGCTTCACGGGCTTTCTGTGCGGCTGCTCTTTCCGCCTCGCGTTTGGCTGCTTCTTCCTGCCGGGCTTTCTCTTTTGCGGCGCGGTCCTGCTCTCTCGCCTGCTTCTGGGCTTCTATCTCGGCTTTCCTCTTCGCTTCGGCTTCTGCTCGCGCTTTCTCCTTCGCTGCGCGTTCCTGTTCGCGGGCTGTCTGCACAGCTTCTTTTTCTGCCACGCGTTTGGCTTTCTCTTCCGCTAGGGCTTTTTCTTTTGCTGCGCGGTCCTGCTCTCTCGCCTGCTTCTGGGCTTCGATCTCGGCTTTACGTTTGGCGTCGGCTTCTACGCGCTGTTTTTGTTTTGCCGCTTCCCATTGCTCTTTTTCCCTTTCGATCTCGCCAAGCATCTGACAGGCTTTTTTGTTTTCCGGATCCAAATTCAGAGCTCTTCTTGTATAACTCCCGGCGCTCGAGAATTTATGCTCGTCAAGATAGCCCTTCGCCTTGGTCAGATATTCCGCAACTTTCCCTTCTTTCTCCTTTGCTTCCAGCGCGGACAGAGGGACGCCACTGAAAAGGAAACAGAAGAGCGTGACCAGGGCTGCTATCTTATATAATGGCCGTAAATTCTTTTTTACCAATTTAACTCCTTAAATATACCGAAAAACAAACATTTGTTCGCTTTTTATTACTTTCCAGCCTTTTCAGACACCTGCTCTTTCTTTTTCTTTGCCCTGTACTTCCTCATGTAATCCCGCATGTATTCGCGGTGTCTCTGCTTGTTGGCTTCCCTGTAAAGCTGCAGGTATTCCCTGTGTTTTTTGCGCCATTCAAGGGATCTTTCCCTGCAAGTTTGTTTCCAGGATTTATCCTGGGACTCCTTGTACTTAAAGTAATTGGGGTTATTTTTCCTCCATTGCCGCATGTTCTCGAGCTGCCTTTGATACTGGCATTCCAGGCTGGAACATATTTCCTGGTTGGGTCTGTACTTGTTCGCAAGAAACCCTTTGCCGCATATCTGGCATTTTCTTTCTTTCCTGTCCTGTTTTTCCATTTTACACCTCCGTCATAAATAATTCCCGCCGGCACAGTGCGGCAGCGCCGGTTGAAGAAGCCTCTTTTCCGAGGACGCCACGAACTATCTTTAATTTATCTACTTTATCCTTCATTACAAACCTACTCGCGCTTTCTCTGACATGCTGGATAAAGCTGCCTTCCCTGATCTCCGTACCACCGCCAATAACAACTGTATCGGCATTGAACAAGTTCACCAGGTACGCAACTCTGACTCCCATTGCCAAACCGGACCTTTTAACCAGGTCCTCCGCGAGTTCATCTTTTTTGTCCGCCGCTTTTAACACGATTTCCATTGTAACATTGCCAACTCTCCCGTTGGCCATATTCACAATGTCTGTCCCCACTCCTTTGTCGATCAGTTTCTTCGCGGTATGCGTAACGCTGAATTGATTCCACGGACGCAAATAAGGACTCCTCTTATCATCACTGTACTCATCGGCTTCAAAGATCATTTCCTTCTTTACTACCGCGCCGATGCCTATGTCCTTGTGCATATACAGTAAAGTTTCGACCGTGGCTTCTTTTTGTGAACTACTTTCTCCATAAGCCGCGGCCGTTGACTCTTTCGCAATAAAAACACCACATCTCCACAAGCTCTTTATTCCCTTAGCCAGCATAGCCGCGCTTCTGGGATTTATCGCGTCCATCTCATCGGGCACTGCGATGCCTGCGCAGGAAATTTCTGTTCCCTTAACCCCTGTTTTCTTACGTATTGTGTCGACCAGCGCTTCGACCTCTTTGTTTCTTCCTTTCCATCCCAGAAAAGAATCGACCGGAATATGTTCTCGGGTAATGATGTTTCCCGCAAGGTCCATTACCATTAAGATGGCCTCTTCCCCGCTGAACCCGATGCCGAGAACCTTTTTCCCTTCAGTGTTAAACGTTACCAGGCCTTCTATTCCTGTCCCCGAAATTTTAAGCAGGTCCTTCTTAACTAAAGTATTGACATGATCCGCTACCGCTTCTTTTTCCGCGCCGGTCGCCGCTTTGATATCTTTGGCTGACATGCTTTTCCCCTGCTTGAGAAGTGAAAAGACATTAAGGGAGGTCTGCTCGCCTTCAGATCCAGGACAGATCCTAAAAGCCCTTACATCTTTTTTTGTATCCTGTTTTGCCATGGCTTCTCCTATCGTAAATAAAAACCCAGTTTTTATATTTTTAAACTCAATCTAACTTTTGAATAAACGTTATAGATAATATACCCAACATTGTGTTAAAAGTCAATTCTAACTTTTGCGCGATTACAACTTACGGAGTGTAACGAACGTAAGTTGTAAAAATCGCGCAAAATCCCGCACGAACGAACAAAGTGAGTGAGTTGCGGGATCTTCTTTGCAAAATCCCGCGCTCATCTTTGATTAGTGCGGGATCTATGCTATATCGACAAACGCCCAATTTTAGCTACTAAAAAGCTTAAAATTTGGTCAATTTACTCCACTTTTTACCCAATTACGCAATATTTGTGGGATTTTATTACTATTTTGGATGTATTTTTACAACATTGCTCCATTTTTCTGATATTTATGGTGGACTTTGGAATGGTGTTATAATCTATCTACTGCCTTTTGTATAATTGGCTGATTGGGCATGATCTGCAGGGACCGCTGGAAGGCTTCCCTGGCTTTATCGCGTTGACCGACGTTCATATATGTCCGCCCAAGCATGTTCCAGGCCTGGAAAAGTTGGGGAAGCTGTTCCGTGGCAACGGTCAGTTCCTTGATGGCGTCATCGTATTGCTTTTTTTGAAAATATATTATCCCTAGATTATAATGAGCTATGGGGTAATTGTACTTGAGCCCTATTGCTTTTGTAAGATACTCTTCGGCCTCATTAATATTTTTTTTATGTAAATAAGCGCTGCCTATATTGCCGTACGCTACAGCATAATCCTTATTGATTTTTGTAGCATTACGATACTGTTCTATCGCCTTATCTATCTCGCCTTTCTCATAATACGTATTGCCTAAATTAAGGTATAGTCTGGCATTCCTGGGATGATACTTAAGCGTGGCGTGAAAAAAGGTGATCTCATCCCTCCAGTCCACGTTGCGGATAACCGTCAGGCGGAAATATATTCCTACAAAGAAAGCCACGAGCACAAAGAACAGCACGCTTGTGGCCTTTACGCGGGAGAAGGCATTCCTGTAAAGCCAGGTCAGGCCCATGCCGAGCAGAAAAAACGGCCCTATCGAAGCCACGTATATCCAGTGTTCCGCGATAAAACTGTTTATAGGGACGAGGTTCGAGACCGGAAGGAGATTAGCAAAAAACCACACAATCGAAAAAGATACAAGCCTGTTGGTCTTATAAGTCTTATATGCTATCCAGATTATTGCCGCTATCATTCCCATTGCGAGAAGCGACCCGGGATTCAACAGCGCCCTCGAGATATCTATCGTTCGTTCCATGCGAAGGTCTACGGGAAACACCATAAGCCTAAAGTAAACCCCGATAGTCCTGAAAAATGTCACCAACCGGTATAGAAGCGGGATCTTGGTAAATGCCGAAGGTGGCGCTATGCCGGCGAAACTGAGCACGGTAAGCCTAAGATATGCATAAACCCCTGCAACTACCGCGTAAGGAATCCATCTCAATTTAAGTTTTGCGTATACACTGTTGAATTCGCCCCTGTTCTTGAGAAAAAAGGCCATGTACAAGAAGATCAAAAGCGGCATGGTTATGATGATCTCTTTTGATAACAATGATATTATGAAAAAGAAGATCGATAAAATATACAGGGCTATGCCGCTCTTCCCGGTTTTGACCCTGTTAACGTGCCTGATGAAAAGAACCAGTGAAAGTAGCATGAAAAAAGCGTACAGAGAATCGGCCCGTCCAGCGATATATGCGATCGCTTCTGAATGGACGGGGTGAACGGAATAGAATAAGGCCGCGATGCACGAAGCCAAAACATCCCCAGACACGTAGAAAAGAAACAAGAAAACCATCAATGAAACTAGGGCATGCAGGACCACGTTGGTCAGATGGAATCCGACAGGATATTCTCCCCAGAGAAAATAATCGATCATGTTGGATATTTCCTGGATGGGCCGGTAGAAATTATTGATGTTTTCACTGCCGTATCCCACGTATGTCTTGAAAACTTTAGGAAGATGGGTAAAACTTTTTACCTGGGAATTATTCAAGATCAAATATTCATCGTCCCATATGAAATCATTAAGGAGAGTATTGGCATAGACCATAAAAGCCACGATAAACACAAGCAGGCCCGCGCCTATGATCTTACCCCTGTTGCTTGAACCTATTGAAATCTTCTGCATATTTTTTCAACGTTTTTTCTTTTGTTCTGTATTTTAATCTTTAATTCCCATCTTATCAACCAATAATTCAACTCTTTTCGGGTCCAACTCTCTTGCTCGTTCAAGGTATTCACACGCCTGCATGTGTTGTCCCCGCGCTACATATACCCTGTACAGATTAAAATATGCCATCCCTGTATCGGGTTTGACTTCCAGACATTTTTTAAAATATTCTTCGGCCTTTCCCAGTTCACCCCGGCTAAGATAAGTTACCCCCAAATTGTTATATATCTTAAATTCCTTGGGGTTAAATCTCAGGGTGTTTTTCCCCAGCGCGATCTCATTTTCCCATGTCATATTCTGCTTGACCGTAACAGCCCCCATCGCGCTGGCATAAAGCCCGATAAATGCGAGAACAACATATTTCGCTTTCGGCAGGCTGGACAAAGAAAGTTTTACGTAAACTTTTTCAGCAATGGCCGCCACCACTAAAAACAAACCTATTGAAGGAATATAAAGCCAATTTTCAGCAAAAGTATAATATGATGCCGCTGTAATGTTCAGTGAGGGGATGATCATCAATAAAAACCACCACATACCGAAATAGATCGCGGGGGCGTTTTTTCTTCCGCGGTAAACCACGTAGCTAATCATTATCAGAAAAACAGCAGAAAAAGCTACTTTTGCATTTAAGATAGATTGCGCGACCCAGGGTTCTCTGCCTATGTGAAGATCGTTAGGCAATAAGATCAACCGCATATATTGCACGATCAGATAAGGTACGGTTATTAAGCGGTCTTTTAACGGGAACGGCGGCATCGCCCCTTCTACAAAGAAACTCATCCAATTGATGCGAAAAAATATATAAATCGTCAATATTATAAAAAACGGCAAGTATCCCGGTCTTGCTCTTTCCTGTCTATTCAAAGAAGTCCACCGCCACGCGTATCTATCGAACAAAACAATGACTAAAGGTATCATCATCGCGAATTCCTTAGTCGCGAGACTCAATGCAAAAAATAAAAGTGAAAACGCATAACGGCTTTTGCCTTTAAGATAAAACCGGTATCTTGTGTAAAAGATAAAACACAACAACATAAAAATGCACAGCATCGCATCCGCTCTTCCTGCGATGTAAGATACGACTGAGGTATGAACTGGATGAACGGCAAACAAAACCGCCGTGATAAAACTGAGAGATTTGTTTTTGAATAACATCCCTATAAAAAAATAAACAAGTAGTACGCATACAATGTGTGAAAATATGTTTGTCAGGTGGAATCCCGGGGGCCAATCCCCCCAGAGATAATAATCGATCATATAGCTGACTGTTTGAATAGGACGGTAATAATTTACGTTGCCGTAAAGTGAAGTGGCGGAAATAAAAGCCCTTGGAAAATTCTCTATGTCCTTTATAAGATCGTATTTAACGATCATTACCTTATCGTCATAGACAAAATCCCCCCCGAGGGAGTTCGCGTACACCCCGGCCGTCAAGAGGGCCAAAAGAACAAGATGTAACCAGGCAGATCTTAACACCATGTTTTTAGTCGTTATTCCCATCAGTTTAGAGTATAACATATGCCTAAACTTATTTGCTATGCCTATTTTTTTATGGTAGTATTTTCCATATGAAGCTGGGCATAATCGGCCTCGAACAATCAGG
>JBARQV010000059.1:0-36823 GCA_049643885.1 Candidatus Omnitrophota bacterium | reverse complement strand
CTCCATTCTGTGCGTTTTGGAACTTCTGACGGCATACATGTTTCCCTTTTTCATCGCTTTAAAAATATTCTCTTTCGACTTCGAAGGAACGAACAAGACCGTTTGGACCTCATCCAGCGTCTTGCTCACCCCAGCCTCTTTACCATGATAAGACATCTCCCCGATAGTCCATACAGGTCTCTCTCTGCGGCCGGCGCAATAATCGTTCAGGATCGTATCCCAAGCGCCGCCTGGCCCTCCCACACTCCTGTACCCTTCATAGAAGCAGCAAAATCCGGTATAGTTCTTTGCTTTTAACATGTGTTCTGTCGCAGGGGGGTTGGCAACAATGACCGGATCCACTCTCATATGAGTCATTGACTCGGGAGCTGACCAGAACGTCATCCCGCCATGTTTATTGACATAGTCTATAACTTCCTGATAAGGTCCGGCACCTTGTTCGCCATGGTACTGATCGTATTTCACTACTTTGAACGGATAATAATGTAAAGCAAAGCCTAATCCAATTAAAATAAAAGCCCAGCAAAGAGGATCAGCAATATAAAACCGCGGGTGCTTTTTTTTCAGTGAAATGAAACCGAAGATCATCAGGATAAAAGGCCAAAGTAAAAAAACGCTTTTCCAGCTGTATCTTGAAAAGCTCCCGGCCGACAACGTCGGGATATTCTCATAATCGGATGGCTTCATCCCGGTTACCAGGAACTGAAGATCCCAATCGTTAAGAGTGAATGTATCTTTTTTAAACGAGCTTCCTGTCCAATAATAGAACGGGGCTACCTCAGCAGCCATAATAACAGTCACTTCAGGAACACTTTTATTTATCGCATCGATCCTTTCAATGTATCTCTCTACCCCGTACTGCAAAAGACCGTTTTTTACTACTATTTTCTTTATCACGTTCCTGAAAGGGAACAGGCCGTATTCCCACCTGGGCAAGTAGTTTTCAGTCATGAATACAGCGTCTACCCCGGCATCCCTGGCCATCAACACAAGCTTCTCCGGCGAATATTCACCCGATGAAATATTCGTATTAAGATGAACCAGCGCCTTGACGGGGATCAGCTCTTCCTTCTCGGCGGAAAAAGCCGCTCCGGCGCAAAAAACCAGAGTAATCGTTAAAATCAGGGCTAATTTTCTCATTTTGTAAGATCTACTCATGATATTCAAGTTGTTTGAAGCGGGGCTTTAATTTCCGAGCGAGCACGGTGTCCCCGCCACAGGCGGAGACGAGTGAGGAAATTTAGAGTCCGATTTTCTCGCTGGGAAAATCGGACGTCCCCGTGGAAAACAACTTAAATATCATGTAACAATCCCTTATATAATTTGTCCAAATCGTCTACCATTTTTTCAGCCGAGTACTCGGAAATAGCCCTTTCCCGCCCTTTACGGGCTAATTCCTTTCTCCTCCCCGGGTCATCAAGAAGCGCGTCGATGGCCTTTCCTATGGCCCCGGCTGAAGCGGGATCGACCAGAATACCCGCATCGCCTGAGACAACCGAAGGAACTCCCCCTACGCGGGTAGCTATCACCGGTTTTTCGAAAAACATAGCCTCGACCAGTACTCTTCCCATGCCTTCGTTCAGAGACGGGAGAACGAATATATCCAAGGCCCTGATAACGGAAGCAGTGCTCTCCTGCCATCCGAATATCCGGAAACGATCCTCGACTCCCGCTAAAGATATCATCTTCTTGTACTTGTTCCGGAGCGGTCCATCACCTGCGAGCAGGAAAAACACATCCCCTCTTTTTTTAAGCTGTTCTATCGCCGCTTCTATAAAATACTCATATCCCTTGACCCCCACAAAACGCCCTACGGAACCGATCAAGGTCTTGTCTTCGGGCACGGACAATTCTTTTCTTACGTCTCTTTCTTCAAGCGCTTCTTTTTTCATCAAGTTGAAATCTATTCCGCTGGGTATCGCCACGTATTTCTCTTTTCTCCCTACGCCGAACCTCACCCACTCATCGCACTCGGCAGGGGTAAGCCCGACGATCTTGTCGGTTATGCGCGAAACAAGCGATTCCACGAAAATAATAAAACGAGTCAAAACTTTTCCAAAATACCCGTAAAATACATGTCCGTGCGGGGTATATATTATTCTTTTCACACCGGCAAGTTTCGCCGCGACCCGGCATATCAGCCCGGCTTTTGAAGAATGCGCATGGACTATATCATATTTTTTATCTTTCAAAAAATGGAAAATATCCCAAAAAACGATAATATCCTGCAGGGGATGTATGTTCCTGACGAGATCATCTTCTTCAATAAATTCAACGCCTGCTTTTCTGGCTTCTTCCAAAATGTGAACGTTAGCGTTTTCCGTCTGGCCAAAAAGAACATCCACTTCATATCCTTTCCGGGCAAGTCCGATAGCGCTAAGAAGAGTATTCTCCGATGACCCACCCCGGTCTAACCGGGTTATGGCATGCAACAATCTGATCTTATCATTCATTTTAAACGTCCTGTTTCGCCCAGAATCTCTTTTATATTTGAAAACACGTCCTGGACCGTGATAGCGGAAAAACATCTGCCTGCTTCGCATGATATTCTGCCCCTTTTATAGCAAGGACTGCACTCCAGATCTTTGCGGACGATCCTTACATGCTCAGATAAGGGCCGGGTTATCCGGTAATCTGTCGGCCCGAATATGGCCACGACGGGCGTGCCGAGCGCGGCGGCAAAATGCATGACTCCGGAATCGTTACCCACGACAACATCACACCTCCTTGCCAGGGAAGCTAGCTGGTGGAAATCGGTCCTGCCTATGGAAGAAACGAATTTCACATTGGATCCGGATAATTTTTCCTCCAGATCTTTTTCATTAGGGCCTCCCAGCAATATGACCTGTCCTTTCAGCTCTTTGCCGATCAGATCGATAAGAGAAGCGAATCTGTCTATCGGCCACCTTCTAAAGTGAGCCTGCTTTTCACCGGACCCGGCATGCATTCCGATGATCACCCTGACAGGATCGAGATCGTTTTCTTTGAAAAATTTATCGGCAAAATCAATTTCACCCTTGATGTCTATTTTTGGGTATTCAGGGATCGAAAGGTCTAGAAAATCCGCGAACTTTCTATAAAGTTCATATTCATGTAAAAGTCGATTTTGAACGCTCCTGTCAAAGAGAAATGAAAACGCAGCGGGGACAAAGCCGATTTTACGTCTTATGCCGGAAATGACGAAAAAGATCCAGCTTCTCACCCAGTTAGTATAGGCCGAAGCGATACCCAGGTCGATCCTTTCCCCTCCTATTTGCCTGATCATTTTGACAAGTTCTGGAGTTTCTTTTTTCAAAAATATCAATTCTGCATCAGTAAAGCCGAGGGCTTTTAAAAACTTAAAAACAGTCCCTTCCGCAACGACCAATCTTACTTGGCATCCCTTACCCTCCTTTAGCGCCTTGATCAAAGGATAGACAAGGATCGTATTGCCCATTCCTCCCAGATTAAGCACAAGCGCTTTCTTAGCGGGAATCACAAAGGCATGCCTTAGGATATCCAGCATCTTCCTTGACATATCCCGCGCCCTGAACAATGACAACCTTTCGCTTCCCCGGGCGATACATTCTTCCCTGGTGTCTTTTTCCTTCAAAAGCCTGATAATGGTCCTGGAAATATCTCCCGGGTCGTACGGGTCGAAAAATAAGACCGCATTCCCAAGCACTTCAGTCATGGGCGCCAGATTGGAAGCCGCGACCGGCACGCCCGCTGCCATTGCTTCAACAGGCGGTATCCCGAAACCTTCCATCAGCGAAGGAAAGATAAAGGCGGCGGCGTTTTTTAAAAAAACGTAGACGTCCTTGTTCTCTATATTCGCCACGGGAATAACTCTATCATCAAGTCCCCTTTTGGCTATTAAACGCTTCATGTCGGACACTTCGCTTTCTGACCCTCCGACCAAAAGCAAACGGTACCCGTTTTTTACTTCATCGGGCAATAACTCGAAGGCGGCGACCAGGTTGACCAGGTTTTTATGCCTTTTAAAGTTCCCGACATATAAAAGATACGGCTTGCATAGATCATGTCGCCTGACAATTTCTTCAATTTTCTTCTCATCGGATCCAGATTCAACGGGCTTGTCTACCGAAGGATAAACAACCTCTATTTTCTGAGGATTTACGCCAAATACTTTTGAGATCTTTTCTTTTGCGTCTTTTGAAAGGGTCACAACACTTGCTGCCCGGTGTGAACAGATAAACGCGTAAACAAAGAAATAGATCTTTTCAAGGAACGCCTTAAGCCCTTTATACTTGGGCGCTTCAAGAGGTATAACATCCGCAACGGTATTCACATACGTGCAAGCCCTGAGTACAGGGGTCTTTATGTATGGTGAGAAAAAGACATCGATTTTGTTTCTTTTTAAAGCCGCGGGAAGTTGAAATTGATCCCACCAGATGGTGCTGATCTCTTTCATGACCATTTTTTCGCCTTCGGCCGGTAAGGACGCGAAGTCCGTATGTTGATTCCCAAAAAATACAAATTCATATTTAGCCGGACCTTCAGCGTAGGCAAGGAAATTGTGAAAAATTGTCCTTAGCCCTGTATATGTATCTTTTTTGAACTCTCTTACATCCAGACCAATACGCACTATCTTACCTTTCGAAACGTTCTCTCAGCATCCTGACGATCTGCCTGCATACTCCCTCATATGTGAAATATTCACACCTAAGCTCTTCGATCTTTTTCTGCTTCCGGGCAACTTTTTCAGGAGTATGACCTTCTATGATCTGAGGCAGCTTTCCAATATCACTTATATTGATACTAATACTGAACTCATCCCAATTCAGCCTGTCCTTGTACGGCAGCCACTCTATATCATCCCATATATAAATCGGTATTGAACCCAATGCCATTGCCTCGTAAAGCCGGTATGATGTCCTGCCATAACCTCTTGGGCATAATGTAAATACAGATCTGCTTGTTATATCCATGAATTCATCCAGGCCTCCGCTCCCGAAATAATAATCTTTTTCATCTTGTAAGGCCTGGAACATCTTTTCCCTCACCTTTATGCCTTTGATATTTCCCATGAAAGATACATTAATATTCCTCTTGCCATTTCCTTTTCGCCGCGGCTCTCCTTTAAGAAGAGGCACAGGCACGTCTCCCACCCCTCCTGCTCCAAATACCAGAATATTTCCGGGAAGCTTTTCTATGATCCCGTCGGCATTCTGGACAATGGTAAAATATTTTTTGTCCGGTTTTATGTTTTCATCTATGAATTTTTGAAGTTCTTTGTTAGGTTTCCGCCGATCGTGCCTGAGGTAATAGTCCGTCCAGAATATAGGGATATATATCCTGTCCATTTCGTTTCCTTTTATTTTTTTCTTATTTCCGCACCAGTAACTATAAAAATAATTTTCTATCCATGGACCGTGATAACCGGAGCGGCTGTGGTAAAGCGGCCGGAACTCTCCGGGAACCATCAACGTAAATCCCGGATCCGGCCTGTTCAAAAAGGAATTCACCTTCCAATGAAGATATTTCTTACCCCTGGTAAAAACATATCCGATTTCTTCTTTAAGTTTAATCATGACAAGAAGTTGCGACAATTTCCCTATACAGTTCCTGGACATCGAAAGCATGTTTTTCTATACTGAAAAACTTCTCGACCCTTTTTCTGGCATTTTGACCCACTTCTTTCGCGTGAGCCGTATTGTCGATCATTTTTTCAATTGCACCCGCAAGACGGCTGATATCGCCATAAGGAACAAGAACCCCCGATTCTCCGTCAATAACAGCTTCATTATTCCCTTCAACATCAGTCGTAACCACCGGCAACGAACAAGACATGGCCTCAATAAGGACTCTGCTAAAACCCTCGCTCCTTGAAGGCAGAACAAAGATATCAAGTCCCGACAATACCGGATTAATATCGTTAAGAGGTTCTTTAAATAAAATATTCTTTTCGATACCCATCTCCCAGACCTTTTTCCTCAGGCCCGCCGTATAACTTTCATGAACGGTTTTACCGAGAATAAGAAATCTTATATCCGGATGTTTTTTAACCACAGTCTTCAGCGCGTTAAAAAGAAAAACGTGCCCTTTACGGGGGATCAGAAGGCCTATGGTCCCCAGAAACTTCTTATCCCCGTTTATGCCCAGATCTTTCCTTGCTCTCTCCCCTTCCCCGTCATCCCTGACAAATCTATTTGTATCGACACCGTTATAAATGACTTTAATCTTTGGTTCAAGCCATGGATAAAGGCCAAAACGCTTGTTTTTTACCGCCTTGGAAACACAGATTATTTTATCCGCGGAGGCGGCTAAAAATAGATCATACAAAGGAATATCCTTCTTGGCCTCTCTGACATGCCACACCAACCTGGCCTTCGTTCCCTTGACTGCTAGAGAAGCGTAAAATTGGGCTCTGCTGCCATTAGTGTGAACAATATCAACCCCTTGTTCCCTGACAATGGACCTAAGTTCTTTGACTTTTCTTTTTATTACTCCTATATTAAGCATCCTGGCCGTGGGCATTCCCCACAGCAAAAGGGTAATTCCCATCGATCTCACTCTTTCGGCCATTTCACCTTCTCCTGGAATAAGAACAACTGGCTCCAACTGTAACCTGTCAATGCGCGTCAATAGCTCCAGAAGACTTACTTGTCCTCCGCTTAAAATTTCAGGTCTATTAGCTACAAATAATACCTTGATCATTCTAATGAAATCTCTTTTCTATGACTTCTTGAAAAACATTCTCATATTTAACGGCGATTTTTTTCCAATCAAAAAGTTCTTCTGCTCTTTCCCTGGCATTATCTTCAAGCTTCCGGCGCAATTCCTCATCTGTAAGTAATCTGCTTATCTTTTCAGCCATATCCCCAGCATTCATGGTCCTGGCCAAAAGAGCGCATTCCCCGTCGGGCGCAGTCTCCGGAATAGCAGTATTATTGACTCCGACACATGCCCTGCCATGGCTCATTGCTTCGGCAAGAACCATGCCGAAAGTTTCAAATCTAGAATGGAAAACAAAGAACTCTGATGCGGCAAAATAAGAACCAAGTTCGCTTGAAGGAACATACCCCAATAGCCTCACACGATCCTTAAGTTCAAGCTCTTCAATAAGACCTTCGAGTCTTGACCTTTCCGGCCCCTGCCCGGCAATATACAGCACAAGTTCCGGGTGTTTTTCTCGAAGCAGCGCCATCGCCTTTATCAGTATATCTACGCTTTTTATCTTATCTAAGCGTCCAAGAGAAAATATCATCTTTTGTTCTTTTTTTATGCCTAATTGTCTTTTTTCATGTATCCTGTCAGAAAGAGGCATCCCCGGAATATTAACGCCATTATAAGTAACGACTCCCCTGCTTGATCTTCGTCCAAATACTGCTTTTCTGCAAAAATCAGACACAAAAGTCGTCTCGTCAGCAAGAATTCCTGCCAGCTTATTCCAGTACTTCCAAAAGAACGGATTACCTGGACCCGGAACATCCCGCCCATTGTAGGTCACTACCAGGGGAACGCCGCATGAAAGTTTTCCGACCAACGCTGCGAGCCCTGTCGGGATCACATAATGAAGGTTTATTACATCCGGTTTGAATTCCTTTATATTATTTTTAACTGCTGCCACCGCTGACAGAGAAAAAGGCGGTATAAATCCGCAACTTAAACGGTGGCCGTGTAATTTAGCCAAACTGACTTTGTCTTCAAACCTGCGGACTTCAAAGTTTATTTTGTTATCATATTCATCCGAAAAATATACCCCGAGTTCTTTTTTCAAGGATATGGTCACCAGGCGCACTTCATGTCTTTCGGCAAGACGCCTGAAAACCTCCAAAATAACCAATTCGGCGCCGCCTATAACAGGAAGAAAGGTTGGACTTACAACAAGGATCTTCACTCTTTATCCTCCAAGCCTGCGTTTCATCTTACAGCAGCCGGTGCAGCTTTCGAACAGTGATACTTTCCCCAGTTCACGCCGGAATTTTCTATAATTCGGGCTATTCCATAAAACACCGGGCTTTTGCCGTCTTATATTGCCTACTTTGAAATTTAGACACGGGAAAACATCCCCGTACGGAGAAATACGCATGGTGCTCCACGGACTCAAACAGTGCCATTTGCTCAGATCGAATTTATGGTCATAATAATCTACTATCTCTTCGGGTGTCAACGGGGGCATGAAATTCACCCCTACATCCAACCTTTTCCCGGCAGCTATAAGCTTATCGAGCGCACCTTTCAATTCTTTACGATCGATCTTCTCAACCTGTTCTATTATTTTTTCATTTGCTTTTATCTTATCGCTCAAACGCCAACCGGACCTGTCCCATGACGGATCGCATATCTGGAAAGTATGAAAGCTGACCCCCAGCTCTTTTGCCAATTCTATGTTCTCCTCAAGAAAAGCGAAATTCTTCTTTAAGATAACCCCGTTAAAATTAAGCTTGGGAAACCTCGTCCCCTGCTTCTTCTTTTGATCATTTATCCTTTTTACCCCATTCGCCAGTTTGTCAAAAGCGCCAGGATCCCTCCTGATATCATTATGGATATCTCTCGGACCGTCCAGTGAAAACCCGAGCAGTCTCAGCGCCCAGTTTACGACCTTCTCGGCTATTTCGTCAGTTATAAGGGTACCGTTCGTCGCGAGGGTCACATTATGCAGTCTGGCCGCTTCTTCCAGTATCTCAAGTATCCCCTCCTTAAGAAAAGGCTCCCCGCCGGTAAAAGTTATGTTACTTCCTTTCGGAAATTCATGTAATAGCCTTATTATCTCTTCTTTTTCCAGAGGTTTAAAATCGCTCCCGCTGGGTTCCGTCTGTGTAGTTTCTGCCTTATAGGGACACATCTCGCAATTAAGATTACAGCTGTAAACCAGCTCAAAGACCACGTTCCGGCAAGGGAGGGCTAATCCTGTTCCGGAGAAAAAAGCCGGAAACCGGTAATATATCCGATTGAGTATCTTTTTAAGCACCTCTTTCTCTCACTTTCTCGAAAACCTGTATCATCCTGGAAGCTATCTTCGGCCAGCTGAATTCATCTACCAGGCTCCTGGCATTTTCAGCCAGTCTAGTTCTTTTATCCGGATCATGTATCAGCTCCAGTATTTTATTCTTCAGGGCGACCGGATCACGCGGGGGCACCAGAGCGATATTTTCGCCTTCCCTGATATATTCCGACTTTATCTTCGCATAAGTGCTTATCATGGGCAAGCCGTGAACTAATCCCGCCATATAGCTCCCCCTTCTTATTGAGATACCCATATCATAAGGAATGAGGTAAATATCGGTCTTGGACAAATACTCAGATACATCTGAAGAAGGTAAATACCCTACCCAGGAAACCTTGTCATCGACATCCAACTGTTTTGCCTGTTGACGCAAACTTTCATAATACTGCTCTTTTCCCGGCCACTTGCCACCGATCATCACTAACTTAAAATCCTTATATTCTTTTTTTAATTCAGCAACCGCTCTTAAAATAGTCTCTACTCCTTTACCGGGGTAAAAAAGTCCGAAATGAGTAAGAACGATAACGTCCTTCTCCTCTTTTGCTTCTATCTTCTCCTTTTCCGGAGGAATAATATTCGACCCGATGGGGATCCGGGCGAAATCTTTTTTCCAGGGCATATACCGCCCGATCATGTAACTGACCTCTTCATTGGTGCTTATGACACCGGAAGAAAAAGTTATAAGCATAAATGCCAGTAGCCTGTTTAACGATCCCGCTCCTACCAGGGTATGTATGGTCATTACCGCGGGACAAACCAGCCTGATAAAAGGATAAAAAATTTTAAAGAACACCCCGTAAAAAGGCGGGGAATACTGCAGATTCAGAATATCGTATTTTTCCATCCGGCATAATTTGAATAACCTCAAAAATGTCTTAAAGCCCCAGGCAGGAGCAAAAGGTACGGTTTTTAGCGGACTCTGGAAATCGGCACCGTACCCGCTGGACATAAGAATAGTGATATCGTGGCCCAGCCTAGCCATCTCTTCGCACACCTTTTGAGTGTAATCCCATACCCCGTCGGGGTATTGCTCAGTGGGAAACTTAGGCGAAACAAAACAGATTTTCATAAGCTTTTAAATATTTCTAAGAGTTTCTCAATATGTAGATCAGGATCATACTTTTTTATTGCGAGTTCTCTTGCTCTACGGCCTAATCTTTCGGCTTCTTCCGGGTTATCCAATAAATAATTTATTTTTTCGGCCATTTTCCCCTTATCATACGGTTCGACCAGAAACCCCGTTTCCCCATCTATGAGCCAGTCCGAAATACCCCCTACATTGTATGCTATAGAAGGCCTTGCAAAATACGCCGCCTCTATACCGCTTATACCAAAAGGCTCTGGCCAAACCGATGGCATGACCAAAAAAAGGCAGCTCCTGTAGAACTCCGGAAGAGCTTCATGCCTGACCCAGCCATGAAAATGGACCTTGCCCGAAAGACCGACCCTTTCAGCCTTTTCGCGACAGCTCTTTTCCATGGGTCCGGTACCGGCTACATCGAGGACAAAATCCCGCTTTATGCTACCGATAGAATCTATAAGAATGCCCAGTCCCTTGGCATCCATGATGCGTCCGGAAAATAGAATACGTTTTTTTTCAGGCTTAAAGTCCGACCGCAAACCCTGGTAATCAATGAAATAAGGAAGAACACTGATCTTGCCGAATTCCAGCCCGTTCTCTACCAGCGTTTTTTTCATATGATTTGACGCAACTATGACTTTCTCAAGCCGTTTAGCCGCTTCAAGCGACCTTTTTGCACGCAAATATGCTCTTACGCCCTTTATTGGATTTCTGGGCATACTTCGGCGGGAATAAGCTCTTAAAAAACAAGAAAGAGAAAGCGGGTAAGTATTTACTTCAAGAGGGTTATACAGAAGCATCCTCCCATCAGGGTCGACTATCTTGTAATCGTGAATGAATTGAACAGTTCGAACGCGGCTGGAGATATGGGCAACTACTTCCCCATTTTCGACATTATGAAGATATACAATATCCGGAGAGTACTCCTTAATAATATCATCCAGCTTGTCCGATGTCTTTTTACCCAGAGAAAGAAGATCATCCCACAACTCGGGTAAAAAATAACGGGCATCGAAATTCCCAGTACTTTCAACTTTTTCCCAATGGATAACACCTATCCGGTGACCTTTTTCCTTCAGTCTTCGGGCAAGGGCATGAATATAATATTCAATACCCCCTGATTCGTTCACGTGTTTATTCACAAAAAGGATCTTCATAATATCTTAGCTATATTGTCAAGTTAACGCCTCTTTATACGCTTCTAGATGTCCCTGCGCTGATCTTTCCCAGCTATCTTCTTTTATGAACTTTTTCGCGTTATTACTGTATCTCTTTAATTTTTCTTTGGCCTTATAAAGCCCTTCCATTGCTCTCGATAATGAATTAACATTAAGATCACAGATTTCTCCCAAACCATATTCTTCAACCAGCCTGGCGGTACCCCCACTTTCAGGAGTAGTCAAAACAGGAACCCCGTATGATGCTGCCAAATGCAAATTAGCGGATACACCATCCATTGTCTGCGGTATTGCCATAATATCGGCTGCAGCTACGTATGCACCCAAAGAAGGAATAGTAGTATCTTTCAGGAATAAAAATATTTCCGGAATCCCTGATGATAACTTTTCCAATTCATCTGCCAGATCTTTATCTGAAAATTTTCCTACAATCACCAATCTTAAATCATTCCTGACATCGCTATCAATTATTGAAAAGGCTTTTACTAACATATCTAAATTTTTATATCTTCTTATACTACCAGTAGATACAATCACGGATGAACCTTCCGGTAAATTTAAACTTTCTCTCGCATCTGTCCGGTTCCCGGCATAAGTTTCAAAACAACACCCTCCCCTTATGCACTTAAATTTCCCCTTATAATTAAAATCACTTGCGATTTTGGAAATCATGCTTTTATGCATTACCAAAATGTAATCACATAATTTCACAAATAACCTGCGCACCAACCTTGTAAGTCCCGGATAAATATTTTCGTGCGGATATATGTTATGACATGTCCATACAACTTTATACCCTGCTATTTTTAAAAAAACCAAGCCCAGCAACAAGATAAACGCATAAAATGAGCTCACCAAAAACGACTTATCAATATAATACATCTCTAGCCAATGAAAATGCAGTATTCTAAAACCTTTAACTCTATAATAAAACAATGCCGGTAAGATGCGAGGCAACCTGCCGGGCCTGAAGTGTCCTACCCACATAAATTTGTACTCAACCCTATCAGACAATAATTCAGAAATCCTTGAAAATACATGATGATATTTATCCAAAAATATTATAACTTTTTCTTTTTTCATTTCCATATCACTTCTTTACCTTACATAAAAAATGCCTGGAAAATAATGTCGGAAACAATTTGCCGATTTCTTTGTCAATACTGTAGGGCAAACCACGGGGCACATGGACAAATTCATGATACAGTTTTTCATGAATCGTGAAATTGCACTCTTTCAGTAATTTTTCCCACCCTTTCAATGTAAAAAATCTTATGTGAAAATAATCCCATTCGTTACTTTTATGAAAAGGAAGAACAAGCCCCTCCCCAAAAAGAATAGCAAATCTCCTGCTTAGATAAAAATGATTTGGAACGCTCAATACCGCAAAGCCTTCTTTTCTTAACACTCTATGTATTTCAAAAAGAATTTTTTTGAGATGGAAGAGATGTTCTAATATGTCGGTCGCGATTACAATATCGAAGCTTTCATCTTCGAACGGCAAGCGTGTCACTAAGTTTAGATCAGCTTCATGTACGATATATCCGTTTGATTCAGCTATCTTTAAAACCTCCCTTGAAATATCGACAGCATGAACTTCGTTACCGGAAACCAACGAAATTATATCCACACCCGGGCCCGATCCCAGGCTTAATATCTTTTTGCCTTTCATGTCAGACGGGAAATAAGGAGCCAGGCGGTCTTTTCTTTTCAGATCCGCTTCAAGGGTTGAATCTTTGTATTCCTCTTCATAATATGCCTGCATATCACTTCCCATAATATCCCCTTAAACTATTTTTGCTTTCGTAATTTTACCGCTACCTCTCTGATGTTCTTATCATTCCTGTCTCTGGTCAAATACTGCAGGCGTGAAGAATAGTAACGATATGCCGCGTATAGCAGCAAAGGTATTTTCGCCACATGCTTTACCTTCTTTAATAACTTGATCAACATGAAATCTTCTAAATAATAGTAGTTGAATAATAATCTGCCATTATCATTAAGCTGTGGTTCCTTAATAGGTTTTTCAGCTATAAAAATGCAGTCCTCTATCTCCAATCCCCTTCCGGTAAATCTCTCTTCTACGGCTCTGTAATCGTAACGTCTTTGGAAAAAGATCCTCCCGTCTTCCCGTATCTTGCTGGACCAGGGGAAATCCTGCTTTCTTAACCATTCCTCGCTATATACATTACCTGCTGGTAAAGTAACAACAAAAAGTCCCCCGGGTTTGAGGATTCGGGTTACCTCATCGGTAATCTTACGATCTCCATCATCGGCTATATGCTCCAGGACAGATATAGAGAAAACACGATCAAAAGAATCATTCGCAAAAGGAATATCAGTAGCGTCAAAAACCTTAAGTTCCGGAGAAAAACCAAACTCTTCCGAATATATCTTAAAATCTTCAACAAAAAAATCCGAAAGATCAGACATTGTAATATCGGAGAAACCATTAACCCCGAGAAAAAAAGACAATAGTTTGGCACTTGATATATCTAATATTTTTGCTTTTCTTTCTGCTTCCAGTAAATACATGGAAAGCGGCAACTCCACAATTCGCACATAATTCATCGGTGCGATCCACCATTCCTTGAAGTGCCACGTCTTTCTAACACGTCTTTTGAAAACCTTGGGAATGACCCTTGTAATATAGAAAAGTTCGATCTCCTTCTGGATATCATGGATTTTCTTTAAAATATCGCTTTCACTTCCTGTATCCATCTACTTAAATCTCCCTATCGGATCAAACAAGTATTCCTGTATAATCCTACTTATATTGCGGTTAGATAACCTGTCAAGAACAATTATTGTTGCCATATATACTGCCAGGCCAAGTATAGCCATTACAAAAAAATTGGCTATACTTTCAGCACCGGAAATATATACCCTGACGATCATTAAAACGATATACATCGTCATAATGCCAAAACCCGGGAGAAGAACCATTCTCCAAAAATCATAATATCGACATCCAAGGGCCTGTGTAACCATATAGTAAACCGCAAGATTCGGTACCAGGGCGGCAAAAACTACCGATAAAGAAGTCCCCAGTATCCCCCATTTTACAGTCAAAGGATAGATCGTTGAAATCAGCAATATCAGTTGTAAAAATTGGAGTTTCGCGATCACTTTTGGGCGGCCGATGGCATAAAAAAAGGGACCGGCCGTCGCTCCCACCGATCTTATCAAACCCCATATTGCCAACACTCTCATGGCCGGAACCATGGACATCCATTTATCGCCCAGGAATATTTTCGTAAAATCCGCAGCCATTACAAAGATCAACGCTGCCAGAGGAAAGGACAAAGAAGCCGTAAGTTGCAGCACATTAAAATAAGCGTCCCTTAATCGCGGAATGTTGTCCTGGATCTTGGAATACACCGGGAAAGTGACCCGGGAGATCACATGAGTTATCTCCGTAGCAGGCGCGTTTGAAAAATGATAAGCTATCTGGTAAAGACCCAGGGCAGTAATGCCCAATAGTTTTCCAACAAAAATATCATCGCCCTGGGTTATAAGGAAACCCAGGATACTTGACCCCAGTAACCATTTGCCGAAATCCAGCAATTCTTTTATCTTGAGGGTTTCAAGCCGGATCCTAGGCTTATACGGCTGCAAGATATAGGACATTATCAAAACGACAAAAGCACCTGAAAGAGACCCGTAAACAAGGGCCCACACGTTTCTCAGGACAAACGCCAAAGTTAGCGAAACCGCGATATTGACTGCAATCCCGCTAAATCCGAGAACAAACTGTTTGTCAAAACGAAGTTCTTTCTGAAAATAGACCGTTCCGATGTTTTTCATCCCCCTGAATAACTCAAGGAAAGCCAGTATTCTTACTACTCGCAAAGCTTGGGGGCTGTTGAAAAAATGCGCGACCAGCGGCGCCCCAAAATATAGCAGAACAAATAATATGACCGACCTGGTCACCTGGATGGTCCAGGCAATATCAAGATATGCTTCAATATTCTCTTTTTTGTGGACCAGCGCAGTCTCAATACCCGTCTGGGAAAAGGTTTCCAGCATATTAATCGCGAGAATAGCTATACCCATGAGACCAAAGTCATCTGGCGAAAGCAGCCTCGCCAGCACTATTGTCCTGACAACACGCAGAAACCTATCAACCACCCTGAGTGCAAATATCCACATGCCACCTTTCACGGCACGCCGTCCCAGGGAAACTTCTTCTGGGTATTCATATTCCATATTTTTTTCGAAAGTGTTTTTTTCTACCATCGTTGTACGATTGGACCCCGGTATATGGGAAAACGTGAAGGAATTGTCTCAGTAACAACTCTCCCGGTTTCTATATCCTTCATCTTCATGATGATCGCGGTAAAAAACCAGAAAGGCTCGGCTATCCTTATGATAATAAAGGTGTTCGTTCCTATCGCCTGGAAAAGTAATCCTACAAATCCCGCAAGGTATCCAAGCGCCAACCCTTTGAATAAGGGCGTTTCGACTGTATTATAAACATTCAGCGCGCTTCTCCAAATTCGCAGGATAAGCCACAAAAATAAAGTCAGTCCAATAAGCCCTGTCTCCTGCAGGGCCAAAACGTACTGGCTGTCTAAAAAAGCTCCTCCCGTCATTCCCAGCCCAAGGAAAGGCCTCCTGGGAAAGTCGTACGTAAAAACCTTTTGCCAAGATATGACCCTGGCAGCCGGTGACGGGCCGAGTTTGACCGGACCGACCTGCTTAAGCCGCTGTTGGGCTTCCGGCTGGAAGGCCCCTAATACACGCTGCTGAATAATGGGGGGTCCTGCCCCAACAAGGACAACAAAGGTGCATAACACGACCAACACGCCCAGAACAACCTTTCTGTTCCTTGATAATAGCGCAAAAATGATCAGAGCCGGGATCATACCTAAATAAGAGGACCTCGATAGTGTAAAAAGAAAAGTCGGGATAAGAAATAAAAAAAGCAAAAATAAGATGTTTCGCCGTTTTTTGTAATAAAGGATCAACCCTCCCATTATGGACATTATGAAAAGAAGATACCCACCAAGCGTATTCGGTTCACCTTCTCCCTCAAAGGGAGCCGAGATCCTGGCAACTTGTCCTATGTGAGTATTGCCGTAAATACCTACTATCGTGCACGTCAAAAGCAGGAAAAACAAAAACATCTTTACCTGCCTGGTTGTCGTAGTGTGGTTCAGAACCATGAAATAAAGGATAAAATATTCAAAAAGTTTAAGAACATAAAAGGTGCCCCTGTATGGAGAAACGTTACCGAAGACCATTCCACGTAACGTGGAAATACAAAGAATGGCTATATATAAGCCGATAGGAGCATTGAGAGGGCTTGTCCTTATCACATAAAGCCCTTTTTGGACCGCCATCTTAGCCAGCCAGGCAAGGATAACAACGATCAAAATAACATCTTCCGCCCTTATTATCACCGCCCGGCCGGCAACGGCGCCTATTTCCAGTTCGGGCGAAAGTAACATCGATAAAAGTATTGCGATGAGACCAACGTTGATGTTGATGAAGGTAAGGACCATCAGCGCCGCAGAAGCGAGAATCATTAGCGTTTTGGTAAGATCTGTAGCTCCGGATAAAAGATACGTGGAAAGGATAACTGCAAAGACAATAAAAACAAGGGTTACAACGATTCTGTAATTGATTATTCCTGGAGCAGAATAGGACCTGATGGTTCCCCCCGAAGATTTAGAAGAATTATTTTTCCTTATGCTCTTCCCCGTAATACTTCGTGCGGTAATAATAGTACGGAGAGCCGAATCTCATATCCGAAGCTCTCATGTTGTTCAATACTACGCCAATGGGTTTCCCTTTGGCGCTTTCTATCTGCAGCTTACTCCTGCGAAGAGCGCCTCTGGCCACTCTACCCACCTCATACACGAGAATAACGCCGTCTATCTTTGAACTTAGCACGCAGGAGTCGGTTACGGGCAATATGGGGGCGGAATCAAAAAATACGACCTGGAATTTGTTCTTTAGCTCTTTTATTAAATTCGTCATGTTCTGCGAGCTTAAAAGCTCGGCTGGATTTGTAGTTGTATGTCCGGCCGTGATTATATGAAGGTTCTCCATACCATACGTCTTGAGGACTACACTGGCCTTTATATTCCCAAGCATGATGTCATCCATAGTCTTGACCACGTCTTCCAGTTTGAAAGTGCCGAGAATAGCCTCGGTCAAACCCATCTCCCTCTCTATCCCGAAAACTTTATGCACTGAAGGCCTTCTAAGATCAGCGTCGATCAGGGCAACCTTGTAGCCCATCTGCGCCATACTAAGAGCGGAATTGACTGAAGATATAGTTTTACCCTCGCGCACGCCTACACTTGTGAACATAAGGCAATTGCCTACTTTATCGATCCCTGAAAACCTAATATAGGTCTGCAGATTCCTGTAAGCTTCAGCCACCGGTGACTTAGGCCTGTACTGTGTGACCAAACGGCCCATGATCTGGGCATACTTTTTCTTCTCCTCAGGCGGGGGAGCCTCTTTCCAGTATTCCATTTCATCTTTTTTCTCCACTTCAATATGCGGTATGACTCCAAGAACGGGCATACGCAGGTATTCTTCGACGTCTTCTATCGTCCCGATCGAAGTATCCATGCTTTCCACGATGAGCGCCGCTACCAACCCCAAAACAATACCTATAGCGCCGCCTAAAAAGATATTCACGGTCGTTGGGAGCTGAACAGGCGCCTTCGGCATCGTTGCGGGATTAACTATATCGATATCTTTCGTTTTTGACGCCTCTAATATCATAGCTTTTTCGTAACGTTCCCTGAGCAACGCATACAATTTCTCATTTATTGAAAGTTCATTCTTGAGGCGGTCGGCGTCTATCATTTCTTCTTCGCCCTCTTCTTCCGCTGCCACGGGAACTTCTCCGAGCTGTTTACTGATAGCGGCGATCTCGGCCTTGATATTTATTATCCTTGGAAAGCTATCAGTGTAACGTTCCTGTAAATTAACCAGTTCGAACTTGAGCTGAACTAGCCTGGACCTAAGATCGGTAAAGACCGGTGACGCCGCTGCCGGAGACCCCGGCTCCACACCCAGGACCATAAGTTTTTTCTTTGTATCAGTAATGACCTGATTTATCTTTTTCAGTTGTTTCTCAACAAAGAGTTTTGTTCTTCTGGCTTCGTCTACTTTCTTTTCCCAGTTCTTCTGGATAAAAACATCCGCGACTGTTTCGACTATTTCCTTGGACTTGGCCGCTTCAGCGTCAACAGCCGAGATCACAATAAGCGTGGTCCCTCTTTGCGTCTCCACTTCCAACTTGCTCTTCAAAGCAGCAACAGCGGCTTCAACTTCGGCATCTGTAGAGTCGGGCTTGATATAGCCAAGCTTCAGGGCGGCGTCCTTCAATATGGCATAACTCTTTATCAGCTCCATCTGGGTCGAAAAATCACCACGCCCTGCCGTACCCCAAAAAGTAACACCTGCTCCGGTGATCTCGGCTATGGGTTGGCTTAGATCCACGTTCAGTGTCACGCTGGACTTATAAAGGGGCTCTACTTTACCGCCAAAAAATTGAGCTACAAATATCGAGACCAGAAAGACGGAAACGATGATCCATTTCCTTTTATTGACTATCCGCCAGTAGTCCCACATGTTTAATCCGTACTCTATATCAGCCATTTTACTTTCCCTTTTTTTAAGACCTTACCGTGTTATTTATTTATCGTGACCGCCCCTCATTTTTAACCAGACACTAGACCAGTCATATTTACCTTGCATGATATCCTGCTGCATGTCAGCAAGTTTAGTACCAAAGAAGAAAGTAGGAAATGTTTTTTTCAAGGCATAGTTCAGCTGTTCTATCTCGGTTTCCGGAACATAAACAATATCGCCCTCTTCAAGATATATGTTCTGTGAAATATCTGCCTTGTGGATAAGTCTGGCCAGGTTGACCCTGATTATTTTTGAATCGTCAAACCCTCCCCTGACGATATGGGTGCATGAAGGAACGGCATCTTCTGTAAAACCGCCGGCCCTGGTTATAAGGTCGATGATCCTGTCGCCCCGTTCCAACCGGAACGAACCGTTCTTTCCTACCTCTCCCAAGAGAAAGACTTTTTTGTCACCGATCTTACTCACTCCAACGGCAATACGCGGTTCTTTCACGTAATAAGCGATCTTCCTGCTTATCTCCAAGGCCAGCTCCCTGGGGGTAAGGCCTTTGGCCTTTACTTCTCCCACTAGAGGTATAGTTATTTTTCCATCTTCCGGCCTTACCGTCACAGTGCTGTCAAGTTCCGGGCATCTCCATACGGCAATTTCCAGAGTATCTCTTACACCGATAACATACTCTCCTGTCCCAGACACAGCAGTCTCCGGATTATACAGCGAATAATCCAAAGGTTTGCTCGGTTTCTGAAAACGGCTGCATCCCGCGCTGCCCAAACAAACCGAAACTATAAGCAAAAACAAGAGGATATTGCACAATCTTTCTTTTTTAGACATTTCTTTTCACCTCTTATTTAAAAACGTTACATCCCTTCTTTTTTCACTTCTTCAATATCAATGCACCGTTCAACGTGTATCAGCAATTGTTTTGAAAGGTCCAGCATCCTGCTCTCGGGCAAAGGATACCCTTCTCTGTTATAGCAGATCTTTATTGCCGGGCGCATGGGCGTATCTTCGCTTATCCTCACGACATTCCCGATCTCACCCGAGCTTATCTTGACCCATGAGCCGACGGGAAATATGGATATGCTCCTCAATAATGTCTTCAGGAAATGGCGGTCATACTTAGCACTTTCGTTATCCAGGATCTGCTGGATAGCCTTGTCTGGAAGAACGCACGGCCTGTATAATCTCGTATGAGTAGCGGATTCGTAACTGTGAATAAGAGAGACCAATCTGGCGCCGTAATGGATGCTGTCTTTCTTTAACCCTTTTGGATATCCGGTCCCGTCGCAATATTCCTGATGCTGCCCGATGATCACTGGAATGACCTCATTTATCCCGTTCAATTTACTGAAGATCTCCTCGCCGTAAATGACATGTTTCTTGATCTCCTCGCGTTCGCTACTGCTTAATCTGCCGTCCTTGTTCCATATCTCCAGCGGGATCTTCATCATGCCGATATCATGGAAAAGCGAGGCGATGACAAGATCGAATAACCTGCTCTTTGAAAAATTCAGGGCCAGGGCCATGCGCGCCGAAAGCAGGCAGACATTGACCGAATGCGTGTATATGTAGTTATCCTTGTAGTCATCATGATGGAATGCGAGACGGACCATATCATCCGGGGTGATGGAGCTGCGGAAAATATCGGTAAATTCCTGGGTCCATCCAAGTATTTCTTCACCCTTGATCTGGCCTTCTTTCCCTTCCTTGATCCTGTCAAAGATAGGCGTTATGAAATTTAAGATGTTGCTGTATACAGTTTCTGCCTTGGCCAGGTCCGAGTTCGCGCCCAAAAGCATGTCCTTCTCCTCGGCGTGCTTTGACCAGGACACTTCGTCTTTATTTTCCTTTTTATCCGAAGGCTCCAATCTCTCGAAACCTTCGAATCCCTTATGAAAATCTACCATTCTTAGATCTCTTCCCCCAGATCTTTCTGGACATCGCCTATTATCTGGCCGTTTATCTCACTGGCATTCCTCATGCTACCCACTAAAAGCGCCATATCGCAAATATTGTTTATCTGCCTTGGCCGCCCATTAGAGGCCCGGTATATCGACCCTGCCGCTTCATCATTAAATATCTCCCGTTTTGCCCCGGCAACGTTCAGCCTATGCTTGATATACCCTATAGTTTCATCCCTGTTCAGGTGCTTCAATGTATAACACATGGCAAACCGCTGTTTGAACTGAGGCTGGGCGTCGATGATCTCCCTGAGCTCAAGCTGCCCCATCATGATCAGGGTCGCGAGGAACTGGTGCCCTTGCTGCATGTTCATCAAGAGCCTCAATTCTTCCAGAACATCCTTGCGGTTTATGAGATGGGCCTCGTCTATGATGATGATGGCCCGGTCCCCTCTTGCGGCAATATCCTTCAGCTGTTCTTCGATAATTCTCCGTGCCTGTAGCCGGTTTAAATTGTCGCTCTCCTTTCCCAGCTGGTAAGCTATCTCCTGAAGTAATTCTCTCGGCGACAGCAAGGGATTGCTGATATAAACGCTTTTGTATGTTTGGCTTTCCCGTATCTCGTACAGCAGTTCATTCGCGATCGTCGTCTTCCCTGTCCCGTAATCACCCGCCAGTAAAGCCCCTGCCTTACTTTGCCTTATGACATAGATAAGCCTTACCATGGCTTCCTTGTGTTCAGGAGAATAAAAGAAAAACTTTGGGTCTCCGGTATTTTCAAAAGGCTTCGTTTCCAGGTTCCAGTATTGTAAAAAATCCATAGCATCACCCTGAATGTTTGAATTTAATTAAAGTGCTTCACCTCTGAGTTCTTTCAATCTATCTTCATACAAACGGCTTCTGTCCATATGACTCCGTCCTACTATCATAAGAATGGCCAGACTAACAAGAACAAAAGCCCCTTGCAATAACAACAATATAGCTTGATAAGCCGTTGCTTCTTTAAGGATAAGCGCCCCTACGGAAAAGATAATACAGATAAAATAAACGAATAGCACCGTCTGCCTCTGGCTGAAGCCAAGTCCTATAAGGCGATGATGCAGGTGGTCAGTACCTACATATTCTATCCATTCCTTGAAGGACTTCACCTTGCCCCTGCCGATGCGGGAAACGGTTATATAGATCATGTCGAATATCAATACCGCTAAAACCAGTACCGGAACGCTTAGCGCGACAATGGGCCTCCCTTCCGCCCATTCGCCCATAACTGCCAGGGAAGCCAGGGTAAATCCAAGGAAACTGCTGCCGGCGTCGCCAAGGAATATCCGTGCCGGATAAAAATTAAATATCACAAAACCGAGACAGGCGCCGACAAGCGCGATATTTAAAAACGCGAAATATCCCTGCCCTGTTTGACTGGCTATTACAAAAAACGTCCCGGCTGCGATCATGGTAAGACCGGCAGCAAGACCATCGACGCCGTCTATGAAGTTAAGAGCATTTGTTATCCCGACGATCCACAATACTGTTATAAATACTTCAATAGGAAACGCAAATGGCCAATTATCCGGGATTATATTGATATAGACACCGAATGAAATAAGTAAAAGAGCCCCAAGTGTCTGGACCAATAGCCTTATCCCAGCGGAAAGTCCTTTTACATCATCTACCAGCCCGGCCAGCATGATAAAAGTGGCCGATATCACAACGCCTTTCAGCTGCCAGCTAAAGCGGAAATTGACCAAAAGCGCTACTACGTATGCAAAAAACACAGCCACCCCGCCCAGAAGAGGAATCGGTTTAGCGTGTATTTTCCTCTCTGCGGGGAAATCAAGAATATTGAACTTCGTTGCCAGTTTAATAGCCACCCACGTGGAAACAGCAGCTATGGCAAACGAGCACAAAAAAACCTTAAGCACTAATATCCTCCGAAAAATCCTGTTATTTTAGTCTAACAATAACGTAACTTTGGTCAAAACGGTACTGTTCAAGTAATCAAGATCAAAAGGTTTAACCATATAGTCATAAGTCTTTCTCAGCAGCTTCTCATCTTTGAGAGCACCGGGATGACCGGTTATTATTATCACACCGACCCTGATATTCTTTTCATCGATATATTTAAGGACGTCTTCGCCGCTCATATCAGGCATTTTAAGGTCCAGGAGCAGTATGGCCGGTTTGAAAGATCCCAACTTCGCTATAGCGTCTCTCCCACTTTCAGCCGTATCAACCTTATAGTTTTTCTCCGTAAAGAATTTACTGAGTATCTCTCTTACCGTCAGTTCATCATCAGCAATAAGTATCTTGGCTTTATAGCTTTGTTCAGTCATGATTGTGTCCTTTTTTTATAGCTAGCAGTTGTATTCTATTGAGCGATGAATAAATTACTAGCTTTTCACAATTTTGTTGCTAACTCTTAAAAATCTTACGATGTTAATATTTATTCCGCTAATTTTAACTAAAGTATACATATAAATATTATAAGCGACAAGTAAACTTATATATAAATTTCGATTAAGAGTTTAAACAGGTATTTTTATATCGAATGCAACTCCACCTTCTTCTCGTTTTAACACGATTATATCTCCACCATGCGCCTTGATTATGTCGTAAGCTATGGTCAACTCAATACCCGTCGTTCTCATTTCACTGGTCCTGTAAAGAGGTTCGAACATAAAGGGTAGATCCTCCGGGCCAGCGCCTTTACCATTATCTGCCACGCTTATCACCACGTTATTTCCCTCTAATTTGGTGGCTAGATATATATCACCATCGCCTTCAATAGCCTTGCTTGAATTCACTATCATCCCTGTCAGGGCCCGGTCTATCTTTTCCTTATCCACGTTAAGCGTGGGAACGTCGCTCAATTCCGTCTTGATCGTTACTTCCGGTCTTATTAAAGTTTTCGCTGTCTCGATCGAACTATTTATGATCTCATTAATGTCAGACTCTTCCCTGGCGAGCGAAAATTCCTCACTGAAAGAAAGCAAAAGCCCCGTCAGCGCCTTGCCGCGCTTTGCAGCGGATTCCATATCCTTTAAATCCGAGTAATGCTTATCTTCCTCGTTTATATCCATCAATATCAGCTGGGTAAATCCCAGAACGCCGGTCAATACATTATTAAAATCATGGGCTACCCTTCCGGCAAAACGTTTTAAACTACCTATATCTTCCATCTATTCTCCTTCCTCAAAAGGTACCTCTTCCCCGGGTTCCGGAGGCGTCGTCGTAGTGGCTTCGTAATAAATATAGAAATACTTACCCGCTGCCTTTTTCTCGGCGGCCTTGGCGGCGGGGCCATCCCAGTGAAAATCGGGAAATAACAGAAATCCCTCCTGGGTAGTAGGACCGTATTTAGTATCTACGTATTCGCCGCGGGTCGCCTGGTCACCTATGAAGTCCCCGTCCGGCGTAACCTGCCAGTCATCCCCAAGATCTATACCGTACGAGCCATCCGGATATTCCTTCATTTTTACTTTGTCATCCTGCGTAAAAGCATAACGGGAAAAAAGCAAGAAGCTCAACACCAAAACTAAGAATATTAATCCTCTTTTCACGTCGGGTCTCATCCTTTCTTATTTTTTCCTCTTGTAAAGCTCTTGCGCGCACTCAGGGCAAAGCCCGTGAGTCAAACTGGCTTCGGTCTTTTCGGAAATATATTTTTCAAGCGACACCCATGCCTCGGGAGCACCTGGTTCCTTTCCTTCTACTTTTATTTTCTTGCACCTGGCACATATGGGAACCAGGCCTTCCAGTCTTTTTATGTGTCCCCTGGCTTTTTGAAGCTCTTCTATTTTAGCGAGAAGCTCTTTATTGATCTTATCCAGAAGTTCCTTCTGTTCCAACAAAATGCGTGCGGCCTCTTTCCGTTCGGTAATATCGCGGAACATTCCCAGAAGATAAGTCTTTCCGGCAAGGGTCATAGGTTTTGAATTGACATCCGCGTAAAAAACGCTCCCATCTTTTCTTTTCATCGGAATATCTTTTGCCACGGCTATCTCTTTTCTGACCTGTTTTTCAAATTGATCCATCACGTACGGGAGAGACTCCTCGGGATGGATGTCAGAAACACTCAAATTTTTCATCTCTTCCTGGTTGTAACCAAGCATATGGGAGATCATGCTATTGCCGGTATAGATTTTTTTACTCTCCAAATCGGCCAGAAGTATACCATCATTAGCATTATTAAAGATCGTCCTGAATTTTTCCTCGGATTCCTTCAGTATATCGTCCGCGCATTTCCTCTCCGTAATGTCTTCCGCCACTTTGACAAAATATTTGATCTCGCCGTTCTCATCTTTGATAGATGAAATAGCCGCGGATTCATAATATATCTCTCCGTTCTTCTTTTTATTAACGAAATCCCCGTGCCATTCCAATCCGGAATTAAGGGTTCCCCACATTTCTTTTTTCTTTCCCGGTGCCATCTCTCCCAGCTCTTCGGCGCTGGTACCGACCACCTCTTCCGGAAGATAACCGGTTATATCGGTAAACTTGGGGTTCACGTACTGGATCACGGAGTTCGGGTCGGTGATCATTACTATGCTCGGGCTTTGATTGACCGCGTGACGCAATTTTTGAAGTGCTTCATCCGCCTTCTTGCGTTCAGTGACATCGCGGGAAATAAGCAATATGTCATACCCCTTCCCGCTAAAACCTTTTATAACATTAGCTGTCGCCTCCATATGATGCCATCTTCCATTTTTACCGGGGAACCTGTATTCAAGCTCTTCATGTAACTCTTCTATCTTTTTACCAGCCAATGTTTTGAGGACCATCTTAGCGTATTTTTCTGCTAATGGAAAAAGCTTCTTTTTATCATCCGGATGTATCATATCCAGTCCATTTTTCCCTATTAACTCTTCCGGCTGGTATCCCAGCGCTTTGTGCGATGGGCTTAGATAGATATACTTCCCGTCAAAACCGAGAACCGCTATAAAATCGCTGGTGTTCTCAGTGATCAACCTGAACTTTATTTCCGATTCCCTCAGCTGCTTTTCGGCATGCTTGCGTTCGGTAATGTCAGTCGATATCTGTGTTACGGCAAAAACTTTTCCGTCCCGCTTTATCGGCCCGATCCGTGTCTCATACCATGCGGTGGCCCCATTGGGCCCGGCACCCTTGATCTGATAGGTAGTCATCTCTCCTGTTTCGAAAACATGCTCGATACATCTTTTTACTGTCTTGACATCCTCGGGATCCTGAATATAATCATAAAGCTTTTTCCCTATCGTCTCTTCCTCCTTGATGCCTGCTACGGTCCGGTTGATAAAATTTATCGTGCCCTGGCGATCCGCTACGATGATGATATTCGGAGCGCTTTCTACCACTGAACGCCACTTTTCTTCAGATTTGCAAAGCTCTTCTTGCACTTTCTTAGTTTCTGTCATATCCATCGCAGTGCATGTCATGAACAAAGACTTTCCCTTTTCGCTCTTGATAACCGTCGCGTTCATCAAAGTGGGAAAAACCGTTCCGTCTTTTTTCTTGTGCCAGACCTCTTTAGCAGCATAGCTTCCCTTCTCTTTGAGTAAACCCAACGTATCTTTTACGTCTTCCATCTGCTCTTTAGTATGCAAGATCGAAAGTTTCTTCCCTATAACCTCGTCCTGGCCATACCCGTGCATTTTTGAATACGCCTTATTGAAATAGATTATCGTGCCTTCGGTGTCGGTTATCGCCACGCCATAATCTGCCTGGTCGGCAATACTTTTAAACACTTTAGCAGATCTGGCTTCTTGTTTATACACGGATTGAGCGACCTCGAGTTCTCTTATCCTTGCCTGAAGGCGCTTGATATCCTGCATCTTCCTTTCTTCTGGATCATTTCCTTGAGCCACGATACCCTTCCTTTTCTTGGATAAACTTATTTTTCTTCGCGATACATCCTACCGTATAATTTCTTCGCGCAATCGGGGCATAGCCCGTGCGTTAAACTGGCTTCTGTTTTTTCTGTGATATAATCTTCAAGAGCGACCCACGCTTCAGGATCTTTCGCATCCTTACCTTCTGTTCGTATTTTTTTACAATTCGAGCAGATCGGGACAAGGCCCTCTAGTCTTTTAATGCGCCCAATGGCATCCTCGAGGGCTTCCACTTTTTGGGTCAGTTCTTTATTGGCGCTGTCCAGGAGCATCCTGCTTTTCTCCAGTTCCAATTCCATGACCTTACGGCTTGTAACGTCTCTGTAGACCATCAATATGTCATAACCTTTCCCGGAGAAGCTTTTTATCAGATTCGCGGTAGCTTCCATGTAATGCCATTCGTTCCACTTGTCCCGGAAGCGGAACTCGATATACTCGACCAGTTCTTTCACGACCTCATCGATCCCTTTTGTCAAAACCTCCTTCGCGTACTTTTTTACCAGCGGTATCAGCCGTTTCTTGTCTTCCTTTGAGATCAAATCAAACCCAGATTTTCCGTTAAGATCTCCCGGTTCATAACCAAGTTGCCTGTGGGAAGGGCTGACATACACATATTTGCCGTTGAACTTTATGATCACGATAAAATCACTCGTTTTCTCAGTTATCAGGCGATATTTTTCTTCGCTCATCTTAAGCGCTTCAACGAACTTTTTCCGCTCGGTGATGTCTGTGATCATAGCGATCTCACCTAAGATCTCACCGGCTTCGTCTTTCAAGACAGAGGCTATGACTTCCCCGATCCTCTTCTCTCTGCGTTTAGTGATAAGTTCGACTTCATAAGACAAGACTCCCTCCCCGGAAATCCTCTGAGTGAATCTTTCCTTTATCTTCGGCCTGTCGCTGCGTTTCAAAAAAGGCAAGCTGGATATGTTTTTGCCTATCAAGTCCTTCGGCTTAAAACCAAGCCAGTCATACATCTTTTTGTTCGCGTCCAGCAAATATCCTTTCTTATCGATCACCGCGATGGCCTCGGGCGAAAGTTCAAATATCGTCCTGTATCTTTTATCGCTCTCCATAAAAGCTCCTATATTATCAGCATCGCATCCCCGTACGAAAAGAACCTGTATTTTCCCCTGACAGCTTTTTTGTAAGCCTCAAAAATAAGATCCTTCCCGGCGAACGCGCTTACCAGCATGAGTAGGGTGGATTTAGGAAGATGGAAATTTGTTATCATCCCGTCAACGACCTTGAACTGATAACCGGGATAGATGAAAAGATCCGTCTCGCCGTTCGAAGGCGCTACTTCACCTTCTTTCACCGCTACACTTTCAAGTACCCGGGACGATGTCGTCCCAACCGCGAAAATACGGCCACCGTAACTTTTCGTTATGTTGATGACATTGGCCGCTAATTCATCGATCTCGTAATATTCCGCGTGCATCCTGTGCTCTTCTACCGTATCTGACTCGATGGGGGCAAAAGTCCCGTAGCTTGTGTGCAATGTCACGTATACGATAGAAACTCCTTTCGCTCCCAGCACATTGATAAGCTCCCTGGTAAAATGTAATCCTGCCGTCGGGGAAGCGGTAGCTCCTTCTTTCCGGGCGTAGACAGTCTGATAATCTTCCCTGTCCCGCGGCAGGTCCTCTCTCTTTATGTACGGCGGCAAAGGCACATGCCCAAGTTTAAGCACTTCATCTATCGAGGCGTTAAATTTGATAAACCTGCCGGCATCCGCCGAGCCCAAGACCGTCGCCTTTATGCCTCCTTCAAGTCTGAGTTCTTCTCCTTCTTTCACGCGTTTTGAAGGCCGGATCAAAGCACGGGGGAGTTCCGATTCAGTATCCAGAAGGAATATCTCTACTCTCCCGCCGGTCTTTCTCTCAGCGAAAAGCCGCGCCGGTATCACCCGGGTATCGTTAAGGACCAGGCAATCCTCCGGACCTATATACGCGCATATTTCATGGAAGGCTTTTTCTTCGATCTTACCCAAAGACCGGTCCAAGACCATAAGCCGGGCATTTTCCCTATCCCTCAAAGGCTCCTGGGCGATAAGGGTTTCCGGCAACTTGTAATCAAACTCGCTAAGTTTCATCTCAGCACTTCGCTTAAACTCACTATTCTTGTCCCCGGATAATAATAGTTCAATATCCTCTCCGCGCTCCACCTTCTTAAAGACATCCCGAACGCGCCCCACTGGCACATGCCCACGCCGTGGCCCCATCCGTGACCGCCGAAAAGATAGAAAAACGGATATTTCTTTATACTAAAGTTCGCGCTCATCAAGTTTTTTTTCCCCAATGCCGAACGGAAATGCTCGGTCTTGATATTCAACCATTTATTGCCGGATTTTACGTCAACATATTCAAGTCGCCCTGAAGGATCGCGCTTGCCTTCTTTTATGTTGTCTACCCGTTTGATGTCGTACCCTTTTTCCCTGAGTTTTTCTAATATCGTTCTTGTAGGCACCCGTATCGTCCATCGGAAACGCGGAGACCACCGGCACCACTGGCATTTGACTCCTTTAAGAGGTTTTATCTTCTGATCCCACAACCTTGAAACGTTCTCGGTGTGTCCGCCGCAGCAGGAATGAAAATATGCGGGAAAAGCTTTCCCTCGATATTCCAGGATCTTGCCTCTTGTCGCCTCTACCGCCCTGGTAGTCCTCCACCTCTCGCCGGCCTTGCCCCCGTAAACCTGCGAAGAAGCGTCACCCGTAAGATCATAATCCTTGTTCTTGCGGATAAGTGCCTGGTAAACGGCAAAACTGCGGGAAGCTATCGCCTGGGCTTTCAAAGCCGAATAAGGCCATAAGGGATGGACCTCGCGGGGGATGACACCTTTTAAATAATCCTCCAGTTCCGCCCTATTTATGATATCAAGCCCGCCCTCTTTCCTGATTATGTCGATATCTCCTCTGTACGCGGTCCCGTTCAGGACGAGATCCCCTTTTCCTCCCGGAGAAATGCGCAATCTGTCGAATTTGAAAATTTTCCCGCCGGCTCTTATCCCGTCAGGAGCGGAAAGGATATTCACGCTTCCCGGGAATAAAACACCGTTTTCCAACACATATCCGGTCCGGGCATCAAGTATCTCGCACTTCTTATCCGAAGCTACTTTCACTTCGCCCGCGTTGTTCATTATCCTTACCCTGACAATAAACGAAGGTTCTTTTACCGATCGTGTTACAAATGGGAAAAAGAAAAAGACCAGAAAACAAATGGCAAGAGTAAGACTTACAGCAATCCAAATAATACTTTTTTTCATGATCATTTCTTATCCTACCTACGGAAGAGCCGATAAAATACGGCTGACAAAATAATGCTGATCAAGATGCAGGTGGTTATGGGAAAATAAAACGTGAACTTCTCCCGTTCTATAATTATGTCTCCGGGCAGTCTTCCAAGCCACGGCACCTTTCCGGCGAATAAAAAGACCCCGCCAAGAACTACTAACACGATCCCAAAACCTATCAAATACTTCCCTAGATCCTGCATATTAAAAACTACAAACTACTAAAACAACTCCCCCTGCTTCTCCCTCTTCCCGAGATAACCCAGGGCTTTCTCCGTCAACTCCCTGCCCCGTGAAGTCCTTCTTAAAAAACCTATCTTTAAAAGATACGGCTCAACGACATCCTGTATCGTGTCCGCCTCTTCATTAAGTGAAGAAGCTATCGCGTCTATGCCCACGGGGCCGCCTTTGTAGGAAGTATAGATCACATCGAGCAGTTTCCGGTCTATCCTGCCCAAACCTTGATCATCTATGCCATGGGTAGTGAGGGCTTTGATGGTAGCATCACGGTTGATCTTACCATCGGACTTCACTTCCGCCCAGTCTCTCACTCTTCTTAAAAGACGGTTGACGATCCTGGGAGTTCCCCTTGAACGTCTGGCGATCTCGGCTGCGCCCTCGTTGTCAATAGAAATGCCCAGTAGTTTCGCTGAACGCTTGACGATGTCCTCGAGTTCTTCAGGCTGGTAAAATTCAAGATGATAAAACATGCCGAACCTGTCCCTGAGCGGAGCGCTTAAAAGTCCGGCCCGTGTAGTCGCCCCGATCAGCGTAAAATGTTTCAGGTTGAATTTTACCGTCTTGGCATAAGGTCCCTTGTCTACCAGAAAATCTATCTGGTAATTCTCCATGGCGGGATAGATGAATTCTTCCACGGTTTTCGACAGGCGGTGGATCTCGTCGATAAAAAGAACGTCGCCCTCCGACAGATTTGTAAGTATGCCGATCAGGTCACCGGCCCTGTCTATGGCCGGTCCGCTCGTAGCGGTTATCTTGGCCCCTCTTTCATTGGCGATTATGTGGGCAAGAGAGGTCTTCCCCAGCCCCGGGGGCCCTGAAAGAAGGACATGCTCCATCGGCTCGTTCCTCTTTTTCGCCGCCTGGAGGGCAATGATGAGAGAATCGATCACCCCTCTCTGGCCGATAAAATCTTTAAGCATGGCCGGTCTTAGCGACAGGTTCATTATCACATCATCCTCGGTCTCCCCCTGCCTGACTATCTCTTCGCTTCTGTCAACGAACTTCTCCCTTTTGTTCTCACTCATAGCACTCACCTCGGGCTCTGACTCTTTGGCACTCTGACACTATGACACTCCCTTTCTCTCCCTGTACACCTCGTTCAATAATTCCTCGCTCGTTTTGACTTCCGGGGCTCTTTTAAAAGCTTTTTCGATCATCTCTTCCGCCTCGCCCTTTTTGTACTGCAGCTGTAGAAGGATCTCGAGGGCTTCGTTCCTTATATCCTCGTGTTCTTCCGTATCACTTACGAACTCATCGCGTATCAGGCCATACTTGCCGACCTTTCCCTGGAGCTTGGCCACGATAAGACGCGCCTTCTGGTCGCCGATGCCGGGCAACTTCTTGAGAAAAGAAGCATCACCGGAATCGATCGCCCCGGCGATTGTCGAGAACGGTTCTGTCAGGGCTTTGCAGGCCGCTTTCGGGCCTACACCGGAGACAGAGATAAATTTCTCGAAAAATTCTCTTTCTACCTCGTTCTGAAAACCGATAAGGATAGGAACCGAACGTGAGGGTTCCATCTGATGGTAGTGATAGGTCACCAGCTCCACTTTCCCCTCGAGGACGTTTTCTTTCTCAAGGGACTTCATTACGGCGAGAGGGATCAACACCTCGTAACAGATCCCCCCGGTATCGATCAAAATCGCACCTTCTTTCCTTCCTGCTACCGTCCCCGAAATACGTGATATCATCTCACTCCTTCGATATAAACATAACTTATCGCCATTGCCAGTGCGTCAGTTATATCAACGGGTTTCGGAAGGGTGTTAAGGACGAGGATCGACTTGACCATTTTCTGGACCTGGTACTTGCCGGCCCTGCCGTTGCCCGTAATAGCTTTCTTAATACGAGTTGCCGGATAACTCACGAGTTTGATGTTGTTGATGCCGCTTGCCAGGCATATGACACCCCTGGCATGACCCATTAGTATTGAAGTAGTTGGATGTTTATAGTGAGAATAAATTTTCTCAAGGACCAGAACTTCAGGTGTATGTTCAGCGATAATATCCGAAAGATTCTCGTAGATATCAACGACCCGGCCGGCTATCCCGTCTTGAGCGGCCGTGCTGATCACCCCGGCTTCTACTAGCCTCATTTTATCGGGACTTTTTGCTTCGATCAGACCGTATCCCGTATGCTGCAGCCCTGGATCTACTCCCAAAATCCTCATCAATCGCTCTGGTCTATTTTACTAAGAATTTCTTCCGGAATATCAAAATTGGTATAAACATGCTGGATGTCATCATTATCTTCAAGATCCTCCACAATGGCGAGTACCTTTTTGGCCGTCTCGACATCTTCAACTTTTACTTCGTTTTTCGGTGTCATTCCCAGTTCGCTCGACTCGACCTTGACTCCTTTCTCGCTCAAACCTGTTCTTACTTTGTCAAAATCCTGCGGCGCGCAGATGATCTGGTAAAACATCTCGTCTGAAGTCAGGTCTTCCGCCCCCGCTTCCAGGGCGATATCCAAAAGCTTACCTTCATCTGCGTCTTCTCTTTTTACCATGAACACGCCTTTTTTTTCGAACTGGAATGCCACCGAACCGGCTCCTGCCATATTGCCGCCGCGTTTCGTAAAAATACTTCTTACCTCGCTGGTGGTCCTGTTCTTGTTATCCGTCAAACCCTCGACTATGACCGCGACACCGCCGGGAGCATACCCCTCAAACGATACGTTTTCGTAACTGACGCCTTCAAGCTCGCCGGTCCCTTTTTTGATACCGCGTTCGATGTTATCCGCCGGCATATTGGCGTCTTTGGCTTTCTGGATGGCCAGGCGCAGCCTCGGATTGGCCTCGGGATTTCCTCCGCCTTCCCTCGCGGCCACCGTTATTTCGCGGATAAGCTTGGTAAAGATCTTGCCGCGCTTAGCATCCGCCGCTCCTTTTTTATGTTTGATACTTGCCCATTTGGAATGTCCGGACATGTGTGTTGCCTCCTTCTATAGAATCTTCAGACTTCAGACACTGTCGTCTGAGGTCTGAGGTCTGTATTACTCTTCTTCCTTCTTTTTCGCCTTCGGGCTTTGTTCGATGACTTTCTGCGCAACATTCGGCGGAACGACCTCGTAATGGGAGAATGTCATCGTGTAAGTGGCCCTTCCGCCGGTGAGAGACTTGAGTTCGTTTGCGTATTTATACATCTCCTCGAGAGGAATTTGCGCCTTGACGATCTGGGAACCGCCCTCTGAATCCATGCCAAGAACCCTCCCTCGCCTGGAACTCAAGCTGCCCGTTACGTCACCCATGCTCTCCTCGGGAATCGTCAGTTCAACGTTCATGATAGGCTCTAAAAGAGCAGGCTTCGCTTTCTCGCAAGATTCTTTGAAAGCATGCGACGCGGCTATCTGAAAAGCTATGTCTTTTGAATCAACCGGATGCGTCTTTCCGTCGTAAACGATCACCTTTACGTCAACAACAGGATACCCGGCAATAAAACCATCCTTCAAGGCCTTCATTACGCCTTTCTCACAGCTCCCGACAAACTGTTTTGGAATGGCGCCGCCGACTACCTCATCGACGAACTGGAAACCCTCACCCCTGGAAAGAGGTTCTACCCGCATCCACACTTCAGCAAATTGACCGGCGCCGCCCGATTGTTTCTTGTGCCTGTACTGCGAATCTCCTTTAGCAGTAATAGTCTCTTTGTAAGCTATTTTTGGAGTCCCGATTTCAACGTCTACCCCATAACGGCTCTTCATCCTGTTGATCATTGTCTTCAGGTGGAGGTCTCCCATGCCCGATATGATCATTTCGTGAGTCTGCGCATCGCGAGTGGTCAAGAAAGCAGGATCCTCCGCCGAGAGCTTCACCAGAACGTTGGATATTTTGTCTTCGTCGGCGCGGCTCTTAGGTTTTATGGAAAAACTCACGGCTGGTTCAGGAAACTCTATAGCGCTGAACTTTACGGGATTCTTATCCTCGGCAAGGGTGTCATTCGTCTCCGTGTCCTTTAGCTTGGCCACAGCAACAATATCGCCAGATATCACGGAATCTGTCTGAATCTGTTCTTTCCCCTTCAAAAAGAACAGCTGCCCAAGCTTTTCCACGCTCTCTTTTGAAGTGTTCTTAACCGACTGGTTGGAAGATACTTTTCCGGATCTTACGCGAAATATGGAAATCTGGCCCGCAAAGGGATCCGAAATGGTCTTAAAAACCTGCGCGGAGAAAGCCCCTTCAGCCTTTGGTTCAACGATCACTTTCTCATCTCCCCCACTAACGGGTTCAGCTTCCAGCGCGGGGCGGTCGATCGGAGAAGGCATGTAACCCTTTATCATCGACATGATCTGGTCAACACCGATATTTTTCCCTATTGATGCCGGAATAACAGGAATGATCTTACCGGAAACCACGCCGACCCTTAACGCTTTATTGAGATCCTCTGCCGGTAGAGTACCTTCTTCAAGATACTTTTCAAGAAGAGCGTCATCGGATTCAGCCACTCCTTCGGTCATCTCGCTGGACAGCTTATCCGCCTTTTCCTTATCTTCCCCCTGGAGTTTATCAATGCCTTCTTTCGTGAGCAGGTTAGCAATGCTGGAGAACGACGCGCCTTTTCCAGCGGGATAATAAAGGGCCACGCAGTTCTTGCCGAGCTTGTTCCTGATGTCATCCATGGCCTTGGCAAAATCCGCGTTCTCCTTATCCATCTTATTGATGATGATCATACCGGGCAGGTTTTTCGCCTGCGCCAATTTCCAGAACTTGGCAGTCCCGACCTGCACGCCGCTCACGGCGTCAACCAGTAAAACAAACGCATCAGCAGCGCCTATCCCCGCTATAACGTCCCCTATATAATCAAGATAACCCGGAGCGTCCAGAAGATTCACCTTAACGCCGTCTTTTTCGTAGTAGGATACTGACAGATTAATGGACGTCTTTCTCTCTTTCTCATCGTCATTGTAATCCGACACGGTAGTCCCCGCGTCCACACTGCCGGGCTTTGAAATAGCTCCCCCTTTATAAAGCAGATTCTCGACCAGGGTGGTCTTCCCTTCCCCTGAATGGGATAAAACCACAACATTTCTGATGTCCTTCGTTGAACCAGCCACTTACAACCTCCCCTTTTTAAGCACCATAATTTTTTAAAGTATTTACTTCTGTATACTATATACGTCAAAGACCATTATATTATTTTAGCTTTTTTTGTCAACGTATTTTGGGGTTTGAAAATAGACGGAAGAACCGGGTTTATAAGCAGTTAGGAAGCTGGTTAAAATACGACAGGGTCCCTATCAGTAGTTCGGTCGGAACGCAAATTCGAAGTACATCGGCGCTATCATGTAGCTGGCAACGAGTTGGAACAAAAATCCGCATAAAAGGAGGAAAATACCGGTAGTTGCGGCGATGTCATGAAGCCTGGCCCTTCTCATCTCAGATTCTCTGAGTTCGACTCCGGCAATATACGCGCGGGTTTCCGCGTCATACTTTTGAGGAAGACCAAAAGCCCATACCAGACAAACCCCTATAATAGATATCAAAAGCCCAAATCTGGTCAGTACAACAGCTGATACGATCAGGTCCAATTTTCACCTCCGTTCGTATAAGTATACACCGCTAAAGGTGTTTTGACCACTCATTCCTTAAATATTACCGCAATTTATCGGTTATATCCGAAATACCATGGCCGCTGCCCTGCATGGGAAAAGACCTTTCTCCGGTTCCGGACTTTAGATCAAGTTTTTTCATATCGATCGACCGCAGACTAAGGTCATTATACGTGTGAAAGTAAAACACCTTGTTTTTCAAGTCCTTTATTACTACCCACTGCGTGCTTTCTTCCGCGAGCCCTACACCCTCTTTATCTTGTTTGATGACACCCAAGGGTATATCGACAGTATTAAGTATGTGCTGTGCCAAAATAACTCCTCCGGCAGCATCTTTTGGGGGATCAGCTAAATTGATAAACGCGGCAGCGCGTACAAATCGTGAAGGCGGCGTCCAATCTCCGGGGATCCCGAAAACCCCGCTTCCCTGCCCGGTCGCCTGAAAAGTTATATTGCCTATTTTCACGGGTTTTACATCGTAAGAAGTGAGCCCTACGTAATTCCGGAGATTTGTTATGTGCCACTCAAATTCAGGCGCATTTGTAAGCACTCCCACGGGATTATCGTGGACTTTTCTTTCCCCGCCGACAAACTCAATAACGAGGCTCTTGCCGCTGGCGTCATGAATGGCAACATGAAGCGGAGGCACTATACCCAGTTCCGGAATAAGTTCCCCCCAAACAATGATATCCTTGATCCCCTCTTTGACTTCATCCACTGTCGCGAAATTGCCAAGGATCCAGTTCCCAAGGTATAAATGGGAAAGCGCCTTTTTGACATCCCTTGCCGGTACTTCCTGGTATTCTGTCCCCGGTAACCATAAAAGTCCGATTGAGAGCCCTGCTTCGTTCATACCGTCATTGATCGCGTCATATCCAAAAGAATTAGCGCCGACAAAACCGTATCTATTCGACCATTTAAGACCTTTTCCCCCTCCGGGTGCATCACTCGTGAATTTTTGGCCTTTCGGAAAGACCATGACATCCGACCCCAGATCGATAGCGAACTCCATGGAACGGCCGATTATCACTGAACCATCCTCCGTTTTTATCTGAAAATCCGTGCATGCATAAGCCGTATTCACGGCTAACATGCCGCCTATAAGAAAAACAAAAAGCATCTTTTTCATCTCTATCCCCTTTCTT
>JBARQV010000058.1:0-3352 GCA_049643885.1 Candidatus Omnitrophota bacterium | reverse complement strand
AGACCTTCCCTACCTTGTCTTCAAGTGTGGGGGAAACGATCCGTAGAAGTTCTTTACCCATTATCCGGTATTGTTTGCCTACCTTGGCCGCACGGATTATCCCTTTTTTGATCAGCCTCATGGTCGTGCTCGGGCTCACCTTGAGCAATTTTTGGGCTTCCTGTGTGGTATAAACTTCATTCGCCTTTATTTCCATACAAACTCCTTCCTTAAAATTTCATCTATTATATAACGATCAGCCCAATGGATGTCAATAAAAATCTTTAACTATCAATACATGTCATTGATAGTCAATATAACTTTTTATTATTTTACATATTGGTTTGCCAATAGAGACAAGTATATTTTTTATTTCCTGTCTGGAGGGATATCTTCTCTGCGAAGATCATATACAAAGATGGAACCGCCTATTCTTGCTGTAGGTTCGCGGGATGAAGCCCACTTCACCGATTCTAGCCTGTGAACGCTCACCGCATAGACCTCATTAGAAGGAACTCGACGTTCGGATTCAGTGATCGGCCGGTGATCTATGCCGTATGACGCCGGATCGGCGGTCCCGAAGTAATCCAGTTTTATATATTCGATATTATTTTTCTTCAAATGCGCAGCAAGAGCGGGCAGATCCTGTCCCCAATCTATGTTCGAATCTCTTAAAAATTTGTACCCGTTCCTCGAACCCCCTACAAACTCATTAAAATAACTGAGGTGATCGGGCCATGTCCATAGCGCGGCAAAAGCATACCATACCATCAAGGCAATGCTGAAAACTTTGAAGTATTTTACTTTTATCAGCTCAACACTCCTCGCTGCAAGTATGAAAATAAAAGGATAGATCGGCAGTATATATCTTAGTCCAAGCTGCAGTTTGCTCATCGAGCCTGTCAAAAAAAACAATATGACCGTCGAGATCACAAACCTCTCATTCCTCCCTATCTTCCTCCTGAGAGATACAAAGAGCCCCGTCATCAAAAACAAGATAGTCGGTATCGGTGTTTTTATAAGGAACGCTACTATATAATACATCGGGTTCCCGAAAGAAGACCATTCGCCAAGGAAAAAGTGACCGTGCCCTTCCTGGGCATGTCTTATGACCCCTAAAACCCCGAGGACATGCGCCCCTAACGGGAAAGGCACTTTGAATAGAAAATAATCGAGTTTTGCCGAAAGATCCTCATTCCAAAAAGGAAATATCTTCTCGGCCATGTGATGCGCGAACTCGACCTTCTGCGTGACCCTCATGGCGTCATCCAGGATCGGGCTCGAGTCGAATCCATAGCCCGCCCACATAACAATGAACGATATGACAAAGATCAAGACTACATTAAAAATGGCTTTCTTCCAGCCTTCGGGGATCCCGCGGAGCTCAAAGATCAAAAGGAATATAAACAGCGGGTAAAGCAAAAGAGCGGTGTATTTGGAAAGCTGGGCCAATCCCAGAAATGTCCCGGCGAGAAGCGTATTCACAAGGGAAGGGTTTCTTACAAAAACCCAGAAAGAGCAAACAGATAATAATATGAACAATGTAGCCGTCATATCAGTAGTAGCAAGCCTCGTATGAGCGAGTATATTCGGTGAAAAACAGTAAAGAAAAAGGCTGAACAGCGCTGTTTTGTCTCCATAAAGGGTTTTTGTCCAGAAAAACAATACCAGCCCGCAGACAAGGCCTATAATGACAACCGCCGACCTGGACAAAAGTATCATCTTATGGGGCTGGTTATTGTATTCGTAAAAGAAGTTTCTACTGAATTCGTACCTGTTATCTGTCCTCCACGCGTTCTTATCATCAGGCATATTAGGTTGCATGAATATCCTGAGGGGCAAAGCAACGATACACCTGGCAAGCGGAGGACTGTCGGTAGCCATCTTGAAATCACCTTTGGTAAGAAGCACATAGCCGGGCGGTATATGATGGGCCAACTCATCACAGGTCGGCGACTTCCTGCCGGGCAACATGCTGGTAACGGCCAGGCAGACGAAACCCGCCAGGAGAAATAAAGCTATAAGGTTTGTACGGTAATTTTTCACCTTGTCAATCCCTCGATATCGCTTTACGGCTAAAAAAGAAGATCCAGTAAAATATTAAAAAAATCACCGCGGCCGCCTGTATCCAGAACAGCACGCCAAGATAAGACGGCCGGAACCTGAAAAGAGCGACATGGTCTCCGGCAGGGACTTCCACGCCCTGCAAAATATCCAGGACCTCCCGGACTTCGGCTTTCCTGCCGTCCAGGTAGACTTCCCATCCGGGATAATATTTCTCCGAAAATACCAAATACGCGGCTTTGTCGGTCCTAACGCGCACTTTCGCGAAACCCGAATCATATTCCTCGACCTCTACCTTTCCTGCCATTTTCACGCCGGGATCAGAGGCCGGAGCAAGCCAGCACCGGGGATAAAAGTTTTTTATCCGGTATAAATTTATGTTATCTTCTTCCTTTATCTTTTCGGTAAAAGAAAGATCCAAACTCTCTCCCGTGACGATATATTTAACATTAAGCTTTTCAAGCAAGTCCCTGTTCTCCTCAATGGCCTCTTTCCCTCCCCTGGTGATCCCGATGGAATCGTCCACCACCCCGAGATCCCTGAGCTTGAGGTAATAATCCCTGTTCATCAGTGGCGTGTAAAGTCCGATGCTGTCGATCTTGTAATCCATGTTGGCGCTGAAATATGACCATCTTGGAAGATCTTTCTGGCTCCCGTAAGGGAATATCCTGAAAAGCGTCTTATCGTTTTCAACGGTCTCAAATATAGCTTTGTGCGAAATATCCTCATCGGCTTTGACCGCCGCACTCATTGGCCCCTCGAAATAAAAGCTCAGGAAATACAGGTCCAGAAAAATGAATATCAGGCAAAGGAGTTTTGTAATATGACCCTTCTTTATCTTTTCCCTGAGAACAACGAACAAAACCGTGATACCTAGCGTAATAAACCCGAAAAGGATATAAGGATCAGCGAAAGACAACCTGACCGGCAACGCGGCAAAGAGGCTTTCGACCTTGGACATATAAAAATCAAGATCGTGCCTGTGGAACGGTTTTCCGTATATGGCAGAGGCAACATACGACTTGACCATCCCCATTAATTCAGCGCCGAAAAGACCGAGGATAGTTTTAGCGGCAAAGTAAAGAGCCGTTACGGACGCGGCAGATAAGATAAAGACCCTGCTGACCTTTTTTAATTTCCCGCCATCATCTCCCGCGAAAAACCGGCTGAACCCGCTACCGGCCAGTATCGACAGGCCAAAAACGGCAAAATATATCGCTTTCGCCGGACCGCGAAAGGAATAATATTTTGTCAGCCACAATATCAGAACATAAACAGGATTATATTTACCCAGGGCCACGAAAAGACC
>JBARQV010000057.1:0-44067 GCA_049643885.1 Candidatus Omnitrophota bacterium | reverse complement strand
GTGACAGGGGGGGGGGTAAAATGAAGGTTATTGGTAATATTCTCGCACTCGTAGGTCTTTTGCTTTTTGCCTACACCATTCTGGGAAGATTTATCGGCGAGAAAAGCATAATGGGCTTTTCATCGATACCGGCTCTGGGAGATGGTTTTACCGCCGTAGGCATGCTTTCCGGAACTGCCTGCGTACTTCTTCTGGCAGTCATAGCATTACTGAAGGCGAAACAATAGCACCGTCCAATACATATAAAAACCCGCCGTCTTCGCGTAAGACGGCGGGTTTTTCCTTTTAAGCCCTATGATCCTTAACGTTCAACACTCTCAAGGGCTTCTTTGTGTGACACAAGCCGTATGCCTTCAGCTTCAAGACGCCCTTTCCATCTGCCATTCATCAAAAAGTCAAATTCCTTTTCGGCGTTCCTGTACCAGGGGCACTCTCTGAAAAAGTCTCCGGATGACGTGCTCGGGTGAACAGCCACCTCATTGATGCCGTCACTGAGCCTATCCAGCAAAAAAGTAAAGACCCCCTCGTCCATGCGTCCCGCGTGAAAGTGCCCGAGAAACGCGTCATTTCTACCGACTCCCGCGCGCGTTATTTGCCCTTTTCCTTTTGAAACAAATACCGCAAGAGAAGCATAACGAGCAAAGTCTTTTACTGAAAACCTTTTCAATATGATCCCCGGTGATTCCCGCGGAAACCTGATATACGGCACGCCGAATTCCTTACTCAATCTTATCGTAAGGTCAAGGATCTCAGGAAACATATGAACATGTTCGTGGCTGTCCAGATGAGTCACGACTAGCCCCTCATCCAGAACTCTTTTTATCTGGGCTGAAAGTTCCAGCCGGACCTCTCTTGCTCCTATTTTACCCAGAAAATATCTGAACGCAAAAGTTTTGTAGCCGGCGGGAAATTTGCCGTCACTGCCGACCAGAGTGCTCACTTTAGACCGATCCCCCGCGCACGGAAATGAGTTCCCGGTAAGGGTCAGATGCACCCCGACGTCTTTTTTTCCTATTTCTTTCAGCATTTCCGCGGCTTCTTTGAAACAGGGACCGGAGGCCATCACGCTTACGCCGGTGATCCTGCCGTCAAGGCAGCACGCTTTCACGGCCTCATTGATCGGCCCAGAAAAGCCAACGTCATCTGCGTTTATGATCAAGGATTTCATGGTCTTAAATTTTTCTGCCTGACAGGATCTTAACCTTTATAATATCCACAAAAGTGGCCCAGATAACGGGCAGCCTGGCGATATAGGACTTGCCGCCCGTCCTGGCATGAAAGACAAGAGGGAATTGTTTGACCCTTCCATTCTTTCTTTTTGCGTGCAAAAAGAGTTCCACGTCTATGAAAGGACTGCGAGAAATAAAAACCAGGTCTTTGATCATCTCTCTTCTGACGATCTTGTAGCCTGAATTTATGTCTTTGACATTAAGCCTGAACAGGCCTTGGATCATAAGATTATATACCGTGGTGATGATCTTCCTTTTCGGGGTATCGCCTTTTTTGATCTTGCTGTATCCGGTTACGATATCCGCCTCTTCTATCAGCGGGAACGACTTCTTCAGGTCTTCCATGCTGACGGGCATATCCGAATCCATGTACATGATCACGTCCTTGGACGCCTGCCTGAACCCTTCAGCGAAAGCTCCCCCGAACTTACTGTTGCAAGGCATATGGAACGCTTTTACCACGCCATCCCTTTTCGCCAGTTCGTCGATGATCTCCCCGCTCTTATCCGTGGAAGCGTCATCTACGACGACTATCTCATAATCACCCGTTAATTCTCCGGCTATGGATTTTATGGTTTTTACCGCGTTCGCTATGTTCTCTTCCTCATTATACATAGGAAGGACAAATGATATGCTGTATCTGGTTTTCATTCTTGATCCTTGATCTTCAAGCCCGGTTTGTTGTTCACCAGCACATATTTGCCGGATCGGAATAGCGGCTCGGTAACGCTGTCCGGCATATTGTCTCTCAGTTGGTCATAATGTTTCTTCTGCATTATACACCAGACCCTTTCTTTTCGCGAAACAAAGTCAACAAGATCCTGGTAGGGGTGCACGTCGGCAATTTCGGTCCGGCCGGTATAGAACGCTACTCCCCGCCTGTGATCGTTTTCTCCCCCCAATGGTTCGCCAGGCCCGGCAAGCTCCTTGAATTTTACAGACAGGAACCTGCTGGATTCGAGATCCCCGACTACCGGCAAGACGCTTAAGACCACGGGTAGGGTCAAAATGACTATCGTGATTATGATAGAATAAAATGCCAACGCTTTTCTCTTGGATCTGTAAAACAACAGGGAAAGTATGACTCCCAGAACGAAGATCACCTCGCTTAACGCGGCTCCTCCCGCTATCGCAGGATATTTCTTCATAATAAAAACATAAATACCGCCCAGGCCCAAAACTGTAAAAATAAAAAAGAAAATATAAGAAAGAGTTGTGTAGCGCTCGATGTTCCTATCCCCGGTTTTCACAAGAGATAGCTCCAAAAATCTCCCTGTTACCACGGCCAAGACCGGAAAAAGAGGAAAGATATACGTGACCAGTTTTGTCCTCGCCGCGGAAAAGAACAGAAAGACTACAAGAAACCACAACAGCAGAAACAACCTGTATCCCTTAACCTCTGTCCCCTGCCCCCCCGGCTTATCATGCCTGTACATATTCCACGCGCCGAATGGAAGAAAAAAAGTCCACGGGTAAAAACCCGCGAGGACGACCGGTATATAAAAAAACGGAGATATCCCGATCCGGTGTTCCGGTTCCATGAATCTTATGACATTATGCACCCCGAAAAACTCGCTCACAAGCGCGTCCCCGTGGATCCTCAGCATAACGATATACCACGGAAGGCTTATGATCAAAAAAATCAATATGCTGGCAAATACCGGAACGCCCCTGACCTTCCCCCACTGACGGCTGAGGGATAGGTACAGCGTGATCACGACGAACGGTATAAAGATCCCTATAGGGCCTTTGGTAAGGACAGCCAGCGCGGCCATTACCGACGAGGCCAGATAATATCCTTTCCCTTTACCGGTCCATCCCAAAAGAAAGAATAAAAAGCAGTATAAAATAAAAACGGCCAGGACGATATCAGTGACGCACGCCCTTGACAAAATAAGATACTCGATACAGGTAGCCATGACCAGGCCCGACAAAAACCCCGAGAGAGGTGAAAACAAGACCCTGCCTAGTAGATATATCCCTAAAATACCCAAAATACCGAAAAGAGCGGAAGGCAATCTTGCCGCGAACTCGTTCACACCGAACACCATAAAACTCATCCGCACCAGCAGGTAGTAAAGAACGGGCTTTTCAAACTGGGGCTTGCCGAATATCATGGGTGTGGCCCATTCACCGTTCTCGAGCATTTCTTTAGCCGTCTGGGCATAGAAAGTCTCATCCGGATCGGTCAGGGCCATGTTCCCGAGGCCGAAAATGAATAGGAACATGGACACCAAAAGCAATAATAGTAAATATCGCGCGCCGTTCTTCAAGCTATGCTCCTGAGCCTCTTGATCCTTTCCTGGATAGGAGGATGGGTGGAAAAAAGATTTGCAAGAAAACCGCCTATAGCGGGTTGAACGATAAATAAATGCGCTGTCTGGGGCGCCAGGTCTATCCTGCGGCGTCCCGAAAACCTGGACATGTCTTCAAGCGCCCTGGCAAGTCCCTCCGGATGGCCGGAGATCCTGGCTCCCATGGCATCGGCCCCGTACTCGCGCGACCTTGAAATAGCAAGTTGGACGATCAGCGCCGCCAGGGGAGCGACTATGCTTATCGCCAGAAGCCCTATCACATTACCGGAACCCTTGCTGTTCCTTGAAAATCCCCCGAGTATAGCTGCCCACCTTGCCATATAGGCCAGCATCATTATGGCGCTGGCAAGCGCCGCCGTAACGGTCATGATGAGAGTGTCCCTGTTGCGGACATGGGCGAGCTCGTGGGAGATCACCCCTTTTACCTCTTCCTCATCAAGCAGGTCCATAAGCCCCTTGGTCAAACACAGTGCGGCCTTTTCGGGATTTCTGCCTGTCGCGAACGCGTTCGGCGCATCCATTTCGGTTATGAAAATACGCGGCGCCGGGATGGCGGCGTTCCTGCTCAGCTCCTCTACTATTTCATATAATCGCGGATTAGTTTCACGATCCGCTTCCCGGGCATTGTATAATTTAAGAACGATCTTATCGCTATACCAGTAGCTGATACCGTTTATCACCAGGGCTATGATAAAGGCGATGATAGCACCGTTAGCTCCCCCGATAAGGCCCCCTATCCATATAAAGAGAGCCGCCAGGATTACCAGCAAAAAAGCAGTTTTTACGTAATTCATGAATCCCTTCCTTTTTTTACGCGTAACATATGATATATAAATTCCAATATTAAGTCAAGCGCAATGCCCTCCGCCCGGCGTGCATCCTCTCTTACGAAACATCCCCATATCCCGGACGGCCGAATTAGAAATATGTCATCCCGGACGAGCCCAAAGGGCTCGATCCGGGACCACATAATATTATTATTTGATCCCGGGTCTCGGCCTACGGCCTCGCCCGGGATGACAATTTCTACTATCCGCTATACGCTATACCTATATGCTGATTAATATTGACTAACACCCGCTAAACAGATATACTATTAAAAAATGTAACACATTTTATATAGAAGGGATGATCGGCTTAAGAAGTGGCAGGGATATTTAAAAGTAAAAAAGCTAAAAAATTCGGTGAAATAGCGGTAGAAAAAGGCCTCGTTTCCGAAAAAGATGTCCAGGAAGCACTGGGGCTCCAGAAAGAATACGAAGAAATACATAAAATACATAAAGAAATAGGAGCTATACTCACCGAAAAAGGCGTTCTTACACCGAGTGATGTCAAGACAATACTGGAAGAACAGAACCGTCCGATAGGCCTTATGGCCTGGTTTTGCGTGTTATTTCGATTGAGTCATTAATCGTAAAAGGAGGAGTTACATGAAAAAGTTATCCGTAATATTGCTGGCAGCACTTTTAGTCTTTATGGTCTATCCTGCCGCTTCACATGCCGGCCCGTGGACACTGGCCAAAGGCAAATTATGGGCAGAGGTCTTTGGGAGATACTCATATTCACAATATAATTTTGACTACAAGGGCAATCTAAGTCGCTGGGATAACGGCGGTTACCAGAAAATATGGGACCTCGAAGCCAAAACGGAATACGGTATTACCGACAATTTAAACGCCCTCCTGTATGTACCTTATACCTGGAATACCTTCAAAAACGATTTTGTCGTCCACGGCGCAAGCCAGGAACTGAAAAACGAAGGTTTTAAAAGCATCCAGATCGGCGGAAAATATAAATTTCTTGACGCTCCCGTCGTCCTGGCAGGCCAGATCAAGTTCTTTTTGTTGCCTTTCAATACCGACAAGAATAAAGAACCTTTCCTTGACGAGTACGGCAACGCCATTGAAATACGCGGCCTTATAGGTAAGTCTTTCACCCTCTTCGAGCGCCCCTGCTACGCTTCGCTTGAAAGCGGTTTTAAATTGCGCGCCAAGAGATGGATCGGCGATAGTGACTGGGCGAATACCGTTCCGCTCTTTGCCGAGGTCGGCATTTCGCCTATTGACAGGGTTATGATCAAAAACGAATTCGACTGCTCGATATCCGTCCCCGGAACCGGACGCCAAAAAGATACTTACACGTACCGCGTCGGCCCGATCATCAATGTTTTCGGGAAAGGTTTCAACGCCGTTTACAGGGGCGACGAAAGAAGCATGAACGTGGAATTTCTTTACGGCTTTACTTTCGCCGGGCGCAGCGACAACGACATCCACAGGGATCCTGCCTGGCCGAACAGCGACGACAGGATAGGCATGTTCCACGAATTCATAGCCAAAGTCTCGATTCTTTACTAAAGAAGGTTTAGCTGGTTTAAATAAAAAAGCGGAGGTTTTAAACCTCCGCTTTTTTATTTTCCTACTTAATCCTCGATTACGCGGCCTTGAGGGCCAGGACCTTGTGCCTGTATCGCTTTTGAAGATCGTCGTATTTAACAGGCTCCGCTTTCGGAAGGAACAAGACCATCCTGCTGGTCGCGTCATAATTGATATTAAGCCATTCCCTTGAAGTCGGCCTTCTTTTTCCAATCGCCAGATCCAAAGCTATTGTCAACATTTCGGTTACCCTCATGTCAAGCTGCTTGTCGAAGTTTTCACCGTATTCGTCATAATATTTCTGTATCTCCGTGGGATCGATGGCAGCAAGTAAGGCTTTCTTATCCTTACCGGCTTCCCTCATTTTCTTAAAATCATATGAATCGATCGTTTTCTTTGACGCCAGAACGACCATGTTGGAAAAGTCCAGGCCGGATGGGTCTTCCGAAACCTTTTCCGCTTCGGCCAGAATAGATTCCGCCAGTTTTTCTCCGCTCTCATGGACCAGCACGATATTGTCCAGCCCCATTGACCGGAGCGTATCCTGCATGGACCTTATCTCATTTATAAGCGGCGTTATAGCGGTGTGCTGCAGGTTGCCTTTTTCAAGCCCCGGCACCCAGTCGGTCTCAAGGCCGATAACCAGGTTCTTCCCTTCCCTTTTGGCCTTCCTTGCCAGGGTGATGACCGTTGAAACTATACCATCTGCCTCGAAGAGGTCCAGGTTCTTACTCACTTCCTCTGCAGCGGCCTGTATTCTTTCCGGAACTTCAAAATTTTTCATCACTTTTTTCAATCTTTCCAATTCGTACACAGCCCATTTCATTCTCTGCGTTGTCTCAAAAACTCCGTTCCCCTCATAGAAATATTCCACTTCTATCGTTCCGCGTTCGTTGAGAAAAGCGATAACTTTATTGCCTTCGCCGATAAGTCTGGCCATATTGTTATTTACGAAGCCTTCTAATTCCTCGAAAAGCGGTCTTGCTGTTATACTCTCTTCGGGCGCTTCGAGATCGGCAGGCCGACTTTCTTTGTCAGATGTCCCTGGCAAAACAAGCTTTTCGTTAAAATCCTTCACCATGATCCCTTCGAACCTTTCAGAATCAAATACGGCCCGATAATGACCGGGGTGAACAACTGCCAGGGCCGTCTGGACCCATCTCTTTTCAGGTTTCTCATAGGTATAAGAACTGTCCGGGATCATTTCGCCTGTAGCCTCCCAGTATCCCTGTTCAGGTTCGATCCTTCCTTTTTCGTAATCGACTTCAATGCAGTCCGAAATTATCGTCTCTATGCCTTCGATCGAACGGCCTCTAATGGCAAAATCGGTAAGCCTGGTAATTATGCTTTTGTATACATCCTCCGGCAATGACTCTCTTACTGTTTTGTCTTTGACGGCCATTTCTACCGTTCTACCATTGTAAATAGTATGATCATCAAGTAAAAATCTGACGTGATTCTCAATATCCACTCTAAAAGCCCCCAGATCTTGGCCGCTTTTAATTTTAAGAAGCGCCTTTAGGAGGACCTGCTCTATGCGGCCCGGGCGGCGACCGTGCGCAAGCAGAAACGGAGCTTTCGGGAACCTGCCCATCGCACGTTCTGAATCCGGCCTGCCACTTATTATTCTCCCTTCCCTGAGCAGTTCAGTCAGCGGCTTGTCGGCTGCTTTATCCCCTAATTCCCCAAGGAGTTCAACAACAATCGTAGCAAGTTGAATGTCCTTTTCTGTTTTTAACAGATTTATTAATAGTTGAACTGACCGTTTATCTTTCAAAACAGCAAGCACGTTGACGGCTATATGACGGATGCCTTTGTTATCATGTGCTAAAGCTAAATTTAAAATAGGGACAATGTCTTCCTTTTTGTTTAATTTCATCAACTCGTCATCTTCACTTTTGTAAAGATGAACAAAAACTTTCGCGCCTAACGTATCTACATTACTTAGCGCCTGGACTGCCAGCTCCCTCAATTCTCTGCTGTTCCTGGAGCCAAGAAGGCCTCTCAACGCCAGTTCGGCTTTCGGGCTGCTGATATTAAGACGTATAAGCTGCCTTATCGCGGCTATCCGCGGTTTGTCATTTGTGCCAATTTGCAAAATTTTCACCAGTTTATCGACGTCTTCAAGAGCGGCTATATTCTCCAGGGCAAGCTGCCGCACATCCGGAAACTGGCATGTCGCGGCCTGATACAGGCATCCTATGTCAGTCGATCGCGCGCCGTCGTAATTTTCGAAGTAAAGCAATGTTTTTTTCATCGCCTTGCGCGCCCTGCCTTTACAGAACAGGCTGACCAGCGGAAGCATGGCGATCATCCCCCAGAAATGGGATCCGAAACTTTCATGAATATTCATAAGGTCTTCGACTTTGCGCGGAAACCCCGGTTTCCTGATAAAATCGTCACGGTATCCGTCATTCCGTGCTATCGTAGCCTTAAAGGCTTCAGCGCGAGGAAGTTTTCTGCGCATCTCCTCGTACGTCGTCTTGTAGACCCTATAATACCTCACGGCGGCCCATCCCCAGTAAAGGCCGAAAGCTGCCGCACCGATAACGATACCGATCACAGGGCTCTGGGCGAGGTAATAATAAGCCACTGAGGTCGCAAAACCCACTGCGGATAAAACGCCGGTTATCCTGGACGCGTTGTAGGAGTCTTTGACCCCCAGGTCATGAGTGCTTCCTTCCTGCTCTTCACTGCCTTCCGCGGCCTCTTCCCTCGCAGCATCTTCCCTCGCGGTCGCTTCTTTTACGATCTCCGCCAGGCGATCCATGTCACATGTTACACTTATCATTATATCCCCGGATCTCCCATACTCTATATTTTGATTTTTGGGGTCCAAAATTTCTTTTATCCTGAGATCGTCTTCATACATCGATTTGCTGATCCTTATCGACGAGCCATACCGTGACCAGTGAAAGGTAACATGAACAACTTGATGCAACAGATCCTCTACTTTTTCTATGTCCTTGAAATCATGAACTGTTTTGCACAATCCGTCTATGATCGCTTTTTTCTTTTCATCTCCTAAAAACCTTTTTTTAGCAGCTGACTGTTTATGCTGACCATCACAAAGCGTGCAGTCATTAAAAAGTTTTTCCACGTAAGCCCTTACTTTCGCCTTATGAGCAGGCTTCACTATCGGCCCGTCGAATCTTGCAAGAGCCTTTACAACGCCGCTTCGTACCCGCTCAAGACGCGCGATGCTAAGCCCCTCGACTGAAAGCATGTCGAGCAACGGATCAATTACCTTCGGATCGTCCGTTTGGCCGAGAGCCACAGCGGCAGAATGTCGGACATAGAATTTACCATACTTATTTTCCATGATCTCAATTAAAGGCTCTATGGCTTTTTTGCTTTTCATGCGCCCCAAAACTATAGCTAAATAAAAGGCAGTGTGCGGTTCTCCGGCCTTCAGGGCTTCTATTAATTCTTTTTCCACTTTCGGGTCAGCGCCTAACTTTGCGAGCTGACTGATGGCGGTCTTTTTAACCGGTTCCATGCGGCTGGTAAGGGATCTGATCAATCCCTTTATGTTTTTCCTGCGCCCCATCCATTTAACCCTTAAAGCCAAGACGTGCCCGAGCCGCGGCAACCGGAAAAGATGTGCATCCGTATAATTAAATAATCGCGTCGGTGCTTTTATAAGAATAATTTCAAGCAAACTTAATACCGGGCTCAGCCAAAATATCACTCCCATACAGAAGGCAAATAAGAGCACTGCCACAAGATGGACAATAAAATTACCCTCTAAAAAGGCGTCCGCGCGGGAGTACCAGTTCGCGAACCGTACGCGGTCTACTATCCTTCTGATCATAGTGTTTTTGGAAGACTCATACTCATCCGACCAGACCACCGCAAATGTACCGCTAAGAATAAAAAAGATACTGATCGCGACCACTTGCGCATAAAGAACCCAATTTACATGGTTCACCCAGGAATAGTCCCACGGCCTCTCCATGGCCAGCACAGCGGCGAACATCATACCTGAAAGGTTGATCCCTTCCGGTCTTTCGGGTTGGGGTTGTTGGAGCCTTCTCTTTTCCTGGAGCCTTTCCGGTATAAGACCCCGCAGTTTTTCCGGATCATTTAACAGCGACACAACGTTTTCCATGTTAATACTTGCCGAAACAGATCCTTTAAAGCTGTTCGGGCCGTAATAGGAACCTTTCGGCGCGGTCAGATCTCTAGCGATGCTTATATTTTCATTCAGGATCTCGATCGCCACCTCTAGCTCTTCAGGCGAAGTTACAGCGGTTTTCGCCAAACGCCAGTTTACCTCGCCGGGCTTTCCGTGTACGTAAACGTCCGCGTCATACTCATCAGAGTCATATTCCCCAAGCCTGTTTTCCTCTGCCTCTTTGGTTGAAGACCACAATCCGATCGCCCTGGCCTTGAAGATTGACTTCACGTTTTCCCCGGGTGTCTTCTGGAATAGATAGATCACCGGCAGCAGGCTTATCATCCCCCGGAAATGGGACCTGAACTTCTCGTGGATATTTATCGCTCTCTGGACGGAAGCCGGCAATTCCTCGAAAACAAGATTGCGGTACCCGTCAGAATTCGCAACGGGAAGTTTTTTGGAAAGATATTTTATGAACCTTTCCTTAAAATCATCCCTACCCTGATACTTGCTTATAAAATCGTAGAACCCTTTCCTATCTTCCGCGGAAAGAGACATATTCATCATCATCCCCGCGGCCTTGACGATGATGTCGCCCTCCCTTTGTCCCTCGAAATTTCTCCTGAGAAATTGTTCCATTTTCACTTGGACATGTTCGCCGACCATGAAATACTTCCACGCAGCCATGCCGGCATAGAGACCCGGCGCCAGGACTCCGATAACCCCGCCTGTTATGTTCCCTCCATTCAAGTACAAAAGAAGAAGCGCGCCTATTACGCTGAGAATATACAGTCCGGCGCTTATTCTCGCGGCCTTAAAACCGTCTTGGGCTTTATAATCGTGTTCTTCCTTGATCTCCGGCCCTTTAAGGCCCCAACCTGTTACAAGACCAGCTGCCACTAAATCTAGAATCGCATCAACGGGTGGATCCTTCGCCATAAGAGTGGTTAAAACTAGAAGAGCGGGCCGGGATTCCGCGACCAGGACGCTCTCCTCCTCTTCACTAAGATGCAGTCCCTTCTCAAAAGCCAGGTACAGCCGCATGAGTTCCTGGACCGCGAACCGGCTTACAGTGCTATATTCAACATTAGAAGGAAGCTTGTCTTCTGCCGTCAATTTGTTTATTGACCCGTACTCCTCCCTGAGCAGGTTTATCAGCACACCCTTGACTTCTCCATACAGCTCTTTATCCCGTGGGTGCCAGAGAGTTTCCTGCCCGATAGCTTTAAGGATCACGCCCTGAATATAAGAAGTGTCCATGCCCTCTTTAGAAAATGATCTTTCCTCTGCAAGCGCCCAGGTCAGGAAGCCCGGGAAATCTTTTTGTCCGGTTTTCTCTTTTTTCAGTGTTTCCAGGATTCTCAACCTTTCTTTCTCTTCCGACCTTTTGTATGCTTCGCCATCATACCCTGCGGGAATAAGGATTTTTAGAGATGGTCCTTTGGGAGGGGTACCCTTATCCTCAAACTTCATCGGCTCACTGGCTTCTACTGGTTCTGTTCTAAAGTCTTTTATCGCGTCTACGTTGTTTTTAATATCCAGAAGAATACCACCAAACGGTATGAATATCAGTGCCGCTATAACTCCAATGAAGAAAGATGTACCAATGTCATTAAGTATCAAATGAAGTATCAACGGTAACACTAAACTCAAAAATGCCACACCGAAAAGCAGCTGCCCAAATCCCTTATGCGGCTTTCTTAAAGGGGCAAAATAATCTTCCCGTTCTTTGACTTTCGCATTATCCATCAATTCATGCCAGGCCCGCTCGGCGTGAATTGCTACAAGTGGATCTTTATCATTTTTAGCTTTGGTGACCGCATCAAGTGCCCGCTTGTTCGCTATCACTCCCAAAGCCTTTGCCGCCCTTGCCCTGACACCAGGGTCGTCATCATTTTCCAGGGCGTTTATCAGAGCATTTATGACTTCCTCATTATTGTAGTGTTTCCACTTGCCCAGGCATTCAACTGCTTCGCGCCGGGCCATTTTATCATCACTTTTAAGTTTCTTTAGCCACCATGAAGCCGGCATAGTAACTCTTCTCGTTAACCAGAACCAAAATGCAAAAAATGCCGCTAAAGCACCCGCTATACCCAAAAATGCCAGTTCGGTCCCGTCCAACGCGCCTAGGGTGGAAGCCATCGCGCCCGTCCCGGCGAAGGCTGATAAAGGAGTTAATAATATAAGTAAAGAAGCGGCGATGATCGCTCTTATGATGAGTTTTTTCTTTGATGGCTCTTCGCGGGTAAGTTCTACTTTTGTTTCATACTCTATCTCAGCGACGGGTTCGGATATTTCCACTTTTGGTTCTTCTTTTTGGGGCTTTGCTTCTGTTTGGGGGGATTCTTGATAATCTTCGGGAAGGGCCGTTATGACGTATTTGTCGCCGATGACCCACTGGTATCCCATTAGTTCCCGTGCAGAAAGGTCATCTTTTCTGGCTATCTGGAGGATGTATCTCTTCTCGGCCGTATTATAAGGAATTAATATTACACCACCAGAGATCTTTACCTTTGAAAGGTCTATACCCTCGGCGACCTCGCCTAGCTCTTCGGTCAGGACGCGGTCAAGGTACTTCAGGGGAAGATCGTCATCAAGGAGGAATTTCGCGACGCTATTTACAGAAAGAAGGAGTTTCATGTCCGAAAACAGGGACTCTTGAAATTCCTGCCTTTGCATACTCATTAGATCCTGCTGGAACGGCAATTCACCTGCCAATTTTTGACTTCCCGCTGAGGGGATATCTGAAACAGGGTACGCCCAGGCAACATCCAGGGAAAGAAAGCAAACGACTACAATTATACTGATAGCCTTAAGGAAAGCCTTGTGTTTTCTCACGTCCATATTGTATTTTCCTCCAGAAAATACTCTCGTCTAAAAAGCGTAAATCATTTGTTAAAGCTAGGTATTGTAAATCTTAATCATAATAGCAATTTTTTGCCCTAACATCAAGGGAAATAACTAGCTATTTGAAACCCTAACTTTGCTAGCATAAAACCCCCGTACAGATACACCGGAATGTGGGGGTGTTTCGTACGGGAGGATCCACACCGGGCGGAGGGGCCCGGTAGAAACGCCCCCACATCCCGGTGGTCTTTCGTACAAAAAAATACCGTTAAAAAATTTGGATAGGAAAGATTTTATTGTTTTTGCGGGGCTTTTCGCACCTTGTCCAGCTCGCGCTGCATCTCTTCGGATGCCTTCTTGAGCTGTTCGGCCGCGTCGGCGTTCTTGAGGATCACCATCTGGACGGCATGGTTTACGTGCCTGGTGCTCGCGTCCCATCCGAGGACAGGAGGCGGGCCTTTAGCGTCCCTGGCCTGCTGTTCCAGGACTCTTTTGAATTTCCTGTCCATGGGCAGGTCTCTCCAGGTGTCCATATTGGGAGGCAGATACGCGTCTTCTGTTTCAAGAGAATCTTCGTAGATCTTGGTCTGGTTCTCAGGTTTGAAGAGAAACTTTATGAACTCCCAGGCCTCTTTTCTCATCGGGGACCTGGAGAAAATACCGAGGATCCTGCCGCCGATAAAAGCGGTCCTTTTGCCGGTAGGACCTTTAGGCAAGGGAGCTATTGTCCACTTTCCCATGATCTCGGGAGCCCCAACTGTAAGGCTGATGATCTTCCAGTTGCCGGATATGGCCAGGGGGTAATCCCCTGTCCTCATCCCCTGCTCTACCGGGACGGGGCTCCTTGGAAAACCTTCTTTATATAGCTGGGCGAAAAACTCAAGGGCTTTCACGCCCTCCGGCGAATCAAGGGTTACTTTAGTATAATCTTTATTATAATAGTCGCCTCCCGCTTGCCATAGAAAAGGCGAAAAACCTATCCAGTCGAGAGATCCCCAGTCAAGCACCGCACCCCGGTCCTGCGACTTGAGCACGCGCAGAAGCGCCAGGAGTTCTTCCCACGTATCGGGGGCTTCCGTAACGATATCCGTCCTGTAATACATGATATGCTCTGAAAAATCGAAAGGAATGCCGTAAACTTTGCTTCCAAAACGGGTCGATTCGAGAATACCCGGGAATAGCTTCTCTTCCAGGGCGGCGACATCTTCAGGAAATTCTTTACGGAAGTCTACCATGGCTCCGAGTTCGCCGAACTCCATGCCCCACGTGAGGCCCATGGTCCCTATATCGGGAGTGACGTCGCCCGCTATCGATGTCAGGTACTTGCTGTGCGCGTCTCCCCACGAGATCGCCTGACAGAAGACCTTTACTCCTGTCTCCTCGGTGAACTTTTCGCTGAGATTCATGATGGCCTTTGCCTGGGCTTCGGAACCGACCAGCCACATGACAAGCTCATCTTTCTTTTTAGGAGACGGGGCGCACCCTGCAGTCTGGAAAGTAAAAACCGCGATCAAAAGTAAAATAAAAACATTCCTGCAAACCTTCATCGATTCCCTTTCTATACTTTCATGAACATTTCCCGCGTCACCATCGCGGCAGCGCCTACTGCCACGGCATCCTCGCCAAGGCTCGCGGGAAGGACCTTTACTATCTTCACTGATTCTTCATACGCCCATTTTCTCACGGCCCTTCTTACCGCGGAGAAAAATACGTCCCCGCCCTTTTCTATGCCCCGGCCTATCACCACAACTTCCGGATTGAAAAGATTTATGAGAAAAGCGATCTTGGCGCCGATATATTCACCGGCTTCTTCTAACGTCTTTTTCGCGATCCCTTCGCCTTTTTCGGCAAATTCGACTATAGTCCGAAAATCTATATTGTCCGCATTTCCGCCGATCTTCTCCAGAATAGCGGCACCTTCCTGGGGATGCTCGGCCAGGAAAGACTTCACCCGGCCGGTAACTCCCAGATCAAGACCCCTAGAACGCAGACAGCAGCCATAGTTATATGTCTCCCAGCACTTCGAGGCATCCTGAACTCCGCCCGGAAGCGGCGGGTTGATATTAAGTTCCCCGGCACTGCGGGTAGCCCCGCTGTAAAGCTCTCCTCTCACTATAAGTCCGCAGCTTGAATCCGAACACATAAAGATTAGATTCTCAGCCGCGCTTGAAGCCCCGATGCCTGACCATCTCTCCCCGAAAGCGGCAAGTGAAGCGTCGTGTTCGACGAATACGGGAAGATCGAACTTGCTCTCCAGTGGAGTGAGAAGGTTCGTGTAACTCACGATCTGTTCTTCTTCGACGGCATAGCGCACCATGCCCCGATACCGGTCAAGAACACCCCATATGCCGACACCTATCCCCTGTATATCTGAAACGGAAATGCCGGAATTCTTTATCAGCTTATCAGCGAGCCCCATAACTCTTTCGGTCAGTTTTTCGAAAGATTCCTTTTCTTTTTTGACCTTTTCTTTCGCCACGACCTTTCCCGTCACGTCCAGGATAACTCCCACGACAGCGGGGTCGATAGTTAGATGGGGAGCACCTAGGTCGATACCAAGACTGTACTTGTACTCTTTGTTAAGCTTCAGGAGCTCCGGTCTTCTCCCTCCGGAAGAGATGTCCAGGCCGGTCTCCAGGACAAGCTTCTTCTTGACGTACTTGCTTATGTAATTTGATACGGTTACGATATTGAGGTCGGTCTGCTTGGATATCTCGGCGCGGGATATTTCACCAGCTCTTCTTATGGAATCTAATATGGCAAGATTCCTGCGTTCCTTCTCGGACAGCCTGTCCTCTCTTACGATAAAGTCCCTCATGCCTTATCTGGGGCTCCTTTTTGAATACCACTGTCTAAGAACGTCCTGAGCAGGCTTATTCTGAGGAGTAAAACTGCGGTTATACTGGCCTCCCATGTTTACGTTGGTTCCCCAGTACCACCAGTAAAAACCATAAAACCATTCTTTTTCCCAGAATGTCTCGAAGAATAACTCATAATACCTCTTCTGCAGATCAAGGTTGATCTCTTTCCGGGGAGCGTGTTCCCACGGGCGAATGGCCGCGCCGTCCGCTGAATTGCAGCCGGCTTCCGGGAAAATGATCGGCTTGTTCACTCTTTTTTGGAACTCGTCCATCTCTTCTACCCACCTGGCCAGGCCGCTTTTGAGCTCTTCGTAGGAAGGGTCCATCTCTTCCGTCAGCGGGAAATACGCGTTAATGCCTACGTAATCCAGCTGATCCCAGAACCTTATGTCAAGATACCTGTCCCAGTGAGCGGCATACGTCAAAAGCCCCCAGTAATTGTTCCTTACTTTCTTTATAAGATCGTTCCAAAGGTACCCTTTGACGGTGGCCGACGTGGACAGCTCCGTGCCGATGCATATCATCTCGACCTTTTCTTTGTTGGCGATATCAACATAATGCATTATGAATTTCGCATACTTGCGGAACCATTCATCCCAGTCGGGATCCTTCAGACAGCCTATTTCTCCCCTCCAGCTCCCGTCTGAAGTGTCCAGAAGGTCCAGGTGCGGCTTAAGCATGACCTTCATCCCGAGCTCGTGCGCCTTCCTTATGGCATGGATAATGGACTCGTCGGATGGGGTCCGCTCGGTCATTTGGATATCCCCCGACCAGCAGTTCGTCTGATACCAGGTCACGAGGATGCTTGCCCAGTCGGCCCCGAGGCCCCGGACTTCCGCCAGCGACTCATCAGAGGAAGGGTTCGTATATCCTTCTTTCGACCAGGTGACATAACCGATGCCCTTCTGGAACTCTATCTGGGGAGGTCTTGCTTTCTGGAATACCTTGCCGCCGAATATAACTGCGATAATAATGACAGCCAGGACTCCCCACCAGATGATTATATTATCGATACCTTTCTTTTTTCCGCTGCCTTTCGCCATGTTAGTCCTTTCATTTGTGATTATCCGAATTACCGCCCGACACGCACGTTATCAACATATATCACGCCGGTGTACGCGGGTTTGCGGTTGGATTCGATCCTTATCGCGATCTTCCTCACGTCTTCCGCGAATTTCTCATCCGGAACGACTCTTTTCCAATCGTAACTGCCCGGTTCGATGTTAGCCGTGATGGTGGCCCATTCCCCGGGTATAAGAGGCACGCTGCGGCTCATCTCCACGAACTTCCAGTTGCTTCCTACGGTCAGTATAAGCTTGGCTTTGAGGCCTATCGGAGCATCTTTCGGGAGATAGATATCAACCCCTATCACGCGATACCGGCTCATGTCCAAATACTGCTGGATCTCAACGAGACCGGCGGTCCATGTCCCGCCGGGAAAATCCACTTCCATCTTCATGCTGGATTTTCCGTGAGAGGCGACATCCTCCGATATCGTGACATCTTTCGCCACGTAATCGCTCTTGCCCATCGCCCACATCGGGACTTCCCAACCGCTGAGGTCGCCCTCGAAGTCGTAATAAGTCCTTTCCTCCGTTATCGGAGCGGTCGAAGGTTCCTGCCGAGGCGCTTCTTCCGCCTCTCCGGCGGGTCTTTGGGCCATCGTCGGGCCTTTGGGCCCTTCCACCGGCCCGCATCCTGCCAAGGCGATCATAAAAAGACCAAAACAAAACATAACAGACACTGTGAGGATGCTCGCTCGATAGTATCGCATGGTTTACTCCTTGGTTAATAAGTAGAAATTAGTAAATAATGAAACAGAATTTAATATCCAATTACCGATCACTAATTACCAATTTCTAATTTCTATTGTCTATCTTCTAATTTCTATTTTCTAATTTCTCTATTATTCTACACGGATGTTATCTATATATATCGATCCTGTATAAGCCGGCTTGTTATTGGATTCGACCCTTATATCGATCTTCCTGACATCCTGGCGGAACGCTTCATCCACCTGGACTCTTCTCCAATCGATGCTTCCCGGTGTCAGGTCCGCCGACATGGTCACCCATTGCCCGGGTTTCAAGGGGAAAGACCTGCTCATCTCGACCCATTTCCAGCTGTCGCCGACAGTCAGGATCATTTTTCCCTTCAGCCCGACTGGGGCATCCGCCGGAATATACACATCACAGGCTATCCGGCTGTAGTCGGTCCAATCGAAATACTGCATTATTTCCACGATCGCGCCGGTCCACCTGCCGCCCGAAAACTCCACGTCGATCTCAAGACTCTTATCGCCCTGGCTCGCGTATTTGTCGGAGACGCTGATCTCCCGTTGCACGTGATCCGGCTTTTCATAGGCCCAATCCGGGATCTCCCATCCCTGAAGGCCATTCTCGAAATCAAAAAGTACTTCTTCGGCATGGACGATCGATCCGCCGATGAACAGCCCTATAATAGCCAGCATTAACAACGCTCTCTTCATTTCTGATCCTCCTTTTTCAATTACAGTTTACGCCAAGCGAACTATACTATTCCTGTTTGCCAAACCATTCTTTGATCACTTCTTCGGCTTTTTTGCCTTTAACGGTAAATCCCAGCGGACTCCACCTGTCCTGAGGGAAATACTGCCAGATGTAATATCCCTTGAACCACGGGCGCTTGCTCAGGACTTCAAAAGCGGCCCGGAGGCAGTCTGCCTGCTCCTGCTGATCCTCGCGGTTGGATACGGCTACCCACGGTTGCCGGCCCGCCCCATCGGCCGAAGGGTACCCGAGTTCCGTAAATATTACGCCCTTGCCGGCCAATCCTCTTTGCATCATCCATTTTTCGATCGTGTTCGCGTGAGCTTCCCATGAATCCATCAATTCATCCAGGGAAGGCTCATCATTATCGGTCAGCGGGAAATACGCGTCAATCCCTATAAAGTCCATTTTATCCCAAAAAGGCACTTCTTCATATTCGGTCCAGTTCGCTGAATAAGTAAGGTAACCCTTATAGACTTCGCGAACTTTGTCTATCAACCTGCTCCACCTGTGATTCCAGGCTTCAAAAGTAGTCCCCTCAAGTTCAGTCCCTACAGAGAAGATCTCAACACTGTTCTCCTGGGCCAGACGGGCATACCTGAGAGTGAATTCTTCGAAACTGTCGAACCATTCTTCCGAGGGCATTATATTGATACGGGCTTCATCCGTCCTCGGGTCGACATGCGGTTTAAGCAAGACCCTTAGCCCCAGCTTGTGGCATGACGTTATCGCGTGGGCCAGCGCTTTGTCTGTGGGCGTGTCCCCTCCCGGCTTATCGTTCGTAAAGACCACCGCGGAATCGAGATCTTCCTGGTAAGCAGGGACCATTATGGATACGGTGTCAAAACCGAGTTTTTTGATATAGGCCAGTGTGAAATCAGACACCGGCATGGAGAACTCATCGGCCATCCACGAAGTGTACACAACACCGTGCTGGAATTCTTTCTGGCTGATGGGGACAACGGGCGAGACAAGTTTATTCAGGAGATCTTCCGCCTCTTTCTTCTTCGCTTCATCTTCTCCTTTGCCAAGATATGCCGCCTTTGTCCTGGTAGCCCCCGGGTTATGGCTCTTAGGCCCGTATATCTCGACCTCCCAGATGGATATGCCCCAGTCGTCATTGGCCCTCTTTAATCCCAATATCTTGACAAAACGGCATTTGACGGAACTGAAACTTGACTCCATGACTCCGGCCTGGCCGTTCTTCTCGTGATAAACTTCCTGCCAGTTTTTGGCATCGTTCGAGACAAGTATCTTATAATCGGTAGCATGCGCTCTTTCCCACCTGATGATGATGTCGCTGACAACACCCGGTTTACCAAGATCAAAATATATCCACTGTTCCCCTTCCGTGTAATTGCTGGACCAGCGCGTAAGCATATCCCCGTCAACCGGGGCCATGGGGTTGGGTGACGGCGCCCAGTCGGGAGTCTTGTCGAAACTCGAAGCCTTGGCATCAGCTACATCAAGATACATCAGAGGGTCCCCTTCAGCAACCTGGACCGTCTCCAGAGTCGCAGTTGTTCCCGAGACACCCCCTTCTCCCCCGGGCGCGCAGCCCGCGACTACCAGAAGACCTAGAACAAATAATAATGTATATTTTCGCATATTTTCCTTTCTTCCTATCCTTTCAATCCCGTCATCGCCACGCCCTTGATAATATGCTTCTGGAAGAGAAGATATATCACCAGCATCGGCAGCGTGGCAACCACGGCCCCGGCCATGACCATACCGAAATTCGCCCCGAACTGGCCGGTCAAGACCGCCAGCGCGAGGGGTATGGTCCGCATGCTGCTTGTGTGTATGATCACCAGGGGCCAGACAAAATTGTTCCATTGCTGCAGGAACGTGAATATCGCAAGCGTCGCAAGAACCGGCTTTATCAGCGGGAGGATGACCTTGCGGTATATCATGAATTCACTGCAGCCGTCTATCCTCGCGGCATCTATCAGGTCATCGGGAATGCTGTATATGTACTGCCGGTTAAGGAATATCCCGAACGCGCACCATGCCATCGAGGGTATAATAAGTCCTTTGTACGTGTTCAGCCAACCCAGGTTCTTGACGATGACAAAACCGGGTATAATATTGACCTGCCAGGGTATCATGAGCGACGCCAGGAATATGAAAAAAAGTTTATCCCTTCCCCAGAATTTGTGTTTCGCGAACGCGTAACCGGCCAGCGAAGTCGCGAAAACGTTGAACAAAGTGATGGAACCCGCCACGAAAATACTGTTAAAAAGATACCTGAGCATGGGGATCATCCGGAAAAGGTCCTTGTACGGCTCGATGGTCGGGTTCTGCACGATAAAACTGGGAGGATAAGATTGTATTTCGGAAAGCGGCTTGATGGAAGTAACGAACATCCAGAGGTAAGGAATGGCCATGGTCGCGCAGCCCGCTATCAGAAAAAGATATACGAACGTTTTTATCGTAAAATAATCTCTTCTAATACTCATTCCGTGCTCTGCCATGATCTAGTTCGTCCCCTTCTTTCAAACTTAATAGCTAACGTGGCTCTTAACAAAATGCTTGTTGATCATCGTCAGCATAAATATGCACAAAAAGATGATATACGCGAGCGCCGAAGCGTATCCCATCTCAAACTTCTGGAACCCTTTATCATACAGATAGGCAGCTATCGTGAGCGCGCTGTTCAGAACGCCGCCTATGCCCCCCTGCCCGCCGGTCATGATATACACCTGTTCGAACACCTGGAAACTGAAAATGAAGCTCATTATGGCGACAAACACGATAGTGGGCTTGAGAAGCGGAAGTGTAATGTTGAAAAACTTTTTCCAGAAACCCGCGCCGTCTATCTCGGCCGCCTCATACATCACATGGGGTATGGTCTGAAGGCCCGCGAGGAAAAGTATCATGTTGTACCCGAGGCCGGCCCATATCGACATGATCATGATGGACGGCAGGGTCCAGGTCGGACTGGACAACCAATCTACGGGATTAAACCCGAGTTTCATGATGAAATAATTAAAGAGGCCGTATTTCTCGCCGGCGTAAAGCCATTTCCATATTACCGATACGGCGACGATCGCGGTAACAGTGGGAAGGAAAAATATCGACTTGAAGAAATTCTTGAATTTTATCTTCTGGTCTATGGCTACGGCCAAAAGAAGCGACACGCATACCCCGATGGGCACCACGCCGATAACATACAATACGGTGTTACCCATCGCTTTCCAGAACAGGGGATCGTTAAAAAGGATGTTCTTGTAATTTGCCAACCCTACGCACGTAGGGGCATGGACTACGTCATAGTCTGTAAACGACCAAAAAAATGAAATGACTACCGGGGCGAGCTGGAATACGAAAAACAATAGAGCGGGTAAAGCGATGAAAAGATATGATATCTTCTGTTTGTTAAGCTTCTGTAAAAATGTCTCTTCTTCCATCGTATCCCTTGGTTTGGGTGTGAAAGTCGCCGGATGGGCGCATTTATTTTACATAAATTGTAATATCCTGTCAACTTATTGTGAACTTACTGTGAAATAGCAAAAGCATTATAAAACATTTACATAACGCCCGAAAAAAGAATCTCTTTAACGAGACTCTTTAATGAAACCTAACATTGGGTAAGTTTTATTATAATATAATAAGAATATTATGTAAAGAAATTCCTTAATAGGGGATCCCACCAGAAAGTCAACTTTCTAACGGGGTGAAAGTGTCGATTATCTGCGTGCCCTGTTCTTTTGCCTTGATCCGGTAACTACCGGCTGAAGCGGGAACGATCATCATCTCCCCTCCGGGGTGGGCTTTGGGAATATCAAAATCCTCTTTTTGAACGATGATATGGGCTTTCCCTTTTACTACGACAAGGTTATGAAAACTTTGTATGGATGCAGCGTCAAGCTCGGCTCCTTCAGCCAGGGTTATACGGTGAACTTCAAGGCCCTTGCTTTCAAAACCGCCGGGTAGGCGTTCGATCTTTAACAAATCTGTCTTTTCTATGACCTCGGGGGCTTCTTCTTCTACTACCTCGGAGTTTATCTCATTTGCCCTGTCTATATCCAGCTCTTTCTTGCCCCCTTCCCTCTTGCGGCCGGGGAAATAATATCTGATCGGGTATGTGGCCCCATCTTCCATGGACTGGGTCGGCCCGGGTATCTGCGGCTCGACCACCTCTATCCCCGACCCGAGAGCATGTAAAGTGCCCGCGGGGATAGGGATCACGTCCCCCGTCCTGACGGTCCGCCAGTTATAAAAACTCTCCATCTTCCCGGCGGCCTCTTTCAGCCCGTCAAGATGTTCCTCCACGTAAGAGACCCTGACCTCTTCGGCCGCTGAAATAACACTTTTCTTCTGCAGCAGAAGGTCTTTGTATCCTTCTTCTTCCAATATATCCACGAGGTCATTAAGCGCCCTCCCGTATTCTTCCAGCGCTCCGTGGTAATATACCGTTATCGCGCTGCCGTACTTTTCGACGGCCTCCGGACAGAATCCCAGGATTATCCGTCCCTCTCCTCCCGTAAGATCACGATCGATGCCGGTAACGATCCACAATTCGTTTTTCTGGTCGTGGAACTGGACTGAAAGCCTGCCCTTGGGGGTCAATATCTTGACAAGCGGGAGTTTCGGACCGAATCTTTCTACCGCGCCTTTGCCGAGAAGCTCTTCCGCCGCACCGGCTAAAACTTCAGACATGGGGGCGGTATTCTCCCCCACTCTCGCGATAGAACTTTTTTCTCCGGCCTCCGCGCCGTACCAGTATTCGCCGATATCGCCGACGCCCCACACTTTATGTTCTTTGTAAGGCAGAATATAAAGCGGTGTACCGCGGGAAACTGCTTCCATTACGCCTTTCATTCCAGATCCTCTCTCATTTTCGGGAGTATTTTCCCGATCCCCGTCCTGACTATCTCCTCGGCCCTTTCCTGAGTATCGGCGGTAGCGTAATTCCTGAATTCAGGCGCGTTACCAGACGGCCGCAGGTGGGATACGTCCCCGTTAGTGAAGGCTATCCTGATACCGTCGATAAAATTTATAGCCGATATGGCGGAAAATCCGAGCTCGGGCGTAAAATATCCCTTGCTTAAGTTCTCCTTTGTCTCGACCAGGGGATCGGATAGCTTTTTATCCGAGCCGAGGTCTTCTTCTTTCCCGTCAAGATACTCGATCTTTTTCTTTTCGAATTCGACTTCGGCTATTTTCAATTCCTTCGGAGGAGAAAAACTCGTTATGATCTTCTGGCTGACCTCCATGGGATACTCTCTTAAAAGGTCCGCATAAGTGTACCTGTGCGGGAGGCTCTTTTTTATCAGTTCCGAAATGGATATATTTTTCCCCCTGGCAAGAAGTATCACAGCCAGTAAAGGAAGAGCCGTGTCTCTTGTAGGCAGGGCTTTTAATGCCTTATCCCCGATCTTCCAGTCACTTCCGAGCAGATACCCGCCGTTGGATTCCCAGCTTACGACCCCGGCTTCAGGATTTTTAGCAAGCTCGTCATTCATAGCCTTGACAACATACGGCGAACCTATCTTTGTCCTTACGACCTTGACGCCTTCTTCCTTCAGGGTGCTGACAACGGCGTCGTTCGCGCTTATGGGGATGGCGGCAAAATCCGGTTTCAGGTACATGGAGACCAGGACGCCGAGCTTGTCACCGGGAAGAAACTCGCCGTTCTCGTCCGCCAGCAAAGGCCGGTCCGAATCCCCGTCCGTGGAAATAACCGCGAAAGGGCTGTATTCCCCGGCCAGTTCCTTAAGAAGCGCACGCGTCTGGTCGGTGACCTTTTCAGTGTCCACGGCGACAAATTTGTCGCTTCTTTTTGCGGGGATTATTTCCGCTCCGAGTTTCCCGAATATCTCCTTTATTATGTCCCTGCCGACAGCCGAGTGCTGGTACTGGACTATTTTCAGCCCGGACAGGCAGCCCGCCGGGAACGTCTCGGTATAGCGCCGGATATAAAAATCTACTGCTTTCTTGTCGCTCCCCGGCAGCGGCTGCGTGGATTTGAACATGCCGCTGCTATCGAACTGTGTCTCTTTCTCGTCTTTGTTATATTCCGTCTTTCTGGCTTCAGCGACGTTGGCCAGGATATCGGGTTCATCCTCTTTCAGTATCTCTCCTGCCTTTTTCGTGAACTTTATGCCGTTCCTGTCATCCGGGATATGGCTGCCGGTAACGATCATGCTCGGCATGCCGTTCTGCATGGCGTAATATGTAAGGGTGGGCGTGGGGACTTCGCCGCAGAAATCTATCTCGCACCCGGAATCTTTAATGGCTTCGGCTACCGCGCTCATGATCCGTCTTGTACTGAAGCGCAAGTCGCCGCCCAGGGCTATCCTTTTCTGCTTTTCATTTATTTCGCCCCTTCTCTTTAAGAAGAAAATAAACCCCATGGTATTTATGTAACATTCCATGTCGGTCATCTCGGTGACCAATGCCCTGAGACCGCTGGTACCAAAACGCAAAGGCTTGAATTTATCCGTGTTCCTCATTATCTTTCATCCTTCCTATCAACGGTTTTATGTGTCTTGAATGGATGCCTTCTTCTATAAGCGCGGGCGGGACTTCTCGCTGCCGCATTATCATCTGTTTTTCCTCGAAGGATACCGGATTCCCGAAACGTTTTTCTTTGTAGTTTTCCGCGCTCCCGACGTTCAACCTGCTGTCGGCCCGCCAGTCTTCCAGTTCTTTCCCCGCATCTTTCAGATCGACCGGTATGCTTGTATGGACCCCGTCCTCATCTATTTCCAGCCCTTCCCGGACCGACCTGAAAGAAAACGCTCTTTCGGCCATCTTGAGATCCGACACGGCCGATCCGTAGACCACCGATCCTTCTTTTATACTGGCGTCCTTTAAAAAGCTTCTCACCAGGACCGCGCCGTCTATCTCGACTTTACCATAAAGCCGTGTATCGATCAAAACGCTGTTTTTCACGCTCCCGTCTTCCGGATAAACGGAATCACCGACAACGATGTTGCCGGACCTGTCGGGTCTGATATTGTCTATAGCCGCCAGTTCCCTGGCGAATTCGCCCTCGCCGGTCTTTTCCGCTACCAGGTGAAGTGACTGGCGCGCTTTTGCCAGCTGTCCTATGTCACCCCAGTAAAGGTCTTTCCCGAAATCGATCACCTTGATCTTTAAAAGATCTCCTCCTCGTCTTGCGCTTATGCTGGATTTTAATTTTTGACAGGCGGAATAAAAATCAGGGTGGTCCTTCAGGAGCTGCTGCAGGTCGGGATCGTCGGCTTTTCGGCCGATCTCTTTATTCCATTCATCTTCATCCAGCGTCAAAGCATCGCAAAGATAACCGTCGACATCGATCCACCCCCGGCGGCCGCCGAATATCTTCAAGGCTTCTTCAAGAAAAAGATACGAAAAAGCCGGGCTCCCGATATGGACTATGGCGGAAGCGTCCGGTGTATCTTTAAGCTCGAGCCGTTGTAAAAGATCTTTCCTGGGCCTCCTGCGGATCTGGACAATAAAATCGTTTTTCTCATTGACCTTGAACCATTCCTTATTTACCGCAAGATTTTCCGTGATCACTTGCCTGGACCCGAAGCGCACGAAATCCACGTCGCCGAGGTCCCAGTCCAGGTCTTTTAATCGTGTCGCGGCGATCTGGGGCTCGTCCCCCCACTTCCAGGCCATGCCTTTGAAACCCATGCGCTTCAGGTGATACGCCACATGATCCCATGTAAAAAGCGACGCAGCGGCGCCCGAAAACCATCCGCTGTTCTCATCGCCCCTTATCAGCATCGGGCAGAACGGTTTTATCCCGTGAAGCCTCTGGGTTATCGGGCTCATCCTGGTGCCTTTACCCGGGTACATGCCGCCTATACTGACACCGTCTTCGTCAAATCTTCCCGCGCCCTCATAAGCGTCAAGAAGCCCAAGCCACTGGCCTCTCCGGGTCGCCTCCTCGTGGACCAGGATCTTCACCCTGCCGTCTGCCCTGAAGATATGTTTCTTTATCTTCTCCAGCGCTTCCCTGACAATATCTCCGTCACCCTTGTTAGTGACAACAAGCACCTCTCCCACGCCCAGCGAGTTCTTTATAATGTCGCGCAGCTCCTGCAGGTTTTCTTTTTTGATCGATAAAGAGTCTTCCATAGATGGATATTTTATGATACTCTTCGCGATTTGTCTATTGTTCTCAAAGGGCAGACATCAGAATGCGGGACGAGGAAGTGAAAATCACAGTGCAGTATATTCCCTACCAGGGCCCCTCCGCCCGGTGTGGATCCTCCCTGTACGGGAACATACTGCACTGTGTAACTTACATCCGGACGAAAATTATCGCTGCAAAAACAATAAGATCAAAGGGACCCATTGCCAAATTTTAGGTATAAAAATATGTCATCCCGGGCAAGGCCGCAGGCCGAGACCCGGGATCACATAATAATTTTATTTGGTCCCGGATCGAGCCCTTCGGGCTCGTCCGGGATGACATACTTCTAAAGCGATGAAAAAACGGCTCTGGGTTATTCCCAGAACCGTCCCTTTTCGCGGACCTTTCGAGTCCCCTCCACGCAAACTTGAATTATACGGCTCTTATCGCCTTGAACATGTTCTCCTGGCGTTCCCGCAAATGCTCATTAGTATTATAAGGTTCTATAGGCATATCCAGAAGAGCACGTTTCACCAGGGCCGCCAACCACGCGGTAATACCGCTGGAGAAAGCATCCCGGATCTCCTGGAACCATTTCGCGTCTTTCCATCTTTCTTCTGCCCTGGAAAGCGCTCCCTGGACTTCGTCATAAGATAACATGTAACACAGGTCCGTCCGGTCCACCTGCCTGTTTAAGGCCTGTCCCATGAACCTCTGCAAGTCGGAAGCGGAAGTCTCCACTCCCTTATCAAAAAAGATATTATCGGGTTCGACTATCGACAATAAAAGTGACGCGCCGATAGTTTCTCTAGCGAAAAACCAACCCAGGTTCCCCGCGTCCGTTCTAAGCTCCCTGGCTTCGTCGACATCAGGAACGGCCATAATCCTGACCTTCGATATGAAACCCTGCTGTTCCGACGACGCCGAACCAAGTTTGGATTCAGTCGCTACCAGAATATTGGTCGCTTTTGAATCAAATGCATCCGCGGCGGCATCCAGGCCGGTCTTCTCCTTTTTGCGGCTTTTGCTTCTATACAGTCCAATGCTGATCTGCGGATTCACATATTCGCGGAACATCTTCTGCCACCAATCCCTTGATCCCGGCATATTCACACCACCTTCGGCGAACATCTCAGAAGGCATGATAAGATTGATCGGACCTTTTTCGTTGATCTCCTTTACCCGTTTCTTCAGCATATCAAACCCGGCGTAAAAGATCTGTTCGACCCGGTCTTTTTCATAATCTATCCTCACCACGGCGGGCTCTTCGCTGATGCCGGTGATCTCATACTTCATGTCCGGTGCCACAGGAAGAACAGCACCGGTCCCGAGATCTATCGGTTTCTCTTCGCCTTCTATATGGACCCTTATCCTTCCTTCCATGACTGTAAGAACATGCTCGCGGACCTCCTCTATTGAAGGACGGTAGGCCGCGTCGCCCATTATATGCAGCACGTCATAGGTATCTATGTCCCCGGTCTGGTGCGTTACCAGGACAAATTCCTCCAGGCTTTCGGGGACATCGGTCCCGTAGATCGTTTCTCCCTCTCTTACGGTTACCGGAAAAGTCTCTTTGGGAAGCGGCGCGGACATGTCGATGACCTGGACTTCTCCGCCTTTAGGCGTCGGCATCGAAACAAGCGTGAATTTTTCAGCGGCGGCAGGAACTATCACCGCTCTTCTGCTCTCGAAAATATTCGGCACTTTGATCCTTTCTTCACCGATCATAACTTCAGCTTCGCCTTCTCCCATAACAGCTAAGACATGAAAACTGCCTCCGGTAGGTAATTCAGTTTGGCTACCCGGCCTTTCCAATGTAATGGTCCTCGCCTCAAAACCCTGCGCGGCGAAAATCCCCGGAAAACCCTCTTCAACATAAGTACCCTCCGGCTTTACAACTAATCTTGGTTCTTTCGTAACATCTTCCGTAACGTCGTCGATCCTGACCTCAACTTCTATTTCGTCATTTAAAAATTCCGGGTTTTCCACGGCGAACTCCCTGCGCCCGGCGACTTCCGGCTCAAAGACCTGGACCCCGGCGGGCAGGGCATATATAGTCCCGGCGGGTATAAATATGTGTTCCCCGACTTTTGCTTCATGATAATTATAAAAACGTTCTACTTCCGCTCTGGCTTTCCTTAATTCGGCCAACCGTGCAGCCACAGGTTCATGTTCTTTAAGGGCTTCCGCTGCCTTGACCACGTCTCCTACGCTACTGAGCGTATCCGCGTATTCTTTCGTGCCTTGCAGAAAACGTTCAAGACTGGCTAAAGCCTCCCTGTAGCCGACAATGCTGGCTTTGTAAGTGCCGATCAGGTGAAATTCATATCCTTCCGGGGCTTTCTCGTAACGTTCACGGTATTCTCTTACCAGATCGGGATTAAACCCGAGAATGATGCGGGGAGCCTCCCCGGGCGTCTCAACCGCGGGGGTGCTGACAGCTGTTACGACCCAGAGTTTATCCCGTGTATCGATCATCTCTCGCGGCGACTCGATGCCTTCGTGAACATTAAAAGCCGGGAACCTGCGTCCTGTCGCGGGAACGACCCCTTCCCCGAGAAAACTCGTAACGGTATCGCTGAAAGGATATCTCAGGACATCGTTGAGCGTGACTTCCGCGTCTTCGGCCTGAATGGCAGATGTTTCCGACCTGCCTCTGGCTCCAAACCAGTAATAAGGTCCTTCCGGCCTTTCTAGTCCAACAGGCATTTCGGACGCCGGAAGAAGGATCACCGGACCTTTTCCTTCTAACCTGCTTTTCACCGCTTCCGGTAACGTCTCCGCTTTTCCTTCCGGGACCACACCAGGCGCCGGAACAAGCTCTTCAGCCTCACGGACTTCAGCCGTGGCCGGAAACTTAGCAACTTCCTCTTCTCTAAATGTCTTAAACGCCCTGCCTACTATCCCTATGATGCCGTACATCACCGGCGGCGCTAACCTCAGGCTTATACCCGCCTTGTACAGATTATGGACATACGCTCTCACAAGAAGAGCCGATTTCTCCGGTTCGACCATGAAAGCGTACCACTGTTCCATTCCCCTGGGGCCGAAACGCTCCTGCAATTTTATCTTTACCCTGGCAAGCCACGACGCGACAAGCATCCTTATGATATCTTCAAGGGTCTCTCGTGTTTTATCCATCAAGGTCCTGCCCTGGATAGCCCCGATCCGGTCCGAGAACCTTTGCAGGTCGGCTTTATCTTCCAGGAAAAGGTTTATGTCATACGCCACGACCAGTAGCGGCGCCAGCATCTCCCCCCTGGGGCGGGCGGCGGCTTCTTCACGGGCCCTGGGCTTCATCCCGGGCATGGCAGCGCTCTCTGTGATTATGTCCTCGAGGGAAGTCCTCTGGTTGGTAAGGACTTTGATGTACGGGGTCTCGACGTCTTTGGTTATTTTAGGAGTCACTACAAGATACGAAATACCTTTCTTCTCCAGTATATTTTTGAATCCCCTTGTATGGAACCCCCCTGAAATAAGCACGCAGGTCTTCTGTTTCTCTTTTTCCATCTGCCGCAGCGTGTTCTCGATAAGGACTTTGTCTCTTTTCATCGCCACTTCATAAAAAGCGACCATGCTTGGCAGGTTTTCGCTGACCTGCACCGGGACGGTCCCGTCGGAATAAGTCAGACCGTATTTCCCGCATAGGCCGCCAAAGAAATTCACGACGTCTTCGAGGGAGAATTCATCGAAATATCCCTTGAAAAGATCGTAATCATCATTTGTCAGTTCGATGTTCACAAGGTCGATATGGAGGTCGATCGCCGTCGCGCATTTGTCCAGTTTCCTCTGGACATCGTTTTCGAAAAGCTTGTCCTTGAGGCGTGTCTTTATGCTTTCTAGCTCCTTGAAGAGACCCTCGTTATCGATCTGGTCGTAAAGCTTCGTGTAGAGGTAATAGTAGAAAAGATTCGGGTATTCCCTGACGATCGGCACATCACACTCGTCGGCAAGTTCTCTTAAATGCGAGTAAAAATCGACAGCCTTTATGTGCCCCTTTTTGAACCTTATACTCTCACCCACGAGTTCTGCCATCTTCTCCTTGGAAAGTTTTTTGCTTACCGCGTCGATGTAACTGTTCCTTTCCTGGTCGACGATATCGAAGTCGATCTTTTTCTCGTAATCCAGCGTATCGATCAGTTTCTTGAAATTGACGTCTTTACTTAAGTCGACCTTGTATTTTTTGGCGTTCTTGTTGAGATATTCGGCGTAGTCGCTGAGCTCCAATTCCTTATCATCAAAGGCGTTTATCTTCTGGACAAGCTCTTTAAGTTTCGGGGTATAGACGTAAGATTTCAGCCTGTTGGCAAGCGTCCTGAGGTTCAAGAAATAATTCTCGATGACTTCCTTGTAAGGATAGACTTCCGTGAAAGCCTTCAGGTTCTCCACGTAATATTCCCTTTCTTCCGCCCCGAAAATAGTGCCCTCGTAGTCCGAGTTTATGGAAAAGAATTCAGCGCCCGTGATCTCTCCTTTTTTCATGAAATAATCCGCTACTTCTTTGCGTATTTCCGGGTCAGGAAAAGCCTTGAACCAGGAAGTGTCGACAATACCTTCGGCACCCTCTACAGAGATCATATTTACCCCGGCTTCTTTTGTCAGCTGGTCCAGTATCCTGTTTATATTCGACTGGGCTTCATAATTACAGTGAGCGTCCTGGATATGGACGATGATCTTGTCGGTTTCGCCCTTGTATTTGGACTTCACCATCCCGGCGTCGATAGCTATACCGATATCGTCCACCGTGATCTCTTTTTGTATTTCTTCGACAACGGGCACATTTTCAGCATCTTCTTTTGCCGCGAAGCTGACATTGTAGACTGAAAATGTCAGGACAAGGAAAAGACTAATTGTTTTTAAAACTATGGATTTTCCGGACAAACAAAGCCGCATGAAATCTCCCTTTTTTAAATTTTACATAGCTTATATAGATTATATCCTATTATATAGGAAAAGTCAACTTTACCCACCTAACTATTTTATATCTTAATTAGTTGTAAGTTATTATACGTGAAGTAGTTACAAAAAGGGCAGACAATGATGTCCGCCCTTTTTGCAGTTAGATATTTATGCAGGATTACGCCGCAAGGTATATCTTTCTTACGTTCTCATACAACTTCCGTAATTGCCCCGGATCCATCGCCGATATCTTCGGCAATACATAGAACATCTTTTTCTCTAGCATTTTCTTTAAAATATCATCATCGATGGGACTTTTTGCGATAGAATTGTAAAAGTCTTTTATCCTGCCAATGTCGGCGGGATCGACTATCGCCATCATGGCTAAAGTTGCCGCTTCAAAAACAGGCATATAATCGTGATCATTTCCGGTCCTGTCATCGATCGCTGATATCCATGTATTACCGTCTTCTTTTATCTCACCGAAGTTTTTATCTACACCTGTTTTTCTTGTTACAACGATAGTAAACACATCAAGGTCTTTCTTTTCCTGGCTTACTTCCATCCGCTTCATCAGCACTTCCTGTGCCAGATCGCCGCTCTCGCCGCTCTCGCTCAAGATAGCAACATTTCTCAGAAGCGGATACTTGGGCCTGCCGTGGTCATCCAACATCTTCTGCATCTCCGACAAAGCCCTTATCGCAAGGGCGACCTCCTGGATCTGGGCATGCTGCCTCTGTTTGCCTAGATCGGTATCAAAAGCCAGGATAAGCGGACTGTACGGATGCCGCTCAAGCATGTGTGAGATCTGCTGATAAAAAAGATCCGCTCGAAGGATAATATCTTCTGTCGACGGTATTTTTCTTTCTTCTCCCATCCTGACAGCGCCTGTTCCGGGAGTTCGCGGAGCCGGCCTTCCTGGATCGGCCTTTCTTCCGTCATTGGCAACCGGCAGTCTTTTCCCGTCAAAAACAAAGCCCCTTGCCTGTTCGTAATAAAGACCGGGCTCAAGTGCGGGTTTTTTCTCGCCTGTCTTAGCGTCCGTTTTATCCCAGCGCACGTAATCGCGGAACCTCTTCAGCTGACCGAAGAAGTCATTCTTTATCATGTTGAGACCGCTCGCGCCGGTCAAGGAATTCACGACAACGACCATCTCGGGTGAAGTCCCCGACGGACGCACGGCAAGAAAACCAACGCTCTCTCCATTCCTCAGGAAATCTATCTTTACTCCGTCTATTTCATTTCTCACTTTGTACCTGTCCGGGTATTCTTCGGCCATTCTTTGATAATGTTCCCTGATCCTGCCAGCGACCTCTTTCCTGAGTTCGTTCGACATCATCGGAGTTCTCCACTCTCCTGTATGATGATCGGCCGGCAGGTCTTTCAGCATAACGTCCAGAAGATCGGCAGGGACTTCCTCGCCGCTGTCTTTGACCTCTTGCGCCTTCTTCACAAGAATACCCAGAAGCTTTACAACCGCGAAGAAAGCATCATCAGCGTTGAAGTTCTCCCTGAACATTATGTGGGATGATATCTCCACGCCCATCTCAGCCTGCTGATCCGGAGTGATCTCCGGATGATCCTTCATCTCCGGATACTGCTGAAGATAAAGCTTGTACGATTCGACCATGGCTTCTTTTACCTTGTTGAAGCCTACGGCGCATTCGATCGGCACACCGCCCGCATCTCTTATGACCTTCTTAAGCCTGTCGCTGCAAAGCACATTCACTATAATGACCGGATGAAAGTCCTTGATGCCGGCTTTCCGAGCCCTTTCAATGGCTTCTTTTATCACCACCGGAGCTATGATGCACGAGATGTCGTCACCCCTGAGGATCTTACCGTCAAGAGTGACCACTCCGAGCCTGTCACCATCGACGTCAAAGGCCATGCCGAGGACAGATGCTATTTCTTTAACTTTTCCGAGAAGGGCTTCAAGGTTGTCGGGATTGTTAGGATTGGCGTCATGAAAGGCTTTGGAATAATCCGCTTCCGGGCCTATATCCGTCAATTCGGCTCCCAGTTTAGTCAAAATACCTCGTACTATCGGCCCCATGGAGCCGAACCCTGAATCGGCGGTAAGTTTCATCCCGGCGAGCGGTTTACTTTCCATAAAACGTTCCGCACGCTGCTGGATCGTCCCTACAGCAAGACGCAAGGAAATTTCGCCTTTTAAGACTTCTTCTGCCAGCTTTATCCAGTTGTCGGAACCCTCCAGGGCCGCGACTAAAAGCACGTAATACACTTCAAGAACCGATTCTTTTGTTACATTGCTCTCTCTGACTTTTTGCGCTACTTCCTCGATGTAAATTCCACGATCGATCACATCATGGGTCTTTTCAAGCCATTTCTGCATCTCTTCGGTAGTAAAATTGATCGGGCCGGCCGTCGATTTCAACCCGTTCTGGGATCCGGGAAGATGGCTCGCGGTGACCTCCACCATACCATCTATCGGATCTCCTCTTTCATTCTGGAGATACCTGCTTGCAAAATACATAATGGGCGTGGAAGTGATCACGTTCCCGCCGTCGGTGACGTCAATAACCTTTGCACCGGCCAAAAGACATCCTTCGATAAAAGCGTTTATTATCCTCTCGCCGCTTTCCCTGGATTCCCTGCCTACCGCTAAAGTGATCTCCTGCGCTTCTACGCCGCGCAATTCAGCCAAAGTATCCACATAGGCTATACCGGCAGCTTTAATGATAGAACTGGGAAGCTCAACTCCGGCATTTGCCCTGACGGAGTCCCTGCGATAAATATTGGGGTCCACCGTCGGCCCCAGTTGATACACGTTTTCCAGAAGGGCATTTCTTTCCTGTCCGGCATCATGTTTTATCGTTTCGTCGCCATACCGCTCAAGCAGATTACAGAAAAAGATCATCTCTGTTCTCGTTCTTGAATCCGGTTTTATCCGCCTGATCTCGCTGAATATTCTATCTACAAAAGATGTGGTAAGAAGCCCCTTGGATGCCATGAATGATATGTGCCTCTCAAGGGCCGGCCTCATACGTTCTATCACCATGACCTTTACTCTGGCGCAGTTCTCTATTTCATCATTACGGCTCCTGTTGCATTCCATAATCCGTATCTCGTGAAAAGCGTACTTATTTTCCCCGAAGACCTCGAAATCCGACCCTGGTTTAGCGACGAATTTACCGCTATCGTCGGCCCAGTATTCTCCCTGCTCGAACACCTTTCTGAGGCCTTTCTCGACTTTTGGAGAAAAAGTGAACGCGTTTCCAAGCAGCAAAAGATCGCGGACAAGATGACAGTCGATCTTTTTGCTTCCTTTCCAGATGCTTTTTCGGGTCTCTCTCTTGGCATCAGCAACGGGAACCGCTCTTTTATACTCACCCATTTCGGCTGCCTGCATGCTATCCCACAAATAAACGATACCGTTATTCACATAAAAAGAAAGTTGGACATTATCCTCGTTTCTCACCTTTATCACAAAATCTTCGATAGGATCGCTGGGTTTCATGTCCTTCCTGTCTTTGACATTTTTATAAGCGGGTTTCGGGTCGTATCCCGCCGGGGCCCTCATGCGGGTCTGTCCTTCCGTAAAACGCTCATCCCTGATCTCGGGCCTGTATACGTCCGCAAGTATCTCTTTATTGGCCTCGATCTTTCTCTGGTGTATCGCTATATATACAATACTGTTTCTCGCTTCTATTTCAGGAGCTGTTGAGGATTCTATATAGGCATTTTCAGCCGTGATAAGCCCCTGGGAATCATTGACCACGCTGTTGACTATTCTTGAACCGGGAAGAAGCGAACATCTTCCTCTTATTATCGAGCCCTTTACATAGACACCATGGATCTCTACTCCCCTTTTTACGTCATCGAGCGTAAGCGCGGCTTGCTCGCCGTTCACCTCGAAAACCGCTATGGCATTCTGCCTTATACGCCTCATCCTTCTCGCGTCTTCGGCTTTTATCTTATCGTCGATCTCCGCGGGCGCCCTGGTGATCTCGCCATCGGCCTTTAACTCTATCCTTTCGCCAAGGATGTCCGAGAGCATGATAAATTTCTCATTGGCCATATCAAGAAGACGTTTGTAAGCAAACCAATGGCTGTTCTCGCCCAGGTCCACGTGGCCGAAGACTTTCCCCATATCCTTGAACAGCATATCCCTGTAAAGAAGGAAAAATTCTATAGATTCGAGTACCGGCTGCTTGTCCTTTTTATATATGATCTCGATAGCCCTTCTGTGATCTCCTTCCATAAGCTGTAAAAGATCACCGTAAGCCCTCTCGAGCACTTCCTCTCTCATCTCCGTTGAGGTCATGCTTCTCAGGTCCGATGACGCGGGCAGATTATCAGGCAGGGCTCTCCCCTTAAGACCGTTCACCAGCGGCACCAGTATCTGGACGAATGCCGGTTCGATATCCCTTGAGATACCGGCCGAGCCGCCATTTGCTTCCATTTTTCTGAATACCCCTTTGACATCTCTCCAGTATTCCATCAGAGCATAATGCATATCCCTGCTGATACTGAAAGAACCGTAATCAAACACCCTGTGCCTGGCAGCCATCAATTCGTCATATTGTCTGCGGTAGTCGGGATTGACCATATATTCCCCGGTCGGGGAATTCGGATCCTTCATCGTAAGGACCTTGTTGGCAAGGAACTTTACGGGAGCGCCGTCATCGGCGAGTATGGCGGTCCCGTAATCATAAAGGTCTTTCAATCTGGGATTCTCGGGTATCCTTACGACCAACTTATCCAAACCCGCGTTACTTCTTTTAAGCTGGGCAAAATCTATCGTCCCGAAAGCCAGCTGGTTCGCCCAGAAAGTATCGATCCTTGCGCCATTATTCGAGGTAGCTATTGGATTTGTCTCCAGAACGACTGAAAGAATAAGCTCAAGATCGATGGGTTCATCCTTAGGGCCGAAAACCTGCCCTACCAGCTTTTGCGCTCCCCTGGAGTTCCCCAGGCTTTGTGTCGCGGGCGATGCTCTTTCGCCTTTTCCTCCGTTATGATAAATCGCCATCTTGACCCTGCCGGCCTGGAAAAGCTCGTCCAGATCGTCTGCTTCGAAAGGATGTTCATGGATACTCATGTCCCCGGCCCATCCCTTGAACGCTTCTTTGGCTTTGACCCAGGTATTAAGCTGTCCTATCACTTGCCCGCCGAACGATTCGTCAACAACGGATAAGATACATACTTTATTGTTAAGCGCGGCATTCTGCGTATAGACATCCTTGAAAGCCTCTTCCAGGACCTTCTTCTGGTATTCGGCTTCTTCGGGGGTCGATGAACTTATGATTACCACGTCATATCCCTGGTAAGGCTCCTCGGTAAGGACGCTCTTCATCCTGATTATGTTGCGCCTCCTTTTGTAGACCTCTCTCATGAACTTTTCCGCCTCTTCCAGCCTCCCCTGCCCTTCAAGATAGAGGATGTGCTGCCCGGCGGCATCACCGTAGTTAGTGTCGGTCACCAGGAATTCCCGCATGTGGGCGACGCTGTCGAGCCTGTCGGCCATGATCTTCCTTATGTCGCACCTGGGAATACTGTTTATGTACTTCTCTTCCCCGTCTTCCATATCTTCATATTCCCGCGGAAGTTTCTCTATCCCGAGGGCTATCCTGATATGCATCTCTTCATGCATGGCCAGGGTAAGCCTTTCGACAGGTGAAAGTTTCCTGAAAAGGGATTCCCTGACGTAATAATATTTCCTCACGTTCTTGGCATAAGATCCGGGGTCATCCGGGTCGAATTCCGCCCGGCTGCCATGGGTACCGGGATGGCATACAAGATCTATAGGTGCGCCGTGTTTTTCCGCGTACCTTTCGTACACTTTATCCTTAAGAACGACAAATATACATTCCGCAAAGTCGTCGCTTATCATCCTTGCTCCGCCCGCGCGTATAGTATCGGCGATAGCCAGGTTTTCCCTCAAGTGCTCTTCATCTGTATAAGGCGTGTTTATAGCGCCCGGAATATACGGGAATTCCTGCCCCTCGGCTTCCGATACCCCAAACCTCATCGCTCCGGTCCCCGGAGACCTGACGCCGCCTTCCTCAAAAAGACGCCCTATCTCATTCTTGGCAAGCAGCTCAATATCGGTTATCAGCCAGTGATACTTACCCGGGGTCTTGCTTCTTAACTTCTTAATCCCAAGTTCAACCCCCTGGGAAAACATCTTCTGATAAAAATCCTGCCCCAGGGATTCGTCAAATTCACTGAACTGTGTATGCAATTTAGTTAAATACGGTAAAATATGTTTACGGACCCATGCGAGTTTTATCGCTTCAACCCTTTGTCTGATACGTTCCGCATCCTCGGGAGTCCCGTTCCCTTTATCACTTTCGATCTCCGTTATTAAACCTTCAAGCGCTTTTGGATCGCTGATCAGCTGGGATATCAAATAAGGTGCAAGGGTATCCTTTTGTTCCCTTTGGTAGATATTCCCTGAAGGCGCAGCTGAAGCTATATTGTAAAAAAGAAATGCATGCAATAAAACAATGGAGAGAATCCTGACAGTTGTTTTTTTCCTGAAATAACTAAGATCACCAAACATTAACAGCCTCCATTTCTAGCTATTTTGACTTTTTAGGTGGCGTGGATGAAGGTTAATAGGCGTCTATTAAGTTCATCCAGCTCTTTTGCATTATGGATCCTTACCGGACCCAAACTAAAAACCATAAACTCGGCAAGCCTCATCGAATCCTCAAGGACGTTTTGAAGCTCTGTTATGTTGCCCTTGAAGGATTCGCCGGTCATAAGCATATAAAGTTTTATAAGATCCAGGACCTCTTTCTGCTGCAGAGCCCTCAACGCGGCGATAATACCTTCAAGCTGCCTGAAATCCGCCAGCTCGCCTGAAAACACAAGCCCCTTTACCATTTTCGGCAGTTCCGCCAGGTCTTCCCTGGCCGCTACCGCCACATCCACTACATTACCCGGATCATCAGCCAGGTCCCTGACGGTGGCATAGAAGTCCTGTCTTTCCGTAACTATCTTTATCTTCTCCCTGGCATCAGGATATTTCCTGTTTATCATGCTTACTATAGCCACAAAATCGTTCCTTACGGAATAGGGAATGAGTTCCGCCGGTATCACATGCCACATGACCTTGCCTTCCTCGACAGGAGGAATAAGTTTCAGGTTTATTTCATGGATAGATACCATTTTCTGCCAAATTTCCTCATGCTCACCGGAATATACCGGAAGTTTTTCGATAAGCCTTCCCTCTTTTGCAGGCATGACTTCTATGCCGAACCTTTCAGAAAGTCCCCATTCGACACCGGTATCTCCCGCCGGTTCACCCTGGCGTCTGACATAAATATTTGCCTCATATGCCGCGCCTTTCTTCGTGAAGGGCATAACGACGACATCTCCTTCACGCCTGACGCCTTCCAGGTTTACCCCTTCCAGAAATCCCTTATTATTGCGAAATTCATCTCTTATCGTCTTTATCAGTGTGTCTTTTCCTCTTCCGTCTACAAAAAAATGAGCGGCTACCGAGAACGCGGTGGTCAAAAACTGCATATCGGAGATGACCGCATTTTTAAATTCTTTCGAATCTTCGCGAGGTGAGGACTCCTGGAATACGAGTGGCGCGCATAGCTTGCTGTGATAAAATGACTCCAATCCCCTGACTAAATACGCGAACAAGAATATCCCGGCGACCACAAGAAAACCCGACGTCCTTATGAATTTCTTCTCATCCAATCTCATCTTCCCCTCACTTCTTTATTTTCTTTGTTCATAACCACTTACAATAATAGATTAGGCGGCCATGATGAATGCTTCGTAGCGTTTTATCTCTTCCCTTAACTCTTTCGTATCTATATGCGCCGCCCTGGGCAGAAAGTGCCATACCCTCTTATTGCCGTGCCTTTCTTTCAGACTGCTTAAGAACGGCGACTGTTTATCATCGGCCATCAGCGTAAGCACTGCATCATACAAGAGTGAAGTCGCTAATCCTTCGTATTCTACGAATACTATGTCATCGCTCGGCAGCTCGTCCTCGCTTCTGTTCTCTTTGACTTTTTCGACTATGGCCACGTTCTTCGCGTCATATCCTTTGATATTTTTATATATATCGCCCACAGTCTGCGTATTCGCCGCTGCCTCGTCGACAAGGACCAGGTCACCGGCGTTCAGAACATCGTCTATTTCCATCCTCTCAAGCAGGCTCTGTTTGACTCCGGCACTATCTTCCAGTTTGACCCTGGTGCCGTCTTGCATTTCAATGTCTTTCATAGCCAGCCTTATCTGGAGCTTTACCGGGTGATCTTTGGGATCCCTGTACCCCATCTGCTCCATCCTTCTCCTGTGAGTCTCGGCCAGCAGCTTCACTTCGCCCAGGGAACCTGCCCCTATGCTCACCATCTTCGGGATCCGGGAATTCCTCACGTATTCAGCGATCCGGGGCGACAAGGCCCGGGTTGTATGGTTTTCCGCGAAAGCGGACATCCTCATGTTGTACACGCTTAGTTCAGACGCCCTGAACGACCTGATAACGGGCATACGGTCTACGATCCTCCGGAGAACCCCACCGGCATTTTTTATTCTTTTTATGTTCTCATCATCAAGCCCGATTATTTCCGGGTGGGCGAGAGCGAATATCTTCCTGTCTTCTTTTTCTATGGCGCTCACCAGTTCTTCAGCGATGTTCAATACCTCTTTTTCGGTCAGCCCCTCCCTATCTATGATCCCCCGGCCGAAGGCGTTGTAATCGCGGCTGAACTTCTCCAGAAGTCTGATGTTCTTCTCATGGCTGTTTTCGTTAAGGGCTACGACCTTCACGCCGCCTATCCTGGCGCTCACTTTGGATGCCGTTTTGCTGGAAATACCCACTACGCCGATCACTACCGCTGCCGTTCTTTCTCCCCGGACCTTTTCTTCTATTCTTTTTTCCCGCCACGCCTCGGCAAAGTTCATGAGCCCGCTATACACAGGGCCCGTTATCACGCCGATCCCGTGAACGTCCTGCGCATGAAGCAATACTTCAGTAAGGGCATCCCCCATGTCCTGCTCGGTAGGATCTGTTATCCGCGAAACGCGATCCTTAAACTCTTCTATCATCCGCCCGACAAGCGCCTTATGCCCTTTTTCTTTCACGCTCTTCACGATATCCGAGACGGCCAGATACAGTATCGCCGCGGCTGAAAGCCCGGCGCATAATCCCACGGCGGCTAAAGAAAGGATGGCTACCGTTTTCCCCATACCGCCCGCGAGGGCAATGACCAGGGCGGCGGCAATGGGAGCGGCAAGAACGGTGGCGACGATCACGCTGACGCGCGCGGCACCGGCGTTCCCCGGCATTCTGCCGGTCCCGGCATCGCTCGGGCGGATCTCCGCGCCGTTCCGGGGTCCCTGCAGCCCAGCTTCGAATATCTCGATAATCGTGTTTTCCCGGATGGTGTCCTCGATCTCTTCAAGTCTGCCATCAAATTCGTACGGATCTTCTCTTAAAGGTTCTACCGCGGCCGCTATATCCCCGACATTAGCGGCTCTCGCAAGCTGCATCAACACAGCGACCCTGTCAGGTTCAGCGGTAAGAACGATCTTGCCCGGGTATTTCTTCGCGACGTTCAGGAGCAGGAACATTATTTTTGGATAATTTATCCACTCGCCGCACAGGCAAAGTTCCTTTCCGGCCCTGGAAGTCGATTCAAAAACAGAAGCGACATGGACGTCAAAATCGGGAGGCACCATTGTATCCTTCGCGCTTAGCGCGCCTTTTCTCGTCTTGTAGCCTTTGATGCTGTTGATCAGGTCATTCGTCCCTATACTGATAAAATCAAATATGCCTATTATGCCTTCCCTGTTCTCTACGGCTTCTACGCTTTCGATCATTCCGCCTACCTTGATGGCAGCGGGTGATTCCGGGACTTCCGCATACTTTTCATCTCTTATCGTCTGTTCCGCAGATCCGACAAGATACCTGGCGGCTTTCGCTTCTTCGGGATCAAACACATTTGGGAACAATATCCTTATATTATGGCGTTCTGATCCGTGATACGCCTTTACGAGCGCCCAAACCTGGTCGCCGGCTATATCTTTGCCGGTCTCATCTTCCAGAAGGTACGCGGTCCCTTGAAATCCGCTATCGGGAAGGTACTTCGGCTTTTTATCCCTCTGCATGTCGAACATCCTTATCGTCACGATCCCCTCGGTAGAATCCGCTATTCTTTTGAATAATTTCGCAAGTTCTTCTTTCCCCGGGCGTACATCCTGATACAGCATCTCTGTCCTCAGCAAGCCGATGTCTTTAAAACCGCAGCTTAAAGCTTTCTGCAAATTCAGGGGTTCGGTCACGTCGATCGCGAACGTGGCCTCGGCCTCGTCGATCGTCTTCGCGGGATCATATTTACGCCTCTCCGCTTCGCGTCTCAGGACCACGCTTCCCGCGCGCTCCATATCCATCGCTTCTTCTGTCTGCAGGCCGGGATTCACATAAACCGTCCCGGTCCTTTCATTGACGATCACCCTGTCGCCCGTCTTGACCACAGCTGTCGCGGGTTCCCCTCGCGCGGACCTGGTGCTGGTCAGCGTTGGGACCCTGTTATTAGCCATACCCACCCAGTGGGATGCCGGGTGGTCCTCATCAGCGATTATCGCGGTGACCCGAGTGCTTTCTTTGAAAAGTTTCGGTACTCTATATATATCAAGTGAATTGGTGGCGATCACGAGCGGTCCGTCTCCCACGTCCGTATCGTCAAGGAGCTTGATGCTGTCAAGCGTCTCCACGATAACATCCGTTGTCGCCTCTATCCTGGTCTTTTCCTGGACGGTGATCTCCGCGTCCCCTTGTATCATTTCATTCATTATTTCAATGACCGCCTTGGTGGCCGTCTTGCCTTCCTCTACCTTCTTTTCACCCATCGCTTCGACAGCCGCTATGAAGTCCCCGCTGTAAGGAGAGCTTCCCCTATTTTCCAGGTATTGTTTGTGAGCATCTCTGAGCGCTGCCAGATTATCTCTCAGCTTGACTTTTTCCATCTCTACCATCGGGTCTCTCATGAAGCCGTTCAGGCTGATCTGCACTTCGAGCCTGCCGAGCGCAAGCAGGGCAGTGTTCACTACTTCCCGCACGATCGATATGAATTTAGGGTCTTTCATCTTCTCCAGTGATCCTTCGGTTTTCTTTATGACCTTTAACAGGGAAGCAGCCGCATTTGTCTTCTCGGCCGCGATCATCTTTTTTGTCTGATCGCTTATGTCTTTAAGCACCCAGTTAAGGTAAAGGTCCTTGTCCTGTGCACTGGCACCTTCACTCTCCAACATTTCTTCAAGGTTTTTCTTGACGCGTTCCATGGTATCGTCGAGCTTTCTCTGCTCGGCTAGGACTTCCTCCTCGCCGATCGCCTCCCTGTTTTCCATGAACCCTTTCAGAAGCTCATCGCCAAGCTGCCTTATCTCACTTGCCATATCCGCGTTTATGTTATCGTACTGGGATGCTTCTTTTTCTATCCTTTCGCTTAAAACGTGGCGTATTTTCCTAGCTTTCTTGCCCGCATGCATGGTCTTCGTTACGATGTCCTTACAAATTATTAGTACTCTCTGCATCGCGCTCTTCCTGTTAGGGTGCTTTACCCTCTCGACAAGAGCAGCAATGGGATGCACGAGCACCCCGATACCGGTATGGGATATCTCCGTGTGGTTTTCAAGCAACTTTTCCAATGCCCTTTCAAGATCAAAAACGGTAGCGCCTATCTTGAGATTGGCAAGGCGGCTGCTGTCCCAGGGAACGCAGATCCTTTCGTCAACGATCGAGGTGTCTATCTTCGGCAGGCGGTACACGTATCCCTCCGCTACCCTGTCACGCCCGGTCTTCAGGCCTGTAAGCGTTACTTCCACGTCCTTTTGCCGTTCCCGCTTCTTCTTTTTGCCCCTTTTCGGCGACGCGGCTATATGCAGCACTTTTTTCATCGCTTCTTCCGCGGCAGTCCTTAGATCTTTCTTTTGCACCCCTATCATGCTTCCCGGCAGGCTCCTGTAAACTTTTTCTATTTGTTCCTCCGTAAGAGCGCGGCCCGTTTCCAGGTCTCTTATCTCAAAATACAGAAGGGTCTTTTCGCCGCCGTTATGGATCGTGTTCCAGTCAATATCGATATCTGTCTCATGGCCGATGATCTTGGGTATACTCCTTGATATGAAACTAGCCGCATCCGAGAGCAGTGTGGGCCTGTTATCCCCCGCGATCACGACAAGGGTCGCCCTGCGCCTGTCTATATCCTGGGGGTTATACATGTAGAAATGCATCTTTTCCCTGTCTTTTTGCTTTTGATGGATCTTGAACAGCGTATAGGCATCCGTGATCTTAAAATAATAAGGCAGGAGCGATTGCGATGCTTCAACGGTCTTAGACATTCTCTTTTTTACCAGGTCAGGCACCCTGTTTGATTCAAATTCCCTGATGAATTTCTTAAAATCCTTCTCCCCGGGATACATCTCCCTGAGTATCTTGAATAACGGACCCCTGAAGCTATCCGATGGGGAAAAACGGGGCCACGCGCGACCGGAAGGCTCATCCTCGTGCGCCCCCCGGGATATTGAATCCGTATCAGCAAAAAACGTATAGAGCATCGCGCCCAACATCAAAATCAATATGACGGCAATACCGCTACCCATGGGCGCCGGTATCTGCGGGGCTACTTTAAAACCTTTGGCCAACTTATAGATAATTCCGGTGATCACCGCCAGAAGGAGTATGCCGGCCGCTGTCCCCCCGTCCGGCGGGGTCCGCCCGGAAGGTCCGGCCTGGATCTTTTCAAGGGCGTTTTGAGCCTCTTTACGGACGATCGCGGACTTGTCCTCTAATCTCTTCCTGATAGCGGGGACCGCCGCGGCCGCGGTAGG
>JBARQV010000056.1:0-1677 GCA_049643885.1 Candidatus Omnitrophota bacterium | reverse complement strand
CCAAAAGCCACTGGCATATTCGATATCACCGCTCATTTCTTCTGCAAAATAATTTCCGACATCGGACCAGTACGCTAAACTGCTGTCGATGTCCATCCAGAAATCAACTTTTTGCCCCTCCATATCTACTGATTTCTCTAGCCAGCTTCGTCTGGCCATTGTGTAAATCTTTTTGAATCCCTCAAGTATCAACTCGGGAAGTTTTTGTCCAATTTTTACTCCAGTATCTACCGGATTTAAGAACGGGTCGGCGGATTCTTTTAGGCTAAGTGCGCCTTCTTTTAAATAGGTAAACGCATCATAGCCGCATTCCAAACCGAGATTTACACCGGTGCTTAGACCGCCCTGGTTGATAAGCATAAAACCGGGCGCGGGGATGAAGCATTTATCAAGTATCCCCTCTTTCGGGAGCTCGCTGCGGATTATATTTTCCGGCACGAAAGGAATAATATTTATTACATTTCCATTCCCTGAAAGCACGGTGCCTCTCTTTATTGAAAAAGTATTCCCAGTCAGTTCTATCACGGAACCGTTTAACAGGGATATAGAGCTATTGTTTTCTGAGGTAAGCGTAACGCCGAGGTAGTTTAAACCATTAATATTTAATGGCTTGTTATCATTTATGAACAGGCTTGAACCTTCGAGTTTTATGCCGAGTGAATCCGCTGAATATGATAGTCCATTTTCTTTTGGAATGAGGAAGGAAAGGCCCATTTTTTCAAGGGGGAGATCGCCGGTGATCTGGTACGGCCCTTGCGGTGGGATCAGCCCGTCAACCAGCCGTCGTTGTCGAAAACCGGTTCCACTCCATACCTTTTCGCGCGTTCGATCAGTTTTCCCTGCTCCTCCAATAATCGATCGCGCTTTTTCTGTAACGCGGGTGAGAGCTTCTGCTCCCTGTTTGCTAATATACGCTCCCCTGATTCTTTTCGCAATGAATTCAAGCGCTTTCCCCACGATGTATAATCCCGTCCCAATCGTGCCAGTTGCCGCTCTTTGCGTGCCAGTTGCTTTTCCTTCTGCTTGAATTCCTTTGCCAAATCCAGCGTTTCCTTTCGTAACTGTGCCGAGCGCTCCTCTATCTTGCTCCTTGAAAGCCCATCCCATTCTTCGTTCAAGAAATAATCTAATTTTGCTATTAAGTTCTCCGCCTTTTCCGAGTAAGGCTTCAAATCCCCTTCCCAGACTCCCGGATATTTCTTCGCCAAGGATTCTTTCAGCCGCTTCAGCCGCCGCACCGCGGATTCTATCTGCGGTTTTTCCTCCCATTTCCACAATCTTTCCAATAGGTCCATCTATTACGTCTCCCGCTTTTATCTTAACAAAACTACCGGCGCCCCTTATAAGACCGAGGATCCTGCCGCCCACGTAGAGCCCTGCCATGGTTTCACCTATCAAGTGGCCGGTTTCCCTCAGCATCTCTATCGCATCCCTAGTATACCACGCGCTCATTGCCCTTTCCATGACGCTCTCTATCTGATCGGAAAATGCCTTAAGCACCGGCTTCGCTATACCACAAGCCTTCTGAATAAGATTAAAATCACTTCTTGAGGCGACTCCTTTTATAAGGTTATATATTGCCGGTACTAGCTGGGCAAAACCCATTGCTACATGAGCACCGCCTACCAAACAACCTGAGGCAATCGATACCGCTAAAACTGCCTGATACAATCCTTC
>JBARQV010000055.1:0-74161 GCA_049643885.1 Candidatus Omnitrophota bacterium | reverse complement strand
AGCCTTATCAAATGTGTCATTGCGGTAATAATTTATACAGCGATGTATATGTTCCCGCGAAAATGGGCATATGCATATACAGGACGTCCGATGATGAGCTTAGGAAACTGTTGAGGCAGTCAAGTTTATATGTAACAAAGAGAAGGGCCTTTGGATTTTTGCATTCTTTATTTTTTAAACATTGAAAGGCTTTGAGTTCTTATGGGGATTTTGCTCAGAGAAAAAGTGGAATTAAATAGATATGAGAAGGCGATCTTGAACTCGCGTTCAGGAACCAGGGAATTCAGGGCACTGGTTTCTGGTGTTTCCAGGGCAGTCAGGCTCGCTGGGGTCCAGGACAATGAACACCTGCAGACCGTATGGGATACCGCGGCGAATGTGACAGGCCCCGTCTTTTTTTTCTTTATATGGTGGGTGCTTGAAGAAGCTAAAAAAAAGGATGTTAAGCGTTTATATTTTGTTGCTAGAGATGGGCAGATACTGCTAAAGATCGCTGAGATCATGAGAAGACATTGGGATTATGATGTCGAATGCAGGTATCTTTACGGTTCCAGGCAGGCGTGGTCTGTTCCGGCGATCGAAGATTTAGGAGAATTCGAGATCGATTGGTTGCTGAAAAGAGATTTAGATGGGTTTCTTTCGATCAATATGATACTTGATCGTGTAAATATACGCCCTGAAGAAGTAAAGGATTCTTTGAACTTGCACGGTTTTCCTGAAGATTCATGGAATAAAAGCCTGCCAAGAAGGGGAATGAACAGGATTATAGACTTTCTAAATGAGGATTCGGTAAAAAACAGAATTAAGTCAAGGGCCGATTTGTGTTTCATAAATACATCGGGATACCTAAAGCAGGAAAAGTTTTTTGAAAATGTATCTTACGGGCTCGTGGATACGGGATGGACGGCAAGATCCCAGTTTGCCCTTAGTAAAATCCTTGATAAACTCAACAAGAGGCCGAAAGATGGCGTAAAAGGTTTTTACCTTGGGCTTAAGGATCATAAGAAAGTTTATAAGACCGATAAACTAGTTTCTTTTTTATTTGATCTGTCTTCAAGTGTAAGAAACTACTACCTGCGCCAGGATGTTATTTATGAAATGTTTGCTGCTGCAGATCATGGAAAAACAATAGAATATTCACAAAAAAATGAGGTCTTTTATCCGGTTTTTGATAACCTGATCAACAAAGAAGCCATTGAATGGGGAGTAAAAACCCAACAAGAAAGTATAATTAAGTTTGCGGACGAATTTACGAAACATTGTAAAAAGGATCTTGTGGAAGATAAGGCGGCCCGTGAAATATTAAGGACTATATTGACAAAATTCATATTCACGCCATCTCTTGCGGAAGCGACGGCATATGGTAAATATCTCCATTCTTTTCAGTTCAAGAAGAACGATCTTATAGAAGTTGCACCAGTCGTAAATATTGCTGATGTTTTACTGTACAGTTCCAAGATCAGGCCATTCAGGGGATTTTGGCCTCCTGGCTCTCTTGCCAGATCGAATCGGGCTTGTTTACATGTATTATGGAGACTACTTTTGATCATGAGAAAGTTTTTTTATACGATTCATCTTTTAATAGAGAAAACAAGTTATAAACTTAATTCTTGGAGGACAGAATGAAAGCTGTTATTTTAGCGGCGGGGATGGGGATGAGGTTGGAAGATACCGTTCCCAAACCCATGATATCACTAGAGGGCGGGGAAACCATATTGGATTTCCAGATCAAAAAACTTACAAAGTACATATCGGTTCATGATATTTTTGTGGTGGTAGGTTATAAAAAAGAACTTTTAATGGAAAAACATCCTGAGCTGGCATACGTTTATAACCATCAATATACAAAGACCAACACGGCTAAAAGCCTGCTCTTGGCCTTACAGAAGATAAAAGAGGATACAATATGGCTTAACGGTGATGTGTTTTTCGATGAAGAGGTCCTGGCAAAGCTGACTGACGCAAAAAATACGACTATCCTTGTACAGAACAAAAAGTGCGGGGAGGAAGAGATAAAATATAACGTGGATGGCAAGGGTTTCGTGAAAGAGATATCTAAATCCGTGACCGGCGGCCTCGGGGAGGCGGTAGGGATCAATCTTATCAAGGAAAAAGATCTCCCCGCGTTCGTTGAACATTTAAAAGCAGTGGGACCGCAGGATTACTTCGAAAAGGCCGTTGAAAATATGATCAAGAAAGACAAGATTAAAATAACGCCTGTGGAGATAAAGGATCTGTTTTGCGTAGAAATAGATTTTCCCGAAGATCTTGAAAAGGTTAAAGATCACATTAGATCCTCTCGATAACGCTGATGGCTTTCTTAAAAGAAGAAAATAGATTTCTTATTGGGATACTTTCACTGTTATTCGGGAACCTGCTGTATTTGATGTCATTTTTTATCCCGAAGAGCAAAAATATCTGGGTTTTTGGCGCTTGGTTTGGCGGAACTTATTCGGACAATAGCAAGTATCTGTTCGAATATGTCAATAAGAACCAGCCCGGGATCAGGGCGATATGGCTGACCACGAGCAAAAACACCTTAGAACTTTTGAGAAAAAAGGGATACAAAGCGTATCGTACTTATAGCTTAAGGGGCTGCTGGCTGTCCATGAGGGCAAAGGTCGGCGTGATCTGCGTGAGCAACAGGGATATTAACTGGTATACGATGGCGGGGAAAATTATCGTCAATCTGTGGTATGGTGCCCCTTTAAAAAAGGTGGTATACGATGACACGATCACTTATGAAAGGCTCTCCGGGGCCCATCTTTTTTTCTTTCCTTTTCTGAAGAAAAAATGGGATCTTGTTGTTGCGCCTTCCCATGCTGTTAAAAAGATCATGGCCGGGGCTTTGAGGATCCCGGGCGGTAATATTGCGGTAACGGGCTATCCCAGGAATGATGTTTTCTTTAAGGAAAAGACCGTCGAAACACCTTTTGATGAGAAATTATCCGAATACAGGAAGAAGGGCCTTAAAATAGGGATATACATGCCCACCCACCGGAAGGAAGGAAGATCGTCCATTCTTTCGCTGTTAGTCGATGAAATTGAAGATCTAAATTTGGAATTAAAGAAAAAACAGGTCATATTATTGGTAAAATTGCACTATTATCACTTGAAAGAGATTGAAAAACTACAGTTGGATCACTCAAACATTTATTTCATAAAAAATGAGGATATCGAACAGGATATATATTCGATCCTTCCGTTAACGGATTTTATGATCACAGACTATTCGAGTGTATATTTCGATTACTTGCTGTTGGATAGGCCTGTTATTTTTGCGCCTTTTGATATGGATGATTATATCAAGGTCGACAGAGAGTTATATTACGACTATAATGAAATTACGCCGGGGCCTAAGGCAAACAGCTGGAAAGATGTTTTAAGGTGGGTTGATGACTGCGTGTCCTCACCGGATAAATACAGATCCGACAGGGAAAGAGTCCGGGAGATCATCCATGAATATCGTGACGGGGATAATAGTAAGAGGGTTTATGAAAAGATCACCGGATTATTGTGATCTGGTACAGGGAATAAAGAATGCAGAAAATTTCTAAAAATGATATAAGGCAAAAATTTTTCTTGAAAATGATCGCCCCGAGCTTGATCGTAATTTTGCTTATTTTCGCGCTGATCCCGAGATTCAACGCCGCGAAAAACGCCAGCATCAGAAGTTTTGATGAAGGGCTTTATAATTACCTGGGCACGCAGTTGAAATACCAGCCGCTTAACTATTCTTCAAGTAATTTTTATAAATTGATGGCCAAATATATACGTAACCCGAAGGAAAGAGAAAGGGTGAAGAGGTATGTGGATGTCCCGCTGTTCAAACATCCGCCGCTGTTTTGCTATCTGATAGCGATATCAAAGACCCTTTTCGGGGACGAATATATGCCGGCTAATTTCGTGTCGCTTTTTTCGGGAGTCGCCATAATTTTTGTCGTATATTTTTTATGTAAATCCTTGTGGGGAGAAATTTGGGGACTGCTGGCGGCGTTTTTCATGGCGATAGAGCCGAATTACTGGCTTTGCTCACAAAAGATATGGATAGAAACAACGCTTGGTTTATTTGTCTATTTGGGGATCTTTTTTTTGTACTTAGGCAGGAAAAGAACGCTTTTTCTCATTATATCTGGAGTATGTTTAGGAATGGCCTTATTATGCAAATATTCGGCGATATTGGCGGTTATTGCTATTTATGCCATTATCTTATTTACGGATATCATCCCCGACAGAAAAAAGATGCTTCTTTATGTTTTGACCCCGTTTATAGTAGGCCTTCCGTGGGTTTTATGGAATTATAATGTCTACGGAAATAATCTTTTTTATGAAATAATGAAGATCAATTCATCGGCAGCGTCATTTAAGTATATTACTAAATTTTCATTAATAGCCGCTGTCCCGGTTATATTGATGGCCGGTTTTTTTACGGCAAAATATTTTTTTAAAGACAAGTTAGACGAAATACTGGCAAAAACTAAAGGATCTTCTTTGGCCCGGGAAGTGAAAAATTTTTCCTACTTCCTTATCGCCATATTCACGGCAATATTATTTCTCCTGTCAGGCGAACATTTTTTAAAAGCGCTTGATTGGACGTACTTACCCGTCCCGACGAATCTGATGGATCCCTTTAAAGGTCAGCCCGGTTATTTCTATTTCTACCATATGGCAAGGATATCGCTTTTGTTCCTTATCTCGTATTTTTCAGTTCTTTTTATAAAGAAATGGGACGAATGGAATTTTCTTCTGGCAGCGGTAGCGATATCACTGTTTACGTTTTTTGGCCTTTTCAAAGCGTATGAATCACGTTTTGTTATCATAGCCATGCCGGCCTTGATGATGCTGGCGGCTTACACTGTAAAGGAATCATTATCCCTTTGTTTAAGCAGATCCGGATGGATGAGGACAGTTCCCGCAGTATTAATAATAATGGTTGTGATGTATGCCGTGGCTAAAACCCTTTATTTTGATTTCACAGTGGTAGTGAAGAATAATTTCTTTTTCTTTTAAGCTTTTTTGCCTGCCCGCCAATAGGCCTTATTCTGGCTCAGGAACTTCTTCAGGAACAGCGGCAAAAACCTGTTATGGAATCCCAGGAAAAAACCGAGCATCCTGGCGGTCTCATAGAAGGGAAATACAAGCAGGGAAAGATAGGATTTATTTTTCAAAAAGAACGAAAAACCGCTTTTCAGGTAATCCATCTCACAACGAAAACTTCTTTTCAGGGGCGCGTTCACCATGCCTTTTAAGGACATCCCGCTGTCGAAGTTTCTTCTTATTATTTCCGCGAAAGTATATTTGTGGCTGTGATATACCGCTGCTGAAGGTTCGTAAATTATCTTCATCCCTTTCATAAGCATATCCTTGGACCATTCCTGGTCTTCGCTCATAATAAGTTTTTCGTTGAATCTGGTATTTTGCCACAAGCTTTTTCTTATGGCGGAATTGACGTTCGAGAAAAAGATCTCGGACAAAAGGCAATCGTCAGGGTTTATTGAATCCTTGATTATCCTGCGGTCAGGATAAAGGTAGCCTAAAAAAAACTTTTCGAGCGGCGAAGAATCTTTTTTCGGAAGCTGGCTTCCGAAGACACCGGCAACATTGCTGTCTTCAAAATCTTTTACCAGGCTAGATAACCAGTTATCAGCGGGTACCGCGTCCTGGGTCAGGAATACAAGTATTTTTCCTTCTGCGGACCGGGCGCCAAGATTTCTTGCACCGCCATGGCTGAAGGAAGACGGAGGGATCTCGAGCAGTTTTACGGGATATTTCGAAATTATGTCTTTGGTTGCATCAGTCGATCCGGAATCGACGACAATGACCTCAAAAGAAAAGTGCGGAAAATTTTTAAATATGGCTTCAAAGACGGAATCCAGCTGCTTGCCGGCATTTTTTGTTGGAATGATAATTGATGCGTAGGGAGACATATTTATAGTGTCTGCGTGTCTGTTCTTTCGGATTCCATCAGCAGCATGCTAAGAAAAAAAGATGAACTTATATACTGGAAACCTATCGCGAAGAGTGTTACCGCGAGGATCGCTCTTCTGACTTCAAATAAAGGTCCAAGGCCTGTTATCAGCCATTTTACCAGGATTATCACGAAAAACGCTATTCCCACGCCGGTAATGATCGAACCCAGTACGAGGTTTCTTTCCAGTGAAAATCTTTTCAGGTAGCGTTCTATGAACCTGTCGTATTTGTCGAAACCTTTGATGTAGGCAAATGAGCGGGCAAGTATTCCGATCGTGCATAGTTGGAACCCTATTATGGCCATGACCGCGGCCAGAAAATTTATGTGATAATCAAAAGTCACATTCCCGATCCTGATAGGGACAAAAAGGCCGCTGATCAGGATCAAAAAGCCGATAAAAAGCAGCAGTATCCCGGGAAGGAGATAAAGAAAAACAGGGCTATAAATAAGGAAAAACCGCAGGTGCCGCCAACCGTCGTGGAAGGTCCTTAAATGCGGGCGTCTTTCTCTCCCGTCTTTATAAAGAGTGATGGGGATCTCTGTGATCTTCAGTTTTTCTTTCACGGCCTTGATGACGAATTCGGACGCGAATTCCATACCGCCGCACTTCAAGTCCAGTTTATTGAAAGCTTCTTTGGAAAAAGCTCTCATCCCGCAATGGACGTCGGATATACCTGTCTTATACAGCATATTTAAGAACCGGGTCATGAGGGGATTCCCGATACGGTGGAGCAGCGGCATTGCGCCTTTTTTGATCTCTCCTTTTAGTCTCGTCCCCATCACCAGGTCATAACCTTCGCGAAGTTTATTCACGAATCTCTCTATATCGGAAAAATCATACGATTCGTCGGCGTCACCCATTATGACGTATTTACCCCTGGCTTCGGTTATCCCTTTTACAAGGGCGTTCCCGTAGCCTTTCGTAGGCTCGTATACGACCCTGGCCCCGAGAGACTCGGCTATTTCCACGGAATTGTCGGTTGAACCGTTGTCGGATATTACGACCTCGCCTTTTATACCCATTTTTTCCATGGACCCGATGGCTTTTTTAATGCATGTCCCGAGGGTTTTCTCCTCGTTAAGGCAGGGCATTACGACAGATAGTTCTATTTCGCTGTTTTGGCTGTTCATGGCTCAATTTCCTTTCAAATAAGAGTATCATATCAGGTCCCAAAAAGCAAGACAGTGAAAAAAATTATAACTATTTGTGGTTTATAGACTTATGAGGTATAATATTAGCGTAAAGGATATAAAAAGGCAATCTTAAGGTTTTTTATATCCAAAAAGGGGAAAATCCGATGAAAAAGAGAGCTTGCTTGATAATGATAATTGCGCTTATTTTTGCCGCAAGCAGTTTTTCTTATGCTTCCGAAGAGATCAAATATGATTTTGAAGGAAGCAATAAGGGGTGGAGTATACCTGATTGGGCTTATTATCAAGGCGATCACGTGGCAAAAGAAGTTGAAGTGAGCTCAAAAAAAGCTTCAACAGGCGAGAGCTCCCTGGCCGTGATGTGCGAATTCCCCGGTAATGTCTGGAAAGCTGCGCTTGTAGAACACCTTGAAGACATGGATCTAAGCGGAAAGGAAACCATCTCCGCGGACATTTATCTTCCAAAGGACGCCCCGAAAGGCATCATCGTTGCCCGGTTTATATTGACTATTGGGATAGGATGGCATTTTACCGAGATGCGTTACGCGGTGCCCCTGGTTCCCGGTCGCTGGACAAGGATAGAAGCGAAGCTTGAGAATGATGAGGTTGAAAAGTCAGACTGGAAAGGTAGAAAGGAAAAACGCCTTTTCCACCATATCCACCATGTCAAGAAGATCGCTATCCGGATCGAATATGACGCTTCGCCCCCGTACCGTGTAGGCCATAAGTACCACGGGCCTGTCTATATCGATAATGTGGTCATAAAATGAACATTGTTGTCGACAAATCCAGCTTATTATTGTAGAATCTATATCGATTCTGCGTACCCGTTCAACCACAGGAGAGTACATGAAAGAGCATAATATCCTGATTGTAGACGATAACAAGGATTTTGCCGATATTTTCTGCGATATGCTGAGGACAAATAACTACAAGGCCGATTGTTGCTACGGAGGCGCCCAGGCCGTGGAAAAGGTAAAAAGCGATGTCTATGATGTCGTATTTTTGGATATCAGGATGCCGGTCATGGATGGTATCCAGACTCTCAAGGAAGTCAAAAAACTCCGCCCGGATACCGTAGTTATCATGATGACCGGGTATCCCGTTGATGAGATGGTCCATAAAGCCATCGAGGAAAAAGCTTCGGATATTATCTATAAGCCTTTCGAAATAGATAAAGTCCTGGGCTTGATCAAGGACAACGTATAATCACGTTGCCTTCATTCGAAGATGAGACCCAAACTGTTCTTCTTTATAACCCTTACGATCCTTCTGTGTTCCATTGTGCCCGCCCAAGGCTATGTAGACCGGGATAGATTTTTTTCTCATGAACGTTTTTCCTTTGATTTAAAATACACTGAAGAAATGCCCTCCGACGGGAGGGCCCAGCAAGATATCAGCAGATTCACCAGCTTTTTTATAGACGGGATTTACGAATTTTCTTCAGGTGATTTTGAAGAAGCGGAGAAAGATTTTTTAAAGGCACGTGAAATATGGCCGGAATATTTCGCCCCGGATTTTTTATTGGCGCTTACGTATGAAAATAAAGGGAATTATGAAAGAGCCGCAAGGTATTATAAAAGTTATCTGAACAAGCTTAAGAAGTTTCACAAAGGAGAGTATCCGATCTCGGAATCACTAATACGTTATTTTTCAGCGTATAACGTTGAAGAATACGTGCCGGCGGAAGAGCTTGTCAGGGAGCGGTTGAAAGGGTATGGGATAGACCTGGACAAGGTTTTCCCGGTAATAACTTTTCCGGTATTTATTTCTCCTTTATTGTTGGCGTTAGTTTTAGTACTGCTCTATATTGTGGCAAGGTATAGGGTATGGCCGCATTACAAGAGACAGAAAAGGCTGAAGAATCCTCCTGAGGGATTCTGGGTCTGCCCTAATTGCTATACGGATAACCCCGTGCTTAGCAAAGTATGCCAGAAATGCAGGAAGCCCCGTGAGTAACGAGAAATTTTTTAAATATTGCTTTGGATGTCCCGAGTCGCATATATCGGGAACGGTGATAGTGACACCGTTCTTTTACCTGGATTCGTTCGATAAGTTCTCGGATATAGCTTCAACGTTCAAGGGGAAGGTCTATTCGGGCGGCACGCTTTACAGGGATGGGAAATATGTCACGGTGGTAAGGTGCGGCATCGGGGACCGTCTCATGGGTGACGCTGTTCTTCTTATGAAAGAGACCCCGGCATCGAAGATAATTTTTATCGGCACTTGCGGGGGGCTTAAAGATCGTGAGATAGGGGACCTTGTCCTGTGCGAGAGCGCGTTCAGCGGTGAAGGGTTTTCGCAGTATCATATCCAGAACTCCGGCATGGATACCGTTTTTGACACCGGGCAGATGTCTTATGCCGATGACGAATATGTCGGAAAGATGAAAGAATTTGTGCTGGGGAGGGGCGATGAAGAGATCAACTTAAACTCCGGAAGCATATTCACCATCGGGTCGCTTCTTGCGGAAAACCGCGAAAACCTGATGCAGATCGAAGGTAAGGGATTTATCGGCATAGATCTTGAGCTGTCAGCGGTTTACAGCGCCGCAAGGGCGATAGGGCGCAAGGCCGCGGGACTGCTTTTCGTCAGCGACCTTCCTTTGAAAAAACCCCTGGGAGAGGAGCTCATCCCAGGCGAAAAAAAGGCTTACTCGGATGGGATGGACAAGGTGATCCGTTATTCGGTAGGATTCGCGGAAGAGGAGGAAAGAGAATGAAGAAAAAAGCTATAGTCGTCCTTGCAAATGGTTTTGAGGAAGTAGAAGCCGCCACTCCAATAGATGTCCTTCGCCGGGCAGGTATAGACGTCATTGTTGCCGGGCTGGAAGATGATACCGTGACAGGCGCTCATGGCATGATGTTCAAGACTGATACGGTTCTTGAAAAGATCAAGACTCTTCCGGATGCTGTGATCTTTCCCGGGGGGATGCCGGGCGCCGAGAATCTCGCCAGGTCGTCAAAAGTCAAGGATATGATCCTGGCCATGGATTCAGGCAAGAAACTTATCGCGGCGATTTGCGCTTCTCCGGCTCTCGTTCTTGCCCCGCTTGGGGTCCTTGACGGGAAAAAAGCGACGTGTTACCCGGGCATGGATGAGAATTTTTCCGCCAAGGTCAAATGCGCCAAAGAGAAGGTCGTGCAGGACGGCAACGTGATCACCAGCCGGGGACCGGGCACAGCGTTTGATTTCAGCTTAAAGATCGCGGAAAACCTTGCAGGAAAAGAAACTGCGGACATGGTAGGGAAGCAGATGCTGTACTCTGCGTGATCAAGCGTCCCGGTGTCCAATAGCTCCTTCGCCGAACCTGTCTATTATCCGGCCCAGTGCTTTGTGCAATCTTTCTTTTTTGATCGTTTCTTCGGAATTTTCGTCCAGAAGGTCGGATCGCCATGAACCTTCCGAAAGGTTCGATGCCCTCACGCCGACCAATCTCACCGATTTTTTGTGAAGGTCGAACTTTTCAAGGTGGCTGATACAATTTTTATAGATATCATCGATAAAGTTAGTTGGATGTTCAATAGTTTTTGATCTGGTATATGTACTGAAGTCGCTGAAACGTATTTTCAGTGTAACGGTTTTTCCCTTGAGCCCGGCCTTACGCAGGCGCATGGAAACGCTTTCGCTTAAATTCATAAGCGCGTCTTTGATCTTTTCAAGATTTCTTGTGTCCTGCTCAAAGGTATGTTCGTTGCTTACTGATTTTATTTCATAACTCGGTTCGACTTCGCGCGGGTCGATACCGTTAGCAAGCTCCCACGCGTGTTCCCCGTTTTTTCCGAAGATGCCGGCAAGTTCATCCACATCCCGCCTGGCAAGGTCTCCTATGGTCCTTATGCCTATCTTTACGAGCTCCTTTTTGGTCTTTTCGCCGACACCCCATAATGTATCGACGGGAAGAGGGTGGAGGAAATCCAGGAGCCGTTCTTCGTTCACTTCCACCAGACCGTCAGGCTTGCCGATGTCGGAAGCTATTTTCGCGGTCATTTTATTGGAGGCCAAGCCGATGGAAGCTGTAAGACCGGTTTCTTTTTTTATAGTCTCCTTTATCTTACGGCAGGTCCCGGTCGGAGATCCGAAAAGACGGTAACTTCCGGTAATATCAAGGAACGCTTCGTCCACGCTTACCGGTTCTATGTCCGGGGTGAATCTTTCCAGGATATCGAAGATATTGTGGGATTCGCGGGCGTATTTTGCCATGTTAACGGGAAGAAATATACCGCGTGGACATTTCCTGTAAGCAGTAGAAATAGGCATGCCCGAATGGATCCCGAATTTACGAGCTTCGTATGAGCAGGTGGATACTACACCCCGGCCTTTTCCGTGCTTTGGATCCGCCCCCACGATGACGGGCTTGCCCAGGTAAGAGGGATTATCCCTCTGTTCGACAGAGGCGAAAAAGGCGTCCATGTCCACGTGGACTATGTATCTTGTAATGTTTAAATTTTTAGCTGTCAAAGCGGTACTCCTTTATATTTCTGCAAAAACAATAAAATTTGTAAATGGGGTCCTTTGATTTTATTGTTTTTGCCCGGATGTTCATTCCAGTATATTATATCAGGAGGGCCTTTGCAATTGACAACGGTATACGTTTCTCCTATAATTTAAACACAGTATTGCTCTTTTTTATACGCTCCCCGGTAGCTCAATGGTAGTAGCGACTGGCTGTTAACCAGTAGGTTGTTGGTTCGAGTCCAACCCGGGGAGCCAATATTAAAAAGGGCCACTAAAAGTGGGCCTTTTTAATATTGGCCGCCGTGAGGCGAAGTTAGCGGTGAAACCGCTGAGGGAGTGACTGAAGCACGAAGTGCTGAAGGAATGCCGGCGAAGCCGGCGCCAACCCGGGGAGCCATATATTCTAAGCCCTCTCATCAAAAAATGATGCAGAGGGCTTTTGTTTATTGTAAAATAGAGGTCACAATAATCGAGAAAGATATAAAAATGAACAAAAATAGGAAAAATTCAAATTACCTATGGAAATGGGGATAATGGGGTGGCGGTTCACGCTTATACGCATTATTAGTGTATTCTTCTTTCCTCCCGTAGCAGGCTTAATTACACAAATGCTAACCAAGATAATAAAATAACCTATTTGAAGTTGGATGATATAATTGAAAGGAAAAGGAGATTTTTGATGCACAGCCTGTTTCCCCGCGTAATTCTTGCACCTTTATCGGGGATAAGTTCTTTACCCTTTCGCACGCTTAATAGAAACGCTGGCTGCAAATTTGCTTTCCTGGAAATGGTGAACGCGCGCTCTTTAAGCTATTCAACTAAAAAAACCCTTCAGATGATGCTTACCAATAAACATGACCGTCCCTTAGGCGTACAGCTCTTAGGAAACGATACTTACTACATATCAAAAGCATTAGAAAAATTAAAAGACTACTCTTATGATATCTTAGATTTTAATGCTGCTTGTCCTCAGAAAAAAATAACCAGTCATGGCAAAGGAGCAGCCCTCCTTAAATGCCCCAAAGAATTGCAAAAACTATTGGCCTTTATCGTTAAAGAAGTAACCGTTCCGGTAACTACTAAATTACGGCTTGGCTGGGACAACGAAAAAAATATTGTCGATATCGCAAAATATGTTCAAGACGCCGGCGTTAAGGCTGTTTGCGTGCACGGCAGGACCATGGCACAGGGATATCAAAGTCCAGTCAACTACGCGGCAATAAAAAAAGTAAAAGACGCCCTTAGTATTCCGGTTATTGCCAGCGGTGATATCTGGTCGGCTCAAATGGCTAAAAAAATGTTTGATGAAACCGGTTGCGATGCAATTACAATAGCCCGTGGAGCTTTGGGTAATCCCTGGATATTCAATGAAATTGACAAATTTTTAGCCACAGGAAAAGTCGTATCCAGACCGGCTGTAAAGGAAGTTGCGCAGATGATGAAACGTCACCTGGATCTATGTCTGGATTTCTATGGCGAAAAGACAGGTGCTGTGCATTTTCGCAAATTTTATATCTGGTACACTCGTGGGTTTTCAAAAACCAAACCCCTAAGAATTAATGTTTCTCAAGCCTGCAATAAACCTGAGATGACCGGTCTTATAGAAGAATTTGTCTCCTCTCAAGAATTAACCGTTTAGTTGTTCCTTCCCTGGCTTTTTACATTATTTAATTTGCAACCAGCTTCTCTCTAAACTAGAATAAGTAAGAAAACAATAGCAATTATAATGAGCATAAAAGAATACAAAAAGGAGAGGATATGACAAGACGCGGGACTTTGATCTTGGACGGTAAAACAGTCCGGAAGATCGTTACCATGAAAGAGGCGTTAAAAGCGGTCGAAAAAAGTTTTCGCTTTTTCGGGGAAGGAAAAACGCAGATGCCGCCCAAGGTATACATCAACCTTGATAAATACAGGGGGGATTTCCGGGCGATGCCCGCGTACGTGGAAGGATTTAAAGCTGCCGGTATAAAATGGGTGAATGTGCATCCGGAGAACAGGAAAAAAGGATTGCCAACGGTCATGGCCTTGATGATCTTGAACGATCCTGCTACCGGATTTCCGCTTTGCGTGATGGACGCGACACATATCACGGCCTTAAGGACCGGTGCGGCCGGAGGTGTGGCGGCTAAATATCTTGCCAGGAAAGATTCCCGGGTAGTAGCCCTGGTCGGTTGCGGCGTCCAGGCGCAGACACAGCTCGCGGCCTTAAAGGAGATTTTCAAAATAAAAGAGGTGAACGTCTGGGGCCTTAAACAAAATGAAGTAAGGAAATTCATTAAAGAGGCAGGGGAAGGCGAAAAGCTTAAAATGAGATCTTGCGCGACTATAGAGTCCTGTGTAAAGGATAGCGACATAATTGTTACCACAACGCCCTCCCGCCGACCGCTTTTAAAACTGGAATGGCTTAAGAAAGGAGCGCATATAAACGCGATAGGGGCGGACGCCAGGGGAAAACAGGAGCTGGACGTGAATATATTGAAAAAGGGGAAGATAGTCGTTGACGCCTGGGAACAGGCCAGCCATTCGGGTGAGATCAATGTCCCTTTGGCCAAAAAACAGTTGTCAAAGAAAAATGTATATGCGAGCATAGGAGAGATAGCCGCAAAAAAGAAAAAAGGCAGGACTAGAAAAGGAGAAATTACCATATTCGATTCGACAGGGCTCGCGGTCCAGGATATAGCGGTAGCCGTTATTATCTACAATAAAGCGAAAAAACTCAAAAAAGGGAAGTTTATCAGGTTTTAAAAAATGATCAAAATAACGGAAAAACTGTTTACAGAGATCGCCGCTAAAGCCGGGAAGGCTGAAAGAAAAAGGTGCAATTACAATTTTCATGAGGACAACAGCGATCCGATCAACAGGATGATCAACGTCATGGAACGGTCCGCGTATTTCCCGCCCCATAAGCATGAAGATCCCGATAAGCGTGAAGTGTTTATTATTCTTGAAGGAAGGGTTGTCATGGTAGAATATGACGATAGCGGGAATATAACTGATCATATTGTTTTGGACCCAAAAGAAGGAAGTTTCGGGGTCGAACTCGGGCCAAGAACCTGGCATAACTTGATACCGCTTGACGAAGTCTCGGTCCTATACGAGATAAAAGACGGGCCTTACGATAAAGAAGTCGATAAGACGTTTGCCGGGTGGGCTCCACGCGAAGGCGAAGAAGGTGCCGAGGGATTCGTAAAAAGTATTCTTGGTCAGTTGGGCTTAAACTCCAAGCTCTAATTTCCAAGATCCAAGTTCTATATCGAACTATGAAAAAAAATAAAGCCCTTCTCGTAGTCGACGTCCAGAATGATTTTTGTCCGGGCGGCGCCCTGCCGGTCACCGACGGGGATAAGACAGTCCCTGTTTTGAACAAATATATTAAGATCTTCTCAAAGAAAAAGCTTCCCGTTTTCGCTTCCAGGGATTGGCATCCCCGGACGACAAAACATTTCAAAAAATACGGCGGGAAATGGCCGTCGCATTGCGTCCAAAGGACCAAAGGAGCCAGGTTCCGTCCCGCTTTAAAGTTGCCGAAAAACGTGATCATCATATCCAAAGGGATGGATCCCGGCAGGGACAGTTATTCCGCTTTTCACGCCGCCAGCCGGGGCAAAAAGCCGTTCCTGGATCTACTGAAAAAACTTGGTATAGAGGAACTATATATAGGCGGCCTGGCCACGGATTATTGCGTGAAGTGGTCTGTTCTGGACGCTTTGAGATCAGGGTTCAGCGTCAAGCTGCTTACGGACGCGATAAAAGGAGTAAATGTTAAACCGAAGGACTCCGAAAAGTCAGCGGCCCTTATGGTCAGGCGAGGCGCGAGGAAAGTGACTTATTCGAAGATAGTAAAGGCGGGGTAAAGTGATGCCGAAAAAAACATTTCTCAAAAAAGTAAAGAAAAGAGACGGGACAGTTGTCAGGTTCAATAAAAAAGAGATCCAGCAGGCGATAGAGGGGGCCGCGTTTGAAGTCCTGCAGAACAGAACAAAAGCCCGTAATATATCGACAGCAGTAACCGATATTGTAGTCGAAAAACTTGTTTCGCTGTACAAAGACAAAATACCAGGCATCGAATCTATCCAGGACATTGTCGAGATGTCCTTGATGAGCGAGGGATACAGCCACATAGCCAAGAGTTATATTTTATACCGCGAAAGGCGAAAAGAGCTACGTTTGGCAAAATCGGCTTTAGGTCTGAAAGATGATCTAAAGCTGCCGGTGAATACCGTTGAGGTCTTGAGGAGGAGATATCTCAAGAAAGACGATGAAAGGAATATAGTCGAGACCCCGAGCGAACTTTTCAGGAGGGTGGCTTCCGCTGTCGCCCAGGGGGAAAAGAATTTCAAAACAAAGAAGAACATAAAAGAGATAGAGGAAAATTTCTATCACATGATGAGAAACCTGGAGTTCCTGCCGAATTCCCCGACCCTTATGAATGCCGGGACATCGCTGGGGCAGCTTTCGGCCTGTTTTGTCATACCGGTTGAAGATTCAATGGACGGGATATTCGAGGCTTTGAAGGATATGGCCAGGATCCATCAGACCGGCGGTGGGACCGGTTTCAGTTTCTCCGGTTTGAGGCCGAAAGGCGATCTTGTCACGTCTACAAAAGGAGAAGCTTCGGGCCCGGTCTCCTTCATGAGCATATTCGATCAGGCCACGGGTGTTATTGTCCAGGGCGGCAGAAGGCGCGGTGCGAACATGGGGATACTGCGCTGTGACCATCCGGATATTGTCGAATTCATCGGGTCAAAGATAGATAAGGGGAAGTTCTCGAATTTCAATATATCCGTGGGCGTTACGGATAAGTTCATGGAAGCGGTGAAAAAGAACGGGGAGTTCGCTCTCGTGAACCCGCGGACCGGTAAAAGGGTCAGAAAGATAAAGGCTAGGGCTGTTTTCGATCTTATCGTGAACACGGCCTGGCGGACGGGGGACCCGGGCCTGGTGTTCCTTGACGAGATAAACAGGAAAAACCCGACCCCCGAAGTCGGCAGGATAGAGGCTACGAACCCTTGCGGCGAACTTCCGCTTTTGCCGTATGAAAGCTGTAATCTGGCTTCCATAAATCTGGCCAAAATGGTCAAAGGAAACGCTCCGGACTGGTCAAAGCTCGGGGAAAGCGTTAAATGGGGCATCCGGTTCCTGGACGATGTTATCGAGGTTAACAAGTTTCCCATGCCGGAAATAAAAAAGATAACTTTTGCCAACAGGAAGATCGGGCTGGGCGTCATGGGGTTCGCGGATATGCTGATAAAAATGGGCGTTCCTTACAACTCAAGAAAGGCTGTCGGCCTGGCGGAAGGACTCATGAAGTTCATCCACAAGGAATCACTGAAGGCCTCGTCGATCCTCGCGAAAGAAAGAGGAACGTTCCCCAATTACAGGAAAAGCATTTATTCCAAGAAGAAACTGAAGATCAGGCACGCGACGGTCAATACCATAGCCCCGACGGGTTCGATAAGTATTATCGCTGGGTGTTCTTCCGGGATCGAGCCTTTATTCGCGGTCAGTTTTGTCAGGAACGTTCTTTCCGGCTCCCGGCTTTTTGAGATCAATCCTCTGTTTGAAGAAGCGGCCAGAAAAAGGAAGATATATAACAAAAAAACCGTTTCCGATATCGCGAGAAGCGGATCATTGAAGGATGTTAAAGGAGTTCCGGATGATCTGAAAAGAATATTCACCACGGCATTCGATATAACACCCGATGATCATTTAAAAGTCCAGGCGGCATTCCAGAAATATACCGATAACTCTGTCTCCAAAACAATAAATCTTCCGGAAGATGCCACGATAGAGGACGTAAGAAAGATTTACATGATGGCACACGGGCTTAAATGCAAAGGGATAACCGTTTACAGGTACGGGAGCAAGGACGGGCAGGTATTGTCCTTTGATCACAGGGAAAAAAGAAAACCCTCGAACGCTGAAGAGATAATGACTGCCGGGTCGGAATACTCCGGAGGATGCGTTTTCCGGAAGTGTCCGTTCTAGGCGTAAAGAGGAGGTGTGTTATGCGGATCGCAAGCCCTGAATTCGGAAATAACGAGATGATCCCTTCTAAGTTTACGTGTCAGGGGGATGACGTGAATCCCGCGCTCATGATCGACGATATTCCGGTGGAAGCTAAAAGCCTGGCACTGGTAGTTGATGACCCGGATGCCCCCATGGGAACATGGGTCCACTGGGTGGTCTATGACATGCCTATTATCTCCAGGGTCGAAGAAGATACGGTCCCGGGGAAACAGGGAAGGAACGATTTCGGCAGAAAAGATTATGGCGGCCCTTGTCCGCCTTCGGGGACTCACCGTTACTTTTTCAAGGTGTACGCGCTGGACAGGGAACTTGGCCTGAAAGAAGGCATAAGCAAGAAAGACCTTGAAAAAGCCATGGAAGGCCACGTAGTCGATAAGGCTGAGGTGGTAGGGCTTTATAAGAAGATGTAGTTAGTAGTTAGTAGTTGGTAGTTTGTGTGAGATTATGAGAAGATCCGGTAAATCGAACTGTTTATGACTCGTCCATACGGTTCCTCAGGGGCGCGGTCTCCAAAGCGAAAATAGGACAGAGTGAAAAAATGAAAGCTTTTAAAAGATTGGGGGAGTTTGAAAAATGAGCACTATAGCTTTAATGACGGATTTTGGGCTAAAAGATAATTTTGTGGGCGTCATGAAAGGAGCGATCCTCTCGATAAATCCTGATGTCAGGTTGGTCGATATTTCCCACGATGTGAACCCACAGGACATTTTTGAAGCCGCGTTTCTATTAAAAGGCTCTTTCAAATATTTTCCGGAAGGGACCATTTTTCTGGTCGTGGTCGATCCCGGCGTGGGTTCGGAAAGGAGGCCGGTCATAGTCCAGACCGAACATTACTGTTTCGTGGGACCGGATAACGGTGTTTTAAGCCTGGCGGTCAGGGAGGACGGCATAAAGGAAATAAAAGTAGCAGAAAATAAAGCATATTTCAGGAAACCGGTTTCGGATACCTTTCACGGCAGGGACATATTCGCCCCTGTGGCGGCCCACCTCTCCGGAGGGAAGAAACTGGACAGTTTCGGCGAAAGCAATGATTATATAGAACAGCTGAATATCCATGAGCCTGAGGAGGACAAGAACGTATTGAAAGGAGAAGTGATCTACATAGACAGGTTCGGCAACCTTGTAAGCAATATAAGTAAATTATCGATGAGGCGGTTCGCGAAAGGCCGGCCGTATAAAGTTAAAATAGAAGATAAAACGATAAAGACCATATCCAGGTCGTATGAGGATACTGAGCAGAGGAAACCTTTGGCTATTTTCGGCAGTTTCGGTTTTCTGGAGATCTCTGTCAGCAACGATAACGCCCAGAAATTTTTTAACGGGAAAAAAGGTACTCCCGTGACCGTTCACAAATAAGATGAGACCGTCATATCTGAAACTGTACGAAAGCGGAAAGCTTGAAGAGATAAAGAACAGCTTTGTTGAAAGGCTCGCGAAATGCGATCTTTGTCCCCGGGATTGTAAGGTTAACAGGCTTGAAGGGGAACTGGGGTTTTGCAGGGCCGGGCGCTATGCCATGATCTCCAGTTATAGCCTTCATTTCGGGGAAGAACCTCCGCTAGTCGGGAAAGGCGGTTCCGGGACCATCTTTTTCACATGGTGTAATCTGGGGTGCATATACTGCCAGAACTACACGATATCGCATCTCGGGGAAGGCGTAGAGATGAAACCTAGAGAACTTGCTGAAGTGATGCTTTCCCTGCAAAGGCGAGGCGCCCATAACATAAACTTCGTGACCCCGTCACATGTCACCGCGCAGATACTGGAAGCTCTTATTATAGCGATAGAAGAAGGACTAAAACTGCCCCTGGTCTACAATTCGGGAGGATATGACAAGGCCTCCACCTTGAAGGAGATGGAGGGTATTTTTGATATATATATGCCGGACGCGAAATATTCTGACGAAGGGCACTCACAAAAATATTCGAGAGCGCAGAACTACTGGAAGGTATGCAAAGAAACGCTTCTTGAAATGCACGGTCAGGTAGGAGATCTGGCAATAAACGATGAAGGGGTAGCCGAAAGGGGGCTTTTGATCCGCCATCTTGTTCTTCCTAACAGGCTGGCCGGGTCGATCGTCGTTTTGGATTTTATAGCTGAAAAAATTTCGAAAGATTCATACGTGAACATCATGGAACAATACCACCCCTGTTTTCAGGCGTATAAACACGAAGAGCTTTCGCGGGGAATCACTTTGGAAGAATTCAAGGAAGCTCTTGACTACGCCGCGGAAACAGGCTTGCATCGAGGTTTTTCGTAATATGACTGAATACAGTATAAGACTGAGCAAGTTTTTGTCCTATATCCTGCGGCATGATCCCGGCAAGTATGGTCTCGAACTTGACGGGAATGGTTTTGCCGATCTTGAGAAAGTCCTTGCCGTTCTTAAGGGAAGATTCAAGAAGTTCCAGGAAGAGGAGCTTTTCACCCTTGTTGAAAAGGATCCCAAAGGCCGCTTTGGGATATCGCGGAAGAAAATACGGGCCACTTACGGCCATTCAGTAGAGGTCCGGCCGGTGTCGGGGAACGTTGAGCCGCCGGAATTTTTATACCACGGGACATCCGGGGACAGTATGGACAATATACTTGCCGGCGGGCTGAGATCGATGGACCGCCAGTTCGTCCATTTGAGCATGAATGAAAAGGATGCCTACGCGGTGGGGTTGCGGCACGACTCCGAACCGGTCATTTTGAAAATTATGGCTGGACAAGCTTTTGCCGATGGGATAGAGTTTTATAAAGAAGGGAACCTTTTTCTTGTAAAGGAAGTTCCGACGAAATACATGGAAGAGATAGATAATAGATAATAGATAATGGATGTTGGAATTTGGATTAGCCAGGGCGGGTGGTGCGACAGTGTCCGAGCACCGCACAAGCCATTGGCGCGGAGGCGCGCAGGACACTGAGCGACAGGACCCGCCCATTGGATAGTGGATAATGGGTAATAGAACACGAATCGACTTACTGATACTCTTCGTTATTGCCGCGATATTGCTTCTCTGGAATCTCGGCACGGGAAGCCTTCTTTCCTGGGACGAAGGCCTGTACGGGGGAGTTTCACGCGAGATCCTGAAGACCGGGAATTGGATCGATCTTTCTTGGGCGGACAAACCGTGGAGCGATAAGCCGCCTCTTTACATGTGGGTCACCGCGCTTTTCTATATGCTTTTCGGGGTAAGTGAATTTTCAGTAAGGCTTTTTTCGGCTCTTTGCGGGATAGGCGCGGTTCTTTTGACGTACCTTTTCGCGAACAGGTTATATTCCAGGAACGCCGCTTTTACTTCGGCTCTGGTCCTACTTTCCACCTGGCATTTTATCTGGTCGGCAAGAGTGGGTATGCTTGACATGCCCCTTACTTTTTTTATAATTCTTTCACTTTTTATGTTCAAACTCGGCGAAGAAAAGAAGATCTATCTTTTTTTCTCATGCTTAGCTTTTACCTGCGCGTTTCTTGTGAAGGGGTTGGGGTCGTTCCTTATCCCGATCATACTTGGTCTGTATCTGGTTTTTACCGGAAAATATAAAATGTTGAAAGAGCCGGCGCTTGTTGCCGGCCTTGCGGTCACTTTGCTTGTCCTGGGCTGGTGGCACTGGCTTGCTTTTTCTCATTACGGCGATGATTTTGTTAAAGACTATATTATCAAGCATCTTTTTATCCGGACGACACAGGCGGTCGAAGGCCATACCGGGGATCTATTGACATACATCGGGGTGGTACCGAATAAAGGCCGGCCCTGGGCGGGGGTAGGTCTTGTCCTGGCGCCGTATTTGATATGGAGGATATTTCGGAACGGGGAAAAAGAACATCTTATACCGGTTATATGGGCGGGCACGGTGCTGGTACTTTTCAGCCTGGTCCGGACCAAGCTTCACTGGTACATGATGCCGATATACCCGGCGCTTTCGATAATGACCGGTTGGGGAGCGAGCAGGCTTCTTAAAAAGCGTACAATAGCGATCGTTTCTATGCTGGCTTTCGCCTCACTTTCGTATCTTTCTATTGATAAGAATATCATGGATCTCGATTATTCTCCCGGCATAAAGCAAATAGCCGTGAAGGTCAAGGAGACTGTTCCAAAGGGCGAAAAACTGTATCTTTATGACATAAGCGATCCGGGTCTTCAGTTTTATCTTGGGGATGTGGGCGAGAATATCGTAGGGGAAGAGGCTTTTGAAACTGTGATCACACAAAAAGGCCGGTATATCTTCACCGACAAAAGAAGCATAAATGCCTTCGCTAAGGTAAAATATTCCATTCTTTTTGATAAATCTGATTTCGAACTCATCAAAATGGAGTGAGCTTCACTACTATCTAATTTCTATCTACTAATTTTTGATTTACAGTAGTTCCCGCCAAAGACTGAACAGTTCACTGAAAGAGCCTATGATCGCGCGGATGCTGTTTCCGGTAGGTTTGCCTTTCTCTCTTGGGTAATGGTGGACGCCGACCTGTTTTATCGAGTACCCCTTTTTCTTCGCTTTGATCAAAAGTTCCGCGCTTATGAACTGGCTTTCACTTTTAAGATCGACGTTTTCAATGACTTTCTTTTTTATGATCTTAAAAGCGCAGTCTATATCCCGCACATTTAATCCGAAGAGGATCCGCACCAGCAGATTGTATGCCTTGCCGTTTATGATCCTGTGGATGGGGTCGTTCCTTTTTATCCTGTAACCGGCGGTAATATCGCATTCCGGGACCAAAGGCAAAAGCTGTTCTATTTCTTTAAGGTCGAACTGACCGTCACCGTCAGAATAGAAAACATTCTCGTATTTAGCGCTGGTAAAGCCGCTTTTCAAAGCTCCGCCGTAACCCCTGTTCTTTTCGTGAGAGACGACTCTGACATTTGCATGTTTTTCGGCCATCTCTTCGGCCAGTTCTTTGGTGCGGTCGCCGGAACCGTCATTGACGATTATGACCTCAAAGTTTTCGGCATAGGAGGGGAAGATATCGAGCGCCTTATTGACCGTCCGGACTATATTATCTTCCTCGTTATAAGCGGGGAAAAATACTGATAAGTTTTGTAATTTTGCCATATTTCACCTGGGATTTGCTGTATTATAACTTAACCAGCAGGATTTGGCAAACTGACTTTTCGCTTATTATGTTGACATGGTAAACATGTGTAATACAATATACTTGTTTAGCGCATATACAATACATTCCATTTTTCAGGGGGGAAAAATGGATCTATGGTTTGTTTTCTTTGTTATACTTGAAAAATCCTGATTTTTTAAGCCTGGGTATTTTTTACCCGGGCTTTTTTATTTATTCCGTCCGATATAAAAACACCCTAAATGGCGTTGGGGATAATAACGGACGTGATTCGGTACAGATTTAGATTTAGAGGTAAAAAAGGAGCGACAGGATAGATGGTACATGAAAACGAAGTCCTCATGTTTTTGCTTGGCGCCGGCGTCATGATCTTCATTATAAGTAACCGCCAGCGGGTAAGATCGATCCCGGCCTCGAACATACTTTTTATAGGATATGCTGTTCTTCTGGCAGGCTGGATGCTGACCATCCTCGAAGGTTTCTTCCTGGAGAAGGTTTTGAACTACCTTGAACACATTTCTTACGCGGTCAGCTCGATATTGATAGTTGTCTGGTGTTGGAAAGTATTCGGAAGGGGAAGGGATACCGCATAATGCACCCTATCGCTATTATTGACCTTATCACTTTTCTGGCTTCAGTGTTTACACTGGGCATACTTTTAAAAGGGTGGAAACGTGCTTTGCAGACGGAAACGAAACTGTTGTTGGCGGGAACTCTCCTTTTTACTCTTGTTTACAGCTTGTGTCTTTTTCTGGAATGGGCCGGGATAACCAAGGCGCTCGATATTCTGGAAGACCTTATTGGGGCGTTGATTCCTATGTGGTGGGCCTTCGTTTTTTACGCGCTCCTGAAGGGAATAGCCGAAAAAGAATTGAGAGACAGTGAAACAAGGTTTAAAGAACTTTTTAATAATATGAAGAGTGCCGTAGCGATATACAAGTCAGTCGATGAAGGGAGAGATTTTATTTTTCAGGATTTCAACCGGTCCGGCGAGAAGATGGAAAAAGCAAGAAAAGAGGACATCATAGGCAGGCCCGTTACGGAAGTATTCCCGGGGGTAAAGGAATTCGGCCTTTTTGAGGTGTTCCAGAGGGTGTGGCGAACAGGAGAGCCGGAACACTTTCCCGCAAAAATATACAAAGACCAAAGGATAGTTGGATGGAGAGATAATTATGTCTACAAACTGCCCACGGGAGAAATAGTCGCTATCTATGAAGATATTACCGAAAAAATGCAGGCCACAGAAAAGATACAAAGCCTTGCGAAGTTCCCAGAGGAAAATCCAAATCCTGTTTTGCGGATATCAACCAAAAAGATACTTCTTTACGCAAATGACGCAAGCAAGCCTGTATTAGAAGAATTTGGATGCACGATCGGAGAAGAGATCCCCAGGCATTGTTGGGATGATGTTGTAAAAGAATCGGTAGAAACAGGAATAATTTCACAAAAAGAAACAGAGATCAGGGGAAGGATCATTTTATTCTCCGTAGCACCTGTCTTGGAAGCAGGGTATGTTAATATTTATGGACGGGACATAACCGAACGTAAGAGGGCGGAAGAAGAACTTATAAGATATCGGGAACATCTTGAAGAACTTGTAAAGGAACGCACCGAAGAGCTTGAATCGTTTTCCTACTCCGTTTCACACGACCTCAGGGCTCCCTTGAGGGCGATAGACGGCTTTTCCAATATCCTCAAGGAGGATTATTCCGAAAAACTTGACGAGGAAGGAAAGAAAGTTACGGATGTTATACAAGAGAACACGCGGAACATGAGCCAGCTCATCGATGATCTCCTTGCATTCTCCCGGGTAGGCAGGCAGGATATGAGGGTATCGGAAGTGGATATAAGTTCTCTTGCGAAAGAGGAGAGCGAAAGACAGAAGGCGAGCGCCCCGGAAAGAGATATAGAGTTCGACATAAAAGAAGTTCCCGCTACTAAAGGGGACAGGAAGATGATACAGCAGGCCCTCGCGAACCTCATGTCTAATTCGGTCAAATTCACCCGCCCGAAAGAGAAAGCAGTGATAGAAATAGGGGCAACGCCTGAGGAAGACAGGAACATCTATTACATCAAAGATAACGGTGTGGGGTTTAACATGGAATACAAGGACAAGCTCTTCGCTGTTTTTCAGCGGCTGCACGGGAAAGACGAATTCGAGGGAACCGGCGTGGGGCTTGCCATAGTCCAGAGGATAATCCGCCGCCACGGAGGGGATATTTGGGCGGAAGGGAAGTCCGGCGAAGGCGCGACATTCTATTTCACATTACCGAAAGAATAAGGAAATAAAAAAATGAACAATATAGAAGAACTTGATATCCTCTTAATAGAGGACAGCCCCACGGACGCGGAACTTGTCAAAAGATCGCTTAAAAAACGGGGGCTTGATTACAAGATCAAAGTGGTAAAAGATTGCCCGGAAGCAAGGGACATCCTTTTGAGCGGCCAAACCAGGATCAAGCTCATACTTCTTGACCTTAAACTTCCCAAGATCAACGGTAACGAGCTATTAAGAGAGATAAAATCGGTCGAGAACATAGAAAAGACGCCAATAGTCATTTTTACCTCGTCTAAACAGGATAAGGATATTGTAAAAAGCTACAGGAACGGCGCTAACAGTTATATAATCAAGCCTGTTGATTCGGAAAAGTTCGAAGATATAGTTTCAGAAGTATGTCATTATTGGGTGGAGATCAATGAGCCGGCAAGATAGATCTATTTAAAATAAATGGGAGAATAAATGGAAGAGAAATTACGGATACTGATCCTTGAAGATAATGCCGCTGACGCTGAACTCATGCGGCGGGCGCTCAAAAAAGAACAACTTAAATTTGAAGCAAGGAGAGTCGAAACGAAGGGCGCGCTCCTGAGAGAACTGGGGAGTTTCAAGCCGGACATCATTCTTGCCGATTACACGCTTCCCGAGTTCGATGCGATGAGCGCGCTTAGACTTGTGAAAAATTACGCCCCGAAAACTCCATTTGTGGTCGTTACCGGTTCGATAAGCGAAGAAGTCGCGGTAACTTGTATGAAAGCGGGAGCCTCTGATTATGTCCTGAAGGACCACCTGGTCCACCTTGGCATGGTAGTCAGATCGGCGCTTGATAAAAAAAGAGCAGAAGATGAAAAAGAGGCCGCCCAGGCCGAGCTTCGTAAAAGCGAGGAAAAATACAGGGTCCTGGCGGAGACTTCGGCTGACGGCATCATCACGACAGACAAGGTAGGCAATCTTACATATGTGAATCCGTCCGCGGAAAAAATGTTCAATATTGCCGCTTCAAAATCCCTCGGGACTAATTTCCGGGATTACCTGACAAAAGGATCACAAGAAGAAGCTGTAAAAGCATTTTTGGAGCTATCGAAAGGCGTAACTTTCAGAAAGCTTGAATTCAGCGCGGTCCATAGCGACGGACATATCTTCCCTATAGAGGCCGCGGCATCGCCTATCATGAAGAATCGCGACTTCATCGGCATGGAGGTCATCATAAGGGATGTGACCAAGCGCAGATGGGCGGAAGATATGCTCAGGGAAAGCGAAGAGAGGTACAGGACGCTCGCCGAGAAAGCAAATGACGGTATATGCGTCATCCAGGACAAGCGCAGCGTTTACGCTAACCCGCGGTTTTTGGAGATGATGGGATACGACTTTAGTGAAGTCCTCGGAAAGGATTTTTCCGGATATGTCAGTCCTGACACGCTCGAGAGTTTTAACGAGGAATACAAAAAACATATCTCAGGCCAGGAAAGAGGACAGGTGTTCGAGACAGTTTTTGTCCACAGAAACGGCAAAAATATCAATGTGGAAGTAAGCGCGAGCCTTGTCATGTACGGGAGAAAAAGAGCCAGTCTTATTTTTATCCGGGATATAACCGAACGCAGGAAAATGGAAACCGAGATTAAGAAAAACCGGAAATTTCTCCAGGATATTTTCGATGGGATCCAGGACGGCATAAGCGTTCTTGACAGGGATTTTAACATCATAAATACGAACAAGTGGATGGAAAAGATGTACGCTGATAGCATGCCTATTGTCGGGAAAAAATGTTATAAGATTTATCAAAAAAGAGGAGAGACCTGTCCCTGGTGTCCTTCCAAAAAAGCCATGGAAACGGGGGAAACGCAATCAAGCGTTGTTCCTTATCCCTCTGAGGAAACACCCGCCGGATGGATGTTGCTTTCAGCTTTTCCCCTTAGAGACGACAAAGGAAATATAACGGGTGTTGTTGAAAGCGTGAGGGATATAACCGAACAAAAACTGGCGGAAAAAGCGCTGAAAGAGTCCGAAGAGAGGTTCCAGCAGGTCGTGGGAAGCACGAAAGAGTGGATATGGGAAGTCGACAAGGAGGGTTTGTACCTGTACGCAAACCCAAAGATCCAGGAGATACTTGGCTACAAACCTGAGGAAGTGATCGGAAAAAAGCATTTTTACGATATGTTTATGCCCGAAGAAAAGGAAAAATTAAAGAAGAAAGCGCTCGAAGTTTTCGCAAGAAAAGAGCCTTTTCAGGAATTTTTAAACAGGAATATGACTAAGATCGGTAAGATAATCTGGCTTTTGACAAACGGAGTCCCTGTCCTGGACAGAAAAGGGGAACTTAAAGGGTATAGGGGGGCGGATATAGATGTCACCGAACTCAAAGAGACAGAGGAAGCGCTGAGGAAGACCATAGATGAACTGCAGAAATATAAAGAAGTCACAGTCGGGCGCGAGCTGCAGATGATCGAACTTAAAAAGAAAATAAACGAACTTTCCAAGGAACTTGGTAAACCGACACCTTATGATATATCCTTCAGCGACTAAATATCCAAGGGAAAAAGAGGTGAGAATGTTGAAGAGGTTCTTCATTTTTCTATTATGCTTTATCTGCACATCCGCATGTGTCAGGTCCTCGACAGGAGAGGAGGTTCAATTCCCTAGAATGCTGGGTCTCGAAGATTGCATAGAGCTCGCTCTTGAAAACAACCGCAGGCGCCCCGCTTCCATACTCGCCCTTGAGATAGCCGAAGCCCAGTATATGCAGGCCATGTCGGGCTTTTTCCCGCAAGTCGGCTTGAAAGCGACTTACCAGGAGCTCAACCGTGACCCGGTTTTCGTATTTCCGAGCGAAAATACTGTTTCAAGGAACACGGTCCTGTCGGGTCCGGGCCTCGGTTTTGGAGATACGATAACCCTGGCCAGGGTGGGGGAGAAGACAATAAAGCTCGCCGACAGGAGGAACACGGTCGTTTCATTCGATCTGATGTATCCCCTGTATACCGGAGGCGTGCGGAGCGCGCTATTGAAACAAGCCAGTTCGGGGATCAAGGCCGCAAAAGAGGAAGTGAGACGGACCGATCTACAGGTGATATACGACGTAAAAAGGATGTATTACGGAACAGTGCTGGCAAGGGAACTTTACAAGATCGCCCGGGACGCGCTTTCACGTTTAGAAGTCACCTTGGAACTTACGGAAAACCTGTATAAAAGAGGGTCCGGCCGGGTTAAAAAAACGGATTACTTGAGGAACAAGACCATAGTAGAAGCGCTGCGTTCCGCGGTCGCGTCCTTAAAAAGCAACAAAGAGGTCGCTAGGTCGGCCCTTGTGAATACCATGGGACTGGAATGGAATACGGGGATCGAACTTTCGGATACGGAGATCCCTTACGCGCCGTATGATGTGGACCTTGCGGCATTAGTCAGTGATTCCTACATGTTCAATCCGGATTGGGCAAAACTGGAAGCAGGGCTCGAAGCTGCCGAGGCCAAGATAAAGGAGGAAGAAGGGGGTTTTGGCCCGAAAGTCGCTTTTACCGGGACTTTGAATTACTGGGCAAACCCCTACAAGTATGGCATGGCTGCCGCAAGGAACAAAGAGACCTGGACAGTGGGTTTTGCCGTGGAGTTCCCTATTTTTGATGGTTTTCTTACCGCAAGCAAGGTCAGGGAAGCCCGCGCGCGTTTGAGGAAGTTAAAACAGGAACAGATACTTTTAAAAGAAGGACTGGCCCTGCAGGTAAAACATCTTTTTCTGCGCATGTCGAGCGCCCAGGAGCAGTATGGGTTTTCTCTTGAAGCGGCAAAGGCCGCGGAAGAGAACAGAGAGCTTAACGTGCGCGCCTACCAGGACGGGCTTGTCGAGACAAAAGACGTTATAGAAGCCCAGATCATGGAATCTTTCATGCAGGCCCAGCATCAAAAAGCACTTTATGATCACCTTGAAGCTAAGTCTAATTTGGATTTTGTCATTGGGGAAGAGGTCAGCAAGATATTGAAAAGCGAAAAACAATAGGGGAGTAAATGAAAAATACGATTTGTATCGTTCTCGGCACTTTGTTTTTTATTTCCTTCTGCGCATTCCGTTGTTCTAAAGCGGAAGAAGAGTTATCCGCCGGCGAACCAAAAATCCTCAAGATCGGTTACATGGCCAATTCCTTTGCAGAAGTCGATATAAAGGATGCAGTTGCCGCTTTGCAGGTATGGGGTGACGTTATCTTAAGGAACATGGAAGAAGAATTTACGGCAGAACAGCACATTTTTTATGATCTTCGGGAGCTGGTGCAAGCAATTAAGAATAAAAAAGCCGATATGCTTGGAATGTCCACCCTTGAATATTTCGAGGTCAAAGATAAAGCCCCCCTGGAAGTCTCTATGGCGACGGTTTCGGGCGGCGAAGTTGAGCAGAAATTCATTCTCCTGGTCAGGAAAGACAAGGGGATCAAAAGACTGAGCCAATTAAAAGGAAAAAAGCTGCTAGTCGAGACGGGTGGCAGAGGAGATATCGGTTTATTATGGCTGAACACGACCCTTCTAAAGGACAGATTGCCGGAAAGCGGGGAATTATTCTCGAATATCAAAAGGGCGACCAAGGCGTCCCAAGCGGTATTGCCTGTTTTTTTTGGTCAGGCGGATGCCTGCATCGTGACCCGCGGATCTTTCCGTACCGCTGCCGAATTGAATCCACAGCTCGGCGGGGAACTTGATGTATTGGCGGAATCTCCGCCTTACTTGGTCAGCGTGGCATGTTTTCGAGAGGGGTATGATGAGAAATATAAGAAGATAATCATGGATACAAGCTTAAAATTGCATGAGGATCCCAAAGGAAAACAGATATTGACCCTGTTCCGTGTTGATAAGATCGTTCTCTTCGATCCAACTTATTTCAATAGCATAAAAGAACTTATCAATGAGTATAACGAATTGAAAGGATCACGTTGAAAAAGTTAGGGTTTAGAGGCCGGAGCATATTATTTCGTACTGTTACCTTATTATGGATAGTGATCATTTTAACAATATCCGTGATGGCTCTTTTTGTCATACCTTTTGAGAGGGAATCTCTTATAAGCGGCATGAACTCAACGGCCGAGGCTATAGCCACTTCTGTGGGGCAGGTAGTAGCTCAGGCGCTCGTTCTGGAGGATTATAGTTTTGTTGTCGATCATTGTCTGAAGGTGGTTTTGGAAAGACCCGGCATTGATTATGTAGTTATTACGCGCAACGATGGTTTTTCTTTGATCAGCACTGAGAAAGGATGGAATGTAAAGACTTTAAGCGGGATGTGGCTTCCTCCGGAAAGGACATCCAGCGGAGAATTTATCAAAAGTGATCTTACAAATAAAACAGTCTACAATTATTCTTTTCCTTTTACTTATTCGGGGATAAATTGGGGCTGGATACACATCGGCCTTTCACCTGAGAGATTTTACAAAGACCTGAAAGCGATATACCGGGGGACTTTCTGGGTCGCCTTTTTATGTATTTTCCTGGGACTGGGTTTTTCTTACCTTTTTGCAAGACGGTTAAGCCAGCCTATTTTTTCACTGACCGATGTTACCCAAAAAGTCGCAAAAGGCGATCTGACGGCGAGAGCATCGATATCGACTGGGGATGAACTAGAGATACTCGCCGAATCGTTCAACAAGATGACCGAAGCGCTTCAAAGATCGAGAGAAGAGCTTATATCCGCGAGGGATTACGCAGAGAACATAATAAAGTCCATGACTGATGCCCTGATCGTTCTTGATCCCTCGGGGTCGATAAGTTCGATCAACAAGGCGACGCTTGATCTTTTAAAATATGAAAAGGAGGAAATGATAGGGAAGAAGATATCCGAGCTCTTTTCCCCGCATACCGTCGCCAAACTGGAACTGGAAGGCCGGGGGCTGCTTGACTTCGTCCAGAGGTATCCCCAGGAGCTTTACGAAATGACCTTTATAACAAAAGGAGGGGAAAGGATACCCATTCTTTTTTCCGCTTCCATAATGCGTAACAAGAAAGGCGAGCTGGACGGTTTGCTCGGCGTTGCCAAGGATATTACCAAGATGAGGGCATCGGAAGAGGAGTTGAAACGTCTCAACGAACAGCTAAGAAGAAATGAGCAAGCGGTTTTAAACATACTGGCGGATCTCAAAAAATCCCATGGAGAGCTCAAAAGCAGCCAGGAACAGCTTCTCCAATCCGAAAAGCTCGCTTCACTCGGCAGGCTTGTCTCAGACATGGCGCATGAAGTCAATAATCCTCTCCAGATAATCTCCGGCAGGGCCCAGCTTTCACTTATGAGTGAAGATCTGAACGCTGAGATCGACGAAAACCTGAAGATCATAATGGATCAGTGCGAACGCGCGAAAGACGTTATCCACAGGCTGCTTTTGTTCTCAAGACCCAGCAAGGGAGAGATGAAGGAAGTCAATATAAATGATGTTGTGGTTTTCGTCGTTAAATTGCTCGAACATCAATATTCTTTGTCCAACATAGAGATAGTAAGAGATTACGCAGATAGCCTCCACACGGTAAGGATCGATGAAAAACAAATGCACGAAGTATTCATGAATCTTCTTAGGAATTCGGGAGAGGCGATGCCTGGAGGTGGAAGAATATCGATAACCACCTCCCGGGCAGAAGACAAAAAAGTACGAGTGGATATTTCAGATACGGGTACTGGGATAAAAAAGGAAGACATGAATAAAATATTCGATCCGTTTTTTACGACCAAGGAACACGGGACGGGTCTTGGGCTTTCGGTGTGTTACGGTATCGTGAAGGCCCATGGCGGCGAACTCACTTATGTCAGCAAGCAGGGGAAGGGGACAACAGCTACTATTATCCTGCCCGTAGTTGGTGGATAGGAGGAAGATATGAAAGGAAAAATTCTAGTGATCGACGACGAGATCGAAATATGCAAGCTCCTGGATGTTTTTCTTACAAAAGAGGGGTATGAAGTGACAACGGCATCTTCCGCTATGGAAGGCATGGAAAAGTTCAAAACGGTAAGGCCAAAAGTCATCCTCTTGGATATCAGGATGCCGGGGATGGACGGTATTGAGGTGATGAGGAGGATCAGAGAGATCGATAAAAATGTGGGTATAATCATGGCCACGGCTGTTGTCGATAAAAACATAGCGGAAGAAGCCGTGAAGCTGGGGGCCGCGGATTATATCATCAAACCGTTTGACCTTGAATATTTGAAACGAAGTATAATGGCAAAGATCTCCATTCTATTATAAAACCCATAGTTTGCAAAGAAAGAGGTAAAAATGTTTAAAAATATTTTAAAAGAACTGGAACATCACGCGCCTTTTACCATTTTCGGGGCGGTTACTGGGATAGTTATAATGATCTTATTGCATAATATACCCGAAGGTATTGCTTATAAGCTTTTTTACACGTTCCACCCGATGCACGTGGTTTTAAGCGCTCTTGTCACGGCGTCGATTTACCGGCTCCACGTTTGCGGCCCGGGTCCTCATATAAAAGGAAAATGCAATCTCTGGGTATTGTTCATTGTCGGTTATGTGGGGTCCGTAGGCATCGCGACACTCAGTGATTCCTTGATCCCCTACCTTGGCGAGACACTTCTCAATATGCCCCACAGGCATGCCCATATCGGTTTTATCGAAGAATGGTGGCTTGTAAATCCCCTTGCGGTCATAGGTATCGCTATAGCCTACAAATATCCAACAACAAAATTTCCCCACGCCGGCCATGTCTTGATCAGCACCTGGGCTTCGCTTTTGCACATCATCATGGCGGCAGGAAAATCATGGTCCTGGTTCTCTTGCGCGGCGGTTTTCGTGTTCCTTTTCATCGCGGTCTGGGTACCATGCTGCGTGAGCGACATTGTGTTCCCGATGCTTTTTGTGAAGAAAGAAGCGAGAAGTCAGTAAATATGTTATCCCGGAATTTCGCGAAGCGAAATATCCGGGATCAAATAAAAATTTTGTGTGATCCCGGGTCTCCTTCGCCTTTGGCTCAGTCGCCCGGGATGACATACTTCTAATCCTTTTTTTCTTCACCACGCTCGTGTATAATTAATATGCAATGCGAAGAAAAAATTCTACGCTTAAACGGGAGCTTGGACTTCTTGATGTTTTCTGCATAGCCTCCGGGGCGATGATCAGTTCCGGGCTGTTTGTCCTTCCCGGCTTGGCCCACGCCAAAGCCGGACCCGCAGTCATCGCTTCTTATTTTCTTGCGGGGCTTTTGGCCGTGATGGGTATGCTGAGCCAAGCCGAACTTGTCTCCGCAATGCCCAAAGCGGGAGGCACTTATTTTTACGTCGCCCGAAGCATGGGACCCGCTATCGCGACAGTAGACGGCTTGCTTACCTGGCTTTCGGTTTCCCTGAAAAGCTCTTTTGCCCTCGTAGGAATGGCGGCCTTTACCCATCTTATGCTTGGTGTGGATCCGCGGCTTATCGCCCTGGCTTTTTGCGCTTTTTTCGTTATTTTGAATTACATAGGGATCAAGGGAGCGGGAAAGGTGCAGACGGTGATAGTAATTGTTCTTATCGGCTTACTTGTTTTTTATATTTTCAAAGGCTGGCCGGCCGTAAAATATTCCAATCTTAAGCCCTTTATGCCCAACGGCCTTGCCGCTGTTTTTTCAACGGCGGGATTTGTCTTTATATCATACGGAGGGCTTCTGAAAGTCGCCAGCATTGCTGAAGAAGTAAAAAATCCGGCGAGGACGGTGCCCCTGGGAATGATACTTTCACTTACAGCGGTGGGAGTGCTTTATACCCTGGTCGTGTTTATCACTACCGGTGTACTTCCGGGCGGGGCGCTTGATAATTCCCTTACTCCTATATCCGCCGGCGCGGGCGTGTTCATGGGAGAATGGGGAGTGCTCGCAATGGCCTTTGCGGCGATGCTCGCTTTTATCTCGACCGCCAACGCGGGCATCATGTCAGCTTCAAGGTATCCCCTGGCCCTCAGCAGGGACAGACTGCTTCCTGAGTTTTTCTCTAACGTACATCCCAAGTTCAAGACTCCGCATATTTCGATCGTCTTTACCGGCCTCTTAATGATAATCGCGGTCTTCCTTAAGCTCAGTATACTTGTGAAAATTGCCTCGACCGTACTTATATTTACTTTCATATTTTCCGGGCTCTGCGTCATCATCATGAGGGAGAGCAGGGTCCAGAACTACCAGCCACGTTTCCGCTCGCCTTTTTATCCCTGGACGCAGATAATCGGGATCTTCGGGTGCTGGCAGCTCGTGGTCGGCATGGGTAAAGCGGCGCTTTTTCTGGGATCGACGCTTTTCGCGTGCGGGCTTCTGGTTTACTGGTTTTACGGCAGGGAAAGGGCAAGAAGAGATTTCGCGCTTTTACATCTTATAGAAAGACTGACCGCCCGCGAGCTGGTGGATGTCACGCTTGAAGAGGAGCTTAAAGAGATAATAAGGGAGAGGGATGAGATAGTCAAGGACAGGTTCGACAGATCCGTGGAAGAGGCGATCGTCCTCGATATTCCGGGACCCATGAACGCCGACGAGTTCTTCAGGCTCGCCTCGGAAAAGCTCTCGGAAAGGCTCTCAACGAGCGCCGATGTAATTTACAATAAATTCCTTGAAAGGGAGAAGGAAAGCAGCACCGTTCTCGCTCCGGGGCTTGCCATACCTCACATTATAATAGACGGGAAGAAGGATTTCGTTATGCTCCTCGTGCGCTGCAAGGGGGGCATAGTATTTCCGGAAACGGAAGGCAAAGTGAGGACCGTCTTCGTCATTGCGGGGACGAAGGACGAGCGCAATTTTCACCTTCGCGCGCTTTCGGCTATCGCACAAATAGTGCAGGATACGCATTTCGAGAAAAAATGGATGAGAGCGAAGGACGAGAAAGCCCTGCGTGACATAGTCCTTCTCGGCAAGCGCAGGCGCCATTAGTCGAGCATTGAGCTTTGCAAAAACAATAAAATCTTTCCCAACCAATTTTTTTAACGGTATTTTTCCAACTTTCGAAGAACGAGGCAGAGGGCTGTTTACCAGTGGGCGGGTCCTGTCGCTCAGTGTCCTGCGCGCCTCCGCGCCAATGGCTTGTGCGGTGCTCGGACACCGTCGCGCCACCCGCCCATCGAAGACCGCACACCACAAACCGCGATGCTCTTTGCGCTATGCTATCTGATATCTCCGCTCCGCACTCTGTCCTTTGAAATACGACCGACGACCGACTAACGACAAGCATCCAGCACCCCAAAAAACTCTTGACTTTTTATTGCGAAAGTATTATATTCGTGAAAATCGGAACGAAGTCTGTGAAGATTATCACAATCCAAATATGAGCGGAAAAAAAATCCCCGAGGGAACGATTTCCCGTCTTTTCATTTACTTGCGTGAGCTGGCGGAACTGGTCAAGCTGAACATCCGGACCATATCATCAGCTGAATTAGGAGACAGGACAAACCTAAGCGACGCCCAGGTAAGGAAAGACCTGGGGTATTTCGGGCAGTTCGGGGTGAGCGGTTCCGGTTATGACACGAAGGAACTGAAACAGGCTCTGGAAAAGATACTGGGGAAGGATAAGACCTGGAACGTTGCTGTTGTCGGCGCCGGTCACCTGGGTTCAGCGCTCATTTCATATTCAGGATTTAAAAAGCACGGGCTAGAGATCGTTGCCGCTTTTGACGAGAGCGAAAAAAAGATCGGCAAAGAATTGGGCGGGATAATAATACAGCCTTTGAGCGACCTGCAGGAGACGGTAGCGAAAAAAAATATAAGTATCGGTATTATCGCCGTCCCTTCCGATAAAGCCCAGGAAGTGGCGAATGAACTCGTGAACAGCGGTATTGAATGCCTGCTCAATTTCGCCCCGGTCAGTCTGAATGTTCCCGATAATGTAAAAGTCAAGGATGTCGACCTTTCGCGTGAGCTCGAGACGCTTTCGTATTTTTTGGCGGAAAAGAAATGAAATATTTAGCTATTAATGAACTCGCGATCTTACTCGAAAACCTGAAAAAGGATTACAGGGTCTTTGCCCCGGTCAAGAAAGGCGACCAAAGGTTTTATAAAGAACTCAATGATTGGTCTGATGATATCATGATCGGCGAGGTAAGGCCTTTTGAGCCGCTGAAAGCCTTTTTCACCATGGCCAGAGAGGTCGTTGCCGAGGATTTCAGCCCCGAGATCCCCCACTCCAGGGACAAGCCTTTTGCGATAGTAGGGGTCAAGAACTGCGACCTGAGACAGGGTTTCAAAGTCCAGGATCATGTTTTTAAGGATCATGATCATGTGGACCCTTTTTACGTTAAAAATCGTGAAGAAAATCTGGTCATAGCTTCCGATTGCACCTGCACGATAGACACGTGTTACTGTCTCGCGGCAGGAAATCAGCCGTATCCCCAGGAAAATTTTGATCTCGGCCTTTCTCCGGTCAAAAAGGGTTTTGTTGTGGAAACCGGTTCAAAGAGAGGCCAGGAACTAATAGACAAGAACCCGTCTCTCTTTATTGAAGCAAAGCCGGATATGATCCGCCAAAGGGACGAGCAGCGTAACCGGGTTATGAAGGAAGTAGAAAATAATATTAAGGAAAATAATGTCCCCAGTTATGATAAGTTCAGGAAAGATATTATCGAAAGAAACTGGGAATCCGATATCTGGAGCGACGAGGCCAAGACATGCGTGGAATGCGGAGCATGCACGATCATCTGTCCCACTTGCCATTGTTTTCTCTTGTATGACCAGCAAAGCGAAGATAAGATGACCCGGCTCAGGATCTGGGATTCGTGCATGATAAAAGATTACGCCCGGGTCGCCGGGGGTGCGAACCCCAGGGAGAAACTCTGGATGCGGCTCAGGAACAGGTTCGATAAAAAATTCGATTTTTTCCCTAAAGTAGCCGATTTTCATGCCTGCACCGGGTGCGGCCGGTGTATAACCGCCTGCCCGGCTAAAATAGACATAAGGAAAGTTCTAAGAAGACTGAAAGATAGTGATGGGGAAAAATAATAATCCATACAGGCCGATCGAAGCCGAAGTTCTTGACGTCATAACCGAGACGCCTACCATCAAGACGATAAGGTTTAAACCCAAAGAACCCATGACTTTCAAGACCGGGCAGTTTGTGGAAATAACCATTCCCGGTGTGGGGGAAGCGCCGTTCACGCCGTCTTCAAACCCTGAATCAACAGAAGTGTTGGAAGTCACCGTCATGAGGGTAGGGAAAGTCACTGATAAGATCCATGAACTTAAAAAAGGTGACAAGGTCGGTGTGAGAGGCCCTCTCGGGACCGGGTACCCGGTGGATGAATTTGAAGGCAAGGAAGTCCTGGTTGTCGGGGGCGGGTGCGGTTACGCGCCTTTGAGGAGCCTGATGTATGAATTTTTCAACAGGAGCGGAAAATTCAAGAAACTGTTTTTCAGAGGCGGGTGCCGCGCGTCCAAAGAAATGCTTTACAGGAGCGAGATCCACGGGTGGCACGAGAGGGAAGATCTTGATCTCAGGCTCACGGTCGATGTCGGCGACGAAGAGTGGAAAGGTAATGTCGGGGTAGTGACCACTATCATGGACGGTATCGAAATGGATTCCGCCAAAGGCATTGCGGTCGTCTGCGGACCTCCTATAATGATGAGGTTCGCGACCATGAAACTTCTGGAGCTGGGGTTCAAAGAAGGCAACATCTATCTTTCAATGGAAAAAAACATGTCCTGCGGCATAGGTAAATGCGGTCATTGCAGGATCGGGACATATTACGCCTGCAAGGATGGCCCAGTTTTTACGTATGACAAGATAAAGAATTTTTCCGAGATCTGGGATTAATAGATCCCCGCTTGCGCGGGGATGACAAAAACCATATGGATACGAGCGCGGAACAGATACATCAGGGGAAGATGAACGTAGAGCCGAAGAAAGGCAAGGACAAGAGGCTCTTTATCGATCTAGATGTTTGCGCTTCCGGTGAATGCGAAGAATGCGTTACAAAGTGCAGTTATTTGTATCACCGACAGACCGCGAATAACGGGATCCTTTCCGTGGCGGAACTGGCTACCTACGCGCTTGTCTGCCGCAGGTGCGAGGATCCGCACTGTGTCGCCGCGTGTCCGGTAGAGGCGCTTGAGCAGGAGGAGGAGAAAGATGCTCTTCTCGTGCGGCATAACATGAGGTGTATAAGCTGCAGGTCATGCTCGCATGCGTGCCCTTACGGGACGATCTATCCCGAGCTTGTTCCGCTCCTGGTCCACAACTGTGATTTCTGCCTGGACCGGAGGGACGTGAAGCAAGAACCGCTTTGCATAACGACTTGCCCCTACGGGGCGTTAAGCCTGAGAGAGGCTGACAAGGAGCTCGGGGAGAACGAATTCCTGGCAGGAGATAACATAATAGTCCATTCAACTCACTGGGACAGGGAGAAAGCGTGAACTATATTGGATATCTTTTAGTTTATGGATTTTTGCTGACGGCCGCCATGGGGCTCGCGGCAAGTTGGATCGACAGGAAGGTCACTGCCCGGGTGCAGTACCGAGTCGGGCCGCCGCTTCTGCAGCCCTTGATCGACATAGTCAAGCTCCTGGGAAAAGAGACGCTTGTCCCGGCCGGTGCTTCAAAAGCGACTTTCATGATGGCCCCTGTCCTGGGTTTCGGGAGTGTCGTGGTGGTGTCGACCTTGCTTTGGATGAATGATATCTATACAGGCTCGGGATTTTTAGGGGACCTTATTGTCGCGATATATTTATTGACCATTCCCTCTATAAGCATCATTATTGGGGGTTTCGCCTCCGCCAATCCCTTTGCGAGTTTGGGTGCTTCGCGGGAGATGAAACTTGTCTTGAGTTACGAGCTTCCTTTTGTCCTGGCGCTTTTAGTGCCTGTCATTAAAGCAGGATATTCTATAAGGATCGGGGATATCCTGAGTTTTCAGGCTTCGAACGGAGTGGTGGCGGGAAACATTTCAGGTGTAATAGCCCTTGTGGTGGCCATTATGTGCACCCAGGCCAAACTCGCCCTTGTTCCTTTTGATATGCCGGAAGCGGAAACGGAGATATCGGGAGGGGCGCTTATTGAATATTCAGGTTCCGGTCTCGCCGTTTACAGGTTGATGAAGAACATGCTCATGTTCACGTTGCCTTTTTTCCTGATGATCCTGTTCATGGGCGGTTTGAGGGTAGACGGTATTCATCTTTTATACGGCGTGCTGAAATACATAGGACTGGTAGCGGTAATAACAGTCATACGGAATACAAACCCGCGGGTGAGGATCGACCAGGCGGTGAGGTTTTTCTGGGGCCCCATGACGGTTCTTGCTGCTCTAGCGGTCGTGTTAGCATTATTAGGGAAATAATCATGAGTATGAAATTAAAAGCACTTTTGAAGTCTCCATGGGTGTTTCACCTGTCTACCGGTAGTTGTAATAACTGCGATATCGAGATACTCGATTGTCTTACCCCCAGGTTCGACATTGAGAGGTTCGGGATGCTTCTTGTCGGAAGTATTAAACACGCAGATGTGCTCCTGATCACGGGTTCTTGTAATAGGAAGTCCGTGGAGAGATTGAAAAGATTATATGAACAAGCGCCAAAACCTTTGCTTGTGGTGGCTGTAGGGGAATGTTCCATGTCCCGCGGCATGTTCATCCACAGTTATAATTGTCCCGTGCCGCTGGATAAGATCATCCCGGTAGACGTTTATATTCCCGGCTGCCCCCCGAAGCCGGAAGCTATCATCGCGGGGGTAGTGAAGCTCATTGAGAAGGTTAGAGGGAAGAAGTAAAGAGCAGAGCGCAGAGGGCATAGCGGTCTGCGGTCAGCGGCGGGCGGGTGGCGCGACAGTGTCCGAGCACCGCACAAGCCAGTGGCGCGGAGGCGCGCAGGGCACTGAGCGACAGGACCCGCCCAATCGATGATGGATACTCAAGCAGAGAAGTGAATTATGACAAGGAATGAAGTTTTAAAGAATCTTAAAAGCAAATTCAAAGACGATATTATCGATATTTTCGATAAGTCCCAAAAGAGAGTCTATATCGAGATAAAACCTGAATCGATAGTCAAGATCGGCAGTTATCTTTTTAAAGATATGGGAGCGAGGTTCAATATCGCGACCGGCGTGGATGTCAGGTTCCACATGGAGATCCTTTATCATTTTATCATCGAAGAAATAAATCTTCAGATATCTTTGAGAGTAAAGCTGCCCAAAGATAGATTGGAGATCGATTCACTTGCTCCTGTTTTTGAGGCGGCAAACTGGATAGAAAGAGAGATGAACGAAATGCTGGGGATCAGTTTCAAGGGTCATCCTGATATGAGAAGACTCCTTCTTCCTGACGAATGGCCGGAAGGTGTCTATCCTTTGAGGTGCGATTATAAGGAGTGGGATGAGGGCGCAATAAGGGATAGAGGTGTTTGATGGCGAAGACAATAGTTCCCATAGGACCGTACCACCCGCTTCAGGAAGAACCTGAGTTTTTCACTCTTACTGTTGAGGGTGAGAGGGTCGTCGATATCGATGTCCAGGTCGGGTACAACCACAGGGGTATTGAGAAATTATCCGAGATGAAGACTTTCGACCAGTCGACATTCGTGATCGAAAGAATATGCGGCATATGCTCCACAAGCCATCCATTTGCTTATGCCCAGGCGGTGGAGGACATCATACCCATGGAAGTCCCCGACAGGGCTAAATACATAAGGACCATAATAGGTGAAGGAGAAAGGATACATTCCCACCTATTGTGGCTTGGCCTCGCGGGACATTTTTTGGGATACAACACTGTCTATATGTGGGCCTGGAAATTGAGGGAAGAGATATTGGATGTTATGGAAATACTTTCCGGGAACAGGAATAACTACGCCATGTTCAAGCCGGGAGGGGTAAGAAGAGATATAAAGAAGGAAGACATACCTGTGGTGATCAAGAAAATTGATTCCATAATTCCCACACTGAACATGCTGAAAAAAGCGGTAGTGGATGACCCTGTGCTTCACGCCCGGACAAAGGGAATAGGCATTCTAACGAAAGAAGAATCGATAAACTTTTCCGCTCTGGGACCGACTTCACGGGCTTCCGGAGTTGCCCGGGACGTCAGAAAAGATTCACCTTACGCGGCTTATGATAAGGTGGAATGGGACATGATAGTCACTCATAATGGTGATGTTTTTGATAAAGTGGTAGTAAGAATACTGGAGATGTTCGAGTCATACAAGATAATGAAAGAATGCCTTTTGAATCTACCGGAAGGTGAGATCGACGCGAAGATCAAGAACATACCTCCCGGGGAGGGCATCGGCACTCATGAAGCGCCGAGAGGAGAAACTTTCCATTATGTAAGGAGTGACGGGACGAACAGTCCGGTGCGCCACAAGGTTAGAGCGCCTACGTTCATGAATCTTCCTACATATAAAGCGACTGTCAAGGGAGAGACGATATCCGACGCTACGATAATCCTCGCGGCGATAGACCCGTGTTACTGCTGCACGGAGAGGATGGCTGTCCGTAATACAAAGGGGAAAAAGCTGTACACCGGACATGATCTGGTAAGGCTGTCACAGGAGAAAACGGAAAAAATAAGGAAAGACTGGGATGCCAAACGCTGAGCTTTTCAGGATCGATCATCTGTCCATTTTTGTAGGGATCTTTGTCTGTCTTTTTTCTTTGCTCGTGCTTATTTACTCAATAGGATTCATGCGAGGGAGAAAAGGGCTCATCAGGTATTTCTTTTACATATTGCTTACCATAGCGGCTTCCCTCGGCGCGGTTTTCTCGAACAACCTTATACTTTTCATAGGTTTCTGGGGATTTTTGGGACTGCTTCTTTATCTTTTGATAGGATTCGGCCGGAAAGAAAGCACAACGTATACCGCCAAGAAAACATTCATAATAATCGGCGGGACGGACGCCGTTATGCTTTTGGGACTCGGGTTAGTCTGGAAGCTGTCCGGCGCGTTTGAAATGGATAAGATCAATATACCCCTGGACTCTGGCGCGGCAGTCTGGGCTTACCTGTGTCTGGCCCTTGGCGCGTTCGCGAAGGGCGGGGTCATGCCGGTTCATACCTGGGTGCCCGATACCGCGGAAGACGCTCCGACGCCAGTGGCTGCTTTTCTGCCTGCGTCTCTCGACAAACTGCTGGGGATCTATTTTCTTGTCAGGTTGACCCTGGACATGTTCCAGATGGATGCCGCCATGAACACATTTTTGATGGCCCTGGGAAGCGTGACAATAGTTGCCGCTGTCATGATGGCACTTGTCCAGCATGATTTAAAGAGACTACTTGGGTATCACGCGGTAAGCCAGGTCGGTTATATGGTCTTGGGCATCGGCACGGGCAACCCGATAGGCATCGCAGGCGCTCTTTTTCATATGCTCAATAACGCCATCTATAAATCCTGCTTGTTTTTGTCAGGCGGAGCGGTTGAAAAAAGGACCGGGACTACGGACCTGGAAAAGCTGGGGGGGTTCGCGAAGATAATGCCTGTAAGTTTCGCTTCTTTTCTGATAGCTTCATTGGCTATATCGGGAGTACCGCCCTTGAACGGTTTCGCTTCGAAATGGATGATATACCAGGGCGTGATCGATACGGCCAAGGACAACCCGCTCTGGGTGCTATGGCTTATAGCGGCCATGTTCGGCAGCGCGCTTACACTGGCCAGTTTTATGAAACTGGTGCATTCGGTTTTTCTCGGGCAGCCTTCCCGGGAAATTACAGAAGCCGAACGAAAAAAAGGCGAGACCGGGCCGTCAATGTGGATACCCCCGGCCGTACTTGCCGTATTGTGCATCGTTTTCGGTATTTTTGCTTATGCCGTTCCTCTTAAGATGTTCATATTTCCGAGTATCGGGGGCGGTGCGGCGTTCACGGGAATATGGGATTCCGGGCTGGCAACGGTTTTGATGATTTCTGCGATAATTGTGGGTCTTATAATATATCTTTTGGGTACGGCAGTGAAGACAAGGACCACTGAAATATTCGTGGGCGGAGAAATTGTGGAAGAACATCCCGACATGAGAGTTTCGGGAGTCGAATTTTACGAGACCATAAGGAAGGTGGGAGGTTTAAAAAGGATATATGATTGGGCGGAGAAAAAGTTTTTTGATATATACGATATCGGCATTAAAATCACTTTAGGATTTAACAGGTTGTTACGGTATATACATAACGGGGTTCTTCTCACATACCTGGCCTGGTGCATGCTCGGTATGATCGTCCTGTTTTATGTATTGATGAGGAAACCATGGTAGAACTGCATGTGCTTTTAGTATTTATGATAATAGGCGCGATAGTGGCTATAGAGGTAAAGGATCTCCTTTCCTCGGTCATCGCGGTAGGCGCGGTCGGGCTGGGACTGTCGATCGCGTTTCTGATGCTCAAGGCCCCGGACGTGGCCATTACCCAGCTGGTCGTAGAGATCCTGATACTCATAATATTGATCCAGGCGACCTTGAAGAAGGATCTGCCGTTTTCGACGTCCGGCAGGTGGTTTCTTAACACCGTTATTGCCGTGATCTTTATCGTAACGTTTCTGGTGATCTCTTACGTGTGTTTCAAGGATCTGCCGGAGTTCGGTCATCCGATAATGAGAGTGGGAAGCACTTATCTGAAAGACGGCCTCATGCAGTCCGGAGCTGCCAACCTTGTCGCTTCGGTCATCCTGGACTACAGGGCTTTTGATACACTGGGCGAGGCGACGATCCTTTTCACGGCAGTTATCGGTGTGCTTGCCGTGGTTCGGCGCATAGGAAGGATAAAAGGGGACGAAAAGATAGAGGAAGATCGATGAGCAGAGAACACGAAAAAGGAATGTCCCTGATCGTCAAGACCATCACCCGTCTTACGGTGGGGATCATACTCCTGTACGGGATATATATCGTGGCGCATGGACACGTTTCGCCCGGCGGCGGTTTTGCGGGAGGTGTCATAATAGCTCTGTCTTTTGTCCATTTGATGCTGGCCTACGGAAAAGACGTGGCATTGAGCAAGCTTCCGCGTCCGGTCGCTTCTTTTTTTGAAGGAATGGGCGCGCTGCTCTTTCTTAGCATAGCTCTTTTGGGGTTTACCGGCGGGTATTTCTTTTTGAATTTCGTGGGCAAAGGCGAACCTTTCAAGCTTTTCAGCGCCGGGATCATCCCGCTTTGTAACGTGGCGATAAGCCTTAAGGTAGGTGCGGGACTTTTCGCGATTTTTGTAGCTTTGACACTTATGAAGATCTTCGAGGAGAACGAATAATGACTGTTTATCTTTTAAGTATCGTGCTTTTTAGTATAGGCCTTTACTGTGTTTTGAGGAAGCGCAACGTGATCAAGATCATAATCGGTGTGATAATCATGGAATACGCGGTAAATCTGTTCTTTATCCTGACCGCGTATCGTGAGGGCGGGCGGGCCCCGATCTATGCTCCTGACCAGACGATCGTGAATATGGTCGACGCGCTTCCCCAGGCGCTGGTCCTCACGGCCATCGTCATCGGACTGGCGACGACCGCGCTTTTGGCCGCCATTGCCATGAGGATATACCAGAAATACCAAACATTTGACATTACTAAAATTCGGGAGCTACGAGGATAATGATAGTAGAAGCAGCTAATATAATTCCTTTATTTACGGTTATCCCGCTTGCCGGTGCTTTTCTTGTAACCCTGGGCGGAAAACGGCTGAAATGGTTTCCGGATTTTATGGGGAACCTGTCGACACTGGGTTCGCTTTTGCTTTCGATCGCCGCTATTTTCATATATAACAAATACGGAACTCTTGTGTACGGAGTCGGCGCATGGAAACCTCCTTTCGGTATAGCCATGGTGCTTGACGGCCTGACCTCGTTCATGCTGGTAACGGTCAATCTGGTAGCGTTCTGTATTTCGGTCTTTTCCATAGATTACATGAAAAAATATACCTCCAAATGGAAGTTCTATAGCCTGTTCCTCCTCATGCTGGCAGGGATGAACGGTGTCATTATAACCGGGGATATATTCAATCTTTTTGTGTTCCTGGAAATAGCGTCCGTGGCGAGTTACGCGCTGGTCGCTTTCGGGACTGAAAAACACGAGCTTGAAGCGGCCTTTAAGTACGCCATTATGAGCACCGTCGGCTCTCTTTTTGTCCTTTTAGGCATAGTCCTTCTTTACGGTTATACTTCGACGTTGAACATGGCGGACATGGCTTCTATACTGGCCCAAAAAGGAGGGGGGAATATTATCCTCATGGTAAGTGTACTTTTTATCATGGGGTTCGGCCTGAAGGCGGCGCTTGTCCCGTTCCATGCCTGGCTGCCTGACGCTCACCCTTCAGCCCCGGCGCCTATATCGGCCATGCTTTCGGGAGTCATAATAAAATCGCTCGGTATTTATACCTTGTGCAGGATCTTCTTTAACGTGTTCGGTATGACCCCCAAGGTTTTGGAGATCTTTTTGTTTCTTGGGGCTTTGTCCATGGTCGTGGGAGTGTGCCTGGCTATCGGGCAGTGGGATTTTAAGCGTCTTCTCGCGTATCACTCCATAAGCCAGATAGGATATGTCATACTGGGCATCGGCTTGGGAACGCCGCTCGGGATACTAGGTGGGCTGTTCCATCTTTTCAATCACTCTATTTTTAAATCGCTCCTCTTTTTGAATTCCGGGGCGCTCGAATACTCAACGGGAACGCGTGATCTCCAGAAAATGGGCGGCTTGTCCCAGAAAATGCCTGTGACAGGTTCGACCTGCCTGGTAGCGTCGATGTCGATCGCCGGGATCCCGCCTTTTAACGGTTTCTGGAGCAAGTTGATAATTATTATCGCGGCTGTCCAGGCGGGAAGATATGGGTACGCCTTCTGGGCGGTTTTGGCCAGCGTATTGACTTTGGCCTCTTTCATGAAGGTGATGAAATACGCTTTCTACGACAAGTTAAAGGAAAGATGCGGGCAGGTAAAAGAAGTCCCAATTTTTATGAGGCTTTCAATGGGCGTGCTCGCGCTTATTTGCCTGGTAGGAGGCGTTCTTCTACTCGCGGGCGTGAACCAGCTTTTTCTGGAGCGCGCTACGGACGTCCTTTTAGAAGGCACCAAATACGCCGTGATAGTGTTTAAGGGGATCGGGTGATGAAAAGCAGGATAATATTATTCATATTGGCTTACGTGGTATGGTGCTTTTTGAACTGGATGCCTGACTGGCAGCATCTTGTCGTCGGTGTATTTATAGCGGCTTTTGTGGCTTTTATAACGGGTGACTTTTTTATACAGGAGCCCCTGAAACTAAGCCATCCCCATCGATGGTTTTATTTTATTTTCTGGTATGTTCCGGTGTTTTTGTGGGAGTGCTTCAAGGCGAATATCGACGTGGCTTATCGCGTATTGCACCCGAAGCTTCCCATAAATCCGGGGATCGTCAAAGTGAAGACGGAACTGAAGACTGATACGGGACTTACCTTTCTGGCGAATTCTATAACTCTTACGCCGGGGACGATGAGCGTGGACGTGGACAGGGACAACGGTTTTTTGTATGTCCACTGGATCGATGTAAAAGATAAAGATACCGAGGCCGCTACAAAAATAATTATTAAAAGGTTCGAGGAAATACTGTCCAAAATTTTTGAATAATGTGTCATCCCGGATGAGCCCGAAGGGCTCAATCCGGGATCGAATAAGGATGTAATCATGAAAATGATAAGGTGGATCATAGGCGCGATCATATTAGGCGCGATCATCACGAGGATACTGATAAAGCCTTTTCCGTTCCTGTTTTACCCGGACCTGCCGCTGGTCGGTTTCTTCGGAAGGGCGCTTTATATATTGACACTTGGCGCGTTGATGTGTCTTTACCGGATATGGAAAGGGCCTACCGGTGCTGACAGGATCGTGGCCATAGATATTCTCGGGATATTGATCGTGGGCCTGTGCGCGGTGCTGACCATTACTACCCGCAGGTCCTGGTATATTGACATAGGGATAGCGTGGGCGCTTCAGAGTTTCATAAGCACACTGGCGCTTTCAAAATATCTGGAGGGAAAGAGTTTCGATGATTGAGAAGATAGGTCTTATTTTCATAGTAGTTGGACTGGCGTTTGACTTTTTCGGGTGTCTCGGTCTGGTGAGGCTCCCCGATGTTTATAATCGTCTTCAGGCGGCGACGAAAAGTGTTACTTTAGGGACATGCAGCATACTTTTCGGAACGTTTCTCATTGTCGGTTTTACATCGGCGGGATTTAAATCTTTATTGTGTATATTGTTCATTCTCCTGACCGCTCCTGTCGCGGCGCATGCCGTGGCCAGGGGTGCGCACAGGGCAGGGGTCAAGCTCTGGGAAGGAAGCGTCGTCGACAGGTATAAAGAAGACAAAGAGGGCGAAATATAGATCAAAGATCAAAGAGCAAAAATCAAAAATGAGAATACCGAAGCCAAAAATTAGAGAATTGTTAGAAGCGATAAAAGCGCTTATCGTAGGGCCATATACGTCCAAATTCCCCAAGGTCATGCACAAGCCTCATCCTAACTTCAGGGGCCAGCCGAAATATGATGACGAGAAATGCGTGGGATGCACGGCGTGCGTCCAGGTCTGCCCGGTGGAGGCGCTCTCTTTTGAGGATTCAGCGGATCCTGAAAATCCGAAAAGGACATTGTATCATCATACCGATACATGCATATTCTGCGGGCAGTGTGAAGCGGCATGCATCGCGGACAATGAAGGCATCAAGCTTTCAACTGACTGGGAACTCGCGTTTTTTGACCGAAAAGAAGCTAGCGAAAAAATCGAAAAGGAACTGCAGCTTTGTGAAGTATGCGGCGATGTTATTACATGCAAGGATCACCTGAAATGGATATCCGAAAGAATAGGCGAATTGACTTATTCCAATCCCACCCTTTATCTATCCCGCCTGAAAAGTCTTGGTATTGTTGATGAGAATATTATTTCCGCGCTCAAGGACTACGGCAGGTCCGACAGGGTTAAGATAGTGTGCGCGCGGTGCAGGAGAGAGACTACCCTGACCACTAAGCCGGAAGAGAATAAAAAGCACGAAGAGTAAGGATTATTGCTTTTATTTGATCCCGGATTGAGCCCTTTGGGCTCATCCGGGATGACATATTTCTATGGATACATTTAAGAAGATATTAAAGGGGAAAGTTGTCTTTGTAGGCATCGGTAATGTTTTGCGCGGCGATGACGCTTTCGGCCCGGCCCTTATCGAGAAACTGAAGGCTGAAACAGATCTTACATGTATCGACGCCGGCAGTGCGCCTGAAAATTATACCGGCAAAATAATCAAAGAAGACCCCGATACTGTTGTAATAGCCGATGCGGCACATCTTGACCTTAAACCCGGCGAATATGCGTTCCTGAAAAAGGAAGAGATAGCCAAAACCGGTCTTACTACGCATGACCTTTCGCCGAACTTATTTTTGGAATTTCTGGAGAAAGAAACAAAGGCCGGTATTTACATGTTGGCTGTCCAGCCCGAAAATGTTTCTTTCGGTGAAGAGATGTCGGAAAGCATTAAAAACGCGATATCGGAGATCACGGATAAAATAAAGGAGACGAAAAATGCATGAGACCCATTTGATCGAGCCAATAATAAAAGGGATAGCGGAACATGCCGAGAAAGAAGGGGCAAAGAGTGTTGCCACGGTGAAGTTAAAAGTCGGGGAGCTGACAGGCGTAAAAGAGGAATCTTTTAAAGAGACGTTTAAAGTCCTGGCTAAGGGCACGGTCCTTGAGAACGCGGAACTTGATATCACGTTTTTTCCCGGAACGATCGTGCAAGTGTTATCTTTTGATATAGAGTAAGAAAGGACCGGTTGGGAGGGTGTTCAGTGCGAGTTTTCGAAAAAAAGCGATTTTAGGTCGCTTTTTTTCGAACTGTTTGAGCACGGAACACCCTCCCAACCGGTCCCTTTAACGCAATATGAAAAATAGAACGATTTTTGCAACCGGAGCGGATATAAAGAACAGGTTTCTCCTGGCAAAAGGGGATTCTCTGTATCCCGGTCCGGATATCGGAGACTTAAGCGATGTCCAGAACTATGAACTCTTCAAAAAAGAGGTCCGCAAGCTTGTAAAGAAGGCAAAACCGGATATCGTCGCCTGCGATCTTCATCCCGGGTATTTCTCGACAAAATTTGCGAAAGGATCCTTCAAAGATGTCGTGCCCGTTCAGCACCACCACGCTCATATAGCGAGCGTGATGCGCGAATTTGACCTGAAGGGACCGGTTATCGGCGTTTCTTTTGACGGGACAGGGTATGGGGCAGACGGTAATATTTGGGGCGGTGAGTTCCTTATCGCCAGAGGCGATAGTTTCGAAAGGGCGGCTTACCTGAAGTACAGGAAGATGCCCGGCGGCGACAAGGTCGTAAGCCAGCCCTGGCGCATGGTATTGAGTATATTAGGGGAAGAGGGCAGTTCCTTTATAAAAGATGTTCCAGAGAGCGATAAAAAACTTGTTTTTGAGATGATGACAAGGAATATAAATTCGCCTTTGACGTCAAGCGCGGGGCGCCTTTTTGACGCCGCGGCGGCCCTTTTGGGGATCTGCACTTACGCGTCTTATGAAGCGGAAGGGCCGATAAAGCTTGAATCGATGTGCAGGGACGATCTGGAAGAAAGCTATGGATTTGAAACAATAAGAGACGGAGAGTGTTATATTATAGATGTTAAAGGCCTGTTCCGGGGTATGGCCGGTGATGTGAAAAGGAAAAAGAAGAAGGAAGAAGTAGCGACAAAATTCCATAATTCCATGTCCGAGATCGCAGTCAAAACCGTTAAGGCCCTGTCGAAAAAGGCGAAGGTCACGGACGTGGCCTTGAGCGGGGGAGTTTTTCAGAATAAATTTTTAAGAAAAAAAGTTACAGAAGATCTGGCCCGGGAAGGATTTAATGTTTTCATTAATAGGTCTGTTCCCGTCAACGACCTGAATATCGCGTTAGGACAATATCATGTGCTTAGCAGTTCCTGCAAAAGTTAAAAGCGTAAATAAAAACACGGCAAAAGTGGATTTTGGAGGCGTGTTTAAGGAAGTGTCTCTCGGCGTTTTGAGCGGCGTCAGGGAAGGGGATTATGTCCTTGTTCACGCCGGGTTCGCTATAGGCAAGGTCGAAAGAGAAGAAGCTGCGGATACACTCAAAGCCCTAAAAGAGCTCAAAGACGCGGTTAGCACCCTATACTTCCGTGCAGGGAATGGATACCACACGCATAAGAGTGTGGAGGAAGAATAGCTATGAAAAAGATAAAACTGATGGAAGTATGCGGGACGCATACGATGGCTATCGCCAGGGCGGGTATAAAAAAGCTCCTTCCTGAAGAGATCGAGCTTGTTTCCGGCCCGGGGTGTCCCGTTTGCGTGACGTCCCAGCGGGATATCGACAGGGCTGTAGAAATAGCCGGCATCAAAGACGTGCTAATGACCACTTTCGGGGATATGGTGCGCGTTCCCGGAAGCAGGTCAAGTTTTCAGGACGCGGCCGAGAGCGGGGCGGATGTGTTAGTGGTCTATTCTTGTCTTGACGCCCTCAGGATCGCTGAAGAGAATCCTTCCAGAAGAGTCGTGTTCATGGGTGTGGGGTTCGAGACCACTTCTCCTACTGCCGCGGCGACGATCATGGAGGCAAAGAAGCGGAAGATCAGGAATTTCTTCCTGCTTTCGAATTTTAAGGTCATTTTCCCTGCCCTTGAGGCGATAGCGGGATCAGATAAGATACAAATAGACGGTTTTATTTGTCCCGGCCATGTAAGCGTCATTACAGGGAGTGCGCCTTACGAGAGGATCGCGGCGCGTTACGGAAAGCCTTGTGTAATAACCGGGTTTGATGAGATCGATATCATAAAAGGAGTAAAACGTCTGGTCGATCAGGTAAATAAAGGCGACAGCAAGGTAGAGATAGAATATAAAAGAGCCGTGAAGAAGAAAGGTAACCGGAAAGCGAACAAGATCCTGCAGTCGGTTTTTGAACAGGGAGATTCGGAATGGCGGGGCCTGGGAAAAATAAAAAAAAGCGGCCTTAGGCTGAAAAAGGAATACAGGCAATTTGACGCGGAAAAAGAATTTAACGTAAACGTGCCCGATGTGCCGCTGCCCAAAGGATGTTTATGCGGTGATGTTCTCCAGGGCATAAGCTCGCCCCGGGATTGCAGATTGTTCGGGAAAAAGTGCACCCCCGGGAGCCCTGTCGGGCCGTGCATGGTTTCATCAGAGGGGACGTGCGCGGCGGCGTATAGATATGGCGGATGAAGAAAATATGTCATCCCGGGCGACTGAGCCGAAGGCGAAGGAGACCCGGGATCACATAATAATTTTAATTGGTCCCGGATATCGTGCCTACGGCACGATTCCGGGATGACATACTTTTAATTTTACCTTTTAAATTTGCAATGAATACTATCACTTTGTCTCATGGTAATGGCGGAAGACTCATGCACGAGCTCATAGACGTGTTGCGTCGGGAGTTTTCCAACCCGATACTCGATGAACTTACCGATGCCGCGGAGCTTCGGGTGGCCAAGAGTAAACTTGCTTTCAGCACCGATTCTTTCGTCGTAAAACCTTTATTTTTTCCCGGGGGCGATATAGGGGAACTTGCCGTTTACGGGACCGTTAACGATATATCGATGAAAGGCGCCAAGCCTCTTTATATTTCCCTCGCGTTCATAATCGAAGAAGGGCTTGAGTTTTCGGTCCTTGAAAAGGTCGCAAGATCGATCAAGCGGGCTTCACGGAAGGCAGGAGTGAAGATAGTCACCGGGGATATAAAGGTGGTCGAGAAAGCCGCGGCCGATAAGCTGTATATCAATACCTCAGGTATAGGAATTATATATAATAAGGGCAGGCGGATCGGCGCAAAGGCAAGGCCTGGCGACGCGATAATTATAAACGGGAGCATAGCCGAACACGGTATGGCCATCCTGAACGCAAGGGAAGGGCTTGGGTTTGAGTCCGGCATAAAGAGTGATTGCTCTAATCTCAATTTTGTGGTAGAAAAATGTTTAAAAGCGTCGAAAAATATCAGCGTGATGCGTGACCCTACAAGAGGGGGCCTGGCTACGGCTCTTAACGAAATAGCCTCGGCTTCGGGTCTCGGGATCGATATCTACGAAAAAGATATACCCATAAGAAAAAGCGTCAAAAAACTTTGCGATGTTCTGGGGTTTGATCCCTTGTATGTCGCCAATGAAGGAAAGTTCGTTTGTTTCGTCATGGAACAGGACGCAGGGAAAGTTAAAAGAGCGATGGGACCCGGAGCGCGTATCATAGGCGAGGTCACATCAAAACATAAAGAAGAGGTTTATCTAAAGACAAAGATCGGGTCGAGCAGGATACTCCCAGTTTTGGAAGCTGACCAGCTTCCTCGTATTTGTTAAAAAAGGAGAACCGTCATGAAGAAAAAAGTGGCATTGTTCCTGATTGCAATTTTCTTTTTGTCTTCCATGTCTGCGTGGGCGGGTGCAACCCCCACGATGGACCAGCTAATGATGAAGATCGAGTCCCTGGAGAGGAGAGTCGCTGAGCTTGAAGGCGAGATATCAGTCATAAAAGCGGAGCCGGGCGTCCAGGAGCTTAAAGACGTGGCGCATGAGGAACATGTGTTCCATCGGAAAGGGGTCAAAGAAATGTTTGAATGGGAAGGTTTCCGGATCGGCGCCGGGGGAACGTTTATCGTCCAGGGAACGTCAAATGCCAATAATGCCGGGACCAAGGAGGATAGCAGGATCGACGGAAGTTATACACTCGATCTTGAAATAGAAAAATCGTTCGCCGACTGGGGCTTAGCTTATATCCTCATGGAACCCGGCCAAGGGAACGGTTTAGACGAAGACCTATCGCTTTTCAGTATTGTTAATTTCGATGCGTATGATACCAGTTCTAACGTATTTGTCAGCGAAGTATGGTACGAACATTATTTGTTCGACGGCCAGTTGAGCTTGACAGCCGGCAAGTTATACGCGCCGAACTATATTGACACAAACGAATACGCAAACGATGAAACCACCCAGTTTATAAGCAGGATGTTCCGGAACGCGGACACCGTCGAGTTTCCTTCAAGTGACTGGGCTCTGGGCGGCAGGGTGAACATTGCGCCCGAGGCGCTTGACTTTATAGAGATCGAAGGATTATGGATGGAAGGTGACGGCGATTGGGAAGATGTATTTGACCATCCATTTGTCGGGACACAGCTGAATTTTATGCCTGCCAGGGCTTTTGATTATGACGAGGAGAAGTGGGGCGGAAATTACCGTGTTTACTTCTGGTGCAACGGCACTGATCATACCAGGCTGAAAGATCCTGAAAAGACCAAGGACAGGAATTATGGCCTGGGGATCAGCTGCGACCAGATGGTTACGGATGTTTTCGGTCTTTTCGGTAGATTCGGATGGCAGGATCCCGCGGACAGGACTTTAGAATACCACTGGTCGCTCGGCGGGCAGATGACAGGAGCGTACTGGAACAGGGCCGAGGATGTAATCGGCCTGGGTGTAGGTCAGGCGATACCCGGTTGGCCGTATGGCAAAACAGGAAATCCAAACAATTGTGAGACGCATCTTGAGACTTATTATGCCTGGAAGTTGAATGATTATTTGACAATAAGTCCTGATTTACAAATAATATGGCGTCCAAATGGTGTAGGCAGAAAAATGGAAGACGAGGACGGGGATACTATGCTTGTCTATGGCGCGAGAGGACAAGTTGGATTCTAAATTTTAAAAAAGGAGGAGAAAATGTGTTACACTGTTCCGTTGGTGGCTTCAGTGGTTTCAACGATCGTATGGAAGAAAAAGAACAAGGATCCCAGGATCTGGCGGCTGACCCTCATGCTTTACGGCGCCTCCATATTCGGCGTGATAGACCATTTGTGGAATGGGGAGTTGTTCCTCATTTCTGAGAATGCGGCTAAGGATTTGATGTTGGGTGTCACCATTACAGCCGCTATATTTATCGGGTGGATATTCAGCGTTGCCAGAGAACGAAAGAGCATATCTATTTAAATAATTCGTGAAAAGAACGTTATTTTTTACTATATTTTTCCTGCTGGGGGCCTTTTTTATAAGTTCCTCTTCCCACGCGGAGCTTATAAAGATAAGCTCAAAACCAAGCAAGGCGGATCAGTATGAGCCTTTGGTGTTCAAGCTCAGCCTTCCTTATTTCTCAGGGGATCCCTATGACTCCGACCAGGTGAGATTAGACGCTAAGATCACCAGCCCGTCAGGGAAATTGATCACGGTGCCGGCCTTTTGTCTTCAAAACAATATGGAGAGCAAGGAATCCGTTTGGGAAGTACGTTTTACTCCGCTTGAAGAGGGCAAGTACAGGTGTTTTATGGAGCTGAAGTCCCGGACGACAAGGGAAGAATCAAGTTCTTTTTCTTTTGACGTGAAAAAAGGGGAAAAGGACGGTTTTCTTAGAAGAAGCAGGAACAACGATCATTATCTGAGATTCGACTCCGGAAAGCCCTTTTTCGGCATAGGACACAACGTGGCATGGGTCAATAATAACAGTATTTCTCTTTTCGACAGATACTTTGCCGAACTTGGAAAAAATGGCTGTAACCTGACCAGGGTATGGATCTGCGACTGGTCTTTCCCGATAGAGTGGAAAAAGCTGGGGCAATACGACCAGAACGCCTCCGGTAAACTGGATGAACTGTTCAGGCTGGCTGAAAAAAGGAACATATACATCATGCTGTGCCTTGATACTTACGGCAGCCTGATGGACGAGGGGGGTCAGTGGGCAGAGAACAGGTGGAAGATAAATCCCTATAACGCGAAAAACGGGGGGCCTTGCGAGAACCCGGAAGATCTTTTTACCGATCCTGAAGCTAAGCGCGCTTATAAGAACAAGTTGCGTTATATAATATCCAGGTGGGGTTATTCCCCGAACGTGATGGCGTTTGAGATCTGGAATGAATACAATGCCCCTCCGGACTGGGTAAAAGAGATGGCTTCTTATATCAGATCGGCCAACCCCCATGAGCAGCTCGTTACGACCAGTCTTGGCTATCCTTATGGACAGAATTTCGATGAAAGCGGGATCTGGAGACTGGACGAGATAGACCTGGCAACGATCCATGTCCACAGTAACGCGGTAAAAGAGGAAATGGTGCCTTCACTTGTGCGGAGGGCCGAGGAGCTTACTGACAGGTACGGCAAGCCCTGCGTTATTTCCGAGTTCGGCATAGACAATACCAGGGACGATTCATATTACGACCCGAAGGGCGAGGGGACCGCGCTTCATAACAGTATATGGAGCACGGCCCTCTCCAGGTATTGCGCGACCGCCATGAACTGGTGGTGGGACAACTATATAAGGCCGAAAGGGCTATATTATCATTACAAGGGGCTCAGCGCTTTTCTCCATGATGTCGACTGGGATTCAAAAACGGTCAAACTCGCCCGGACAAGCCCTGTAAGGATAAAACTCCCGCGGGGCAAAAAGAAAGCGTACCACGACAAGACCATCAAGCCGGTGGACAAGTGGAGCAAGATCTTCTTTAACGAGTTCGAAGTTCTGAGGAACGGCGACATGCTGGGCTCAGGAGAGCCTAATAAATACCTGCACGGTAAAGCCAGGGAAGACTACAAAGCTGACCTGATATTTTATGTCGACTATCCCGTCGACAGCAAATTCATCGCGCATGTGGACATGGTATCCCAGGGGGGACATCTTGTCGCTTACCTGGACGAGGAGAAAGTTCTGGAGAAAGACTTCCCGACCGGTGAAGGAAAAGGGCCGTGGGAAAGGTGCATGTTCAGAAAAGACCACGGCATCTGGCAATGCGTTTATAACACCGACGTGAAAATAAACGTTCCCCGGGGCAGGCACGTGATAAGATTGACTAATACAGGGAAGGATTGGATAGGCATAAAGAGTATCACGCTCAAGGATTATGTTGACAGTTCGATCGCTAACGCGAGGTGCCTCGGCTTGATCGTCGGGAAGGATATGCTTTTATGGGTGCAGAATAAGGATTTCAACTGGAGAAATACATTCGACGCGGCAGAGCCTAAAACCATAAAGAAAGCATATTTTGAGGCCGATGTGTTAAAAGACGGCCAGTATTTGATCGAGCAGTGGGATACTTTTAAGGGGAAAGTGATCTCGACCGAGAAAACGAGATCTGAAAAAGGCGTCCTGCACATCGAACTTCCGGATTTTTCAAGGGACATAGCGCTAAGGATCAAGGAAATCTCTTGATAAAAATAGTAGAAGGGATTAAAATCAACACTGTAAGCACAAAGCAGTATGCTCAGCGATGAGGCGTTCAGGTGAACGCCTTTTTTTATATTTCTACGTTAGGAGCTCAGGATAATGACGTCCTTTTTGGCCGCGGAGGCTGCGGCTGAAAAGGACGTTTTTTTGTTTACGGGTAAGGGAAAGGTGGTAAAATAATGGTAATATATACTTCAAAAGAAAAAAGAGAGGGTGCCATGGAAAAAAGAGGTGAAAAAATGGATGTTCAGACTATTGCGGATATTTACGGTGAAGACGTATTCAGCCTTAAGACTATGCGCAACTATCTTTCGGAAAAAGCGTACAAATCGCTTTGGGCCACGATAAAGGAAGGGCGCACGCTTGATCCGGAGATAGCCGATGAAGTCGCTGATGCCATGAAAACGTGGGCCGTGTCAAAAGGCGCGACCCATTTTACGCACTGGTTCCAGCCGCTTACGGGCGCGACGGCAGAGAAACACGATTCTTTCATAATGCCCGACGGCGAAGGCGGCGTGGTGCTTAAGTTCTCCGGGGAAGAGCTGATAAAAGGAGAACCTGACGCTTCGAGCTTTCCTTCAGGGGGCCTCAGGGCGACTTTCGAAGCCCGCGGTTATACTGCTTGGGACCCGACCAGCCCCGCATTTATCAAGAAGAATAAATACGGTGCAACATTGTGTATCCCGACAGCTTTTTACTCATATCATGGCGAAGCCCTGGACAAGAAGACTCCTCTGTTGAGGTCGATGGGCGCTCTTTCTAAGCAGGTATGCCGTTTGGGGAAACTTTTTGGGATCGATGTGGAAAACAAGCGCGCGTATGCAACAATGGGCCCGGAACAGGAATATTTCCTCATAGACAAAAAGTATTATGACAGCAGGCTTGATCTATTGCAGACCGGCAGGACTCTTTTCGGGCGATCCCCGGCTAAGCACCAACAGATGGAAGATCATTATTTTGGGACCATAAAGAGCAGGATAATGGATTTCATGGCGGAATTGGACCGTGAGCTCTGGAAACTTGGCATACCCTCAAAGACTAGACACAATGAGGTCTGCCCCGCGCAGTTCGAGATAGCGCCGGTCTATGAAGAATTGAATCTAGCGGTCGACCACAATATGCTGATCATGGATACGCTGAAAATGGTCGCCGAGAGACATAATCTGGTTTGTTTACTTCATGAAAAGCCGTATGCGGGGGTCAACGGTTCCGGCAAACACAATAACTGGGCTGTTACCGGCCCTGACGGCAAAAACTGGTTAACACCCGGTGAAAATCCGCACGAAAATGCTAAGTTCCTTACGATAATATGCGCGCTCATGAAAGCGGTGGATACTTACGCGGACGTTTTGAGATCATCTGTTGCTACTGCCGGTAATGACCACAGGCTGGGAGCGAACGAAGCGCCACCGGCGATCCTTTCGATCTTTCTCGGAGATCAGCTGGCTGATGTCGTCGAGCAGATAGAAGCAGGCGGAGCAAAAAGCTCTAAAAAAGGCGGGATCATTGAGATAGGTGTCACTTCGCTGCCGCCGCTTCCGCGCGATGTGACCGACCGGAACAGGACTTCGCCTTTCGCTTTCACGGGGAACAAATTCGAATTTCGCGCTGTTGGTTCGAACCAGAGCTGCGCGGGCTCGAATGTCATACTGAACACCATTGTCGCGGAAGCCCTGGACGAGATATGCACTAGACTGGAGTCTGACTTGGCGGCTGGTAAAGATTTCAACGAGTCGCTACAGGTGGTCCTGCATGATATCGTCAAAAAACACAAGCGGATACTTTTCAATGGTGATAACTATACCGAGGAGTGGCATAAAGAAGCCGAGAAGAGGGGCCTCTCGAACAAGAAAACCACACTGGAAGCCTTGGAAGTAATGAAAGATAAAAAGACTGAAGAACTCTTTGGAAAACACAGTGTTCTCACCAAGGGAGAGCTGGAGTCACGGTACGAGATCTACAAGGAGCAGTACGAAAAGACTATAGAGATCGAAGCGGAATGCGCCTTGACCATGGCGAAGACAATGATAATACCCGCTGTGCTGGAATATCAGAATGAGCTTGCAAGTACTATTAAGAGAGTGGATGGCCGCGGTTGCGCGTTTGCGGAGCCGCAAGATCTACTCAAAAAGATATGTAAACTGACTGAAGATGCACTTAAAAGCGTAAAAAAGCTCGACAACGCTATCGGCGAGGGAAAACCGGCCGATAAAAAGATAGCCGCGATGAACGAACTCAGGAAATCGGTCGACGAACTTGAAGGCCTGGTTCCGGCAAGCAAGTGGCCGCTTCCTTCATACGCGGAAATGATGTTCAGATTCTAAATGAGGCTATAACTTGGGGATGATAACGGACGGGATTAAAAAAAGGTGAAGATATGCCGAAGAAGCCATCTGAAAAAGAGTATCTTTCAACACTGAGCAAGATAAGCAGGGCGATAACCTCTGACCTTTACCTGGAGGACGTCCTGAAGCTTATCGTATCGTTGACGGCGAAAGTGATGAACGCCAAAATATGCTCGCTATGGCTTGTCGACAAGGATACCCAGGAGCTGAAGATAAGGGCGACGCAGGCGATGAGCAGCGAATACCTGAAAGAGAGGACACTGAAAGTAGGAGAGGGTATAGTGGGCCTGGTGGCTAAGAAAAGGGAGCCTATCGTCATCCCCGACGTTCTTAAAGACGAGCGGTACAAGGAGAAGACTCTCGCTAAAAAGGAAAAACTTGTCTCCATGCTCAGCGTTCCGATGATGGAGAAGAACGAGGTGGTCGGTGTCATTAACGTTTACACGGTAGACCCTTATAATTTCACCAAAAGTGACATAGACCTCTTGATCACCGTAGCTAACCAGGCGGCGGTAGCCATCGAGAATACCGAACTTATGGTCAAGACGAAGGTCATCCAGGAGGAACTGGAGACGAGGAAGAAGGTCGAAAAGGCAAAAGGTATCCTGATGAAAGAACAGGATCTTACGGAAGAAACGGCCTTCAACCTGATAAGGAAGTCGAGCATGAACAAAAGAGTTTCTATGAAAGAGATAGCAGAAGCAATAATACTGTCTTATGAGATAAGAAGGAAATAATTAAGAAAATAGAAAGCTTGATATTTTTCCTTATTTGTGCTAACGTGTAACTGACAAAGAAGTTAGATAAAAGGCGAAGAAGCCCTTTTTAAGCGAAGAAGGCTTAGAAAGGGCTTTTTTATTTGGAAGCGGAAAAATGAAGTACAGGGAAGAGTGTGAAGATCTGGCCATCGAATTGCCGGACCAGGGAAAATACGGGACGGGGCTGAAACCGATCTCGATCTCGGGCATTATGAAAGGTTCACGAACGCCGACCTGGGAAGCGATAACAATATAACCACGGGCAAGGTATACCATTCGGTCATCAGCAAGGAAAGGAAGGGCGAGTATCTCGGTAATACCGTCCAGGTCATTCCCCATATAACGGACGAAATAAAGGACGGTATACGCAGAGCGGCCAGGGGCAAAAAACTCGATCTCGTAATAGTCGAGATAGGGGGGACCGTGGGCGATATCGAAGGCCTCCCTTTTCTTGAGGCCATCAGGCAGTTTTCCATGGAGGAGGGCAGAGGAAACTCATTGTTCATACACCTGACGCTTATTCCTTATATAAAAAGCGCGGGGGAGATGAAGACCAAGCCCACTCAGCATAGCGTAGGTAAATTGAGGGAGATCGGTATACAGCCCGACATTCTTCTGTGCAGGTCGGAACATCCTATATCCAAAGAGGCGCGGGAAAAGATAGCCCTTTTCTGCAACGTGGACAAAGAAAAGGTGATCCTTGCTCTTGATGTCAAGAGCATCTATGAAGTTCCCGTAGTTTTTGGAAGGCAGGGGCTGGACGAGCTTATTGTCAGGCAATTAAAATTAAGATCCAGCAAAAAGGACCTGGCCGGGTGGAAAAAGAGAGTCGTCGACCGCATAAGATCCCCCAAGTGCACGGTGAACATAGCGGTCGTAGGCAAATATATCACTCTTCAGGACGCGTATAAATCGATATATGAAGCCTTGATACACGGAGGTATAGCTAATAACGCAAAAGTCGAGATCAGGAGAGTCGACTCAGAAAGTATTTCCAAGGCCAGTGCCAAAAAATTATTTAAAGAGATCGACGGGATCCTGGTCCCCGGCGGTTTCGGCTACAGGGGGATCGAAGGTAAGATAAAGGCGATAACGTATGCCAGGGAGAATGGCATCCCATATTTCGGGATATGTCTCGGCATGCAGACGGCGGTGATCGAATTTGCCCGGAACGTCTGCGGATTGAAGAAGGCCAATTCGTCAGAGTTCAATAAGAAGACAAGACATCCCGTGATCAGTCTTCTCGAGGAGCAGAAAAAAATAAAGGCAAAGGGTGGGACAATGCGCTTCGGGCAGTATCTCTGTAAGATCAAAAAGGGGACAAAAAGCTCTGCGGCGTACGGAAAAGACAAAATGATGGAACGCCACAGGCACAGGTATGAATATAATAATTCATACCGGGATGTTATGAAAAAGAAGGGGATGGTCTTTTCCGGCGTTCACCCCAAAGGTGATCTTGTCGAAATAATCGAATTAAAAGGGCATCCCTGGTTCGTGGCTTGCCAGTTCCATCCGGAATTTCAATCAAAACCCGATAGGGCCCATCCATTATTCCGGGATTTTGTCAAAGCGGCGGTCAAACAGCATTCATCTTGCCATATGAATAATTGACGTGTATACTTATCCTAACGATGAAGTTTTTCTCACAAAGACACTCTGATAAAATAGAGAACGGGGAGTTGTCCCTATTCCTTTCGAAGGACCTCAGAAAGAAATTGATCGATTGCATGCACAGGAATAATATATGGAATAATTGGGACATGGATGGTTCAATGTTCCATTTTGTTCTTAAGAGGGGGCTCCTGGAGCTTTACGGTGGTACTTCTTTCAAGCTCCACCGGGACGGTAAACTATGGGAAACAGGCGAACTTGATGATTTCCTTGCGGAGACCGGGCCGGAACGTGTCTTTGACGCGTTAGAGATGTATAGTATTATTATGAGACATCCGGAGTTCAGGGAAAGATTCCAGGACCAGTGCAACAGGGTTTTCGAAGAGGAAAAGTCTCCTTTCAGGTTTGCCGAGGGCTATATAATCAGATTCCGTTCCAATCCCGTCCATGCGAGGATAAAAGGCATAGTGTCCGGTCCCGGCAAAGGCGGTATACTGGAACGAGCGCTCAGGTTTTTCTTTTTTATATAAATAATATCGATCGGTTCAGGGGGAAGATATGAATAAGATACTTGTAGTAGAGGATGAAAAGATGGTCGCCGATGTTATTTTACGCTTTTTCAAAAAGAGAGGGTTTCAGGTGGATATTGCCTATGACCTGGCTAGCGGAACAGAAAAATTCAGCCCGGATTATGACATGGTGATGCTCGATATCGCTCTTGGCAGGGAAAAGAGTTTTCCGCTTCTCAAAAAAATAAAAGAAGAATGCCCGGACATTCCGGTTCTCATGTTCAGCGGTTACGACAGTGATGAGAACATAAGGGAAGCAAAGAGGCTCGGTGCCGACGGTTTTATCCCCAAGCCTTTCAGGATAGAATTTCTGGACGATTTTCTTCTCCCGAAGATAGAACACCTCCGCAGGAAGAAAGAGGGGAAGGCGTAACATCCCGTATTTCAATAAGTTATGCCAATAGTTGTATCTTTATAAAATCCCTTGACGAAGTCCTTTAAATCTTAGATAATAATAAAGCTCTGATACAAAGGTGGTATCGGGAAAGAACAAAGACGTTCGCTTTTACGGTGACGTCTTTTTTTTCTGTTACAACACTGTATCGGAGGTGGAAAATGACAAGACAATCAGGTTCTGGTGTTAAGATGGAATCGGAGGTGACAAAAATGTCAAAAGGAAAAGCTTACGTTAATAGCGTTCTTGAAATGGTTCAAAAACGCAATCCCGGGGAAACGGAATTTCTGCAGGCGGTCAAGGAAGTCCTGGATTCTCTTGTGCCCGTAATGGATAAACACAAGAAATACCAGGCCGCGTGTATCCTTGAGCGCATAGTCGAACCCGAGCGCCAGATAATGTTCCGGGTACCGTGGCAGGATGATCAAGGTAATATTCATGTGAACCGCGGGTACAGGATAGAATTTAACAGCGCTCTCGGCCCCTACAAGGGCGGGTTGCGTTTTCACCCGACCGTTAATATCGGCATTCTGAAGTTTCTTGGATTTGAACAGATATTCAAGAACTCCCTGACTACGCTGCCTATGGGCGGCGGTAAGGGCGGTTCGGATTTCGATCCTAAGGGAAAATCCGACGCGGAAGTCATGCGTTTTTGCCAGTCTTTTATGACCGAGCTTCAGCGGTATATAGGCGCTGATACCGACGTCCCCGCGGGCGACATAGGCGTTGGAGGCCGCGAGATAGGTTTCATGTTCGGCCAGTACAGGCGCATCCGTAATGAATTCACGGGCGTGCTGACGGGCAAGGGCCTGAACTGGGGCGGATCATTGATCCGTCCGGAAGCTACCGGTTACGGTATTACTTATTTCGCACAGGAGATGCTTAAGACGCGCGGGGAGAGCTTAAAAGGCAAGACCGTTGCGGTTTCCGGTTCCGGGAACGTGGCCCAGTACACGGTTGAAAAGGTCAATCAGCTTGGCGGCAAGGTCGTTACGCTGTCCGATTCAAACGGCACTATTTACGACCCGCACGGCATCAACGACGAAAAACTGGCGTTCGTAATGGAGCTCAAGAACGTCAAACGCGGACGCATAAACAAATACGCCGATAAGTATGGCTGCGAGTACAAACAAGGCGAAAAACCCTGGAGCGTTGTATGCGACTGCGCGTTCCCGAGCGCCACGCAGAACGAGATCGACGGTAAAGACGCCAAGACACTGCTCAGTAACGGCTGCTTTGTGATAAGCGAAGGCGCGAACATGCCTTCAACGCCGGAAGCTGTGGATCTCTTCGTCGAGAAGAAGATCCTTTACGGTCCAGGGAAGGCTGCCAATGCCGGCGGAGTCGCTACTTCCGGTCTTGAAATGAGCCAGAATTCGCTCCGCATGTCGTGGTCGCGTGAAGAAGTCGACCAGAAGCTGAACGGCATCATGGTGGCTATCCATAAGCAGTGCGTCGAGGCGGCTGAGGAATACGGCCAGCCCGGCAACTATGTAATGGGCGCCAATATCGCCGGTTTTGTAAAGGTCGCTGAAGCGATGCTGGACCAGGGGTTGATCTAAGATCCACCCCTGTTTTTCGCGCAAGGACGGCTTATATATTTGTGCGGGCATATGGATAAAAGCCCTGGGTTGCGATATACCCGGGGCTTTTTTTATATACATAATGTGGTATAATTTACCATAATCCGAGGTGAAATACATATGGATCAGGTCTCAGTTGGTATAGCATTTATTGCAGGTATTGTTTCTTTTCTTTCCCCCTGCGTATTGCCGCTCGTCCCGGCTTATATTTCGTTCCTTTCGGGGATTTCCCTGGAAGAGCTTGAGCATGGTACTGCGCACGGTAAGCTCGTCAGGAAGGCTGGGCTCACATCTGTCTTTTTCGTAGCCGGGTTTTCCCTCGTTTTTATCGCGTTAGGCGCTTCAGCATCCTTCATCGGAAGATTACTTGCAGAGCACATAGGCATATTTACTAAAATAGCCGGTGTGGTGATCGTTCTTCTCGGATTGCACCTCGTAGGTGTTCTCCGGATGGATTGGCTGGGCTATGAAAAACGCCTGAAGGTAAAAAATTTTTCACCTTCGTTCTTCGGGGCTTTTGTAATAGGACTCGCGTTCGCTTTTGGCTGGACACCGTGTGTTGGGCCTATCCTGGCGGGTATCCTCGCTTTGGCGGCTGCCCAGCAGACCCTCATCAGGGGGATGTTTCTCCTGGCGGTTTATTCCCTCGGGCTGGGAATACCGTTTATCATTACAGGTTTTGGCGTGGGCCTTTTTATGCGATTTTTTGAGAAATATAAAAAGTTCATACGCTGGGGAGAGATCGTTGCGGGACTGCTTTTGATCATTATCGGGATCTTGATATTTTTCAACAGTCTTGATGTTTTAATAAAATTCGTTCCGTCGGTTTTTTATAAACTCGCAAAGTAGCGGGAGAGGGGTAGACAATGGAGTGGAAAAGGAAGTTCTGGTTTATTCCGATGACATTGGTCTTATTTCTGGCCGCGGGCCTGGTCTCGTGCCAACCGGTCAAAACGGAGTCAGGCTTGGGGATGGCGCCCGATTTTACCCTCAATGACCTGGACGGTAAGCCTTTTCGATTTTCTTCGACCCGGGGGAAAGTAGTCATACTTGATTTCTGGGCGACGTGGTGTCCCCCGTGCAAGGCTGAGATACCGCACTTTGTCGAGCTTTATATGGATTACAAGAGACAGGGGCTCGAGATCGTCGGTGTCTCTCTTGACAGGGGAGGAGCGGCTACGGTCATGCCTTTTGCCAGGCAGTTCAGTATAAATTATCCTATCGTTATTGATGATCAAAAAGTGACGCAGGATTATGGAGGGATACGCGCCATTCCCACCACGTTCGTGATCGACCGCCAGGGACGGATCGTTGAAAAGTTTGTGGGATATCGCGGAAAAGAGATCCTTGAAGAAGCGATAAAGAAACTTTTATGATCCTTAAGATCCTACCCAGGGTGACCAGGGCGAATTTTCTTCCGGCAAGCGTTATACCGTTTCTTATAGGTGCCGCTTTCGCCTACGGCAGGGGATTTTATATCCACCCGCTCAGGTTTACGCTCGGTCTGGCCGGCGTAATTACCGCGCATCTCGCCGGGAACACCTTGAACGATTACTGTGATCATAGAACGGGAGCGGATAATGTCGAGATCAGGGAAAGTCCGTTCTTTGGAGGGTCGAGGGTAATACAGGAAGGCCTGGCCAAGGCACGGGATATATTGCGTCTTGCTGCCTTTCTCTTCCTGATCTCTTTTCTGTGCGGGACCGGCATATGGCTTTTGACAGGAAATCCTGTTTTCCTTGTACTCATGCTGGTAGCCGCATTCCTTACAATGGAATACACGGCGCCGCCTCTCTGCCTGGCATATCGGAGATTCGGGGAGATAGATATTTTCATCCTTTTCGGTGTGCTTCTGGTCATGGGAAGTTTTTACCTTTTTGCTGAGATCTTTACATTCGATTCTTTTCTGATATCTCTTCCTGTCGCTTTTTTGATCTCTGATGTTCTTGTTTGTAACGAGATCCCTGACTTCCGCGCTGATACAGTTTCGGGGAAAAAGAATCTTATATCACTGACCGGCCAGCCCGCGGGGTATCTGCTTTATTTCGCGCTTCTCGCGGTTTCGATGTTAAGTTTTATCTTGAACGTATTTGCCGGGAATCTGCCGCCCGCAACGTTGACTGTTCTTTTATTTTACCTGATAGGGGTCAAGGCCGGATTGATCCTCAAGAAAGACTTTAACAAGCTAGACAGTTCCATCCGCGCAAGCCGGATGACCATTATGCTTCATGGTCTGGTGGGCCTGTCTATGATAATTTTATTGGCAGCAAAAAGATTTATCTCATGATGGTGAAAAATATCGTTATAGTCGGCGGGGGTTTCGCCGGGACCAGTGCTCTTAAACTTCTCTCCCGGAAGAGGAAAACGCTCGGCCGGGAGTTCAGACTCGTTCTCGTGGACAGTAAAAAGTATTTTGAATTTCTGCCCATGCTTCCGGATATTATCGGAGAAAGGATCAATGGGGATTCCCTTAGGGTAGATCTGGGAGACTTATGTTCAAGTCTGGGATGCGATTTTTCTGAGATGGAAGTGACAGGCATTGATGTTGAAAACAATTGTGTTTATGCCGGGGACGTGAAGATCGATTATGAATATTTGATCTTATCTTCTGGATCGGAGACGAATTTTTTCGGCAATGGACTCCTGAAAAAAAATTGTTACAAGCTTGACAACGTTGACGACGCGATAAAGATCAGGGAAGGATTGCTTGAAAGATCTAAAAGCGGACAGCCTTTGAACTTAATAGTCATCGGAGGCGGTTATACGGGGATCGAGATAGCCACGAACGTTTATCATTTGTTCAGGAAGCAAAAACTTGAATGCAAAATAACCATCTTGGAGAAAGGACCCGATATCCTGATGATGGTCCCGGAGTGGTTGCGGAAAGAGTGCCGGGTGGAGTTGGAGAGGATAGGTATAGAGATCAGGACAGGCGACTCACTTGCGGATCATAATGGCCAGGCAGCTGTGTTCGGATCGGGCGCGAGGCTGGAAAACGCTTTTTGTATCTGGTCGGCGGGCGTAAGGACGCCGGCATTTTTAGAAAGCCTTCCGGGAGAAAGAGAAAAAAGCAGGATAAATGTCGACGAATACCTCAGGATATCAGGCTCACCGGGGGATAAGGTTTTTGTGGCCGGTGATAATGCTTCCTTTTTCTGCGGAAACGCGGGCGGAAGTTTGAGAATGGCGGTCATGTTTTCGATGGGACAAGGCAAGACCGCGGCGAAAAATGTTATCAACTCTTTGATAGGCGTAAAGTTGGGGAAATACAGGGCTGTAGACCTCGGGTATCTTATTCCTATTGCAACCGGTATAGCACCTGGTATAATTATGAATAAGCGTGTAAATGGAAAGTTGGGTTATTTTTTGCACTATTTTATGTGTATTTATAGGGCGGAGTGGGCGAACAAGTTCAAGATATTAAAGTACTGTTTAAAAGGAGGCAAAAGTGGGAAGCGCCAGATTCGATGATGTTGCGATCTTTATATTAAGGGTCACGGTAGGGGCAATATTGCTTGCCCATGGATTACAGAAATTGCTCGGGGCGTTCGGTGGTCCCGGGATACAAGGAACTGCCACCATGCTGAGCGGAATGGGGTTCGCTCCCGCTGAGATCTGGGCCTGGGTACTTGCTCTCGGAGAGTCCCTTGGAGGACTTTTTCTTATCCTGGGGATCCTGCCCAAATTATCCGCCCTCGCGATCGCTATCGTTATGATCGTCGCCATTGTCAGGGTCCACGGCCCCAAAGGGTTTTTCATGATGAAAGGGGGCTTCGAATATCCGCTCCTTATATTGAGCGTCTGCATAACTATCATGATAACCGGAGCCGGTAAATATTCCTTGTTCAACAAATTGTGATAACATGACGCGGAAAGACAAGACATAATAATGAGGAAGAATCTTACCGTTGGTATTCTTAGAGAAGAAAAGAACGAATGGGAACGCCGCGTTCCTCTTACCCCCTCAGATGTCAAGTGGCTCGTACAAAGGGGTATCAAGGTCGAAGTGGAATCAAGCCGTATCCGGGTGTTTTCCGACCAGGATTACCGCAGGAGCGGCGCGAAGATAGTGACTAAATTCGACAAGGCGGATCTCTTGGTAGGCATAAAAGGCCCCCGTCTCGAAAAAGTCCTGCGCGGTAAGGCGTACATGTTCTTCTCTCACACCACGAAAGGGCAGCCCCAGAACATGCCTTTGTTGGAAAAGTTGGTGGAAAGCAAGGCGACGCTTGTCGATTACGAAAAGATCACTGACGTACACGGTAGGCGGCTTGTCTATTTCGGTAGATTCGCGGGAATATGCGGCATGGTCGACAGCTTGTATTATCTCGGCAAGAAACTGGAATGGAAGAAAATAGATAATCCCTTCGTCAGGCTTAAACCGTCATGGGCTTATGCATCGTTTGAAGACGTTAAGAAGGACATGGCAAGTGTCGACAGGCGCATCCGGGGCAGAGGCTTTGATAACAAGATATCTCCATTTGTTGTCGGTATAACCGGTCACGGGAACGTCAGCAGGGGCGCGCAGGAGGTCCTGGGACTTTTAAACACCGTCGAAGTCCACCCCAAGAACATGGCCCAGTTCATAAAACACCAGAAGTACGTCCATAACGAGGTATACAAGATCGTCTTTCTCCGGGAAGAGAAATTGCGGGCGAAGAAGGGCGGTGGGTTTTATTTTGAGGAATATCTGGAGAATCCCGAAAGATTCGAGTCCAACCTGGGCAAATACATACAATACCTGAACATGCTGGTCCATACCAGTTACTGGGACGAGCGCTATCCCAGGATGGTCACAAAAACGATGGTCAAGCAAGCGTGCAAGAAAAAGGATTTCAGGCTGGAATTTATAGGCGACATTTCCTGCGATATAAACGGATCGATCGAGTTTACATACAAAGCCTCCGCCCCGGATCACGCGACTTTTACTTATAACCCGAAAAAAGACATTTTTACCGACGGGTATGAGGCAGAAGGCATAACTGTTCTCGCCGTTGATAACCTTCCCGCCGAACTTCCGAAGGACGCGTCGGAAGATTTCAGCAAATTGACCAGGGATTATGTTTACCAGATCGCAGCGCATGGGGTTAAAGATCTGACAAACCATATTGCCATTCCAGGAGAGGTCCGTAAAGCGGTCATAGTCCAGGAAGGCCATCTGGCGGAAGACTACAAGTATATGAAAAAATATCTTTCTTAGAGCTATGAGGAGAAGAGAAAAAGCCACGATTTTAGTAGTCGGCGACCATGTCGATTACGATTCTTACCGGAAATTAAGCAAGGAAGGCCGGTTCATTCGCGAAAACGGTTTTGATTACAGAAATCTTCCTTATATCCGGTTTTTAAACGGCAAATTCCCCAAGGTAGAGACAAAAAAAGTAATTATTTTTTTGTTCTTCCCGTTTTATTACTGGAACCATAAAATAGAGCACCGTGGCTACAGGGGCGTATACGGGGATCATACCTTTTATAAAAAATTCCAACAAATATCCTGGGAACTGTTCGATATTATAAGATCCTGGATCCCCGACAAAGAGATCATCCTGGTGAATGACCCGCGCATTTCGGCTTTTTACCGCAATAAACTGGCCGCCATGGATGTGCTTATTAAGAACGGAATAAATATCCCTCGCAGGATCAGGAGCAGAAAGGCTGGGGAGATCATTTCTTTGCTTGAAAACGGACATAAGCTGTTTATTAAGCCGATGTGCGGGTCACTCGGGAAGGGTATGACCTTTTTGCAACTGGGCAACTGGCAGACCAATTTCAGGTTCAATAATAAAAAGATCGTAAGCCGAAAAGCAGATAAGGGATGGCGCTTCAGGGAAATCACCGGCAATGCCGCTTTCTTGAGGAGTTTGCTCAAGAAGGATGTATTCATAGAAGAAGCGGTAGACCTTTTGAATATTAAGGGAGACAAAGTAGATTTCAGGGTCTATACGTTCTTCAATAAGGTCCTGTATATCTACCCCAGGCGCAGCTCTATGGAGGCGGTTACGACGAACATCACCCAAGGGGGTAAGGGCGACCCGTCTCTTTTGAAAGTGATCCCCGGGAAGATGCTCAACAAGGTAAAGAGGGCGGCCCTCATGGCCGCAAAAGGATTAAAGCTGAATTTCGCGGGTGTTGATGTTATAATAGACAGCAAAATGAAAGACGTTTATGTGGTGGACGTGAACATGTTCCCGGGTTTTCCCAAAAGACGGACCTTAAATCTCGGCCAGGCCATGATAAAAGAACTGAGGCGGCTTAACGGAAAAGGCGCTCTTCGTTATGAAAAGGGCAGTGATATTTAATTATAACAGCAAGTTTGCGAAAGACATAGAAAAGACCCTGCTCGGGTATAATCTTTTACATCCGGCTGATCCCTTCGAGATAGATATTTATCCTTATAAAGAATTTGAGCGTGAATCCGATATTGGGCACGCGGATGTCATCATTCATTCCGGGGGAAAGGGCAGGCCGGTCAAGGACGACATTGCCGGCGTCCCCAGGATCTATATTTGCCATTCCCATGAATGGAAGGCCGTATATTCAGGCGGAAAGATCGTTCAGTTGTCCGGCTGCATGAAGGGCGTGCAGGAAATAGATGTCCTGGAGGAAGATGAGGTTTTAGGCAAAAAAGGCAAGTTGCCCATCATGAAATATCATGAACTGGCAATAAAAGAACCGCCTAAAAACACAAAGGTCTTGGCAGTGAGCCGTGCCATTGACAGTAAGGGCAAGGAGATCGAGATCATAGAAGCTTTAAGATACCCTGACGGTTCGACCAGCGTCCAGGGGCATCCCGAAGAAGGTACCGCCGCCCACATTTTCTACAATCACCTCAACAAAGTAGCATCAAGTTCTCTTTTACAACCCGTATAGTCTTTTATTGCCCGGCCTGTTCCATTCCTCCGTTTCATATTTAAAATGTTGTCCTGTTTTTACCGGGGCACCGGGCGGAGTGGCCCTGGCAGGGAATATGCTGCACTGCGCAACTTATATCCGAACGAAAAATAGCTCTGCAAAAACAATAAAATCTTTCCCACCCAAATTTTTTAACGGTATTTTTCTAACTTTCAAAGGGCGTAAAAGAACTCGCCCTTTTTGGTCTCTTCCGGAAGAAATCAAAAAGGGCTCAAACATCCTTTTACGCTGTTTTCCTTCAAAAGTTATAAAAATACCTAAAATTTGGCAATGGGTCCCTTTGATCTTATTGTTTTTGCAGAGCTAATTATCTTGCCACTCTGACACTCTAAGTGACAGCCAAAGAACCGCAGGTGTTGTCGTTGCTAATGGATGATCAACCCTTCTTCCGCGGGGACGGTCAATTTCCCCGGCGAGGAAATTTAAAGCCCTGTACGGAACAGACCAGGCAATAAAAAGAATTTTCCTTGTAATATCGGCGGAAATTGATAAAATATTTCTCTACTGATATATATATCCCAAAAATTATAAAGTATAGCGGAAGGAAGAGTGGTTCAACATGAATAGTTATAAGGAGTTAGGGTTGGTAAATACGAAGGGCATGTACGCCAAGGCCATTGCCGGCGGATACGCGATCCCCGGGTATAACTTTAATAACATGGAACAGATCCAGGCCATTATAACCGCCTGCATGGAGACAAATTCTCCCGTGATATTGCAGGTTTCCGCAGGGGCCAGGAAATACGCCAATGAAGTCCTGTTAAGATATATTGCCTGGGGCGCTATGGAAGTGATCAAGTCCGGTGGTTCGAACATACCTGTCGCTCTTCATCTGGACCATGGTGATTCGTATGAACTTTGTGTGTCCTGCGTAGAGTCCGGTTTTTCTTCGGTCATGATCGACGGTTCCCCGCATTCTTTCGAGGATAATGTCACCCTGACCAAAAAAGTCGTGGATTATGCCCACCAGCATGACGTATCTGTCGAAGGTGAACTCGGGGTGCTTGCCGGGATCGAAGATGATGTGAGCCACGAGGTAAGTCATTACACCAAGCCCGAAGAGGTGGAAGAATTCGTTTCGAAGACGGGAGTAGACAGCCTTGCCATATCAATAGGGACTTCTCACGGTGCTTATAAATTCAAGCTCAAACCAGGTGAAGAAGTTCCCCCGCTGAGATTCGATATCCTGGAAGAAGTGGAAAAAAGGCTTCCGGGTTTCCCGATAGTTCTTCACGGTGCCAGTTCCGTGATGCCCGAGTATGTCGAAATGATAAATAAATACGGCGGGAATCTCGAAAATGCCGTGGGTGTTCCCGAAGACCAGCTCCGAAAAGCCGCGCATTCAGCCGTCTGCAAGATCAACATAGACTCTGACGGACGTCTGGCGATGACAGCCAAGGTGCGTGAAGTCCTTGGCACCAAGCCCAAGGAGTTCGATCCCAGGAAATACCTGGGGCCTGCCAGGGAAGAGCTTATCAAGATGTACAAGCACAAGAATGAGAATGTGCTTGGTAGCGCGGGCAAGGCGTAAGAGCAGACATCAGACGCCCGACTATCCGGCGAAAGCTATCTTCGCAAAAACAATAAAATCCTTCCCAACCAAATTTTTTAACGGTATTTTTCTAACTTTCGAAGGGCGTAAAAGAACTCGCCCTTTTTGTTTTCTTACAGAAGAAACCAAAAAGGACTCGAACAGCTTTTACGCTGTTTTCCTTCAAAAGTTATAAAAATACCTAAAATTTGGAATGGTGCCCTTTGATTTTATTGTTTTTGCGAAGCTATTCATTGTGCTGGATTCATAGAAGTGAGCGGTGTGATAGTGTCCGAGTTGGTAGCTAGTGACTGACGCATGAAAACTTATCTGTATTTTTCCGGCAAATCCCTGTAGAACTCCGCTTCAACGAATTTCCCTTTTTTCTCCGCGCCGGTCGCGAATATTTCGCACTTTCTTTCCAGCTCATCCAAAGTAGCTTGGTAGTCTTCCGGTTCCAGTTTAGCTGAAGAAAGCATCTTTTCCAGCGCCCTTATCCTGAAGCGGTCAAGCCCCCATACGCTGAAGGAGAGCTGATCCGGCCTTCCGCCGTCTTTTATCGTAAGGTATTCCGGGATAAGCCTTACTTCATGCCGGCAAGTCGCGCGGAGCCAGAAGTCATAGTCCTCGCAAGCTTCCATCTTTTCGTCGAACGTTCCCACGGAATCAAAGATCATCGCGTCGACCACAGCAGTCGATATGCTTATACAGCAGAGAGGAAGGGCATTTTTGTAGACGTGCCCGTCAGGTTTTTTATGTTTGGACTTTTGTTCCAGCATTTTCCCGTTTTTATGCCATATTTCTTCAGTGTGGAAGATGCTTATGTCCGGGAATTTTTGGATGTAGTCCGCCGTTACGCTCAATTTTTCCGGGATCCAGCGGTCATCGGAATCGAGGAAGGCTACGAATTTTCCGCTTGACAGGGCGAGTCCCGTGTTTCTCGCGCCGGCAACACCACGGTTTTCCTGATGCTTGTATATTATCCTACTGTTCTTGAACTTCGATATGAGTTTTTTAGTTCCATCGGTGGACCCGTCGTCTACGACGATCAGCTCAAGATCCTTGAAAGTTTGTTCCAAGACAGACGTTATGGCGACTTCAAGAAACGGTTTCCTGTTGAAAGTGGGTATAATTACTGAAAAGAATGGTTGAGTGCTCATGGTAATATTATATAATAAGTAATCAGATAATAGATAGTGGATAATGGATGGTAGATATTGTATAGTAGAAATTAGTAATTAGTAGTTGGTAGTTTGTAGTTTGCAATAGGGTACCAGGTTAATAGGGAATCTGGAGGCAGGATATCAGATGATCAGTATATCAGGAATTTTGACTGATATCCTGGTATCCAGAATCCTGCTTCCTGATGATCTGATTTCCTGGCAGCCTTTGTTTTTACGCCCTTCGAAAGTTATAAAAATACTTAAAATTTGACAATGGGTCCCTTTGATTTTATCGTTTTTGCAGGATGACGGAGGTAGTTGTGGATTTTTGGGAAGTGGTAAAAAATAGAAGGTCGGTAAGGAAATTTAAAAAAGAGGACGTTTCTCAGGACAAGATAGAGAAGATCCTGAAGGCGGCCTACCTGGCCCCATGCGGGTCGAACGTCAAGAACTGGCATGTTATAGTTGTCCGCGATGCGAAAATAAAGACGGAGATGCGCGAGGCCGTGGAAGCGAAAATAAAGGAACTCGCGGAAAAGATGAGATCCCCGCGCGCGAAGATCGAATTTCTCGCTTACGGTAAATATTTTACTTTCTTTTCCCAGGCTCCCGTGGTTATCGCTGTTATAATGAAAGAGTACGATTCTCTTTCGGCCAGGATACTTAAGCGTTACGAGGAGAACAGCGATTACATGTCGACCGCCGGAGTCCAGAATGTTTCAGCCGCTATTGAGAACATGCTCCTGGCCTGCGCCGATCTAGGTCTCGGGGCTTGCTGGATGACCGGTCCAATGATAGCGAAAAAGGGGCTTGAAAAGGCCTTGGGCATAAAAGGGGAGGATGACCTCCTTGCCCTTGTCCCGGTCGGTGTTCCTGAAAGGGCCCCGTCCCCGAACAAGATGCCGGGATCGATCGCGGATATTATAACGTCGGTTTGACCGTGAATATTGGAAAAATAACAGGTAAAATTGTGGGATATATTTCTGTTGCTATATTAGTTGTGATATTCCTTGTCTTTTACGTCAGGTGGTTTGAAAAAGGCAATATATATTTTCCGTACCGGGGAATTGAGAGCACCCCGGCTTCCATCGGCCTTTCTTATGAAGATGTATTTATCGAAACAAAAGACAATGTAAAGCTGAACGGTTGGTTCATTCCTGCCGAAGGCCGGAGCAGGGCGACTCTCCTTTACCTTCACGGTAATGCCGGCAATATCAGCCATCGCCTGGAGATAATAAGGATCTTTCATGACATGGGTCTCAATATGTTCATAATCGATTACCGGGG
>JBARQV010000054.1:0-3215 GCA_049643885.1 Candidatus Omnitrophota bacterium | reverse complement strand
ATAATATACCGGCTCAATATTCAGTCCTATATATTGCCCAGCTACGAGAAAGGTCAGAAAAAGCCCTCCAAAAACCAGGAGAAAGGCCATTTCCGCCTCAAGGATGGTCATCCAGAATATGGTTTTCCCCGTCTTTCTTATACGGTCAAAATGGAGCGACCCCCCTATCAAATAAGTTATGATACACAATGCGAAATTACTGATCACATCTGAATTCTGGATAAATCCCCCGGGAAGGATCCCTAAAAAGGAAGGTTCAAGAAGAACACCAACCGCTATGTACCCCGTTATCTTGGGAAGTTTGAAAAGATTCGCGATACGGCCGGCTAGATAGCCGCAAATAAGGATAACCCCGAAAGTTAAAATAGTATTAAAATTCGCTGAAAAATCCATCTCTGTTTAGTTCATTTATTCTTACGGAATTGCTCCCACAACCTGTCAAACCTTTGTGCGTATATCATGTCGTAAAGATATCCTTTTTCGGGAAAAAGTTTCTCGCACAGTTCCCTTAATTTTTGCTTTTCTATCTCTATATCAACTTTAGCGTAATCGGTATGGAGTATAAGCGCGACTATCCGTTCGGCTTCCCGGCTCAGTACCTGTATTTTCTCCTCTTCATCCCTGCTGTCGATCTCACGGCAAAGACTTTCTAAAAAATCGAGATTTACGCTTTTTATCAGACCGGTATTCTCGATTATCCATTCGAACCTGGCCGCGTCCGCCATCATGTGAGAGTTGTTAAAAAGCACATAGATCGGTTTGCGCTTCACAAGCTGTCTTTCTTTCTCGCAAAAGTCCTGCAGCTGCTTGAGGTCCCACCCCGTATACCTGTACTTGTATCCACCCTTGCCATGCAACCGTAAATACCGGAAATCACCGTAAACCGGGCTGTTCCTGAAGGGATCCACGCAATGAACAAGATCAAGCTTTTCGCAAAGACCTTTTACGTCTTTCCCCGGCCAGTTCCCCCGGACCTCCCACGCGAATTTGTATTTCTTACGGTTAATGGCCCTGAAAAACCTTATCAGATTTTTCTTATTGGTCCTTGTAGGCTTGAACGAAGCAGGACACTGGAACACTATGACCTTGGATCTTAGGATAGACGCTACCTTTTCTGTCGCCTCCCAGGCCTTGAAGACCTCGTCCGTTGGCTTGAACGAACCGCACTTTTTTCTTTCCTCAGGGGTCATCTTCTCCCTTAAGCTGCGATATGTCGGGCTGGAGGATTCATGAGTAATAAGCTGCCATGCCTTCAGGGTAAATTCAAAATCTTTAGGAGCGGTAAGCCGCCATTTTTTAGCCGTTTCGATCCTGGGTAACTGGTAAAAAGTCTGCTGGACCTCTACCAGGCGGAATTTTTCGTAATATTTTTCTTTTCCTACGGGAAAACCACAGCATCCGATCTTTATATTCATATCTACTCCGGGTGTACCATGGGAACGAACCTCACCGGTAACAGCATTTTCTTTTCTACCCCTGAAGCGGTCTTGGTTATCAGGTAAAGTTCCTGAAAAAATGACCCCACGGGCACGACCATCTTTCCCCCTGTTTTCAGCTGTGCGACCAGCTCCTGGGGCACTTCCGGCGGCGCCGCCGTAATAATAACCGCGTCGAACGGGGCATATTCGGGCCATCCTTTATAGCCGTCGCCCCATTTCACTTTGATATTTTTATATCCCAGGCCTTCCAGCCTTGAACGGGCGGAATCCGCGAGCTCTTTTACTATTTCTATCGTATAGACTTCTTTTACTATTTCCGCCAAAACCGCCGCCTGGTATCCGGAACCCGTCCCGATCTCCAGGACGCGGTCGCCGGGAGCCAGACCGGCGGCTTCTGTCATATAAGCTACTATGTACGGCTGGGATATGGTCTGGCCGTGTCCTACCGGCAGCGGCCTGTCATCATAGGCCCATCTTTTCATCTCCGCGGGGACAAAAAGGTGCCTCTCGACCTTCATCATGGCATCAAGGACCTTTTCATCTTCCACTCCGCGGAGCCTGATCTGGTCCTCCACCATCCGCTGCCTCTGAGAATCAAAAGTCTCCGGACGCGCGGTCCCCGTACAGGCAATAAAAATAAGAAAGAACATGCAAATGGCTTTTTTAAATATCCCCATGTGATCTTCTCATCTTTTAAGCAATTCTGCCAGTTTTTTCCTGTATCTGCCGTAACATTTTTCCATTATCCACTATCCCTTATCTCTGCTTACTTCCAATATCTTATCACAAACTTCCATAAAATCATCCGATCTGCAATCATGATCCACTACTTTAGACAAAGTTTCGCTGGAGGAGTTAAAAGCGATTGAATAGCCGGCCAGCTTTACCATGGGAATATCGCCTTCACTGTCACCGACCGCGATCATCTCGTGCGGCTTGACCTTGAAACGTTTAAGTATTGACCGGAGAGTCTTCCCCTTGGCGCCGTGACTGATATTGATCTTCACTTTCCCGGTAAGTTTTCCAGCACGGACGTCGAGACGGTTACCGATAACATAATGGAATCCCAGTTCTTCTTTCACCCGCTCCGTAATAAACTGGAGGCCGGTAGAAATAGCGACAAGCTTGAACCCTTTTTTCTTTAACTTTTTTATCGCTCTTTTGACGTTCTTTGAATACCTTATGCTTTTGAATATGTCGTGAAGTTTCTTGACCTTTAATCCCTTCCAGTGAGCCGCGTCAAGCTCGCAAAACCTCCTGTAACTTATCTTACCGGCAAGGAACTGTTCCTGGTATTTCCTGGCAAGGATATCCCAGAGACCCAGTTTTTCGTGGATAAGCCTCCAGCTGGAAATATGCCGGGTTATGGTGCCGTCTATGTCAAAAACTATGAGTTTATAACGCATTGTTTAGTTCGTAGTGTTGCTTATCGCTCACTTTCATTTTGTTTCATGGCTAATTGTCCGCAGGCCGCCATGATATCGTCCCCCCTGGAACGCCTCAAAGTAGCGGTCACGCCGCGCCTCCGGAGCCTTTCCTGAAAAACACGGACCGTTTTGCCGGCAGGCTTTCCAGTTCCGCTCTCCGGCAAGGGACTACACGCAATAAGGTTGACTTTCGCCTTGAGCTTTTTCGCTATTCTCCCCAGTTCTTCCGCATCGCCGGCGGAATCATTCTTCCCGTCGATAAGCGTGTACTCAAGGGTTATGACCCTTCCTGTTTTCGCGAAGTATTCTTCGCATGCCTTGATCAGCTTTTCCAGCGGATATCTGCGGT
>JBARQV010000053.1:0-5466 GCA_049643885.1 Candidatus Omnitrophota bacterium | reverse complement strand
AGCTCGGTAAAGTCGGCGTCCCTTTCGGCATCCTGGCCGCGCTTAACTGGCTGAACGCGGGCATGCCGGCATTGAATACGGCTATTTTTACGGGGGTATTGTCGATCTTCGGGATAGTTTTTATGCTTATGCACGTCATCAACAGGCGCGGCCCCCCGAGCTGGAAAACGAACCTGTTAACCTTTACCGCTCCCTTCGTAACCGCAGTAGCAGGGGCGGTAGTTTCCCTCATATTCATATCCCAGCCCTGGATCGCCATAGCAGCAAGCACGGCATCTCACTTGGCAACAAACGTTACAGTCGCCGTTGTCCGTAAATTAACCGGGGTCTCTTTAAAGTATGCCGCCGCAAGGAAAGGCGGCGAAGATGAGGAGTTAAATGCGTGGAAAAACAGGGTCAGGACGATCCTTGAAGAATACGGCTGGGGTCTCGGCAATGAAGCCCTCAAAAAAGAGCTGGGATTCCTGCCCGGCGAAGCCATTTTTGCCTATTTCAAGAGAATAAACGCAATGAACCTTTTGAAAGAAAGGTTCAATGAATGCAAGAAGGATCTGGGTCCCATTGCTGAGGATTTGGGTATGTCTGAAAGCGCTCTTATGAGATTGCTCGCTAAAATGGACCTGGTAGAACTTCTTAAAAATAAGCCGGATAAGACCCATATTTCCGAAACACTTAAGGGCGTTGAAGAAGCTCTTGAAAGAAAAGGGGCGCGGGAAATGTTCGATCTGACGGTAAAATACAGGCCCAAAGAAGTGCGCATTTTGCTTTCGATCCTTTTGCCGGAACTGAATCTGGACATCGAGGACCTGAACCGGCTGATATGGGGGTTCAGGAACCTGAACGTAAACGAAGTCGCGCAGCTGCACGGATTCAATAATAATTATATCCAATTTGCCGATCTTTTCATAAAGGAAGCGATGGAACGGGCTTCCTTATTGTCAACCTTTACCGGAAAACAACAGGAAGTCTTCATCCAGATGTTCTTAAGGCTTATTTATAAAGCGTTCAGCAAAGACCCCGAAAGAAAAGTGGCGGAACTCAGGGAGGAGATAAGAAGGGCGATCGAAAAAGGAAAGACCGAAAACGCTCAGGCGTTCCTCAGGGAACTGCTTGGGAACGTGGAAGAGGAATTCATCATTATTCCCAAGGGGCTTTCTTCACAGGTAACGCATATGGACCAAAGCAGGAAGAAACTTACCCTGCATCAGCTGATAGGCGCGCATAAGCTAAGGACCAGCGATCGTTTTGCCCTTCTGGACGGAACAAGGACCGGTAAGACACTGCAGGTCCTTGCCGCCCTGGAACCGGAAGAGCGGACAATGGTGGTATCGCCGGCGGGCGTGGTCGATACCTGGGTCCAGGAGGAAAACGACAGCTTTTCCCCGGATCTTCGCGTAAGGACCCTGGACAGCAGCCATGCGGGGCTGGAGGACGACCTGAAGGAGCTTTCCGAAGATGATTATGCCATTGTCGTCCTTAGAGGCGACAAGAAGAAAAGAGAGAGGCTCATAAACGCGGTCCGGGGCCGCAAAAGAACGATCATCCATATAAGTTTCGAAACCTTAAGGGAAATGAACAACGAGAAAAACCTGAAATACCTGAAGGGCGTACAAGAGGGGCTGGACGGTATCGTCGTGGATGAATGGCAATACGCGGAGAATTTTGTTGACGCGGAAAGGGACGTAAACGCAAAACAGGCCGCCGTGATCCAGGCGATCAGGCCGCCCAGGCGATGGGTCATCAGCGCTTCGCCCTACAGGAGCGATCCCCACAAGCTTTTTTCCATGTTCCATTATCTTTTAGGCGATCTTAAAAATGCGCCGGACTGGGCGAAAGACGGGCACGTATTCAAACGGACCTTTACGGAGAACATGGACGGACTGCGCTGGTTAAGCGGAGAACTCTCCCAGATAAGCTTACGCAGGACCCGTGAGGATGTATGGGATATCTACGTGGACGGGGAGGAAGAGGAGGGGAAAACCATTCCGGCCAGAGGAGAACTGAAAGCCTGGGAATATGAAATGCCGGAGGACCTGGCGCGCCAATCCCTCGGTGTGGTAAAGAGTTTCAGGAGCTGGGTCGTCGATGTGTATAACCCCGCGGCCCCGCCTGAAAGACGCGTAACGGGGGACCAGCTTAACATACTGACAAAACTCAACTATTTAAGATGGCTGTCGACGGATATAAAGTGGCCCAAGGATGAGAGGTCGCTCCTGGAGGCATTGGGCCTTACGACTCCTTTCTGGGGCGAGCTGGACAAGTGCGTGGAGCAGATATTGAATGATCCGGACAGGCCTGAGGCAAAGATCGTCCTTTTCGCTCAAAATGTCCCTATAGTTGAAAAGCTGTTAGAGAAGTATAAAGAGTATGGCTGCGTCCGTATCGATGGCCAGGTAACAGGGTTTGCCAGGGATCCGGAAACGAATGATTTTTACCTGAACGACAAGGGGCGGCGCTACACCCAGAAGAGCTGGAACATGAAGCAATTCCAGGAGAACGATAAGGTGCGGATCTGTGTGGCTAACGTCCGCGCCGGCGTCGGTATCGACCTTTCCAGGGGGGATGCCGTTGTTTACGCCCAGATGCCGGAAACCTACGAGCAGCTGTACCAGTCCATGTCGCGCATACTGGGGCCGAACCAGCCGGACCATTTGCGAAGCGCGGTGGATATGTATTTCATGTGTTCGACATATCCCAAAAGCTTGCAGGGCGAACTGCAAGGCGAAGATGAAAAACTCTATTATAACACCGGGACCGTGGACCAGGTGCAGTTCGGGCGCCTGCAGGCTCAACAAACACGATTCGGGATCATAATGGACGGAGGGGTTTCCGACATTGAAAGGGACGGCGACCCGCTTGAGCTGGTTAAACACGTGCCGCATTATATAGACGACATGAGCTTGCGGAAACCAAAAGACCTGAGCGAAGGCCTTTCCGATCGCCAGGCAATAGTTGTCCAGACGGCGGGCTATATAGGCAATCTTATAGCCATCGCGGACACCGCGCAGAGGAACGCGATATACGATATTATCAAAGCCGCGTTCGATCTAAAAGAGGACCTGCGTCCTTTAAGCAAGGCGATATCGGAGATCGACAGCTTTAACCTCAACGATTTTGCGTGTATATCCGACCTGAACAAAGTGGCCAACCGGTACATCCTCAAGAAATTGTACAAAGCAATGCCGAAATTGCTGAGCGAGATATATGAGGGCAGATCGTTGCTCCTTGCAAGGGTTGAAGACCTGAAGGCGAGGCACGGCGGGAAAGTGCCCGACTATGTTGTTGTAGCGGGCCTGGCCGTTCTGCACGACGGGGAATTGGACCTTGCGGAGAAGCGCCATATTTTTTATTCAATGGCCTCGGAGATAGCGTATTCCGACATGAACAAAAAGGCCGAATATTCAAGGCTCATTGCCGCCCTGGATGTGTTCCGGAAGTTACCCGTTCCCGTCCTGAGATTGCTGAAGGACGACAAAGCTTCCTTGAAACAACGTCTCGACCTTTTCGGCCAGCTGGGGATATATTTCGCGTTCACCAATGAGAATGTAAGAGAAATAGCCCTGCCCGAGGTCAAAGATTTTAAAGGCCTGAGGAATGCAGTAGAGGAAGCCAAGCCCCGGATATTATCGGATTACTTCAAGGAAAAGTTCGGTATAGATATTGATGAAAATAACTTAAGCGAACTGAGCGAAGAACAAGCCGATCTTATCAACAGGATCATCGCCGCGCTGGAAAGGGGGGAAAGAGAAGCCGAAAATGACCGGGAAGAACAGAAGTTCCGCCGGGAGACGAGAAGGCTCGGAGAGGCATTGTCGCATGTTCTGGACGGAACTTATTACCAATGGAGGAACGAGCAGAAAGGGGAACGTCGTTACGGAGAAAAGATAGGATTTCTGGAAAATGATGCCTCTTTCTGGGAGGCGTGGACCGAAGAGGTCAACGTGCCGAAGAAAGATGTAGAGGTTAAAAGCGGGTATTTCATAAAGAGAAGAATGAAGATATTGAAAAAACTGGCCGATCTTATCACTTCCGACCCGGAAACGCTGAGGGAATTTGAGGACAAAGAAGTTTGCGTCCTTTTTGAAGAGTACACAAAAGACCCCGGGTCCCTGGGCGCCGCAAAAAGGCGACAGGACAGACTGGGGCGGATCTTCGGTAAACTGCGCAGTTCCGAGGACATAACGGCCAAAGAAAGAGAATTATTGAATGAAGAGGGACTGAATGAAGATAAGAAGCCTTCGGAGATCCTTGATTTTCTGCAAAAGCGCCTGAAAGAGCTTCACTTTGCGATCATCTGGATGGAAATAACGGAGATGGCGCGCTCCGGGAAAATCGGCAAGGATTTTTTAAGAAAGATAAGCGCCCTGGTCCAGAGGACCAAGCTTATCAAAATGGACCCGTCATTTAAAGTCGCTCAGGGCTTGCAAGAACTTGAAAGTCTTGCGCGGTCCCGGGCAGAAGAGACATATAAGAACGTTGAAGTGCAGATCACCGCAAATCCTTATCTGATCCTCAAAAGAGGGATGCTCGATAAACAGCTCATGAACTGTTTTGAGCTGGAGAATGACCCTGAATTCGTAAGGGCGCTTGTGGACGACCTCGGAAGCCGCAACAAGATGCTCGTGATAGTCCGGGCGAGCGGGAGATTTCAGGCGGTAGCGATGGCAAAGATCAAACGGGATGAGCAGGGAAATCCTGCCATATTCCTTGAGAGGATCTTGTCCCGTGAGGGGAAGTATGATTTCGAGAAAGAGATACTTGAGACCCTGTATGATACAAAAGTGAAAAAGATGAGGCCGGAAACGGCCTTAGCCGTGATGGCGCCCCACGGTTATAAGAACCCGGCCAGGCTCTATTCAACAGGGGGGTACGATGAGGATGAATACTCGGAAGCCCATTTTCAGTTACGGAAGAACTATTATCCCAAAAAGGACGGGACCGTATCCAAGTATACTTTTAATGTCGCCGCCCGCATGGTAGATGAGCCGGTCTCCGGCGGAGCCCCCGCGGGCCTGCGCATATTACACAAGTTCGTCGCCCCGTTCAGGCCGTACGAGATGTACTTGCTCCATGATGCCCCGGCCCTGGAAGAAAAGATATTCACACTTGTTCCTTTCGCTATCCTTTCGACGCTCCTCGCTACCGGTGTGCTGGGGCTCTATGGATTCCTCGGCGGCATGGCGTTCGTTTACGCGACTTTTGTCGCGCTTCATGCGGGCAATATATGGCGCGCCCCGCCCGAAGTGACCAGCACATGGGGCAAGCTCCGTTACGCGTTCAAGGCGCCGCTCTCAGTAGCGGGCTTCAACATGCTGACGAGCACCGTCTTCGGATGGGGCCTTAATTACATGGTAGAGGGGCTCATGCCGGGCACCGTTATCGCTTTCTTTACGGCTTTCTTCACCTGGGTCGCTTACGAATTCGGGAGGATGTCGCACAAACAGGTGAACAAAAAGGCCGTAGAGG
>JBARQV010000052.1:0-3759 GCA_049643885.1 Candidatus Omnitrophota bacterium | reverse complement strand
TTGGTTATAAGTTCCAGCAGCGCGAATCCAACATAAATACGAGGGATTACAACGACAACCTCGTAATGGGCAGCGTCAAAGCCCAGTTCTAACCGATTATTTGTCATTGTGTAGTTGCTCGATTCATTGAGCAAAAAACACGTAGTCGCTCGATTCATCGAGCTTTTTGTCATCCCGGAATTCGCCGAAGGCGAATATCCGGGATCAAATTATAAAAATAGCTTGGCCTAATAACCCAAGCTATTTTTTTCTCTTAATGATGCATGTAAACATTGACGAAAGCCACACTAATTATGTATAATACCCTACCATGAAAATCCTTAAAACAGCTGCTTACATATTATTTCTACTATCTATTATCCACTATCCATTATCCCTTGGATATGCTGAACCGGCTGTCCAAACCTCGGAGTATCGGATCGGCTCCGAAAACGTCCTCCAAATAGACGTTTACTATGGCAGGGATATGAATCTGGAACGCAAAGTCCGTGTATCATCAAAAGGTTACATAAATTTTCCCCTACTGGGAGAAGTTGAAGTCAAGGGCCTTACGATCGCGGAGCTTGAAAGTAAAATTAAGTATTTACTGGAAAAAGACTATATAGTAAACCCTCAGGTTTCAGTTTTTATCGAAGAATACAGCACAGTATCCATCCTTGGACAGGTCCAAAAACCCGGAACATACGAATTGAAAGGTAGGATGTCGGTTGTAGAACTCATTTCAGAAGCTGGTGGTTTCACCAAGATCGCATCATTTAATGGCGTCAGGATCATCCGGACAGATCCCAATGGTTCAAAAGAAACAATAAAAGTTAAGGTCGATGATATTATAAATAAAGGCAAAGAGGAAAACGATGTTCAGCTTAAAGCCGGAGACATCGTCACCGTCTCGGAAAGTTTCTTCTAATAACTAAAAACCAGGAACTAAAAACTAAACCATGGAAAACAATAACCCATTCCTTGAACAAGAGATAGACATTCGCGAATACTTGCGCGTCCTTTACGAAAGACGTTGGCTTATTATTTCTATTACTTTGATCATATGCACTCTTTCCCTCATGCGCTCTTTCATGCTGAAACCCGTTTACCAGGCGACTACCCGTATCCTGATCGAAAGAGAAGGTCCGAAAGTAGTTAAAATGGACGAGGTAGCGCCCGTCAGTTTCGCTGGAAGGGAATACTACCAGACGCAATATAAGATCCTTAAAAGCCATGCCGTCGCTGAAAAAGTAGACAAGGCGTTAGGTGACTATAAACCGTGGAGCGAATGGACGGGGAGGCGCATAAGGAAAAAGGAAAAACCTCTTAGTGATGAAGACAGAATATCAGCCTTGCTGAATAGGATCGAGATAAAACCCATCCCCAATACCCAGCTTGTCGAGATAAGCGCCGATGACGTGGATCCCGCTTTCTCGGCAAAAATAGCAAACCTTTGGGCTGCTGCATATATTGAATATATTCTTGACGCTAAATATGACGCGACTAAATACGCTTCAGGCTGGCTTCAGGGTAAGATAAAGGAAGCAAAGAAGAATCTTGAAATAGCCGAGGCAAATTTGCAGCAGTGCAGGAGAGAAAATAATATCATTGCCCCGGAAAGTGAGAATATAGAAGTTTTAAGTGATCTTCTTAAGCGAAAGTCAGAACTCGAAATAGAACTTACTGAAAAGTTAGAATATCTCAAGGAAAAACATCCCGAGGTAATAGGCCTTAAGTCGGAACTTGCATCAGTAAACAGCAAGATAACAGGAGAGACAAATACCGAAATTCTCAGCAAGGACAAAGAGATCCAATATAATATCCTTAAAAGGGAAGTCGAAAGCAATAAACAGATATATGAATCCCTTCTTAAGCGTATTAAGGAAATGGAAGTCACGGGAGAACTTAAGACGACCAATGTGCGCGTTATAGACAAAGCCACCATTCCCAAGACGCCTGCGAGGCCAAAAAAGAAGATCAATCTTCTTATAGCTCTTTTCATGGGCCTGTTTGGTGGTAGTGGTCTTGCGTTTCTTTTCGAAAACCTTGACCAGAGCGTCAAAACTCCGGAAGATATTAAGAATTACATAAAATTGCCGGCTCTAGCTTCGATCGCCATTCCTAGAGAAGAGGATGAGATAGCTATTCAACCGGAAATGATAACTTCAAAGAAACCACGCTCAACAATATCAGAGGCTTACAGGAGTCTGCGGACAAGCATAATGTTCACAGCTGTTGAACATAAAAGAAAATCACTTATTTTTACAAGTTCCGGGCCCCAGGAAGGGAAAACCACTTCAGCCATAAATTTGGCCATTGTAATGGCTCAAGCCGGCGAGAAAACGATACTTTTAGACGCTGATCTAAGGCAGCCAAAGATCGAAAAGAACTTTAACATTACTTCAGAACATGGCATGACAGAGGTTCTTGCCGGGACCGAAGAACTTGATAAAGTTATCCGCAAAACCGAAATACCCAATCTTGAAATTATCACTTGCGGCTCTCTCCCGCCAAATCCTTCCGAACTTCTTGGTTCAAAAAAGATGGATGACTTACTTGAAGAATTGGAGAAAAGGTATGACAGGGTAATTATAGATACCCCGCCGGTGCTTGCCGTTACGGATGCAGTTGTCCTTTCCGGAAAAGTGGATGGAACCATAGTAGTCGTAAGAGCTGGGGAAACCAACCGCAATGCCGTATTGAAAACGAAAGAGATCTTCACGACTGTTCATTCATCCAACCTCATAGGCGTTGTCCTCAACATGGTCGAAACCACCAAAAGCGGCGGTCATTACTATTATTACCATTATTACGGCAAAAAATACGGCCATTACGGCGAAAAATCCGCGAAAGAGAAGGAAGAAGTAAAGGCGTGAAACGGAAGTCGAGAAGCAAAGAAGTAAAGAGCAAAACTTTACCTCTACCTATACCTTTACCTGATATGTGGACCGTGGACTAAACGATGAAACCCACCCGTTCCAATCTTGAAAATATCCTACTTGTAATACTTCTTATTTTTGCGCCTTTAGCTCTTGGAAGTAAATTTACCTGGTCATATTGTGTTATAGCCTTCATTTCCCTTGCAATCTTTGATCTCCATTTTTTGAACAATATTGACCACCTTAAAAAAGTATTGAAACATCCAATATCGATTGGCTTTATAGCACTTCTCGCAATAACATTAGTTTATATTATTCCATTTCCGGCACAGATCATAAAAACAGTTGATCCAGCGGCTTATAATCTAAGAGAAAAATACATGCTAAACCCCTCATTGTGGCAAACCCTCAGCCTCTACCCCCGAGCTACGATCGAATACATCATCAAGCTCACTTCCTACTTCATGATCTTTCTAGTGATTGTCTCAAAAATAACAGGTGCCTCAAAATACGAATCACGAATCACGAACCACGAACCACGCCTAAAAGGGAGCACCAACTTCGTACTCCTCGGCTCCCTCTGCGCCGTGCTTTCGATTCTCTTCCACTCCCTCGTCGACTTCAACCTCCACATCCCCGCAAATGCGCTATACTTTACTGTAATGCTCGCTATAGTTGCTAGCTTAAGTATTACTAATCCCGTGAACCGTAAACCGGAAACCGTAAACCGACCAATAAATTATGCCTTTCTTAATAAACTTGTAACCTCAATAATCATAATAGGTTTTGTAATTGCAGTTTTCGCGATAATTCAGAAATTTAGTTATAATGGAAATATTTACTGGCTAATTAATGTCCCCGGTGGTCATTTTGGCCCATTTACAAATTATGATCACTATGC
>JBARQV010000051.1:0-42262 GCA_049643885.1 Candidatus Omnitrophota bacterium | reverse complement strand
GAGGGCTTCTTCGAGGTTTTTCAGCAGTGTTGCCATGGGGCCTTTTTCTGAAGGGACTATCATATACATGGAGATAACGATGGATTCTTTGGCGTTATCTATCAGATTGAGGACGGCCGGTTCGTAGGCACGGTCGGAGATGTCCCGGACCTGGGCCGGGTGGGTTTCGGAGGCCGGGGTGATGGTTGGGGCCAGGGCGACAAGAACGAGGCAAATAAGGGTGATTATGACTGAAATTCGGGGTGTCTTGGGTGGTTTCATAGCCCTATTCTACAATAATAGTGAACCGGGTTCCAGAACTTCGTTCGATGAACCCGGTACAAGTTGTAAGAAGGTTTTTTGGTGGGATTAGGCGGCCTGTAATATGCGGTGGATTATATCGTGATAATGTCTCAGGTTTTCAATAGCCGCTTTGGCTATAGGCGGCAACACATAGCTCATTGTGTAATAACGTTTCGTATCGGAACTGCCCGTCACCATCATATCAAGCTGGGCTTCCTCGAATCCTCCCGGATTTATTCCGAAACGCTCGTATATGCTCTTAAGTTTTTCGAAAATTCTCTTTCTTTCGCTAATATATGTCTGATGGCCTTGCTCGTTGGCTAAACGCAGGACAGCTAATGAAAGACCTATACAAGAGGCTGCCGTATAATTCGGTATCGATACTTCTGAAACTGTGAGGGCTTCTTCCAGAGCAACAATATATTTCATGTCCGGTATAGATTCGCCTTCTTTAATGTTTTTGATATTTTTAAGTTCAATCTCTATCGCTTTTTCTTCTTTATGCGGAGCGTTTATTCGCGATAATAATTCCTTTGCGTCAATGCCAGGCAATTTGCCCAAATCTTCCAATTTTTCCTTCAACAGTATAAATGCTTCGTCATCAGTGTCATTTTCAAGAACATATCGAACATTTAATCCGTACGCATTGTTTCGGGCAATTAGAAGCGCAAGCGTTTGAACATTCTTTTCCAATTGTTCTTCTCTCTGCTCTTCTGTTAATCCCTTGTACGGGATCAACGATAAGTCAATATGCATGTTTACAGGATATTTCCCGAGATCTTTGGAGGCCTTTCTTAAAAGGTTTAGTTCGTCATCTCTTTCTGCGTATAGTCTGTCTTCGTCTTGTTTTGTGGGTACAGACTTTGATCCTTCATCGGTCTTGAGTGAAATTTCAGCAAGCGCATCAAAATCGATAAGTTTAAACCACAAGTGCTCTATAGAGTTGCCCCTGTCTTTATGAAACTCTTCGGTAAATTTCTCCCACGATTCTTTATGCGCCGGGTAAAGGCGTATATCTTTGGCCTCTTTGTATATGGGTAATTTTTTAATGGTATAAAAAACATTTTCAAAATTGAGCGCTGGGCCAAGAGACTTGGGTAAAGCGATCGCTTCAAAGCCTTTGGCTTTAGCGACCTCGGCAAGTTTTTGCAGGATCTCTTTTACACTTTTTTCGTCTCCCAAAGATTGAGACTGTATCGTGTCAATCGTAAGGATCTTCTTACCGTCTTCCGTCTCGGCTTCCATCAGGCCGATATACCCCTTAAGGTTCTTTCCCTTGTAAACAAAATAATAAACAGTATCTTCGTGCATGGCCCTTGTAAAAGCGTTGCCTATCCAGGAATCAATGTCAAATGAACAATCAAGAATACCTGCACGCCCACGGAATATACCCAGAAAACCGTTTACCGGCTCCAATCTATAACCGGGTGAATCCTTGGACGTTATATCTACCGCCTTTTCTAATTCTTCATAAAGCTCTGCTCTAAAGTTTTCGATCTCTCTTGAAAGTTTTGGTATGTTTTCTATCCGCGGTAGCCCTACGGCGTACGCCAGATAATTCTTATAGTCAGGATTCTCGTATAAGTCTTTAAAGGACCCAACCCTTTTATCAAGATCAAAAGGCGGGCTCAATCGCCTTAATAGATCAGGTTGGGCAAACAAGGTTCTTCCTAAAATAGCTATTCTTATAAGGCGCGCATACGTTTCCGAGGAATTTTTATCCCGCAGACCGTTACTTGAATGCCAGGACACAAAAAATATCGCCTGATAAAACAGGTCCTTCTTCCCTGCAATAAGTGCTTTTAGAAGTTCAGATATATCTTTATCCTTAAGCTGATCTTTATGTCTCTTTAGATGCGTTTTTAATTTCTTATTAGACAGGGGACCCATTCTTTCTTTTAAGGCCGGATCTTTCTTAATGGATTCCATTATGCTTATATAAGCATAAACTTTTTCAGCAAAATCATCATAATCAGAGCCCAATGCCTCTTTCGGTAAAGACAAATTTGTCAGTCCATTGATTTCGGAGTTGATATTATCCAAGTGCTCTTCAAGAACCGAAGCATCCACGTCTTCCGTGCTTAGCTCTACGCCCTTTGATTTTATATTAATCTCGGGGTAACCTTTGTCTTTGAATAGATCGTTGATATGGCCCGGATGCTTTTCTTCGAAAGAGCGCATCATCTCGATCCGCTCTTTAAATCCATCGTAATTGACGTCAACAGCCTTTACATCCTTAAGTCCCAAACCTAAAAATGCAACTATAAGGTCTTCTTCATTGTTTATATCAAAATAGCTCCCTGTGAATTTTTGAGCTCGCTTGGTCAATTTGGCCAAAAACGCTTCCGGATCTTTTGAGGCAATATATTCTTCATACTTGGCCTTTTGAAATAGAAGCCCTTTCTCAAACCAGGCAAAAAACAATTTAGTTTTCCCGGAAAGATATTTTTTAATATCCGGCTCTTTAGGCGCTATAATCTCAAGCGCGTAAACAACACCATTTAAAGCTTCGGAATTCAAGGCTTTTGAATCAACAAATTTTTCAAGGATGCTTATAATTTCCTGGTCTGTTTCATGGTCGTTTCTTGTAATATCCAGCAAAGAATAAGCCGCGCTGTGATACGCTGACGGTTCAAGATCTTTTGATTCAAGAATTCCCTTCAGCAGCTGTATTGATTCTTGCAAAAGATGCGGGCAATGCCGGGTTATGGCACCCAGACAATTAGCCGCATCGGAATATATATAAACGCCTCTTTCTCTGGATTCCAGATTTTCGGTTCGCAATATTTTTTCAATAATGCTGAGGGTTGAAGGTTTGATCAATTGCCCTTTGAACTGGGCTGCAGTCCTTATACATCTGATAATTGCTTTATATAGTTCCACAAATCCGGATATAATATGATCCTCTTCTTTTTCCCTTTTTCTTTTGCCTTTACCTTCCTTTCTCCAATCGGTTAGTTCTACAATCTTTGCTTCTAGAGCGCCTTCCAGGGCATTAATGGTGGATTGCGAAAGCAGATCTCGGCGTTTTTCGATAATGATTTTAAGGACTTTAGCCGCTGCGCGAATACTGCCGAAAGTACCCTCATCCCCCCATTTCCTATTTTTCGATTCCACAAGAAATTTTTCCAGTGTTTCTACCATTGATCTTTCAATAAGTTCTTTTCTTTTTCTGGCAATAACAACTAAAATTTCAAGAGACTTACTGTATTTATATGAGCTCATCTTTCTGCCAAGGCCCTTTTCTAAAGCCCGAACAACACTTGTGTTAATAAGATCCGGTTTTTCAGATGCGACTATCGTTAAGGCTTCAAATATATCGAAATAAACATCGTCGCTTAAACCATCCGTCTCGAGGAGGTCTTTAAGTCCAGACACTAAAGATGGTTTAATAAAATGTTTACTTTTTTCAAAGACGCTGTTCAGGCATAAAACAACGCCTTCATAAGCAGGCGAGCCCAAATCTTCTGTTTTGAGAAGTTTCTCAATAATGGCGATTTTCTCCGGATTTGCCAGAATGACATGAACAAAACCGCGTGCTGTATAGTCGTAAGCATTCGGATCAAGATCTTCCGTTTTGAGAATGCCTTCTCTAATGCTGTCGATCTGCTCCGCTATTTTCCTATTAGATTTTTTGTCAGCGATATCGCTAATATGAATCGCTACTGCTCTATAAGCAAGAGCGCCCAATTCCTTGGATCTAAGGATATTTTCCATGATCTTTAGGATCTTCTGAGTAAATTCAGGATTTTCTTTTGCGATTTCTGCTAAAGAGATGGCCGATGAAAAATAGCTAGAGCCCGTTAAGTTTTTACGTCTAAGTACCCTTTCAAAGATACGGATGGCTTGCTCAATAAGCTTGGGGTCTTTTGCTGAAAGATTCCTAATAGCGCGAGATGATACCTTGTAGACGTCATCCGTAAGAGTTGCCTTTATTTTTGATGCAACAATGCGCTCCAGCGATCGCATTACTAGCGCAACATGATCAGGGCTTTCCAGAGCCATTCTCTCTATGCAATGAACTGCCCGGCAGGCATAGCTTGAGTTGGAATTTTCTTTTGCCATGCCTTCTAAGATTTCTATCGTTTTGTCTGCAAGGTCGGGTCTGGCTGATGGAATGCTTGCCAGCACAGAAATGTTCTCTTCCAGCTCAGCGTCACTGTCTTTGCTATAAACTCTATCCATGATAAGGGCTTCCATGATCGCTTTTATTGTTGATGCCTGTATGACCTTGGGCCTTTCTTTCGTGATTTTATACAAAGATGCCAGAACATCATTGCGAAACGGCCTGCCACGATCTGATTTTAGTTTCAGGAAAATATTCTCTATTACTCTCGCGGCTTTATTCGCGATATTAATATCGTTTGATTTAAGGGCAATAGCTTCTAATGCAGGACGTACTCCATGATCATATATTATTTTTTCGTCATAAAAAGCGTCTTTCAAGGCCTTGACAGTTGATTCTGTGACAAGGTCTAGTCTATTTTTTGCTACAGATGCCATGGAATCTATGGACTTTTCTGCCTCGAAAATCGCGACAGTTGAGGGCTGAATAAGATCGGGTTTCTTTTCGGCCAATACTGAAAATATAGAAAGTATGGTTTTGCGTACATCCTGGCATGTTTCATAATCCCATGATGAGAGATCCTCCTTTTTAAAATTTCTGAAAACTTCAAACGCATTTTCCAGATTTTTGACTGTTGGGGGAGTTATCCGCTTGGGTTTGTGTTCGGCGATAAGATATAAACAATGCGCAACTTCTTTACAATCGCTAAAATCCGGTTTTTTTGCTGTTAAAAATTTCTCAAGAACCTTGATGGTTGACACCTGCATAGCGCTTGGTTTGTTTTCCGCAATTGCGTTTAGTAAGGGAATGACACGGCTGAAATCGCTGATGATGAATTTTTCAAGAGCCATGACCGTCGAAGGCCCGATAAGTTTCGGTCTGGATAATGCAAGATCATTCAATAATTTAATTATTTCCCTGTGTGTCGACTGTGCTAATCTTAGTTCATCGTTGTTAAGAACCTTTTCTAAAATCTTGATCGATGAAAGTTGCGCAAGATCGGTTTTGCTGGCGATTAGCTCGACATAGCAAGAGATAATATTACCGCGTTTCTCTTCGTCAGAATAATCACCCTTTTCAGGAGCTTTTAAACACTTCTTTTCAACTATTTCCCCCAGAGTCTGAAAGGCAGGCAGAACATCTACCTCCGTTTTGCTATTTATTATAGTTTTCAATAGCCTGGCCGCCCTTAAACGGTCGTGTAAGTCTGAATCTTTTTTCTCTAACGTGAATTTTATGGCATTGATGGTCGATATCTGGATAAGTTCCGGCTTCTTCGAAAAGATCGTTTCCAATGCGCCTAGAATATACCAAACCTTTTTAATATGTTTTCTATCTAAAAGTAGATTTTCAAATTTCTCGACCACGTGTATACTGAATTTTGGACAGTGAATAGCAATACCCGCCAAAAGCTTAGCCGTGTTGTCATAATGCGAAAAAGTATCTTCCTCTTTTAAGACGGCAAACAAGTTATTTATTATAAAGAAATCTGCGAATTCAGGACGCTTGCAGGCGATCTTTCCCAGGGAAAATACTACTGTTCTTTTGCAGGAGGGATCAAACTCTTGTATGGATAAGGAATTTTTTAGTATACTGGCTATATCAGGTGTAATAAGCCCGGGCTTTTTCCAGGCAATACTTGATAAGGCATTGGCTGCGTCTTTGTAAGTATCCGGCTTCGACTTTTTTATTTTAAACATCTCGCCCAGGGCTTGAGCCGCATATTCGCAATATGTTGAATCAGGATGCTCAAGAGCTGTTTTCAATAACCCTTCTATGTCTCTTGCATTGAATAAGTTCTGTATTTCCCTGGGGAACTTCTGCGCTTTTATGCTTTCGGTTAATTCATTGTCCTTTGGCCCAAATAGATGCCGCTGCAAGGCCCTCAATAAATAGTGGGGATCGTTTATGCCCTTTAACGCGATCGACAAGGCTTCTCCTCCGATAGCAAGTTCGTCAATTTTTAGCCCTCCCCTGTCCTTAATTATGATCTTTCCCCTGAACCACCTTGTGCCTTCGACCCAACGGCGAAACCGCCCGGCAAGAAATCCCTTGAACTCCAGCTGTATTGACTTTTTGCCTTGTAAGTATTCCCCGACTTCGTGAAATACGGCGATCGGATTTTCAGCAAAATATTCATGAAGAATTATGTGGTTATAAAGAGGGGAAGCACGCCCTTGAAAATCCCCCGCGGGAGTCGAGAAAGTATAAAATTTAGGCAAAGATTTTTGTAATAATGAGAAAAATACTTTTAAAATATTTCTATACTGGGGAGTCGTTGCGTATAGCTCTCTTATTGAATCCATTAATTTTTGGCTGTCGTTTTGAAAAAGTTCAACCTCAGCTAATCTTTTGTATCGGTTTTTAGCGTCAACAATTCTCAAATGTTTCTTGCCGTCTTTTACGATCAATTCATCTGCTTTTGCGTCTTTACCTATCTGGAGCGGTGGCTGCTTTCCGGGCCCTGGAGAGTCTTCTTCCGGCTGCATTCTGGAAGGTCCAGCGGCAGGCCTGACGATCGGCGAGGTGGTGCTGCCGGACTGAAAGGGTTCTATTTTCGTTTCGTAATTTTTATGACGTCATTTTCTTGAAAAACGCTACCGTAGTGCAGTCTTTCGAGTGAAGTAATATTGACCACCTCCAAGCGTGCGTCTTTTACATCTACGTCATCAGCAAGGTCTCGGTTACTTTCAGGCATGGAGCTAGTTTTTGTGTCTTGATACTTAATCTCGAAAGTTACGTTATTTTTCCCGAGGATTTTAAAGTGTGCCGTAATTGAATTTTCTCTTTTTTCGACAGTTTCAAAAAATTCGATTTTTCTTTTATTTTCTGAATCCTTATAGGTTTCGGTTAAAATTCCGTTTACCGTAACAGGAGAATGCCCCGCAAGAAGTAATCTTACGCCAGCTATAATTTCGTATTTAATTTCTGCCGTATCTACAATGCCCTCATCCGTCAAAGGTTTGAATATAGAACGCGGAGCAAGGGTATGTCTTGAATACGAAATTCTTTTGCCGGGGTATGCCCACGAAATTGTGTTAAGGGTGAACAGGCACACTACGACCATCGCTATTGTCTTAAGCCATATCCTGTGCCTGTTTTTGTAACTATTCATCTTTTTCACCTATTTTTTGCTCGATAAATCGAGCAACTACATTAGCCTGGGGAGCGGTACTATCCAACTGCGGGAAGGATAATCCCGCTCCTTGATCCAGGCTATAATAAAAAAAGCCAAGTTACCCTTTCCAGGCAACTTGGCTATCTAGAAAATTTAGCGCCTACCAAATTTTTTTCTAGACCCGCAGTTTTGCGCCCCTATGTCACCACAGGTTTGCCTTTATCTGGAATTTTACATATTATACTAAAATAGGCATGTTAGGTCAAGAAAAAGAAAGAATCTTTTGTATTCTTAACAAGATGTAAGTATCTATGAATAAAGTAGTTATTCGTCGGAGATGTCTTGGACCTGGGCCGGGTGGGTTTCGGCGGCGGATACAGGGGTGATGGTTGGGGCCAGGGCGACAAGAACGAGGCAAATAAGGGCTATTATTAATAGATCCCGGATCGGCCTAACGGCCGTCCGGGATGACAAGTAGGCCTTCGGCGAAATTCCGGGATGACAAGTAGGCCTTCGGCGAAATTCCGGGATGACGGTGTTTTGGGTGGTTTCATGCCCTATTCTATCATAGATTCCCGCGTTCGCGGGAATGACATTTTTTTTGAAATAATTTTGAGAGAAAAGGTGTCTATTAGTATGGGGACCATCTGTATTAAAATTTAAAATTAGAAGGTATTATGGTGAAAGAATTGATAGCTACAGGGGCTGTTGAGAAGAAAATCTTCTTGATACGTGGACTTCGTGTAATGCTAAGTCCTCATCTTGCAAAGCTTTATGGTGTGGAAACAAAAGTGCTAATTCAGGCAGTAAAACGAAATATTGAAAGATTCCCGAAGGATTTTATGTTTCGATTAACGTGGGGAGAAATACATTCTCTAAGGTCACAATTTGTGACCTTAGAGAGCAAAGATGAGAGCCTTTCAAAAAAAGGAAAGCACTCAAAATACCCTTCTTTTGCTTTTACGGAACAAGGAGTGGCGATGTTATCGAGCGTCTTGCACAGTAAACGCGCAATTCATGTAAATATTGCCATTATGCGTGCTTTTGTAAGGCTGAGGAGTTTTCTTTCAACTCATAAGGAACTTGCGCATAAATTAGGTGAACTGGAAAGGAAAATCGAAAAACATGACGGGGAAATTCAGGCCATTTTTGAGGCAATTCGACAACTAATGGAGCCGCCGGAGGAAAAGCCCAAGCGCAGGATCGGGTTTAGGCATGATTGATAGATCCCGGATCGGCCTTGCGGCGCCCGGGATGACAGGGGTAAAGATCCCTCGACTTCGCTCGGGATGACAGAGACTTCGCTCGGGATGACAAAGGGTTATTCTGTGAAAGATTTCCATTTTACCATTCTTTTCTTGAGGTTTAAGGTCCGGCCGTCTATTGCAAAGATCCCGTCGCTATTAGTATGATGGATCATCTTCCGTTCCTTGCGCCTGGGATCCCACCACGCCTTGACTACCTTTAAGATAAAAAGATTGTATTTATTCACCAAGGCGGTATCTACAACACGGCACTCGAGATTTGCAAAGCATTCGGCTATAAGCGGGGCCTTTACCTTTTTGGCGGGCAGCGGCGTAAGACCGATGGTTTTGAACTTATCCACATCCTGTCCCGAACAATTGCCTACATCGACCACCTTATTTATGATATTGACCGAAGGGATAGCGATGACACATTCTTTTGTGGCTTTCAGGGCGGAAAAACTATAATTACGATTGCTGAGGACGCAGCCTATTAAAGGCGGTTCAAACTCCATCATCATATGCCAGCTCATCGTCATGATATTGGCCTTTTTCTTGTTTGCGGTCGTAACCAGAACAACCGGGCCCGGCTCAATGAGATGATAAACCTTTGAGAGAGGAAATTCTTTCATATAGATCACCAAAGGCCCTATTTCTTCGCCTTCTTAGAAATTTTAGATTTAGTCTTAGGAATCTTAGGTTGAGTCTTCTTAGTTGTAGCTTTCTTAGTTTTAGTTGCTTTGGGTTTGGATGGTTTGCTTACATCAATATTCAACGTTTTGGTGATCTCTGCTACGAGTTTTTCTCTATCCGGAAGATTCCTGGGGCTTCTATTGTTTCTACGATCAGAGTAACACGTCTTGCAATAAACCGGACGATCCTCTGCGGGCTTAAAAGGCACTTCGCATTCTTTTTTACACTGCGCGCAAATAACTTTGTACATTTTTCTTTCTCTTGGATTTCTATCTTGTGGTATAGGAGGTTTTTTTGCCACCGAAGCCTGGGTTTTAAAACCAGGATCGTGTTCCGTGCTTACCATACGGGATAGGCCTGCTATTCTTGATGATAATGCATCAAGTTTATCCTCAATAGCATCAAACCTCGCCTGTAATTCAACTAGTAAATCCCCTGCATCTATCTTCTTTTTCACGATCTTTTTCTTCGCAATTTTCTTTTTTGCATGCATCTTCTCCCCTCCCGTTGCCTCTATTATTATATTTAAAACCGTTTCTGCAAATCATAAAGTTCTTTATGCGAGAAACGGTTTTTTACTTATGCGAGAAACTGTTTTTTGTCCTTACCGGTACTCCACCGGTTTGATGTCCGGCGCGGGGCCCTTATAGCGTCGATACCTTTTAACGTCCTTGCTGCCCTTATCGACAAGTACCGCGCTCACCGGGCAGAGGTTGTAACACTTCATGCAGATGATACAGTCCGTTCCGAAAACCGCACCCTTATCTTTATCTATGGTTATATTATTCCTCGGGCACATGCGGTAGCAGAGTCCGCATCTTGTGCATTTCTCGCTGTCGCACATGAAGTACTTCTTGGCCATGTCTGTAAAGGGTTGCAGCCCTACACGCTGGAACCAGCCGAAGAATCTGGAAAAGGGACTTGTCCCGTCGACTTTTCTTTTTCCTTCGAGAACGGAGAAGCAAACTTCTTTCAGATAGGACCCCGCTTCGGCTAATATCTTATCCTGCTTGTCCTTGTCCGGAACCTTCCATAAATTCCATCCGGGTATATTTATGTTTATGGGCATGGTAAGGTGGTCCACGTAGAATACGTCATAGCCTTTATTTTCGAGGATCTTCTTCCAATGCATGCCGGTATCGCCTGTAAAGACAGCGCAATTGCCTACCAGAAAGATCTTCTTGCCGCCCCCCTCTTTCATTTGTTGCATTTGCTCTCTGACGGGATCGGGCAGATTCGAGCCCCATACAGGATAGAATACGCCTATCATATCGCAGTTTTCGGTGAATTCCTGACCCGTTGTGACGGATTCGAAGAGATTAACGGTATGCCTCTTCTCCTCGAATATTTTTTTAGCTTGCCGGACAAGCCAGAGAGTGTTGCCCGTTGATGTGAAGTATAAGATGTTGATGATCATTTTTATTGTCCCCTTTCTCCCCTATTCTACAATAATAGTGACGGTTCTGTGAAATAAAAACAGGGGCACACCTGTTTTTTTACCCTATACGGGCAATACGTAAAAAAGAATCGCAAAATAATGACATATGCTGCCGCCCAGAACGAATAAATGCCATATTGCATGGTGAAAAGGCAGCTTATTAGAAAAGTAAAAAATAATTCCCGATGTATAGAGTAATCCCCCTGCGATCAGCCAGACAATTCCTTTGAATGGAAAGTTGTTTATAATGGGTCGCACGGCAATAAGAGCAAGCCACCCCATTGCCAGGTAAGTGATAGTAGGCAAAACAAGGAACCTGTCTAGAAAGAAGATGTTAAATATTACTCCTGCTAGAGCTAAAGCCCAAATTATACCAAACAAAGTCCAGCCGAGTTCTCCCCTTAACGGGATAAGCACAAAAGGAGTATATGAACCAGCAATGAAAAGATAAACGGCAGAATGGTCTATTATTTTTAATACATGTTTTTGTCGACTCAGGGAAAAACTGTGATACAAAGCAGATGAAGCATATAATATGATCAGGGTGCTGCCGTAAACGCTGAAACAAGCAACCCGCCAGATATCCCCGTATCTACTTGCCGATACAATGAGAATGACCGCGCCGGCAATACTTAACAAAAGGGCAATGCCGTGTGTGATGCTATTTGCTGTTTCTTCTATTAAAGACTGGTTATTTTTTTTCATGATCTTTTTATGCCAATCTTCCCTACACTCTCAACAAAAAAAATAGGGTCCAAGTTTAAGTTTCTCTTTTTTTGAGGCCTCTGCTCATAACAGAAACGACCCATCCGATGATAAGCCCGGCGCAAAAAGTCGAGAATATTATCAAAACCCTGCTGGCCTTTAAGGACCATATAAGGAATTTGACCTCAACCACTTCATAGTTCTGGACTGTAAATATCACCAGTAACGATAAAAGAACTATAACGAGAATAATTTTCCAATTCATGATTTCCTGCCTTTGTTTGTAGTATCACTCCAACTGCCCTATCTCGATCACATTATGGCAATAGGGGCAGGTGAAGAACTCGCCGTCGTCGGAGATATTGTTCTCAACGTCTTCGCGCGTGACTTCCGCCCCGCACTCCGGGCATTGGGTCGTATCAAAGAAAAGAGAACTCGAAAAATCTTTATCTTTTTCCACCATACAAAAACCTCCTCATTTAACAAAATATCGTCGAACTTTCGCCGCGATCTGACGATCAGTCATTTTGTCAATTGTTTCAATGCCCACAATGCGCTTGCCGAGTTTGTTTTTCACGATACGTTTTTTCAGCTCGCCCTTTGCTTCCCCGGGACCAAATATCAGGATAGCTTCCGCATCGCGGATGCACGAGATCACCGCATCGTAATATATGTTGAGATGTCCCGTAAACTCTCTCTCCTGGCTGTCATCTGCCGGAATTTTCAGTGATTCATAGGAATCCGTAGAATATACACCACCGGAACGTCTGCGCTGTTTTTCAACCTTTGATATTATTAATTTTATTTCTTCCCCTTTGTCCGTAGAGATCACGAGCACAGCCTTCCTGTGGTCAATCCACAAACCAACCGTTTTTTTCATAGCTTTCTCCTAGAGCGTTTAGGAACGCTTTCTAAATTAATCTCAGACCCGCCCCCTATTATTCGTGTCTGTCAAAAATGGGGTCTATCCCTATTCTATATATTCCTCTACAGCTCAAACTCTGTCTTTGTGATCTTCTGTTTAGAAAACGCTGCCTTAACTTTATCCACCGAGCCCTGTAGCGCGTTTAAGATCTTTTCGACTTCCTCAGGGGTATATTCATAACCGGAACCCGCAAGATTTGTTATAAGCTCGATTTTGGATATCGCGTTTTTTACCCGCTTTGTAGCCAGCCTTTTAAATTTATCACTCTTACTTTCGCCTTCCACGTTTTTAACTTCGCCCTCTTCCATAATTTCCCTCCTTTTATTAATCTGCGTTCGGGATGACAATATGATCTAATTATACCACTTACGGGCTTAAGGTCTACAAAAACGGGTGGGTCTCGGCGGCGGCCGGTGTGAGGGTGAGGGCCAGCGGCGCGAGAACAAGGCAAATAAGGGTTATTGTGGCTGTTATTTGGGGTGTTTTGGGGCGCTTCATGCCCCTATTTTACAATAATAGTGAACCGGGTTCCAGAGATTCCTCGCTTCGCTCGGAATGACAATGGGTGGGGTTATTAAGCTTCATCTGTTACATTATATATAGTCGGGTGAGCTATATTTAGTAAACAGCCCTTTATCGCTGTCAATATACCTTCGCACCTGAAGATGTTTTGGAACGGGCGCTTTCGTGAGCCATGTCCAAGCATCCTCAAGCTGTTCTGGTTTAAAATACAGTGTTGGGGCCTCGACAAAAATTGATTCAGCAAGAATCTCGCTCATAACTTTTGTCCATGAATGAGCACCAACAATTGCAATAAGCTGTATATCTTTCATATGCTCTTTGAGAAACTCAAATATTTCCCATTCTGATTTGATATTTGCGCCTTGCATTTTGGTAACATCAACCAAAAGCCTAAGTTTCCCCTTTGCCTCTTCAACAGCTTTTTCCATCTCGGGAAGAAAATCTTCGATCTCCTTAGCAGTAAGCTTTCCCGTAATTTCAAAGCCAAAAACACGCGTGTTCTCGTGATGAATCTTTTGTATACCCATGACTCCTCCTCGTGTCTGTCCCTATTTTTTCTATTGTGATTTTTTTCTAAAAATGGGTTTATCTTTAAGGAAAAACACAATGTTCCACTTCTTTTTAAAGCTATCCCACTTCTTTACCCTATCTGAATACCTTTTTTTCCCTTCTTCGGTCGCGAGCATTTGTTCCAAATCATCTCCGTCGGGAATAGAGAATTTTCTTTTAAGCGTTTCATACTCTTTATTAAAATCGGAGTTTTTCATATCTTCACCGCCGGTTAATTACCCGGATCAGCTCGCATAACTTGCCATAGTCACGCTTATTGAAATTCATTACTAACCTGGGTAAACTGATATGTTCCCCTTCTTCCATCTCTTTTTCGGTAGGCGGGGCGATCTTGATCTCGCCGCTTGTTAAAATATCCTTAAATTTTCGATTTATAAACTTTAACTTTCTCTCAGAGATCTCCCTGTTCAGTCTTAACACTGTCAAGCCTGAAACATATCTTATTGAATGATATATTTTGTAAAAATCGTCTATATACCTGACTGCTTCCTCAACGGTTTTCGCAATATGAAAAAGCTTAAGATCGTTCTTATCGATAAATCCTTTCTTGACCAATTGTTTATTTACAAAATTCTTCCATCCGGTCCAGTATGTTGAACCTTTCGGCTCCATTAAAATTATGGGCCTGGGTTTAGATTTGCCGGTTTGGATCAAGGTAAGCATTTCAAAACATTCGTCGTTCGTGCCAAACCCTCCGGGGAAAAGAACGGTAGCATCGGTCTCTTTGACAAATGCCAGTTTTCTTGTAAAAAAATATTTGAAATTGATTATTTTATCTTTTTCATCTATATATGGATTGGGGCTTTGTTCAAAGGGAAGCCGAATATTCAGTCCGAATTCTTTGCCCGCCTCAGCGCCTTTATTGCCGGCCTCCATGACCCCGGATCCGCCCCCGGTCACGATCATGTAACCTTTTTTGGTTATTTTTTGCGCGAATTTTTCAGCCATTTTATATTCGACTGAACTCTTTTTTGATCTTGCGGACCCAAAAATTATCACCTTCTTAACGGACCTATAAGGTGAAAATATTTTGAAAGAATATCTTAGTTCTTTAAGCGCATCATTTACAAGTTTAAGATCTACCCTGTCACCGGATTCCCTGCCCAGCTTAACAGCGGTTGTCAGTATTTCGCGCAATAAATGTTCTGTTTCGGCAAAACTACATAGCTTGGCAAGTTTACTTATCAAGCCATCCATTGCCTTATCGCCGGTTTCATAGTCTTTCGATATTCTTTTCATGATCTAACCTAGTCCACTTATGTACGGTTCCCTCTTCTCTTATTCCCACTACCCCATTATCAAGGAAAACACCACTATCCTATTTAATCTTCTCTTTTTCCGTGTCTTATACTTATACCTATAGCAGAAACGACCCATCCGATGATAAGCCCGATGCAAAGAGTTGAGAATATTATTAAAACCCTACTGGCCTTTAAGGACCATATAAGGAATTTGATCTCAACTTTTAAGTTCCTAGCCCATATCCCGTCCGTCATTATCTTCGACGCAACTTGGGGCGTTTTTATATCGGACGGGATTTACCGCCTCCGCTATTGTTCGTGTCTGTCAAAAATGGTGTCTATCCCTATTCTATATATTCCTCTTACAGCTCAAACTCCGACTTTGTGATCTTCTGCTTAGAAAACGCTGCCTTAACTTTATCCACCGAGCCCTGTAGCGCGTTTAAGATCTTTTCGACTTCCTCAGGGGTATATTCATAACTGGGAGCCGCAAGATTTGTTATAAGCTCGATTTTGGATATCGCGTTTTTTACCCGTTTTGTGGCCAGCCTTTTAAATTTGTCACTCCTGCTTTCGCCTTCCACGTTTTTAGTTTCGTTCTCTTCCATGATTTCCCTCCTTTTATTGTGTCCCTATTCTATACGCTACTTGCTTTTTGTGGCTTTCTTTTTCGAGGCTTTCAGCTTAGAAGAATGCGCTTGCTTCTTCTCTCGTAATAACTTTGATATATCCTTTTGTCTTCTGGTTATTGTGTGTTTTGCCATTCTTCAACCTGCCCCCTTACCCTCTTTTTTTTGTTCCGGCGGCTCGGGAAAGTGACCGTTCAGAGCCCCCGTAACCATATCCTTTACTTCATTACTGAAATCGCTACCCAGGATCCACTGAAGATAGTCCGGTTCTGTCGCCGCAAGCTGCCGGATATTTTTTCTCCTTGCGTGCTTGCCAAACGTGGGGTATAGTTCCCCGTTCCACCATCGAAACTTCCCTTCCTTATCGAAATTTCCCTGCCGCGGTGTATAATCAAATTCCCGGAGAGATTCTACCCCTTCTTCTTCCGTTCCATACTTACGGATCTGCGCATTCAGTATTTCAAGAGTCGCTTCGGCGTCGCCCAGAGCTGTATGAGCGCATTGCAGTTCCTTTTCACAATAGAAGCCATATGCGGCCGTCAGATCTCTCTTCTCATGAATATGATATATCTTTTGGGCATCATATACAGTACGGCTTTCCATGTTCAGCCTAAGGCCTGCATTGACAAGCTCACGCTCAAGCAAAGGGATATCGAAACGTTCAACGTTGAAGCCGCCAATATCGGAATCTCCAATAAACTCCAACGCCTCTCTTGCTATATCCTCAAAATGAGGCGCGTCTTTTACGTCATCGTCTGTAATGCCTGTGATCTCGCTGACATTTTGCGGTATGGGGATGCCCGGATTAACGCGTTTAAGATAGGTTTCTTTTGCGCCTTCGGGAAGCAGCTTCACCATGCCTATTTCAATAATTTTGTCCTTCTCCTTCCACGTGCCTGTAGTCTCAAGGTCCAGGATCACCAATTGGCGTGATAATTTCATAATTTTTCCTCTCCATATAAGCTTACACCAGGTCTGAATCTGAACCCTTTTCAAGGGTGTTATGCTTTTTGGGACAGATCCAGACACAAAAATAGGGACGAGTTTGCGCTTAGTTTAGGAACCGTCCCTATTCACTTTTAAGATTCGCTATGCAGAATAAAAAACCAGGGCACCAAAAGCTAAGGCAATAAGGCCAAGGAAACGTATACCTGAAATAGGTCTTTCTACCCACCAGTCAAGAAAAGCATATATCTTTTTTTGACTGAGTGTAAGCAAGAGCACGCCCTTTATAATGGCCCAAATGCCTAATATAGTAATCAACCATGCCAGCCTGCACTGTGAAGCGGCTATTAAAAAGATAGCGCCAAATAGAATAGCTACAATGCCGCCAATGCGAAGCCTCTTTTCCTGCTTCCAGAATGACATATATTGTTTTAAAGTCTTTGGGTTCATTAAAAAAATAATCCCCACAACCACAATAACTATACCAAAAAGTTTAACGAACATTAGCATAATTTTACCTCCTATTTTATCTTAAATATACACTCAGAAAGGATAACTTGCAAGGTTTGGGGCGGGTTTAGCTTAGGGGAGTTTATACCGGGCCTGAATTTGAAGCTAAACCTGTCCGGGCCCTTACTCAACAAGGACAACCCCGTAATAGTTGCCCTTGCAGGATGTTGTTTTCAATACTTTTATCGGGAAGCCGTTGGCTTTGACGGTGCTGTATACGTCTATCCCGCAGGCTTCCATTGCCGGCCTTGCTTCTTCGGGGTGCCTGCAGAATTTGGGGCACTTTGCGCAGAGTAAGCACGGTCCGGCGACCATTCCGAAGGCCTTGTAATATCCATCCAGAAAGATCTCCTTTTCCAGCTCAGCGACTATGCTGCGGATGTCAGTATGCTCATTACCGTGGATCAAGAGGCCGTGTTTATAACATGACAGCATTTTCCTCGTTTCGTCCGGCGTAGGTGAATACGGCGGGCAGGTCAATGCCTGTCCGTAACCATCGCACCCGAAGCGGCACTTGAACCTTACCCACTCGGCAGTAACTATGCTTTTTGCCGGGATGACTTTTGCTTCTTTGGCTCCCAGCTTCTTAGCTCTTTTTAGATATTTCGCGTATTTCTTCATTAAAGCGTCCGGGTTCATTTTTACTTTTTCGTTTTCCATTCAGCTGCGTTCTTTTTGGCTGCTGCAATTTGCTCAGCAGTCAATTCCGCGGCAATTGCCTGACGTTGCTCTAGCGTTCCGGGGTGGCTGCAATCGAGAATAAGCGACCACGTATACGCTTGAACGTAGTCTTGCGGGACCCCTGTGCCTTCGGCATAAAATCGAATGATTTCATGCATGGCAGCATGATCTCCCCGCTCAGCTGCAGCGCGGTACCATTCTGCAGCTTTGCCAAAGTCTTGCGCCACGCCCTCGCCGCCGGCATACATGTTTCCCAGGTTGCGCATAGCGGCAATATATCCCCCTTCGGCGGCCTTGCTATACCACTTGATCGCTTCAGTGTAGTCTTGAGGAAATCCCTTGCCCGTTGCGTACATTACACCAATTGCGTTTTGCGCTTTCGCATCGCCTTTCTCTGCTAATGGGCGCCATTCTCGTGAAGCGGTTGCGAAGTCACCACGCTTATACGCTGACAATCCAGCATCGTAATCGGCGAAAGCTAGTGTGGTTAAGCTAAAAACAAAGACAACAGTGAGCAATAATTTAGTCATTCTTATCCTTTCCTGCAGGTTCAATCACCGAACTCTTCAACACTTGTAAATATTTACACAAAGCGTTTGGGTGAATTTTTAGGAAACGCCCCCCGTTTGCCCCTTCAATTGCGCCTTCTGCTTATCCTGCGTCTTTTGTTCCTGTTTTATTTTCTTCTGTTTACTACCCTTGTCTTTATCTTTCTTGCCTTTGTCTCCCATTTCGTACCTCCTTTTTTTCGTAGACATTACTCTTTCCCGCATCCTATATCCCCTGGAATCCAACCCCTTTTACCTTTAAACGGTTGCCTTCCAAAGATGCCTTAGCACCCAGTATCTTTTCGACCAGCCATATATTGGAATCTATATGATCGCTCATGCGAGGTATGATATATTCGCTCTCGCCATCTGCCAGGGCAGCATATAAAAGTAATTGATCTGCTGCAAATCGATCGACCGTAGCACCGGAATTGATATCTTCCAAAAGACTTTTAGCAACATATTTTCCTATATACTCTGATGTCCTGCCGAGTTTTCCGGCCATATCTGAGCCTATTATACAACCCTTATCAGTAAGCGCATATATAAATAACGCGGCTCCTCTTTGGTCGGCAGTCGTATCTTCGATAACTTCTATATCGGCTTTGTAACCGGATCTTAATAGAATGTCCTTACATGCATCCGCCATTCTATGACTTACCTTTCTGTCTTTCAAATGAGAAGATATTGCGACACCCTTTATTTGGGTTATTTTACCCTGCTCTGATAATCGCAGAGGTTTTAACTTCCCGGTTATTGGTTTTACCTTAACTTCTACAATTCCTCCCCCCGTAGGAACATAACCCGGTTTTATGATCTCTATATCCGCCCAAACGGAAAACCTTCTTAGAAGGTTCGTTAAAACATATTTCACATGAAAAGCATTTGGCGCAAAATCCTGGAACAAGCCGCCTGAAATCGTATAACAGGATCCTTTATCGGCAAACAAACCCAGGGGCAAAAGGCAAAGTGACATCATTGTGGTAGACCCTGCAGTGCCTATATCCCAGCTAAATTTTCCTCCACGGATCTTTTCTCCCGGAAAATATTTTATATCAGTTGCTTTTAATTTTAAGTTTTCCGCAGAACCTCCGGTAAGCTCGCAGCAAGCCTGGGCTGTTTTCAGATGCTGGTGCCTAAGGCCTGATCTTTTTGTTTTAACGCGGATATTCCTGATGCGAATTTCTTTTTTTAATATAGACGCAAGAGACAGTGAATAGCGCACGATCGTTCCGCTGCCCGATTTAAGAGAACCGTCTATATCTATTAAATTCTTTGTAGGCATAATTTATTACGTATACGTGTATAAGGACGGTTTCAAATCCCGGCGGATCGCCCGGCCAGGTATCCCGTTGAAAAAGCAGCCTGCAGGTTGAATCCCCCGCAATCGCCGTCGACGTCTATCGTTTCGCCGGCGAAATACAGCCCTTTTATCTTTTTGGACTCCATTGTTCTGGGGTCTATATCTTTTGTCGACACGCCTCCGCGCGTTACCTGCGCCTTTTCAAATGAGTCGCTCCTGGAAACGTCGAACCGCAGCCCTTTTAAAAGCGCCGCAAGCTGTTTTCTTTCTTTGGCCGTTATCTGGTTCGCCTTCTTTTCCGGGTGAAGCTCCGCGATATCTAAGAGGATATCCGCAAGACGCACGGGCACCATCTCTCTAAGGATATTCTTTAAGCTCTTCCGGGGGGATGATGATAATTTGCGCGACAACAGAGCGCTGAGGCCCTCGGCGTTCACCAGCGGCATGATATCGATCTCCACGGAAACTTCTCTTCCTTCGCCCATCCAGTCCACTACCCTGGCGCTGGATGAAAGCGTTACGGGTCCGGATATTCCGTTTCTCGTGAAAAGCAGGTCGCCCGGATCCGATACGAATTTTGTTTTGCCGGACCTGAAAGTAAGCTTTACGCCGTTAAGCGACAGCCCTTCCAGGGCCCTGGGGCGGTTTCCCGCTAGATCCAAAGAAACGAGGCCCGGCCTTACCGGGACTATCCTGTGCCCTGTTTTTCCGGCCATTTTTATCCCGTCGCCGGTCGACCCCGTTGCTTTATAAGAGAGCCCCCCTGCCGCAATAACGACTTTCCCCGCTTCTATTACGCTACCGTCAGCACAGGAAACTCCCCTGACCGCATCTTTGCCCAAAAGCACTTCTTTAATGCTTTTATTCAGCAGGATCTTTACTTTCAGGCCGTTCAATTCTTTTCTAAGGACGTCTAGCACGCTCGACGCCTTATCTGTTACGGGGAAAACCCGGCCGTTTTCCTCTGTTTTGGCGTTGAGCCCTCTTTCGGCAAAAAATCTTACAAGATCTTCATTGTCAAACGCCTTAAAGGCGTTCCTCAAAAAATCTCCTGTCTTTGAAAAGTGATCGACCAGATCTTCGGTGCCGCATTTATTCGTTAGATTGCAGCGTCCGCCCCCGGTCAGGAGAAGTTTCCTGCCAAGGGAGGGATTCTTTTCAACAAGGGTTACTTTGTTTTCCGATGAAGCGGCGCTTATTGCCGCCATCATCCCGGCGGGTCCGCCGCCAACAATTATGATCATTTTTAGAGCCGATCCCGCAAAGCGTTTGGTTGATTTTCTACTTCTTTTCAAAGGCATGTTTGGTTTTTAGGCATATCCTCACAAGAAAAAGCATTACAGGCACTTCGATAAGGACGCCCACGACAGTTGCTAACGAAGCACCTGAGGACAAGCCGAATAGAATAGTCGATGTGGCGATAGCGACCTCGAAATGGTTGCTTGCGCCGATGAGAGCAGAAGGTGCGGCATCTCTATATGAAAGCTTAAGCCATTTCGCCATTATATACGTCAGGAAAAATATGAGAAAGGTTTGCAGGAGTATGGGCACCGCAATAAGAAATATCGTCTGAGGATGTTCTATTATAAGTTCCCCCTTGAGCGAGAATAAAAGGACAAGCGTGATAAGCAGCGCCCCAATAGATACCGGCGTAAGGTTGTGTATGAACTTTTCTTCGAACCACTTGAGGCCTTTTTTGGCGATGACCCATTTTCTTGAGTGATACCCTAAAAATAAAGGCAGACCGACATATATAATGACGGATAGAACTATGGTCTGCCACGGAATAGGCATTTTATTTACACCAAGAAGCCAGCCGCCTAAAGGGGCATAGAGAAACAGCATGGTAAGGGAATTTATGGCTACCATTACAAGGGTGTGGCCGTCATTGCTTTTCGCCAAGTGCCCCCATATAAGAACCATAGCCGTGCATGGCGCGATGCCCAAAAGGATGCATCCTGAGATATACGATCTGAATAATTCTACCTGGGAGCCGTCTTTAACGATTTCAAGGCCGGGAAGGAACCCCTTGAATACAATCCCCAGGAAGAAGCTGGATATAGCCAACATCGTGAAGGGTTTAATGCACCAGTTTATGAACAATGTCAATATTACCGGCTTCGGCGTTTTGCCGGCTTTGATGACTTCGGCAAAGTCGATCTTCACCATGATCGGGTACATCATGAAAAAAAGACATATTGCTATAGGAATTGAAACCTGGTATATAGCTATATTGTCCAGTGTAATGGCCAATTTGGGGAATGATTTACCGAGGAAAATACCCAGGCCCATACAGCCGACCACCCAAAGTGTTAGGTATTTTTCAAAGAAACTTAATCTTCGCTCTTCGTGGATCACTCTTTCCACCCTGCCACCCCCGATCAACATCTTCTTATAAACCAAAATCCCCTATTTAACTAGCCTTTTTTGCTGAAATCTTAATACTTATCACGGCGTTGCCGGCCGCGTTGATCTCTTCTTCTGAGAAACCCTTAACGGCTTCAGTAATGACCGCGTCCGCACCTACATAATCTAAAAGACGCACAGGGGCCTGGCCGATAATGCTTATGTTTTCAAAGCCGGCGTTTTTGATCCTATCAAGATATTCTTCCTTTTTTAGCGCTCCGGAAATACACCCCGCATACATTTCTGCTGATTTAAGTATTTTTTCCGGTAAATCCATCACAAGCACCATATCGGACACCATGAGACGGCCGCCCGGTTTCAATATCCTGAAAGCTTCATTGAATACTTTCTGTTTATCCCCAGCCAGATTTATGACACAATTGCTGATAACGCAATCGGCAATGCCATCGTCTAAGGGGATATCCTCTATGTCGCCCAGCCTGAATTCTACGTTTTTAAATCCTCCTTTTTGAGCATTCTCTTTTGCTTTTTCGATCATCGGTCCGGTCATATCTATGCCGATGACCTTTCCGCTTTCCCCTACTTTGTTAGCTGCCAGAAACGCATCCATTCCGCCGCCTGAGCCCAGATCAACCACTGTTTCTCCTTCTACCAAAGAGGCGAGCGCCACGGGATTCCCGCAGCCCAATCCCATGTCTGCGCCTTGGGGTATAGAAGCTAATTCTTCCTTTGTGTAACCTATTTTCTCCGCGACGTCTTTCCCTGCACAACAAGACCAATCAGCCGGGCAGCAGCTTTTTTCCATACCTTTTGAGATAGAACCGTACAACTTTTTTATGAATTCCTTCATTTTTCCCTCTTTATCTTATAGGCCATTGTTAAATAAACACTTACACAAAGCGTCTGGGTGGATCTTAACCTCTACTTAGCCAGTTTCCCCCGCATCCTCCAAAAAACAAATCCTACCACAGCATATACTACGAGTAAAGCAATTCCGCTTTCTCCGGCTACATATCTGGAAAACTGACCGGTCAGCTTTGTCATCGGCTGAAAAAGCCTCTGCAGGTATAAATTTGCGCTTGCATGGAAGAGGATCGGGACCCATACGCTTCCGGACCTGAGCCTGAGCCAGTTGATGATAAAGCTTCCCGCTATTACGATCAGGATGAATAGAATGAGTCTATGCGTAAGAGGGATATCAGCCAGATACGCCCCGCCTATTATTATCGGAAAATGCCATACAGCCCATATAATACCGCTTATAAAGCATGTTTTGGTGTAGCCCGTCACCTTATAAAGGCTTGGGACTAAAAGGCCCCTCCACCCTATTTCCTCACCGGCGGCATAAGCAAAATTAAACAGCGTGCCTATTATTACCAGGTGAAAGAGATTAAATTTATAACCGGGATCAATGATGCCAAGGCCTGTCAGCCAGATGACCGCATACGCAAGAGCCCCTGAAAGAAGCGGCAGGAAGTAAGCGACCAAGTACCACTTGGGGCTACCCATGCCCCAGCCAAACCCTCGCAGGTTCTTCTGGTACACCAGCTGTGTAATAAAGGCGGATAGCGCCGGGCACCACATGAGGATGAACATCGCTATGAAGGGGTTCAGGCCGATGGTTTTTGACTTGAGAAGCAGTGTGTAGCCGATCACGCTTAGCGCATAGACAAGGATAGTGTAGGTTATGACCTTTTTGAGTTCGGGTTTCAAGCTAAACATTTACAACTATCGTCTGGCACATTTTATCGTGTATTGCCTGTTTTTTCTTGTCATTTACGGCAAAAATCGCGAATATCATTGTAATGTAAGGTAAGTAATAAAGCAGAAAAGCCAAGCCTCTTAAAAATGCTTTTTTGTATCCAAGCTCCCCGCCGGCTGCGGTCAAAACCTTTAATTTGCAAAGCTTTTGCCCCAAGGTGCTGCCGTACTTTCCGATAAAAAAAGTTCCATAAAGCAACGTAAGGATCGCAAGTGCCAGACAAAGGACCGTGCTGATCATAAAAAATCCCCATGCGGCATTCGCACCGCTTATATCTACTTTACTGAGAAATGAAAGTATGTAGCGTTGAAATACCAGAAAGGAAACTATCCCGAGTATTATGGAATCTATGAGAAAAGAAAAAAATCTTTTAAGTAAAGAGCCGTATTTCCCGATATCCTGTTCAGGTTCCACGCATGTACCAGCATGATCGGGATAAGCTTTTTCACATTTTAGGCATTTTTTCATATTATTTCGCTTTCAAGTTCGCTTATGAGCTTATCGACGTCTTTTACGACTTTTTCGGGCAATACATGAGAAGCTTTTATCTCGGTACGGATGGCCTTTAAAGTGCCTATGAACCGCTTAAGGACAAGGATCCTTTTCTTTTTCCTTTCTTCAGCCGGATCGAGCTCCTCCTGCTGTTTGATCATCTGGGTAAGGTCTTTCTTTACCTCGCCGGCATCTTTGCCGCTTTCAAGGACGTATTTTTTTATTTTAGCGTAATCTTCCCTATCCAGTTTTTTATTATTGCTGGCCTTTCTCAGAACGTCTACTGCTTCATATGTGGGAACTTCCCTGGCCTCGGCGTTCTCGCTATAATCCTTTGTAAGATAGCGCGGGTTATCCTTTTCCAGAAAAGAATAAGACCTTAAAAGTTTGAATGCGGTCTCTTTGCGTATGCCTATTTCTTTGGCCGCGTAGCTGTCAAATTCGGTAAAACCCCAATCTTTATACAGTTTATCTTTCCATACCGTGTAAAGTATCTGCCCCAGGCCTATCCATGAACTCTTGAAGTTTTTCGCGCTCTTAAGGACCTGGTACCTGAGTTCGTCCGCGTTCATCTGGTCCATTTTCTTTTCAAGATTATCGATAGCTTTCGTTTTTATTTTGTTCATGTTTTTTTGTTCCTTTCATTTTTTCAGCACGATACATGCAATCCCTTATCCCGTCCGCTATTATCGCCGCCATTTGGGGCGTTTTAAGGCTATTTTCATGGCCCCTATTCTATCATAGATCCCCGCTTTTCCTACATTCATTTGATATTATTACGGGGAACCTTCGGTTTCGCGGGAATGACATTTTTTTTGAAAGAATTTTGGGGGAAAAGGTGTCTATATGTACGGAGGGCGAATATTTTGGACATGAAAGGAGTTTTTATGGCTAAAGAAGTGATACCGGACGACGTAATTAGACAAAAGATATTTATCATACGAGGTCAAAAAGTTATGCTGGATAAGGATCTGGCGGAGCTTTACGGTGTTGCCACCCGCGATCTTAATAAGGCTGTCAATAGAAACCTGGAACGCTTTCCTGATGATTTTATGTTAACCCTTACGAGAAAAGATATTACAAACTTGAAGTTCCATTTTGGAACATCAAGTTGGGGCGGGACGAGGAAGAAAAGCCGAAGCACAGGATCGGGTTTCGGCATGAGCAGTGAAGTGCGGGTTTTATGCCGTTTGCGGATTTGATCGGGGTTTTACTCTTTTGTCCGGACAGGATACCCTTCACTGGGAATGCCCCGGCCCCTCTCCTTTTTCTCTTCAGCCGGAGACGGACCAGATTCCCTTGCTTCAAAGCCTGATACTATACCGGTGCCGACAAGTTGGGGTCTTGTTGTCCTGTCCCGGGTATCAAGATAATCCAAAGTAGAATTCAGATCATCCCTCGAAAGCGGCTGCTTGGCAGAGGGTTGATCACCTTTTATTCGAGACGGGACACCTTCTACCGGAACTTCTATCCTGTCTCTTTTACCTGTCCCTTTATACTCGACAGTCAGTTTCACCCCTTTAAGCTTTTTCGCCTCTTCTTGGGTGAGCTTGAACGAGGCCTTCTGACCGGTTATCTCGCCTTTGGCCTGGGATGTCAAAAGACCTAATCCTACTGCCATCCCGGCGGTGTCGATGCCCGTGGCGATGCCGCCGCGCGCAGCTTTTCCGCCGATCGGCTGGCCCGTGACGGGACATGTGCCGCCCGTTTCGCACTTATCGGCGTATATCCCGTATGCGGCCCCTATGGCCGTGAAGACCACGGCCGCGGGCATCCTGAACATCGATTCCTTAGTGGTATATATCCTGTCATAGGAAACCGGACGCACGGGCTCGTTTTCTATCAGGAGCTTGGTGTCTATGACCTCCCATTTCCTGAAATCGGCTCCCTTGCCTGTAGCCATGGAGGCGACATCGACGTCAACAGTCCCGTCGTCATTTCTCTTGTAGCGAATGCCCACATTGCCTTTATATTTCCCGCGACCGGCGGTCTCGAACTGGAGCCACTCACGGGCGGTTTCTTCTTCTTTCTCTTTATCCGAGCCCTGGGCAAGGCCTGAAGAAGAGAAAAGAACGGACACTACTAACGCTATCAACATAATAAAGATCGCCTTTTTCGTAAACATGTCTTTGGGCCCCTGCTTCAAGTTAATTACAGACGCTTTGCTCACCTTAAACACTTGTAAGCACTTATAGCATAAATATGTGCTTTGTTCCGGAAGTGTCTGCTTGATTGAATATTATGTCAGGTCCTTTATTGCTTTTTCTTCGCTATCATAGGTCCGGACCAGGGATTCTATTTTACCGATATGCATGTGGTCGTCCAGATTGACCGCTTGCGCGTTTATAATGCCCATTCTTTTTTGCCTTTTCTGGAGCTTATCCAATAAAAGTACCAGAGAGGCCAACGTGGAAGTGTCGACGTGCGTGACGTCCGCGAAATCCAGCAGGACATTCTTATCCAGATATTGTTCCAATATGTCGTCAATGTTTTCGTCAAGTATCGGGAGTGTACCGGAATCGATGTTCCCCTTGAACCTGATTACTATCAGGTTAGGTATTTCCTTCACTTCCTTTATGTGGGGATAAAGCCGGCCGTTAGGGCCTTTTACTAAATGATCGATCTTCAGCATTGCGCCGTGGTTTCTTATGTAATCAATGATATGTTTCATGGTGTCACGCATATCTCTTTTTTGATGGTTTCAAGTTTGCCGAAGCAGATAACTTTATCGCCCAGCATAAATGATGTGTCTGACGGCGGGTTTGGGATCGTGTGGCCTTCTCTTTCCACGGCCAGAACGGTAATGTCAAGACTCCTTAGCTTGGTATCCTTCAGTGTTTTATTCAATACAGGGCTTTTTTCGCAGATATCGATCTTTGAAACAACGTATCCCTCCGTGGCGACAATAAGTTCCTCAAAACTCACCGATTTTATTACATCCGCCTTTACTATGCGTTTTTTCAGAAAGCTTGTTAATTTGCGCGCGAAAGGCGAATACGCGAACAGCTTGAAAAGAATAAATGTCACGATAACAATGATCGCCAGATTTATCCACGGTAATGCCTGCGAGGGTATATCAAGATGCAAAAACGGTATGGAGATCTTATACGCGACCGCACGAGGCCTTAATGAATTGGCAAACGTTGCGATCAGGGTAACGAACCCTGCGTTACCCAATATCATGAGAGTTGAAGCTATGCGTCTCCGCTGCGGATGACCCACAATGAGCTCTGCCTCTTTTGTGGTGTAACCGGTCCCCGTAAAACAGGACAGGGACTGGAACTTGGCCAGAGACCATTCCAAGCCGGTCAGCTGGAATGCTATAGCTCCTATTCTGACCACAACGATCGAAGCAATTATCATGACAATAAAAAGAATAAGATTCATCAGGCCTCTCCCCTATTGTATTTATCTATTCAGCTTTTTATATCCCAGGATTATTCCCCACATCAATGAAACCACCCCGATAGCGAACCATATTTTCAAGAGGATGAATGAACCGTGCTGCTGGACATTCATCTCAAGCGCTTCTTTTGCAACAGAAAATTCCTGCTGTTCCATGATGCTTATTGAGAGAAACGCAGACAGGCCGCCGAAAATCATTAAGATCCAGGCAATTTTGTTTTTTTCCATTTATTTAACCCCGGGCGGACTTTCCCGCGAGCTTGTTATAGATCAACCCGAAGATGGTCAATCCTATCCCGGCATCGAAAAAACCATAGACCGCTCCTGCGATACTTCCTAAAGGCGTTACGGTATATCCGATATAATAAGATTTGGCGATATCGGCGGCTACGTTGCTGCCGTATCCCAGAATACCCATCCAGGTGAGGATGAACATACTCGCGCCCCAGAGTATGCCACCCGCCAAAGCAAGCGCTTTCACGTTCAGTTTCATGACTTTCCTCCTTTAGTAATAAGTTTATTTGCAACTGCCGCGATCAGAAAAAACACCAGCCCGCAAAAAACCAAAACGTTATCCAGCTTTGGGATCATATCAAAGGCCGACATCAGGACAAGTATAAATCCTATAGCGTTAATTGTTATAAATATCGTTGCTACTGTTTTTTCTTTCATCTTATTTCTCCTTTTAATGCGATCCTGTTATTTGTTTTTCGCGTATATTTCTTTCTAAAGTTTTTTATCGATAAATGAAGAAATTCTGAAATTTTGCTTATGTCTTTAGTAGTCGTATATACATACCCGTTTTCCTGGCAGCAATTGCCGCACTTTAAACATTCAAAGTGTGTTTTCGATGCAAGCTGTTTTTGGTCATCTATCATCTGAAGCTCCACTCCGTCTGTTATTATCTAAAACCGCCACGCGCCGCCGATGTAAACGGCGGATTCCTGTTTTGACTTAAGCAGGCGCACGAAGGCTTCGCCGTCCCCTTTAAGTATTTTGTGGGACAGCTCAAGCTCCGCGCCTATATCCTTGTTCTCTATGTCGTTCTTTAGTTTGAAGAGAAGCGTGTCTTTATCCGTGAGCCGGGCATCCGCGCCGAACACCATGGAGTACGGCTTTTTATCCCTGTATTTTGTCTCAAAGACCAGGCCCACGTTCTTTACCAGTTTCCACCTTCCGAAAAGCGTCAGCGTCCGCTTGACCGGTTTTGGCCGGCCGGATAATCCTATGCCTAATTCGTATTTGATCTCGTTGTCTTTGAATATGCCGGCGCTTGTTTTGAAGTCGAACGCCGAATCGGACCTCTTACTGAATTCGTACGATATCCGGGACCTGCCGGTGACGCCCCAGTGGCCTTTGAACGTGAGCGTGTGGTGCACTCTAGTTTTCCTTAAAAGGATCGCTTTTTCGTACTCGTATACGATCTGGTGGGACTTATCGATCTCCCACGCGCCTTTAAAGGTGAGGATATCGTGCCTGCCCTTTTCCTTCTTTACGTGGAAAGTCAGGCGGTTGTTTTTATCCGCCTTCCACGTGCCGCCGAGTTCCAGGACGTACGTCAAACGGGTATTTTCTTTTGTTTTTGTGGTGACGGCGAAAAGGAGCGAATTTTCCTTTACGTCCAGGATCTTGCCCTTGAGGGTTATCTTGTCGCCGAGGGTATCCCTGCCCTGTTTATCCAGGGTAAGGCAAAGGTCATGGTCGTCGGTGAGTGCCCACTCCCCTTTCAGCTTTAGCTGATGCGGGATGTTCTCTTTTGCGGAAACAGGCGTCTTTATGTGGTAGGAAAGAACATTATTCTTGTCTATCTTGAACCGCCCGTCCAGGACCCGTCGGAACTTCGTGAGATCGGTTTTCTTGCCTGTTTCGGCGAGGATAAGACGGTTATATGGGTCTAGTTCATATCGTATACTAGGCATGAAACTATTTTATTACGGATAAAGAGGTTATGCAAACTTTTAGTTAAGACCCCTCTATGGTTATGCGGCTTTGAGGAAGCGTTTGAGCTTGGCGTAGTGCTGGATAAGTTGCTGGTAATTCAGTTCTTCGGCTTTCGGCAGAAGCGTGAATATAATGGCTTTTCCCTCCCTTCTTACGGATTCTATGTTCAGTTCGTTAAGGCTGATCAGGAGTTTACCCTCGATGAGGGAGTGAATGTTTCCCGCGTTTATTATGCCGGGAGCGAAAACCTGGGTCAGTGTGATAGTCACTATTTCGGCTAACGGGTAATAAGCGTTTTGGGGTATGTCGTTTTCATCGATAAATACGGTCTGGACGCCTTCTTTTTCCTGCAGGCCGCTTAAAGCATCATGCGCTTCTTTAGTTTTTCTCGCGAAAGTGAATACTTTAGTATGTTTTTTGCCCGCGTAATCATCAAGAAGCGAAGGCAACTCTGCCACTGGAGCGGGCACAATAACGAGATTCTTAAGTATTTTCTCGTATTTTTTGTTTTCCTTCAGCTTTTCAACTGCCGCCAGGAAGCTTTTCAGGGGGTTACCATCCCTTCCTTCGGCGAGTTTTTCATCAAACGCAAGGACAACCTTATTATTGTAATTGAGGCCTATGAGCATCTCCAGGAAACACGTCGGGAGCTCTTCTTCGTTTACAAGGTCGCGCAGGACGTTCGTGTCGTGGTCAAGATATAAGCGGGTGGAAAACCTGAATAATTTGAGTTTTTTCAGGTCACTGACATAACCGTAATGTAATAGCCTCGAGGGGATACCGACCACTGATCCTGATTCCCTTCTGTCTTCTTCGGTAAAGCCGCCTTGCAAGTCGTCGAGCTGTTCGTTAACCCAGAGTTGATCGGTTTTCAGGTCTTTCAGCATCGCCGGAACGTCAGATGGAACCTTTTCATGGGAATCGGAAACAACAACCGTGCCATCCGTCAATAGGCGATAAAGAGCCGGCATAGATAAATTAAGGCCAAGCATGCCCAAAGCTCCCGCCTTTGAAAGAACGACCACTTTTTTTCCCTTCATAAGGCCGCGCAGCTTGTCTATGACAAAAGAATCCGCCGGCTTGGTCTCATCGAATTTTTCACCAAGCTGTCGCGTTATATGGGTATGCGTGATCTTCCTGCCGCCAACCTTAAATTCTACTGTTATACAAGGGTGGCCCTCTATATCTCTCTCGTCAATTACTTTAAAAGAATCCGGATCGGCTTCCAACAACATTAGCTCCATCGCGTATTCAGTCAAGGTCCGTTCCGAGACTGAAGTGTGCATGCCTTCGCCAAGTTTGGTCTTCAGCGCATTCTTTAATAGCCGTTTCATCTGGTCCGGATCGCCCGTTTCCATGTCGTCTATCCTGAAAAGATCATTCCTGTCGATCGTGACTATATCATCCGCAAACGGGACAATGGCGGTTATGTCCGAACCGCTGCAGGGATAGATCGCCAGTTCGAAATCATGACCGGCGGCTTTCTTCGAAATTTCCGCAACGCCGTTGAATAAGGCCAAAAGCCTCTCCCGCGGTTTCGAAATACCTTTTATGGTCTTTAACCTGGATCTGTAGAATCCAGCGATCGAATCCTCGGCTTCTTCCAGCGCCCCTTCTTCCATTATTTTTTTTACTTTTTTCAAATGGCTGCGGATCTCCTCGGAACGTTCGGCAAACCTGGGGCGCGCACCGGTAATGGGAGCTTCTTCCGCGCCGGGGGCTTGCCCCGTTACAAACCCCGTTTGTGACGGGGCGGGGGTAGTCTCGTCGATCGTCGTTCGTCGTTCGTTTTTTTTCTCAGCCCCGGGGTTGGTTTCGGCTGCTTCTATTTCGTCTTCAAGCTGGATATTGATCTCTGCTTCCATTACATCAGCTATGGCTTTTATCTGGTGTCTGAACGGGTTTCCGGGAGATCTTTGAAGGGTTCTTAATGCCATGATATAGTCAAGTCTCGTAGGATACATGGCCCATTCGAACTCAATTGCTGAAAGTTCTGTTTCTTTTAGCTGCGACTTGTCTTTATATCTCCTTACGGTTAATACCGGAAGTTTGCCCTTAAATGCCTTCTTGTCTTTAACAATGAATCCATTGCTCGATGATTCGTCAAAACCTGTTATGGAAAACCTTTCGTTGCTCCAGAGCTCTCTCGTTCCTTTTCTGGAGACCCGGTCGCTGAAAAAGTCCGGATGGCTTTCAAGGACGGGTTCCCAGAAATCAGGAATATAGATAGGATCGAGGGTCTTGTCGATCTTTCCCTGCACCGTAAAATAGTTATGGTTTACATGAACGGGGAGCTCTCCGCACTTGCCTAAAAATAGATTCAATAGATCATAAGGTATTATGATCTCGCCTTTTCCGGAGATAAAACGGGGGACTTTCCCTGGAGATCCCGCTAAAAGCCTTCTTAGCTCTTCCCTGTTCCTGCCGGCGGCCTCTTCAGCCATACGCACAAGCTCTTTTGCCTCTTTCGTGCCCCTATCCCTTAAGGAAAGCTGCACCTCATAAGAATCTCTCCCTTTAGCGCTTTCTCTGCCGATAAGTTCGTGAAGATACTCTGCGGCGTCTTTATCAAAAATAAGAACTCTTTCATCCAGCAAAAGGCCGGCAGGAACTTCCGTGAAAAGCATGGTTCCTGCAAGCTGGAGATTTCTATTTCCTTGCGCTCCCCTAAAGTTACCCGAGCAGGCTAAGCGGCCGCTGTGTATTACGAAGTCGTCTTCGAAGGCCAGGGGTTTTCTTCTCATCCTTGCCTGATACGCCCAATCGGGAACTTTTTCAAAGCCGTATTCTTTCATCCGCTCAAAAAGAAACTCCGGAACGCCCCTGTATATCGTAATGAACGGCCCCGTGTACGCTGCTGCTTCCGCGCTGTGTTCACGCTGATATTTCAAGGCGTCTTGAGAGAACGGTATTTCCAAAGACGGAACATCTTTGCCCCAGGATGCATCGCTTTTTTCCTCCGCGGCGGGGGGTTCCGGAGCTTTGGATGGATCAAGAACTAAAGAGGCGTCAAGTACTCCGCTGCTAACGCATGCCTTCCCGGCATCTCGCAATCTACCCGCGGCCATGAGCTTTTCGAGTTCTGCCAGCACTGCTTCGGCCCTGTCCAGGCATCCATAGAGCGCTTCTTTTTCACCGCCGGCAGATAAGAGTAGTTGTATTGCGACAAAATCCTGGGAGGAATCTTGCAATAAAAACCTGAATTCTTCGCAGGAAGGGCCCGCAAAGATCCTTTCGCGCTCCTGATGTATCTGCCTGATAGCACTTCTGACCGCGTCGTAATTATCTTTTTCAATGTCGTGACGCATTGTCCGCATTTTTTCTCTGCAAATTTCCGCGAGTTCAGTAAACATTTCGGCAAGCTGCGTTTCTTCTGCCTCTTCCACGCCGGCGCCGGGTTCCATATTGACTTTATATAATCCGTTGATCGAATGCCGGTCAACCCTGCCATAAGTGCCGATAATGTCTTCCCGTGAGATCTCTTGGTAATAACGGAATACTTCGGAAAAGTAATGCATCATCGGCTTATAGCCGAATTCGCTCCAGTCTGTCTTATCCGTTAAAATGTAGCCGGGCGATCTAAGCAGGTTTTTGGCTTTCAAAAGCCATTTTCCCGGATCTCCCTCAGGCTTGGCGGCTAGATCGATCAAAGTAACAAGGTCAAAGCTTCCTGCCTCCAACCCGTGTTTTTCCAGATCCAGCTCTCCTATTTCGCTATGTATTGCCCTGAAATGATATTCGCCTGTAAGACCTTCTTTTCTGGCGTCATCAACAATTTGCCTATGAACCCCATTTGTCAGTTTTATTTCCCTTTCCTCCATATCCACATATACCACTTCGATACCCAATAGATATAGAAAATGCGGCAGCATCGCCATGCTGCTGCCTACCACCAGTACTTTACGGATGCCAAGATCGACGATCCTTTTCACTAATTCCGTGCAGTCCTCGAACGATTCCACATCGACTGAGGAAAAAGCATAGTTGCCTGTGAGCCGTTGCGCAAGAAAGGAACGAACTTCCTCTATGGACGGATACTTGGCGGATCCGTCGGTCATTAGGGGTTGTCTTGCAAGTTCACCGACAGTCCGCGGAACATTATGCCGGAACATGTCATAATTTTTTATGATGTCCACCACAGAGCTTGATAGTTTAAATGAACCCGGGAAACCATTTTCCACAAAAACTCGTGCCAATCGTATATACATTTCATAATATTTTCTATAGATCGCGCCTCGTGATAACGGAGGGCCTTCTATTACAAAAGTAATGTCGTAACTGCTTGCGATACCCCTGAATACAAAGCTGATTCCTGAAGGGTAAAGAATAGCTTCATGTTGGGCATCGGCTGTGATACCAAGTCTCAAGGTTTCACTTTCTATTTTTGCGTTAAAAATGAGCTTACCTTCGGTAAATTTCGACATCAGCTCTCGCATTTCTTTTGGCGCTAATTTTCGTGGTTCTGAGCTTTCCCTGTTCGCATTTACTTCGCTTACGTAGATTTCCTTTACACCGCTTGGTGGAATTGTCCCGGCAGCGGGAGATGTGACATAACAGATACCTTCTCTATTGTCGTAATCGACCCTATATCCCAGGGCTTCGAATTCGGGACCTTTATCCGCGTTGAACATGGTCTGTCGCAGTTTCGCACGGCGCATGTCTTCTATATTGAAACGGGCATTCACGAATTTGGCTTCGGATAGATCAGCGCCTTCCAGGCGAGCTCCTCTTAAATCGGCCCATTCGAAAATGACTCCAATGAGATTTGCTCCTTCCAGTATAGCGCCCCTCAGATCGGCCCCTGTTAAATTGGAAGACCACAATCTGGCATTTGCCATGTTTACGCCTCTGAGATCAGCCCATGCCAGGTTGGAATACCGTAAGACGGCGCGGGACAGATCAAATCCCCTAAAATCGAAACCTTCGAGCATCATGGCGGTCAAGTCTGATCCCTTCCAGTCCTTTTTTCCGTCAAGAAGAGCCATGAGGCCTTTATAGTCGGAAATTCTAGCCCTCTGCAAAAGCTTAAGGTCGATCAGCCGCACATCGAGCACGTTGCCGGCATCGTCAAGTTTTATAAGGATATTTCCGGCGTGCAGGTGTTTGTGGATGAATAAGTTATCGCCTTGCCTGGCGCCCTCCGATACTGCGCGCTTGACGGCGTCTCTGATATCGCTTGTCAGATCTTCTGCTTTGCCGCCGGTTATCTCATTGAGGGTAAGATAGCCGAATGAAGTAAGGTCAAGTTCGAAATAGTGGAGCTCGTCTCCTTCTACAGAGAAAGTGGGGCACCACCAGGGCTGCTTTGCCAGGCAGAGTTCTTTTATTGCGTCCGGGTTCCAGCCAAATGTTTTCTTTCTTACGATACGCAAACCGTTTTTGTGTTCATAAAGCTCCGCCACATCGCATATGATGATCTTTTGTATTCGTGGTGGGGCGTTTTCTGCCTCAACTTTACGGAAGTTTTTAAGGCCGCTCTCTTCCAGGTCTTTTTCGATCTCAACGACCCTTTTGTCTTTCCACAGGTCCATTTCCGCCGCCCCGGCGGCGGGGGTGGGAGGGCTGTAATAATCTTCGGCAGAAGTTCCATCGAATTCGCCCGCATACTTTCTGCGCACGTTGCTTGCGAAAATCTCAGCCATGTCTTCCCACTTTGTCCCTTCGACTGGGGCACCTTGGGCATAGAAAGGACATTTGTCGAGGTCTGATAAGGGAAGGACGATAACGTCCTCTTTGATAAACGGCTGTATCATGGCAAAATCGCTTCCTATAACCCCCGCGGGATAAACGTCCAGCATGTAGTCTTTCGTCTTAACGTAAAAATGAAGAGTTTTGTTGCCGTCATCGCGGCGGGCATCTCTTACGTATAGTTGCGTGTTGATGCCCTGCGTTCTCAACTTTTCTCGCAATACTACAGCATGTTCCATGCACGACGTAAATCCTAAGCCCAGCTTTTCGATATCTGCACGCGCCTTGTGCATGATTCGACGATACTCTTCCGCCCCGGTGGTGGGGGTAATTTTCTGGTATATAGCGAATTTTCCCTTTGAACCGCGGGATGTAAACATGGAAGAGTATATTTCTTTCAAATTTTTGCGAAGATAGACCTTTCCCGGGGCTCCGTCTATCAATACAAATCCCGGCTTGGTTAACTTTTTGTATATCATTTCCCAAAAAGCAGGATGCGTTGAAAAGCGCCCGCCATAGCCCGGCCGTTTTACAAGAATAACACCTGTCTGGAGTTCAAGGTCTTCAAAAAACCCTGCCTGGTATCTGAAAATAACGGTTTCCTTCCCTATTGATTTTGCCGTTTCCGGGGTTACCTGCACGGTCACCTCGAGAAGCTTTTGTGCCTCGTCGATGATCCTGAAATCAACGCGTGACACTTTGCCGGGGCACTTGCGCATGAATTGCTGTTCCAGAAACGCCGATACTTCTTCCATGTTGTTGCGGTCGGGCATGCTCTCGGCGAGGTCTGTCTCTTTCTGTATGAACGCGTCGTTAAGGAGTATACCGGCTTTTGGGAACATGCCGGCAAGTTCAAAAACGCTCTGCAGGTCATCAAGCGCGAACGGATAGTAGACCGTACCATCGTAGTTGGCGAATTTACGCAGGAGTTCCCTTTCGGCAAGATTACCGAAAGCGGCATTATTTTCTTCAGCCCAGGCGGCGGGTTCTTCTTCCACTTCGGACAAAGTATCATTTTGTGAAGATGGAATGCCTTCCGACAGGAAGCTTACTAATAGTTTCGCCGCTGAGAAAATCCTACCCGTATCATCTTTACCCATCAAGACTTTAAAAAATTCTTTTTCGTTTGTGTACTCGCACTCTTCCCTCAACCTCTTCACAAATACGGCCCATTTTCTTATCAAAACATCTCTGAGAATCGTTTTTGCTTCTTCCAGCTTTGCAGGTGTTACCTGTCCGTATGCCCCCAGCTCTTTCTCCATATATTCCTGTAAAAGATTCCCCGGTCGACATACAATAGTTAGCAACCACTCTATGTGGTTTTCTAAGTCTTCCGCCCCGGCGGCGTTTTCATTCGCCTTCGCCCAGTCTCTTTCTTCTTTTGAGGATAAAAGGAGGGTTTCAAAAAAATCGGATTCGGCCTGGATGGCAGCCTCTTTTGCCAATGTAAAATTTTCTCTAAAGGATATTAGCCTTTCCCATTGACCTATTTCACGGGCGAGCACCTCAAATTCACCTTCAGTTATTTCGCTTACGTTTATATCTATAGCATGTGCGATCAATTGACCTCCAAGCGGGTAGTCAAATTCAATGTCCTGTATGTCCCTACAAAGCACGTTCACTTTATCCATTTTCTGGAAGACCCCTAAGTATTTCTGGACAACTTCATCCGGTTTTATGCCGATGGCATCGAACCGCTCCTTTTCGTTTGCAAGTTTTAGTATTAATGCCCCTATCCATTCCAGGAAGCTCGGGTTTGCCGGATCGAACACATTTAAATGGCAGGGTTCGCCGTCGGTCAATTCTTCCCTCATAACGATCGCCATTTTTTCGAGATATAACCTGAAAAGCCGGTAAGCTTCTTTGTAGGCCTGGTCGGCAAGGTTTGTCTGCTGTATAACATCGAAATAGACGGCTCTCTGCGCGAATATGCTGGCGTATTTAAATATCCTATCCAGTTCCTGTTTCTCGTTACCTGCGATGACAAGCCCCGCATCTTCGCAGCGTTGGTGTTCCCTGCGGAGGAAGCTTTCATTAAAAGCACGCTTGAGGTCATGCGGGATCGGGATACCCTGGCTATAAAATTCAAAAAGAACAGCATTTAAATCTATCGCGGAACAATTATTAAAAACATAGATCAGATACTCTTTCGCCTTGTTTCTTAATTGCTCATTACCGCTTCCGCATGTTGCTATTATGCGCGGGGTAAGCTTTGCGATATTTTCTTCCGCCCTTCTCATTTCTGCGCTTTTCAATACAACTCTCCCAAAAACCTCATCCTCAACGGTTGCCGGTTCGGAACTTACGCCGCTTCCTTCGACTTCGATCTTTTCAATGAGGGGTTGGACTTCGCCGGTCAGCTCTTCCATGTTTAAAAATACCGACGGAAGTTCCTGGGGCGAGTAAAGTAAAGCGCCGTCGATCTCCAGATAAGTAAAATCCGTAAAAACCTGATCCGGCAGTTCCCCGCCAGGCTTATGGTTTCTTTTCTCGATCTCTTCTCTTATTTCAGGTATAACCGAAGAATCGCCCGAGTCCCGCCATTTTCTATATGCCGTTTCTACCTCCTCATTAAAATCATCATCGGTAAAGCCGGAAAGCGCCATCAGCTCATGCACAATGGCTCCTCCCATATCACCGCAGGAACTTGATATGTTTATCCCGAAAGTGGGACTGGCATGCGCGTCGAAAACTGTTTTCTCGCCTCCGGCATCCAGGACGTTTAGCCAGCTTTTACTATTTAAGCTGTTTCCCGTTGTAAGGTCTTTTAAAACACTTAGCGGATGTCCGATCTGCAAGACATCTTCAAAGAATTTTTTGATCTTTCCTAGTTCCTCATATTCACCATTCACGTCTCCATAATGGCGCCACTTGCCTTTGTTTTTTCCTCGCGGCGCATAAAAACTCCTTATAAAATCATCGATCAATACCTCGTGAAGTTTCCATTTAACGTAAGGCTTGATATTCCTATCGCGCAATACATCCGAGAAAGTCCTCGACTTAGGTATAGAATAGCGCCTGAGAATATCCCTAACTCTGCTAACATGTTCATGCGAGTAAAGCTTAGACTCAAGGATATCTTCAAGGGTCATGCCCCTGGTGCCCGCCTCGAGTTTTGCCATATCCCGATCAGCGGAGGCGGCATCTTCTTGCGAACCTATTCCCAAACCTGGCTTGGGGGCAATCTCCTCGGATTTGAGTTCGGGTTTATCTGTGATTTCCGCAAGCTGTTCCTTGGCAAGCCAGACGCCCTGAACCCGCCATGCAGAAACATATTCCGGTTCTTCCGACCATATCCAGTGTTTATGAGGCAACTTGTTGGAATTATTTAAAAAGTTCAGTCTTTTCACTGTTTCATAGAACGGTGCCCAAGATTTCACTATGGGTATATACTTCATCGATAAAGGCACCTTCACGTGAGTTAATACAGACAGGTATATGGAACCGTCGTCAGTAAGTATTTTATGCCATTGCTCCACCAGGAAGGGAGTTACGGCCCTTCTTATCATATTTGTTGCCGCAGTCTTAACGCGATGGTTCTTCATCTCAGGGTATTTTTCTTCGAGATTAGCGAGGATATGCTGCAGGATCGAATTTTCCAGATCGTAATAAGTTCTTTCGGTAATCACCAGATCGGCGAAACCATCCGGGAATATCGACCCTTTTTGGCTCTTTATGGCTTCGATAATGCTTCTAACAGCAGTCTTGAAGTCAGGGGACTCTTCCTTGATCCTATTGATATGCTCGGTGATGGGGCCCATCAGCCAGGAAGCGTCTGCGCGGATCAAGTAGGTTTTTTTCTTCATGGAATCCGGCAATTTTTTCCAAGCGTGATCTAAAGCATGCGGGTTTATATCCACCAGGACAACGTGATCAAAATCTCCGAGAATACTTTGATCTATCGAGCCGCAGCCGAGCACAACCGCGGTTTTTTTCCGAGGTGATCTTGATTTGATATGAGAAATATTCCGTTCCCTTATTTCGGTATCATGCTGGTACATCTCACCGCTATATTTGTCGAAGTATGATAAAAGTTCCTTATCTAAGGTGCTAACACAAAGGTCCCGCAGCTTGCCTTCGGAAGGTTTATCGAATATAGCCTGCCAAAAATGATGGGATGCAGAAGGAGATATCCGCGCCCCGTTGGCGGGGGTGGGTGATTTTTTACCTACTTTATCAAACAGTAACTTACCTTCCGGATTGAATATTCTTATGGATTTTTCAGGAAATTCTTGCTTAACAAATTCGCAAAACTGCTTTGCATATTGTTCAAACACTATCATTCCCCCGATTGCTTCAGGCGGAATACTTTCTACCCATACCTCATCGCCAAAAGGCAATCTTCCTGGCGCGAGATTAAGCTCCTCTTCTACATTAAAATATTCAATACCATTGAAAATGCGCCCATTATCATCTCTGAATACTCGTTGATTAACCCTATCGAATTCCACGAAATATCTTCCAACGGCTTTAAATCTTTTTGCATTTGCTTTTACGTAGCCTGGATCAATAATAAATCCAAATTTAAGTTTGCTTAGCTTTGGATCTTTTTCTATTCTATCTTTATCTCGCGATGATGGACCGTACCCAAGATCGACGGTAGTCCCTCTATAACCTCTGTTTTTACTTACCATGCTTAAAGATACGACATCTGGATTTACCCCTTTCCAAACTGATTTCCTTTTCAATTCATCCGGAATATTCTTCCAGGCCCTCAGGCCCTCTTTTAATATAAATCCTAAACAGGCAAGACGTTTTCCTTCGCCTTCATATCCTTTTATCATTTCTGCCCCATGCACAAGTAATCCCGGAGTATTAATATCTGAAATCGCCTCCGCCCCGGCGGCGGGGGTGGGTTCGGTTTCTTCGCCTTTTTTTCGGAAACCGTGCATGTCCGTCAGGGTGCTGACTATTACATAGCAGGCCAACATCCCGACAATGACGCCCAGAAGAGGCGAGATGATCGACGCGCCTGCCGCGGCGACTACCAGCATGCCGAGATCTCTTGCGCTTGTTGTGCCGTGGCCGCCTGTTTTTGGTCCGTATATTTGAAAATTCCCGGGAATATAAACACCGTATTTGATCTTAGTTTCAGGTTCGACAGCCGCAAAATAAGGCCGGAAGCCCTTATCGGTTAATTCTTTTAAATTCGAAAGGGCTGTTCCTTCTTCGTCCGTAATATGATGCTCTGAACTCTCGGCAGGTTCTGTCATAACGGCTATGAAGAATTCGAGCTCTTTTCCTGCTTCCATTTGGAAATATTTTTCCCCGGCAGGAGTCAATTGGAACGTTAATTTGTAAACTTCCATGCCTTTTTCGGGAATGACAAATTCGTCGGACATTCCAAAATTCAGGACATTTTCTCCAGTAAGCGCCTTGACAAACAAGCCCGAAGTTATGCGCGTTTCAAATGCGCTTAAGAAGTGCACTCTTACATCGGGATCCATTTTACTTATATATGCGCTTTTACGCGCTGCGCCGTGACTTAACTCGCTTATGCGCTTACAGGCTTGGCCCCATTGCTCCTGGGATAAATAGCTGGCAAAGTTATTGTCTTTGATCGAAAGCAATAGCTCACTCGGCGCGCCGGATGACGGTATCCCGGTCTCGGCGCAGATAACGGTTTTTTCGCCAGTGCGCATGACCGGCATCAAGCCCGTTTTTAAAGCGTACAGGCCGTCATTAAAGACAACGTTGATAATGTTGCTGAAGGCCAGATCCGTAGCGCTAAGTTGCAGTCCGCTTGCCCCCGGTGCATTAAGCTTGCTCACCGGCGGCAACTCAACTTCACCTTTGAGCCAGCTCAAGCGACAGCTCGTGACCCCCTGGTGGCTTATCGGAGAATCGCCAAAATATATGTTAAAAATAACGCTGAAGAAATCATTAGTATCGGCCGAATAAAGAAGCAGGTCGTTGGCTACTCCCGAAAATCCGGCCGGGTCCGAGACCAGTAAAAGAATTTGCTCGAACCATTCCGCTTCAGATATTTCTTCCAGCCGGACCGATGATCTATCGGCGATCCTCTTTTTTATGCAGGTCCTTAAGCGCTCGCGGGCGGCCTCAAGTTGGCTGCTGGACGACGCCCGGCTGAAAAATTGCCCGTCTTTTCGCAAGAAGGCCTCCAGCTCAACGGCTAAAGCTTTAACTGTTTGTTTAAGGACAACGCCGTGCGTAAAAAGCACGCCGTTTTCAAAATGAGCGATCTTCATGCACCCGGCTTTTATATTGTTTATCAATTCCGAACGTAATTGGCGTTCGCTTTGCTCTATCGAAGCATGCCATCTGCTCCCTTTCTCTTCTTTTAAGTGGAGCCTGTTCTGGATCAATTGCTTCCTTGCAGCGCTTATTTCATCGGGCACCCCTTCGCTGGCGTAACAAAGCAGAATTTCCAGCTCCTTATCGCCTATAAGACGTGTGACATTTGAAACGCCGTGCTTGTTCTTTTTGGCCTTCTGTTGGAGGGTATTGATCCGTTCAAGAAAATTTTTCTGTAGTTCGTGCTCTTTTCCGCGATCTTCTGCTCCCCGACCAACCCCCAAAAGTTCATTTCCGCCTATAATGACCCTTCTTTTTTCCGCTGTGAGGTTTCCCTTTTCATCAAGGCAGTTGCCTGCTGCCAGTAATTTCATGAGCGCTTCCCAGTTTGAGTTCAAGCTCCCAATGACAAGCGCGTCGTCAAAGCCTTCTTTAGGCTCAACATTAAGGGGTAATTGAATCCACGCGCCGCTGCCAGGTTGTCCGCTATTTTCATCTTCCATCCGGTCAACAACCTCCTGCGGCTTTCTTTCATCTCCTGAAGGCTTCTTGGCCGGCAGCGAACGAACGGCTTCTTTTGCCTTTTCTATCTCTTTTCTTAAGTCCGTTACACCCCAACCGTGAAGGTAGCAATTTAATACCCCTTCTTTCTGTAATTGCTGCGCGGTAGCATTTGCATTAGAACCGCCTAGCATGATAATGTAAGTTTCGGGCGCCGCGGCTTTGATCTGTTTTGCTAACGCATAAACATCCGCATCAGCCAATCCTTCAGTTAAAATTACTATAGAGACTTCTTCTCGATTGGCTCTAAACATTTCGAGTGCTTTTTGGCCATCCGTTGTCTCGCATATCTTGAGACCATCGATTTTTTTTATTGATCTTTTTATTGTATTCCTGAGTTGTTCTTCGACTGCCACCATGACTTTGATGCC
>JBARQV010000050.1:0-9228 GCA_049643885.1 Candidatus Omnitrophota bacterium | reverse complement strand
AAAAGAATACAGTTGATTTCACGTTCCTGAAAGCTTCCGCCATCAGCGTATCGGGCTTGAGATGAGCAAGCATGTTCATGATCTTTTCGCTTCTCTCATTGCTCATCGCGGGAGGTATCCTTCCAAGGAAAGGCATCTTGGCATAAAATTCAACACCGCCTGGGGTCCTGAGTGTATGATCGAGATATTCTAAAAATATCGATACCGCAATACCCAGGATCACGCCTATAAGGATTATAGGCCCTCCTTTGCCGGGCAACGGCTTCCTGGGAACACTCGCCCTTTCAACATCCCCTACTTTCATGTACTTGTACAAGACATTGACCCATGTATTGGCAATGCTGGTTACTTTTTTCGGGTTCTCCCCTACTATGGACAGCTCAACGACGTTCTTCTTGTCCTTGGACTGCTTCAGCTTTACAGAAGACAGAAGCTTGTCGGTATCCACCCCTACCCTTTTTGAAAGGGCTTTAAGAGCGTCCTGGGATGTAATAAGCTTGACCTGCCTGTCAAGATCCGCATCATCCTTGGCCTGGATCGAAAAACTGGCGGCAGTTCGGTAGATCGGAGTGCGAAACAGAAACTGCGGTATGGATATTATAACAAACAGGACGATGATAGCCAGAGTGAGCTTCGCCCGCTTGCGTATAAGTGACATATAATACTTAATGCCTGCTTGATTCATATTGTTTGTATTTTAGCACGCGAAAATGAAATAAAAAAGCAATTTTTCCATTTATTTTAAGGGCATATTATTAATAAGTCTCTTCCCAATCGTCTTCCGGGGTAACACTGATACCTCCAACGTAGTATTCGTCAAAAAATGGCGGCGGACTGGTCACCAGCGCATCGTCATAATTGACCGTGACATTATTTGCCCACTGGAAAGTACAAACATTCTCGGCGATCAACGAACCGTTGAAGGTAACATCGGTCATCTGATTGATCCTTAGATCCTTGCCGCTATAGACCAACCCGTTTATGGTGGCATTTGTCAAAGAATCACCATCGATATAAGTCCCGCCGACAAGAGCGGGCATCCCCGGGGCGGGAGATATGAGCAGATTGGCAGAGCTATCCATGGTAATGGTCTTAGTGGGTGAAATGATCGACCCGTAAATGGTGACATTATCTTGTATTGTTACTTTTCCGGTGCAATACCATATCTCTTCAGCTCCGGGTGCGCCGTAAGTTTGACCGGACGAAAAGGTCATGGCTCCAACAACATTATCGGCTATAGACTCATAGCCGGCGTAATCAGGAGGAAAAGGACCCGGATCACTGACAAATTCACTTACTGTGCCGTTTATTGTCAGGGTCTCATTCCTAACGTCCCCTACGGAAGCTATATCGCCGTTGATCGTGCCGGAAGAATTCGCAAATTCAATTCTTGAGCCATAGATAAACATGGCCTTCGTGAACGCTTCTGATCCTGATCCTTCCGAGTTGACATTGACCACCACGCTCTGTATTAAATTCCTGCTTATGGCTCCCGCCATCCCGGCCGAAGTAAGAGTATAGGTGCTGCTTCCCGAGTCATACGCGGCAGACACCGAATAAGAACCATCTACCAGGCTCTCGACTAGATCCGGATAATTGTCCCTGTAATTTGAGTCGTTCTTGAGCAGATAAAAATATTTCTGTAATCCCGCCTCTGCCAACCAGAAAGATTTCAATCCTGCTTGATTGTAACCCGTAACTTTACTTTGAACGGATATAAGACGCAAATGCAAAAAAACAACAAGCCCCAGCACGGACATCACCACGAAAGTTATAACAAGCACCACGCCTTTCCTGTTTTTGAGTGATAGATTTATCATATATCCCTTGGCCTTACTTTGGTCTTTAACCTCAACGTTTCATCGTTCTTTGTCACTGTTAGATCTATAGTGGCAAGATTATTGTCATAAGACAAGTCCGTTGTCGGCGGGGGGACTACACCAGTTATTATGGTACGCCCAGTTCCGTATGCAAAAGAGCCGCCTGACATATAAACTCTTTTTAACACATAAGAAGATTGATCAAAAGCAGGCGGATGAGAATCGCTTGTATCGTACAGGTAATAAGCATAATAATCCGCAAGATCATGTGAAAACGCTATCTCGCCATCATAAGGCGAATAGATATCTTTCGCCTCTCTCAGATCACGCACCACCTCCTCGACCGCTCGGTTAAGAGTGATGCTTATCCCGGCTCTGACCTCTTGGTTTCTCCAGCTTTTTAATATCGTAATATATATAATAAGAGAGACACCTGACCAAAACGATCATAGTGGCCGATGTGATCATCAGCTCTATCAGTGTTAATCCTTTTTTATTCATAAATAGCGTCTCTTAATAATCCGCAATATACGTGGTCAAAGTAACACTTGCCTGGCCGCCCCTGGCCATCCACGAAACCGTCACATCTACTTGCATCGGGTTTTGCCCTTCTGCCACTTCCACAGCTACGGCATAGTTCGAAAAGTCCGGATCAGACGCAGGGCCTTCATCGGCTAACGAAGAATAATCCGTATTTTTAACCTCTTCCATCTTGGCTTGGGCAATATTTAAGGCCAGATCCACATTCTCTACATCGGCACGGGTACGTAATCCCGCGTTGAATGCACCAGCGATAGCGACAACTCCTACCGCTATAATAGCAGCAGTGATGATTATTTCTATCAAAGTATAGCCTTTGCTCCTAAACCACATACATATCATGGTTCGGTATCATCTCCTGCGTTGGACACGTAGACACAGCTCGAGCCATTAGTTTCACTTACGCTGTCACTCGAGATCGCGGCACTTCCATTTTCGTCCGGACCTATCGAGTATATCACATAATAGGCATTGCCGGTCCCTCCCATATCATACCCATAAGATGTCCCGGCGCTTGCAAAAACATCGTCCGGGATCGAACTCACTATATTCGGCACTGCCGTTGTAAGATCGCTTAAAGATGCCGGATAGGTGCTATCGTTGTGAATATAATAGTTCTCGACCGCGGTCTGGAGAGTCCTTAATTCGCTCTTCGCCTTAGAAACATTTCCCTGACGCTGAATACGTCTATAACTAGGAACCGCTATCGCCATCAAAATAGCGATCACCGCGACTGCTATCATGAGCTCAATCAACGTAATACCAGATCGACCTTGATTCTTTGACAAGATTTTATTCCTTTCGGCTACAAGCGTAGATCATTTGGTGTATTTTTGTAAGTGAAAATCAATTATTTTAACGCATTCAAGGTAAGGTTGTTATAAATACGGACACCTTGAATCGTTCTTACCGAACACACAGTCTTTTTTGCAGGGTTGCATTTTGATGAGAACTTCAGAATTCGGGATCTCTTTTCTTATGTCGTTTTCAAGCAGCGATACTACATCATACCCTCTTTTAAAAGAGATCTCTTCAGGGACCACAATCTTGAACTCGACGAACTTTTTGCGCCCCGACATCCTGGTCCTGAGGCCCTGGAATTCACAGAACTTGCCCATGTGACGGCTGAGCTGTTTAAGTATTTCCATCTGGCTGTCTTCTTCCACTGAAGCGTCCAGGAGCCTGAAAAAAGACGCTTTTGCCAATTTGAACGAAGGGATAAAAACGACAACGCTTGCCAGGAGAGCGGCCAAAGGGTCAACATAGATCGCGGCAGCCGCTTTGCCCTTTGCCAGCAAAAACACGGAAACTAAAAAAGCCCCGGCGATCATGCTCGAGATAAAACCCTCCATGCGCCAGTGAAGCCCTTCGGCGTGTATGGCCGGCGAGGCGCTTTTCTTTGCCATTTTGAAAATGTAATAAGCCCCTCCGAAATTTATGCAGCAGCTTATGGCGCTGGAGACGAGCCCTATCCAGGGCAGCATGACGTGCCTGGGGTGGATCAGGTGCACCACGGCCTGGAAAGACATGGCAAGAGCGATACCCATAAGCACTACACCTTCCATGGCTTCACAAACGTGCTCTACTTTACCGTAGCCGTAATTGTGAAAAAGATCGGCGGGTCTGCTGGCCAGCTTTATTGAATAATACAGGATGACCGATACCGCGAGGCCGACGCATGATATGCTGAGATCCACGGCGATCGCAAGTGATTTTACAAGAAGAAGCGCGGTGGATTTTATAAGGACCAGGACGATGTTAAAGAAAAGGCTTACCAGGGCCGCCCTGTGCATGTAGATCTCGGGCTTATGACGCATCCTTCACCGCTCCCTGGCCGCAGAAGATCGGAAGTATACCCACCATTTCGATTATCCCGCGGACCTTCTCCGACATTTCCGACAAAGCGACTTTTTTCCCGAGCTTGACGGCCTTTTTGTGGGCCAGGATCAGGACCCTGATCCCGAAGCTGGAAATATACTGCACGTGTTTCATGTTGAAGGAAATGTCCTCTACTTCCCGGACAAGAGCTTCATCGAATTTCTGCTCGACCGCGAAACAGCTCGTATCGTCAAAATCACCGTCCAGGAAAAGCGTCAGGCTTTTTCCGTCTAATCTTTCCTTTATCTTCATACGACCTATCCTTTGCGTTTAAGTTTATCGGCGATATCCATTGAATGTTTGTTCACGTAATCGCCGCCCTCGATACGTATAATTTTTGCGTTGACCAGGCCGTCCGCTACCGATCTGCGGGCGCTTCTCACTATACGGCTGAAAGATTGCTGGGAAATACCCATCATCCGCGCGGCCTCTTTCTGGGCCAGGCCAAGCTGGTCTGACAATCGGATGGTCTCATATTCTTCCACGGAGATCACAGTCTCATCCGGCCTGCCCGGCCTTCCCCTGGGGCTAAAGTAATCGATCCTGGGCTGCTCTTGGACTATTTTCTTTTTTTTCGGCCTGCCTCTTAACTTCATGATTTTTAGTATATGCTCAAAGTTAATACCCGGTTATTATTAGTATATGCTCATATCAAATGGGTGGTATTATGAGTATATACGCATTTTAATGGGTTTTGGGAGAAAGTCAAGAAGAAAGATAATGGATAGTGGATTATTTGATCAGATTCGGGATTTGAACTGTTTCCAGGGGAATTTAGTGCCTGGGCATTCCGTTTTCGCCCCTTTCACCTGCCCGTGCTCCAGTATCCGTCTTTTGGGTATGTTGTAATATTTGCGGAGTTTATTTACAAGATAGACAAGGGAGTCCATCTGTTTTCTCGTGGGTTTACCTTTTGAAAAATTCCCGACAAGGCATATGCCTATGGCCTTTTCATTCATATCGCTTGCTTTGCAATGAGCGCCTTTTTTCTGCTTTATCCAGCGGGGGCCGGTCTCGATCTGGCCGTCATCCTTACCGTAAGTACCGTTATCGATGATGAAATGATACCCTACCCCCTCCCATCCTCTTTGGAGATGAGACTTGTTGAACTGCATGGAGTTACCCTTGTCCGTCGCGCTATGGTGGACGATTATATACTTCCACCTTTTATTCGGGTATAAAGTTATGACATCTTTACGGGGCGAGGCTCCCGGTATGTATAGTCTCTCGCCGATCTCGACTTTCTTGACGTTTCTTATGCGGTTGGCTTTTTTGATAGTCTCTATATCGACGTCGTACATCTTGCTGACCCGCCAGATGGTCTCACCCGGGGCGACTACATGATAAGCCCCGCTCCCCGCTAAATTCGAAGCGCCGGGAGAACCATGGACAGCAGTGATCGCCGGACCTGAAACGGGCGCGGTAGCACATGACGCGAGAAACAGTGAAAGTAAACAAACAAACCCTAGTTTTATGGAATTATTCAGATTGGATCTCATAGGCTTTTTGGAAAAAGTAGAAATTATTTTAGAACAATTATAACTGTTAAAAAAGAAAAAGGCAAGCGCTTTGCGGTGAGAGTAAAGAAGTAAAGAGCATAGTGCAGTATATTCCCTACCTGATGACACGGACTTTTACGTGAGCAAGGCCTTTTTCAAAGTCTTCGATCTTCGCAAAAGCGGCTTTTGTAAGATCGATCACCCGTCCGGTGCGATACAACCTTTTTGCCGGACCCCTATCGTTCACTTTGACGATAATTTTTTTACCGTTATCGATATTTGTGACTTCCAGCAATGTGCCGAAAGGAAAATCCCACGAAGCGCATGTTATTTTATCGTGATCGAATTCCTCTCCGTTCGCGGTATGCCCGTTGATGCCGGGAGACTTTTCAGAATACCATGAAGCAATACCGTAAATCGGTACGGAAGAAAATGCAGACACACTTGGAGGAAACTTGACATTTGATACACCGGGCGCTATCGGCTCAGCGGAAATATCAGAACACACCCTGAGGGCTAAAGCGAAACACACCACTAACAGAAGTTTCACTAAAATTCCTGTCAGGCAGCCATAATTGATTAATCTTCCCATCACGCACCACCTTATATAAGTTATGGAAAGATAGCTAACTTTCTGCTCCCCTAAAGAGTAGCATAAGGTGAAACAAAAGGCAACTTTTTAGCCATATGTCATTCCCGCAAAAGCGGGAATCACATAAAAATAAACGCGTTTTGGGAAAATATTTTGGTTAGGGAAATTTACCCGTGAATGGGCTTTCCGAAAACTGCCTTGCAGGCATCAACCGCAGTCTCGGAAAATGTAGGATGAGCGTGAACTGTTTTCTCGATATCTTCGACGGTAAGCCCTGCCCTTTTGGCAAGGACAAACTCGTGGATAAGTTCGGTAGCATGGTGCCCTATGATATGAACGCCAAAAAGCTCGTGCGTTTCAGCATCGGCTATGACTTTTATAAAACCTTCGGTCTGTTTATTTATCACAGCCTTCCCGTTCGCTTTGAAAAACTGTTTTCCTACTGCATAGTCCATATTTTTTTCTTTTGCTTCTTCCTCGGTGATCCCCACACTGGCGACCTGGACAGCAGAATATACGGCATTTGGAACAGAATCGTAATCTATCGCGGCAGGATCACCGCCCGCGGCCGCTTCAGCGGCTACTTCCCCTTCGGCGGAGGCCACGTGGGCCAGCATCGGCGTCGCTATACAATCTCCGGCGGCATAGATGTTCTCTACGTTTGTCCGCATCCTTGAATCGACGTTGATGTATCCCTTTTCATCCGTTTCGACCCCGGCTTTTTCAAGGCCGATATCACCGGTGGCCGGGGTCCTTCCCACGGCAGCAATGCAAACCTCGAAATCTTCCAGGAGCACATCACTCACCGAGCTTAAAGTAAGGACGTTTATTTTTCTTTGTTTAAAGATCACCTGGATCCCCTTTGATATCTCGTTGTCCTCAAAGGGCAAGAGTGTCTTTTCAAGCTCGATGATCGTGACCTCTGACCCGAGCAGATTAAAGAAAGAGGCGAACTCGATGCCGATCGCGCCTCCCCCGACTATGAGGATCGTCTTCGGCACTTTTTCAAGCCTTATGGCGCTAGAGCTATCCAAGACCTTTTCCCCGTCAAAAGGCAGGCCCGCGAGGGGTCTTGGAACTGAACCGGTCGCTATCAAAAACTTATCCGCTTTCACTTCAAATGTTCCCGGATCTTCGCCCTTGATCTCGACGGTTTCCTTATCGATAAACCGCGCCTCGCCGTTTATAAGGCCTATGTTGTTCTTTTTAAAAAGGAAAAGGAGCCCCTGGCAAAGCTGCTCCGCGGCCTCTCTGCTCTTTTTTACCATTTCGGCCATGTTCACGCACTTGAATTCAACGTCGACGCCGCACAGCTCCGGGCTTCTTTTCATGTTGTCGAAGATCTCCGCGCTGCGGTAAAGCGATTTGGCCGGGATACATCCTTCGTTCAGGCACACTCCACCGAACATGTTTTTGTCCTTTTCGACCACGGCGACCTTCAGCCCTAGCTGGGCCGCTCTTATCGCCGAAACATGTCCCGCGGGGCCGCTTCCTATTACCAGGTAATCGTATTTATCCATTTATGACCTGCGCTTTTTACTGCGCCTTTTTGTGCCTTTTTTCTGTTCGGCCTTCCGTGCCAGGAGGAACAGGATATCGGAAATGCAGTTCATATAAGAAAGAATATTATCGTTGTGGGCTTTCTCCTTTTTGAAAAATCCCACTATGCTGCGTTCGGCCCGCCGCGCCACGGCCCTGGCGACGTCTATCAAGGCCGAAAGTTCATTCTCTCCGGGGACATAAAAATACTTTTTGATCCTGACCTGGCCCTCAAGCTCGTATGCCACGCTTTTTATCCAATCGGCGTCTTCTTTTTTCAGGATCGGACCGTGCTTCCTTTTTTCCTCGGCCCCGACAGCTACCTCGGAGGCGATAACATAGATCGCCCGCTGCATGCTTTCAAGGATATCTCTTTCTTTTTTCGATCTTATTTTTGCCCTGACCAGGCCCAAGTGGCAGTTAAACTCGTCCAGGTCCCCTATCGCCCGTATGCCCGGGCTATCCTTGCCGATATGCTCCTTGAACAAAAGATCCGTAAAGCCCTTGTCTCCCCTGCCCGTCCTTATGCTCATCTTATCCTCCAGATAATATTATACTTGCGCGGCTAAATATGTCATCAAGTTCCTCAGATTTTGTACAAAGAGGAAGAAAAAAGTATATCACATTTCCAAGCGGACGTAGTAGAAGATTATTTTCAAGCCCCCTTTTATATATATCCAAGCCGACCCTTTCGTTTAAACCGAAAGGCTCTTTTGTCTTCTTGTCTTTCACGAGTTCCATCGCCCCTACCACGCCTATACTTCTGACGTCGCCGACAAAAGAAAGTTCCGCCATCCCCGACAGGAAAGATCCAAGCGATCTATTTATCACCGCGGCGTTCTCCAGGGAATTATCGCTTTTGAAGAGATCGATACTGGCTACCGCAGCCGCGCAGGAAACAGGATTCGCGGTATATGTATGTCCGTGATAGAACGTCTTCAATTTATCGTGATCGTCATAGAACGCTTTGTATACCTCTTCGGTCGTAAGAGTGGCCCCTAAAGGCAAGTAACCGGAAGTGATCCCCTTGGAAAGGCACATGAAATCCGGTTCCACCCCCGCGTGCTCGCATGCGAACATCTTACCGGTCCTCCCGAAACCTGTAGCAACCTCGTCCACGATCAGGTGGACGTTATATTTTCGGGACAGCTCCCATATACCCTTGAGATACTCAACGGGGTAAACTATCATGCCTCCTGCCCCCAAAAGTAGAGGCTCTATCACTATTGCCGCGATCTCGCCTGCATTTTTCTTGAGGACTTCTTCCACCGCACCCAGGCAATCGATCGAACACTCTTCCCTGTTCTTGCCCAGCGGGCAGCGGTAACAATAAGGCGTTTGAACTTTGAAAGAATCGAAA
>JBARQV010000049.1:0-1836 GCA_049643885.1 Candidatus Omnitrophota bacterium | reverse complement strand
AACCGGAAGCCGAAGATCATCATAAAGAACAAAAAAGTCAAGAGGCCGCCCAGTGGAGACGCTTTCCGCCGTGCAGGCACGGGGCTTACTCCCTTAACCTCGGACAGATCTAATTGCACTCCATACTCATCTCTGACGAGCTTCGCCAGCATCACCACGCCCTGGGCGACACCCATGCTGAAATCGCCTTTTTTGAACTGCGGGATCATAAGGTCTTCTATGATGATCTTGCTCTGGAGGTCGGTAACAGCCCCTTCCAGCCCATACCCCACTTCTATCCTGACCTTACGATCATCGACGGATACGAGCATCAAAATGCCGTTATCGTTCCCTTTCTTCCCAACGCCCCACTCTTGGAAAAGCTCGACAGCGTATTGCTCGATCGTCAACGGAGAAGTCGTCTTCACGGTCACCACGACTATCTCGGCCGTGGTCTTTTCTTCGACCAGTTTTGATAAACCCTCTAACTCGGATCTCGCGCCCGGCGATAACACCCCGGCAAAATCATTGACAAATCCCTGCGGTGAAGGAAAACGGGTTTCCTGCGCGCGAGCGGAAAAGGCTCCCGCGGAACAAAAGACCAGGATCAGGAATATTGATATAGCGCGCTTCATCCTAAAGGACCATCCCGTCCACTTCGTCCGTGATCTTCTCCAACTGGGCCAGAAAATCGCTCAAAAACTCTTCAGGATGCCTCCCGCTTATCTTGCCGTCCGTCTCTTTATCGTGCAATATCTCCAAAAAGGAAGAGACATCAACACCGAACTCTTCTTCCAGCTGACGCAGAACCTTTTCCTTTTCCCCGGGGACAGGGCCTTCTTTCTTTAATCTGAGAACGTTTTCCAGCACAGGGATAAGAGCGCGGAAGGACATCTTGAGAAGCCGTTCCAGTCCCTTCCTGTCCAGGGCCTCTTCCAAATACGCCTGGCGGATAGTGAGCAGCTTCCCTTTCAACTGGTACTCGCATTCCCGCCGTAGGTCAGCCTTATCCGCGGCAATATCGGCAAGGACGTCGTCCCCGTAAAGCATAACACGCGAATCTTTCATGTTCATGAACTCCATGGGAAAAGTATCCAGCGACATCTTTATGTAAGAAGGGCTCAGAAAAAGCGGCGCGGTGATCTTCTTTTTGGCGCCGCCGCGAACCGTTTTGAGCACAGGTTTGAACTTTTCCAGTGAGACCTTCTTTAATACTACGGCAAGATTTATGTCCGAGGTTTTAGGGTTGTAATCCGGTCCGGTAACGCTCCCGTAAACGAACAATGAAATAACATCATCACCGTAAACTTTTATCAATTCCTCAAGATAGGGCTTAAGGACCCCCGCCGCTTTTTTGGGTAGTTTATCGAGATTTTGTATTTCCATGTGAATCCTCCTAATATTATTTATTAAATTTATATGATAATTCGAGTTTTGCCCACAATCCTTCGTCAAATAAAAACTTATCGGGTTTTATTGTATCACCCTGCTATACCAAATACAACCGTCTAATCCGAATAAGACCCCGCATGCTTGCATATTGTCCATTCGCAATATATAATATGAATAACATCGGCTGGTGTTTTTTTACAGTATTATGTATGGCCTAAAGTAAAAGGAACAATTTGAATAAGCGTATTCTCTATTACTTTATTATTCTAGCGGGGGTCACACTGGCCCTCTTCTTCGGCTCTTCCGAAATACCCGGTATAAGCGCGGAAGAAAAGCCGCTTGTTTTCGCCGGGCATGAAGAGTTGCCTCCCTTTTCCTTTTATTTAAACGGCGCGCCTGCCGGTTTTTCTGTGGACCTTACCAGGGTCCTTTCGGTCACGATCGGCAGGGAAATAAACATAAAAC
>JBARQV010000048.1:0-8850 GCA_049643885.1 Candidatus Omnitrophota bacterium | reverse complement strand
AGTTCAAAAAAGGCGATTTCAGCATGGGTGTCGCCCAGGGCGTGGTGATGCTGGCGAAGCTTGTCAGGGATGAGTATGGCGTAGAACTTGACCTGTCCGAGGTCAAGGGAGTAAGCCCCGTGCCTGCGCGGCGGAAAGCGTCTCCACTGGGCGGCCTCTTGACTTTTTTGTTCTTTATGATGATCTTCGGCTTCCGGTTTGGGAGTTTGTTTTTTCTCATGAGTGGAGGCGGAGGATACTGGTCAAGCGGCTCTTCCGGTTCGTTCGGCGGCGGGTCCGGAGGTTTTGGAGGAGGCATGTCCGGCGGCGGAGGAGCTTCGGGATCATGGTGATTCGTCGTTCGTGGATATAAAAAATGAGGAGGAATGATGAAAACAGTATGGATAGTGTTGGGAATAATAGCGCTTGTGGTGATACTTGCCGCGGGTTGGCTTATTGGTGGGCTTAACCACGTTGTCAAGCTGGATGAATCTGTAAATTCCGCCTGGGCGCAGGTCGAGAACCAGCTACAGAGAAGGAACGACCTCGTGCCCAATCTCGTGAATACGGTGAAGGGGTATGCCGCCCACGAACAGGGTATATTCACGGAAGTGACGCGGCTGCGCAGCCAGTGGGCGAGCGCGAAGACGGTAGACGAAAAGATCAAGAACGCCAACGAGATGACGGGGGCGTTGTCGCGGCTTTTGCTTGTCGCCGAAGCATATCCTGATCTGAAGGCCAACCAGAACTTCCTGGCCCTGCAGTCGCAGCTCGAAGGCACCGAGAACAGAATAGCTGTCGAGAGGATGCGTTACAATAACGCGGTCAGGACGTTCAATACTTACCGCCGCACCGTTTTCGGGAGTTTGTTCGCTTCGCTGAGGGGGCTTGATCAGCCGAGGGAATATTTCGAGATATCGGCCGAGGCGAAGGAAGTCCCAGCTGTACAGTTCTAGCGGATAGTGGAGAAGTAGCTGGAAATTAGAAGGTAAAAATTAGTAGTTGGTAATTTATGGGACGAAGCATTAACGGGACATGGGGGTGTTTCGTACGGGAGGATCCACACTGGGCGGAGGGGCCCGGTAGAAATACCTCCATGTCCCGTAGAATGTTTCTGCAGAGCTAACACCTACACTGAACAAGGGGGATTGAATGAACGCGTTCTGGTGGGCGCTTTTGGCTGCCGGCATATGGGGAGTGACATCCTTTATCGAAAAATACGCGCTTTTTAAAATAGAACCCATCCCCAGTCTTTTTTACAGATGTGCCGGAGTCCTGTTAGGACTGTTTGTACTGTTCGCCTTCATGCTGAAACCTTCACAGATAAAAGCCGTTGATCTGCGCTCTGCCTCGTTACTTTTTATTGCTGGTTTTCTGGGTAGCTTTGTTGCTTTTATAGCCTTTTATAAGGCCTTGAAAATTGGAGAAATGTCCATGGTAGTTCCTGTTTCGGCCAGCTTTTTTCTCATATCATTTCTCCTTGGCATATTCGTGCTTGGGGAAACTTTGACATGGATGAAGGGAATCGGCGTTCTTTTGATCAGCATTGGGGTATGGATGCTCGGGGCAGGAACGTGGGTGAGGTGAGTGCGTGGTAAACGAGAAAGCAGTCAAGGCAGTATTTGAGAGTTCGCTTAAATTGAAATCTACCGAATCCTGTCTTATCGTTACGGATACTATAAAGGAAACTATAGGCCGAGCTTTTTATGGTTACGCGAAGGAAATAACGCCAAGGGCAGAACTTATCGTGATCGAACCTACCAGGGAGCACGCCAGCGAGCCGCCCGGGGATGTGGCAGAAGAGATGCTCAAATACGATGTCCAGATCCTGGTGACCGAAAAATCACTTACCCATACTAAAGCGAGAATGGCGGCTACAACAAAGGGCGCGCGTGTAGCAACGATGCCTACGATCACCGAGGATATAGCTAACCGTTGTTTAGATATCGATTACGAGGCGCTCAAGAAGGATTCGAACCGCATTTATGAGCTGCTTAAAGGTTCTTCGGCTATCCGGATCACGACAGAAAAGGGAACGGATATCAGTTTCACCGTGGGTTCCAGCGAGTTTTTTGGGAAAAACGGAGGCTCTTTCGATTTTCCCGGAGCTTACGGCAACCTTCCCGAGGGCGAGGTTTCATTTGCTCCCGAGACTTGCGACGGCGTATATGTTGTCGACGCATCTTTCGCCGATTCGGGTCTTCTGGATTCACCCCTGACGTTCAGGGTAAAAGACGGAAGGGTATACGATATTTCGGGCAAAAGGTCAGATGAGATAAAGAACCGGCTCAACAAGGTCGGCCCTAAAGCTTATATTGTCGCGGAACTGGGTATCGGCCTGAACCCCAAGGCCAAAGTCATCGGCAACGTCCTGGAAGACGAAAAAGTAAAAGGGACCGTCCACATAGCGGTTGGCAACAACCTCTCTTACGGGAGAGACAACGACGTTCCGTTGCACTTGGATGGGGTGCTCACAGTTCCTGACATTTATCTTGATGATAAAAAAATAATGGAAAAGGGAAGGTTTATTTAGTTTTGAAAGTCTTATATGGGAACTTTTGATGAAACAGTAGTAACTCCTTTCGGCAGAAAAGTCATAAGAGGTGGTTTGTGGGTATTTTCTACACGAGTCCTCGAAAGAATTTTATCTTTTATACGTGCAATCATTCTCGCGAGGCTGCTATCTCCCAATGATTTCGGGCTTTTTGGGATAGCTCTTTTGATGCTCACCATGCTAGATACCTTTTCCCAATCCGGGTTTAGAAGCGCTTTGATCCAGAAAAAAGAAAATATAAAGGATGATTTAAATACCGCTTGGACCGTGGAGGTGATAAGGTCTTTCCTGATAGCGGCCGCTCTTTTTTTTCTTTCGCCACTGGTCGCTGTTTTTTTTGAAACGCCCCGGGCCGAATTACTCCTGAAGGTCATCGGGTTGTCGATCATTTTTCAAAGTTTTACGAATATATCGGCCGTATATTTTGAAAAAGAACTAGACTTTCACAAATACTCTTTCTATCATCTTGCAGGGATCATCAGCGACGTGACGGTCGCGATCGTTGCCGCTTTCATTTACCGTAGTGTATGGGCGCTTATTTTAGGACACCTTACAGGGAATCTTGTAAGATGCGTTGTTTCATACCTTATTGACCCCTATAGGCCAAGGCTCCATCTTGACATTTCCAAGGCAAAAGAATTATTCAAATTCGGTAAATGGATATGGGGGAGCAGTATTTTGGGTTTTTTGACAGTACACGGTGACGATATTTTTGTCGGAAAAATTCTGGGGGCGACTTCTTTGGGTTTTTATCAAATGGCATACCTGATTTCCAACCTCCCGGTAACCGAATTCGGCCAATTGGTATACCGGGTGACGTTTCCAGCTTATTCAAAGATACAAGAAGACATTCCAAGATTGCGAGATCTTTATTTATCGGTTATCAGATTCACCGCATTTCTGATATTCCCCCTTACCGGGCTAATACTCATACTCGCTCCTGAGTTTACCAGATCCTTTTTGGGAGCAAAATGGATGCCTATAGTGCCGGCAATACAAGTTCTGGCCTGGTGGGGATGCCTGAGATCGCTGTCTTGGACGAATGGGGCCCTTTTGCATGCAGTTAAAAGGCCTGAGGTATTGACAAGGTTAAGCGCGATCATGATCGTCATTATGGTCATTTTGCTCTTCCCGCTGACTTTTAAAATGGGCATAGTCGGCGCCGGCTTGGCAGTGCTTATATCCTCGTTCTTCTCTATCCCGAGAAGTTTTTTTATTGCGGTCAATGAGATATTAAAATACAGGTCAGTACTTATTTTTAAGGAAATCTATCTCCAAATTGCTTGTACCGTACTCATGGGAGGGCTTTTGCTTCTTTTTATGCCCGAATCCTTATCCCGCATGGGGGTCATTTTAGCGGGAATATTTGGACTTGTTTTCTATTTGATCATCATATATTTGCTTGATAAGTTATTGAAACAGGGAATTATGAAAGACCTGAATGTTTTAGCAGCAGGCATGTTGAAAAAAGTATAAAAAGAATAATAAAAGGATCTTCAGTGGCGGAAAAATTATATTGTGCCTTTTGCGGTGGTGAGTGTTTTTACAGATATGGAATGGAAAAATATAAAATTTGGCAATGCCAGAGATGCCGTACAGGTTGCGTAAATCCAATGCCTGAAAAGAATGAACTGATAAGATATTATGAAGGTTTTTCGCCGCATTTGGATATGACCTGGTTATATCATATAGAATCATCTGCGCAAAGGTTATTTTCTTATTTTGAATTATACCCGGGAAATAATTTTAAAATGCTCGACATAGGAGGGGGCGGTGGCTTTTATAGCAAGGCATTCGAGGACTATAATTATGGTAAAAGTACTTATGTGGACCTTGACCCAAAATCTTGTGCCTTTGCCCGAGAACAACTCAAGCTAGAAAGAGTATTTAATTGCGATGCAATGGATATCAAAACATACGCAGATAAAAAATTTGATTTTATCTATTGTCGACACGTTATAGAACATCTCGTTGATCCGGTAGCTTTTTTAGACAAAGTTATGGATTATCTTGCCGAGGACGGTAAATTTGTTGTTCAAATTCCTAATGGTAATTCTTTAGAATACCTGGCTTATCCAGATTCAACGATAAAAAAAACAATTGATAGCATATGTAATACGAACAATTTTTCAAAAATACAAGTACTATGGATAATGCTAAGCAAAGGAATGCTTCATGCGATTGATCCACCACGTCACTTATGGGCTATTACAAAGGAGGGAATAAAAAGGTGGGCAAAAAAAGGGAACATAACTTACGACATTTATTTTTTTCATCTTGGAGACCCGGCCTTTTCCCCTTATTATGAAAAGGAAAAAGGACTCAAGCACAGGTTGCAGGATTTCGTCGGAGAATATTTACTTGCTCCAATTTTTGGAGGGACGCATCTTGTTGCGATACTTAGACGCAATAGTAGTTAAATAAGATACATTATAGAGCAGAAAGAGCATGATAAGGGTTAGAAAAAACTGTAAAATATAGTTTATGTAATGGATATGGTCTTTATGAAGCAGTTTGTCCGGAAGATGCGATTATTAGAATCGGCACAGTTTTTTATAGCATATGACATGAACGTAACTGATCGTATTCTCAGTGTTTCCGGCAGAAACCGAGAAGGGGAGAAAGATCCTTGAAGATATTTTCAAGCATTAAAAAAAAGCTTGACCACATTTTACGTTTGAGCGGGGAAAGGCAGGTAGCCCCCGAACTGGGAGGGATCAGGAAAGACCATATTGGAAGATATATCTTTGCCTGCCGGTTTATCAAAGAGGGAGATGTCGTGTTAGACTGCGCCTGTGGAGTGGGATACGGGGCTTACATCATGGCGGAAAAAACGAAATTGTCAAATACCATAGCTGTGGATAAAGAGAGGTCCGCAATAAAATATGCGCGTAAATATTATTTTAACCCAAAAATAGATTACAGGGTCGAAGATATCCTTTCTTTAGATATCGCTGATGACCATTTTGATGTAATCGTATCCTTTGAGACCATTGAGCACGTGGACGGCAAGAAAGCCGTTGAAATTTTTCACAAGATGCTTAAAACAGGAGGCCTTTTCATCGTCTCCACGCCTAATCAGAATAAATTGGTTTTTAACAAAAAAGATTTTCCGTTTCACTTAAGGCATTATACTCCGGAAGAATTCGAGGAGTTGCTTTCTCGCTCAGGTTTTAAGATAAGAAACAGAGTTACACAATATAACCGCGAGAGCGAAGAGGTCTCAGAAGGGTGGGAGGGGTTATATAACATAGCCGTAACGGAAAAAATATAAGATGACAATAGAAATTAAAATCGGAGACATAGCGATCGGGGGCGATAATCCTCTTGGTTTTATCCTTGGTCCGTGCGTAATTGAGTCAGAGGAACAAGCGCTGAGACATGCTGAAAAGATACAAAAGGTCACTTCTCGCTTGGGTGTGCCTTTTATTTATAAATCAAGCTTTGATAAAGCCAATCGCTCATCCATATCTTCTTACAGGGGAGTGGGCTTGAAAGAAGGCATCAGGATCCTGAAGAAGGTAAAGACTGAATTCGGCTTGCCTGTATTAAGCGATGTCCATTCAGTTGATCAGGTCAGTGAAGTCGAGGAAGCATTAGACGCAATACAGATCCCTGCGTTTTTATGCCGCCAAACCGATTTGATCGTTGCCGCGGCAAAAACGGGGAAAGTTATAAACGTGAAAAAGGGGCAGTTCATGTCGCCGGAAGACATGCGAAATGTCGTGGAAAAGATCGAATGGGCCGGGAGTAAGAACATTCTTCTTACCGAACGCGGCGTTACTTTTGGATACAATGATCTTGTGGTCGATATGCGATCGATCCCTGTAATGCAGGGATTCGGGTATCCGGTAGTATTTGATGCTACCCATAGCTGCCAGCTGCCGGGCGGTCTGGGCAAGTCCTCAGGCGGGGAAAGAAGGTTTGCTTCGGTTTTAGCAAAAGCAGCCGTTGCTGCCGGCTGCGATGCTTTGTTTGTGGAAGTGCATGAGGACCCCGATAATGCCCCCTGTGACGGGCCTAACATGCTGCGTCTTTGCGATCTTGAGGCGCTTCTTGAGGAAGTAATGAAAATAAACGAAGTTGTAAGAAAAAAATAAGGAGCCGGATATGGTCATAAAAAGGGCTAAAGAAATGATGAGATTCGAGATCAAAGCAATAGAAAGCCTGCTTAAAAGATTGGACCGTAATTTCAGCAAGGCTGTGGATATGATATATTCCTGTAAAGGCCGTGTTGTTGTCACAGGTATGGGCAAGCCCGGGATCATAGCTCAGAAGATCTCGGCGACTTTGTCCTCAACCGGGATCCCCAGTTTGTTCTTACACCCGGCGGAAGCGGCTCATGGTGATCTTGGAAGAGTGACGAGAGATGATGTGGTAATAGCTTTATCGGACAGCGGCGAGACGGAAGAGATCGTCCGTCTTATCCCGTTGCTTAAAAAGATCGGGACAAAGATCATTGTTATCAGCGGAAATCCAAAAAGTACTTTGGTCAAATACAGCGATTGTTCTCTGGACGTAAGCGTAAAAAGGCGCAAGGGTGTGTTAGGCATCATTCCAAGCGCCGCGACAACCGCGATGCTGGTGATGGGGGATGTTCTCGCGCTGATTCTTGCCGAGAAGCGGGGTCTTCGTATCGAACAGTTCGCTTTTTATCACCCAGGCGGGACGATAGGGAAAAAGATCTTCCTCAAAGTCGAGGACATCATGCGAAAAGGTCGTACTCATGCTATTGTCGAGGAAAATAAAAAGGTCAAAGATGTTTTGTTGACCATAACCCGGTCCCGTGCCGGAAGCGCGACCGTTGTTGATAAAAAAGGGAAATTGAAGGGGATATTTACTGACGGTGATCTTCGTAGGAAGATCGAGGAAGATCCAAAGCTTTTATCCAGGAAAGTCAAAGATGTAATGACAAAAAAACCAATGTGCCTGAAAAAAGGAAGTTTAGCAGTTGAAGCTCTGAGGATCCTTCAAGGGAAAAAGATCGACGAAGCTCCGGTGATAGATGAAAGGAATCGTCCAATAGGCCTGGTCGACGTTCAAGACCTATTAAAAGCGGGATTGGTGTAATAAAGAAATTATCTATTGTGATTTTTAGGAGGACGGAATGGAGAAGAAGATTACGCCTTTGCTTGACAACTCATCGAATATTCTTGTGTATAATTTTTCTGTTGGTTTAAACCCGTCCGAAGTGCGGTTTTGGGAGAAATTCCGATTTGAGTTGAGGGAGAGAGGATTTGAATTATTTATGATGGGGCATTTTCCCCTGCGGGAACATGTCGATATTCCTTATGTTAAATTACATTACGGATTGGACGCGCTTAGATATTTGAAAGATGATAATACATGGTTGAATCTAGACCAGTCCGAATTGAAGATTGATGAAGAAAGCGTATTGGAAAGAGAAAGAATTTGGTGTGGTACAGAACACAGTAAAGACCAACTTGAAGCCAGAAAGCGCGCTATACATATATACGCAAATTTTTATGCTTCAGTTTTAAATACCGTACGTCCGGTTTTGAGTGTGATGTGGAATGGAACACATTCGCAGTCTATGATTTTTAATGATGTATGCAAAAAGGCCGAGTGTCCGATAGTTTACATAGAACGAGGACCGCTGGTAGAGACACTTTTTCTTGATGAAAAGGGTATTTTGTGCGACAGTTCGATTGCAAAAGAACCTGAATGCAAATGGGCGAGTGAAGGGGAAGCAGAGAAATGGCGGCACGCGATGGCAGAAATAAAAAAAGCATACCAGGCCGGGAAAAGCACCTGGTGGGAACAGCCTAAAAGCATTGGGCCGGAAAATCTTCGTAAAAAGTTAGGAATCCCTTCGGGTAAAAAAATTGTCATGTTTGCCGGTCAAGTTAAGGAAGATTCCCAAAGTTTCTTATATTCTCCCAATTTTGATGATAATCTCAAAGCTTTTAAATGGTTTTGCGACAATTTACCCCCTGATGATGTTTTTATTCTTGGAAAACACCACCCAAAAAGCAAACAGTCAGTAAGGGATTATCAGAAAATTTTGGGAACAAAAGGAATTTGGATATCAAATATTTCACTGGATGATTGTTTGGCTTTGGCAGACAGGGTCGCTGCTGTAAACTCTACGGTATTATATGAAGCATTGTTGATGGAAAAACCGATTCTTTCAATGGGATCATTTCTTTTGTCGAATAGAAATATCGCTTATGAGGTCAACGATTTAAAGACCGGGTCCGAAGTTATTAAACAGTGGTTAGCTGCAGAAGATTTTAAAACACGTTATGAAGAGTGGATGAATTTTGGCGCGTTCCTTTTGTCAAGGGCACTATATA
>JBARQV010000047.1:0-19119 GCA_049643885.1 Candidatus Omnitrophota bacterium | reverse complement strand
AGCTGCCGCTTATCGGGCCTGGCGGCTCGACGATCGATCCGTCCACAAGTTTTGTCGAGTATTCGCTGTTGGTCAGGTAGTTAAGGCCGTAAGTCGTCTGGTCTTCAAGTACGCCCCATACGTTGTTAAATGCGCTGGTTGAGTATATCCCCGTTACCACGCCGGAGCCTGCCTTGTAGTCATCAGTCGCGCTCACTGTTGCCGAATCCCTGTGAAAGTTCATTCCCCGGGTCTCTGTCTCTCTCACGGTGCCCAATTCGTCGATACCGGTCGTGATGGTCTCGTAACTTCCGCTTATGACTTTAGGACCACTTATGTTCCCGTCCGGCTGGAGATCATTCTGGAAGTCATCATTAGTCAGGTAGTTAAGGCCATACGTGGTTTGGTCTTCAAGCACGCCACGATCCGTGTTGACCGCGCTTGTTGAGTAGATCCCTGTCACTATACCCGAGCCCGCCTTGTACTCATTGGTCGCGCTTACCGTTGCCGAATCCCTGTGGAAATTCATTCCTTTGGTCTCTGTCCCGGTTGCGGTCCCCCATTCATCGATGTCGGTCGTAATGGTCTCGTAGCTTCCGCTTATGTATTTCGGCCCACTGATCGTGCCGTCCGTCTGAAGGTCATTCTGGAAATCATCATTGGTCAGATAATTAAGCCCGTAAGTCGTCTGGTCTTCAAGCATGCCCCATTCGTTACTGAATGCACTCGTCGAATATATACTTGTCACTATGCCGGACTCTGCTTTGTAATCATTGATCGCGCTAACATTCGCTGAATCCCTACGGAAGCTCATGCCCCGGGTCTGTGTCTCACGTACAGTGCCCCATTCATCGACGTCGATCGTTATCGTCTCGTAAGTTCCGCTTATGACCTTGGGATCTGTGATCGACTGGAATGCATTTTTCGCCAGGTAGTTAACGCCTACAGTCTGCTGACTCTGAAGAGTGCCGTACTCATTATTTTGAGCTGTCGTCTTGTAGCTGCCTGTAGTGATAAGCTCGCCATCGTCTGTTCCGTCGCCGTTGATATCCACATTCCAGTCTGCAGGGTCGACATACGTGTCAACTTTATAGCTCTCGCCTACAGTCTCGGTTGCAAGCACTATACCAAAAGCGTCTATACCGGTGGCTGTGGTTGTATAGGCACCTACCCTGTAACTTACATACTGGCTGCCGTCCCATATCAGATTGTAGGATCCACCCACAGTTGTCTGGCTTTCAAGAGTGCCCATATTACTATTTATTGCTGTTGTCGTATACATACCCCTTACATCCTGGAAGGATTTGCTCACGGGATCATAATCGCGTCCGCTTTTGCCTACCGTGACTGTCTCCCGAATGATGCCATACTCATCTATCTGCATTAACCCGGCATCATAACTGGTCGCCACGGTATTACTGGTCCTTGTGGTATATCTGGCGCTTACAACCCTTGTTTCTACCGTTCCATCACCGTCCATATCAAGGTTGCTGTAACTCATACCCATGGTCAATTGATCCGCCAGGGCACCGAAATCATCGTAAGCAGCCGAAGTCGTATACTCGCTCAGGATCACTTCATCCGGCTGACCGTAATTTCTGTAACTTACGCCGGTCGTTATGCTGTTGGTCTGGACACCGTACTCGTTGTTATAAGTGACCGTCGTGCTCATCCCGGTAACAAGCGCCGGGTTCTGTTCATGATATTGCCTGCCGACCGCTACTGTATTATCCACGGACCATTTATGATCCGAACGGTAATTATATGTCGTCTCTCTCGTCATCAGGCTGGAATCATCAAGGGGACGGTTCTTGATATCGTATGTATAGGTCTTGTCCGTACGGTTATCGTCATGATAGACATATTCGGTCCTGCTCACGGCCACGTTCTCCAGGGTGTCTGCCCTGAACTGATAACCATACGAATACCCTACGATCTCCTCACCTTTTACTCCGGTGTAGAACGACTCTGAAGTCAATATCCCAAGATGGTTGAACGAAGCGGTTTTTACCAGCGCATCCCCGACGAGCAGGTTCTGATCATCATCCGGGCGGGTACACGAAGTGTAAGTCCCGCCATAGTAGTACAGCGTCCTCTGCATAATGTCCTGGTTGCGGTTAAATGAATCATTGTAATCTACGATTTCTTCTCCCTTTAAACGATTGTTAAACCTGTAATAGGTAATGCCTGTCAGCTGGGTATCATATCCCGTTAAAAGCCCGTTTATATTGGTGGGGGCACTATGATCAACTTCTCCCCTGTAAGTTACGGTCTTGGAGTTTCTGTCATCTTCACGGGCCAGAGATGCACGGTGGTCGTCGTTTTCGTAATAGTAGACAGTTGTCGCCGTTAGTAACTGGTCCACACCGTACCTTTCGATAACATCGACCACTTCTTCGCCTTTTAGCCTGTTCGCATAATCATAGAAAGTAACACTTGCCAGTTTATTTTCGTAAACCATGTCAATCGTTCCGTCTCCGTCAATATCGAACCCGTCGATCACGCCGTCTTCACCAGGGGTGCCGTCAAAATCAACCTGGTCCACGGCAAAATTAGCTAATTTGCCTTCGTACTCCATTCCACCAATTCGGTAACCTATAAGACCGGACGTAGTGTAAACACATGCTATCTCGATGGTCCCGTCGCCGTTGGTATCATATCCGTCAATTATACCGTCAGTGTCGGCATCCACGGCAAACTCAGGTGAGTCTATCGATTCATGGTACGCGACTGACCTGCTCATGCGGTCGGTGGAACCGGCTACTTGCGCCCTCATGAACGTGTCTTCGTACAGATATACAGTCGTCTGTGTAAGCACATTTTTCGTATTAAAGTTTTCGGCATAGTCAGTAACTTCTTCACCTTTTATACGTGTCGCGTAGTCATAATATGTAATATTGGAACGATCACCATAGTGATCATCAAGTAATCCGTCCCCATCGCTGTCACGACCATCAATATGACCGTCACCGTCAAGGTCTTCACCAGTGTCCAGAATGCCGTTTCTATTGATATCCTCGATCTTCGCTTCAACCAGTCCCCGGTAAGTAATGCTCCGGCTCATCCTGTCATCTGCGCCGGAATCAATTGCCCGTTTAAGACCGGATTCATACAGATATACTGTCGTGTTAGATACTTCTTGTTTTGAATCATATTTTTCAGTGTAATCGTTTACTTCTTCACCCTTTATTCTGTCCGCATAATCAAAATACGTAATGCTCGACAGGTTATCTTTATAAGCGTCAATAAGACCATCCTGGCCGGAAGTAGTGCCGTCAAGAAGGAAGTCGTCCGACGCCTGCGGGTCATCAAGCTCACCCCTGTATGTCACATTCCTGCTCATTCTGTCGTCCGCCCCTGCCGTGGAAGCCCTCTTAAAATCCGATTCGTACAGGTAAACTGTCGTATTGGTAATTTCCTGGCTGGAATTATATTTTTCTGTGTAATCGGTTACTTCTTCTCCTTTTATCCTTGAGGCATAATCGAAATATGTAATACTGGAAAGTTCCGCATCCACTAATAAATCGATCACTTCGTCGCCGTCAAAATCAAGCCCATCAATGATGCCGTCTTTGTCACCTATTCCGTCGCCGTCTACATCCGGTCCGGTCAGGTCCACTGCGTAATCAATAAGCTTGCCTTCGTAGAAGGTCCCACCCATTTCGTAGCCTATAAGCTCGCCGGACGTAGTATAGACGCACGCTATTTCGATCGTACCATCGCCGTCGGTATCATATCCTTCGATTATTTCGTCACCGTTGCTGTCTACAACCAGATCCGGGGCATCTATAGTCCCCCGGTAAGTCACATTTCGACTCATCCTGTCATCGGCACCGGCTTCAGATGCCCTTTTAAAGTCGGATTCGTAGAGATAGACAGTGGTATTGGTGATTTCCTGCTTAGAATTGAATTTTTCGGAATAATCGGTCACTTCTTCACCTTTTATTCTGGTTTTATAATCAAAATACGTTATGCTAGACAATGCACCAGTTAAAAACATATCATTCATATCCAGGATTCCATCCCCGTTCATATCTGCTCCATCGATGATCCCGTCACCGTCGATATCCAAAGCATCGTTTGGCATACCCAACAGTTCGCCACGGTATGTCACACTCCGGCTCATCCTGTCGTCGGCTCCCGCTTCAAGCGCTCTTTTAAGATCCGATTCGTACAGGTAGACAGTTGTATTCGTGACTTCCTGAATGGAATTATATTTTTCCGTGTAATCGGTCACCTCTTCGCCTTTGAGCCTTGCTTCAAAATCAAAATAAGTAATGCTGGCCAGCTTATCCTCGTAATAATCTATTATCCCGTCGCTTCCGGGCGTCCCGTCAAGTTTTACCTCATCCACTCCTTTTGGATCTCCTAGCGGGACAACTTCAAGCTCGCCCCTGTATGTAACGTTGCGTGACATGCGGTCATAAGAATCGGCGTCCACCGCTCTCATAAAGCTGTCTTCATACAGATACACGGTGGTTGTGGTGACTTCCTGTTTGGAATTAAATTTCTCGGTATAATCAGTTGCTTCTTCGCCCTTAAGCCTTATTGTGCCGCTACTGTCGGTAAGATTGTTGTAAGTTATACTGGCGAGGTCCGTGTCAAGCAACATATCGGCCACTCCATCACCATCAAAATCGACCCCATCAATAACGCCGTCCTTGCCGTCGGTGCCATCAAGTTTCTTCAGGTCCACGGCATAATCTATGAGTTTTCCTGGATAGAAAGTCCCGTTCCATGTAAAACCTGTGTAACCTCCCGATGTATATTCACACCCTATTTCTATTGTCGTATAGACGCCGTCAGTATCGTATCCGTCGATGATGCCATCTGCTCCGGGGTTTCCATTGACATCAAACAGGTCTAATTTTGCATGCTCAGGCGCATCTATCCTCCCGCGGTAAGTAACAGTCCTACTGGTCCGATCTTCGGTACTTGCTTCAACCGCTCTTATGAGCTCTTCCTCATAAAGGTACACTGTGGTATTCGTGACTTCCTGGTTTGAGTTGTATTTTTCGGTATAATCGGTGACCTCTTCGCCCTTTATCCTTTCCTCAAAGTCATAATATGTAACACTTGCCAGCTTGCCTGCAAAATCATCCAGAAATCCATTATTATCTGAGTCAAGTCCGTCCAGATGCCCGTCGCCATCAAGGTCCTCGTTGACATCCATATTTCCGTCTTTATCAAGATCGCAAACATCATTCGCGATCCACACAGTTGTGTACTCGCCTCCTAGTGCAATATAGCCGGCAGCGGCGAGGGCCTGTTCATCTTCCAGATCAAGACTTCCGTCACCGTCAACATCCTCGACCGTTACTTCAACCGAACCCCGGTAAGTAACGCTTTGGCTCATCCGATCATAGGAGCCGGCTTCTACCGCCCTTAATAGATCTGCTTCATATAAAAACACCGTCGTATCGGTTATTTGCCTTTTGGAATTGTATTTCTCTGAATAATCCGTAACCTCTTCTCCCTTTTCCCTGCTTTCAAAATCGAAATATGTGACGCTGGCAAGTTCCGCATCCACCAATAGATCGATCACATCGTCGTCGTCAAAATCAATACCATCGATAACGCCATCGCTGTCACGATCTACAGCATAATCAAGGAGCTTTCCTTCATAGAAGGTTCCGCCCATTTCGTAGCCTACAAGCTCGCCGGACGTAGAATAGACACACGCTATTTCTATCGTCGTGTAGACACCGTCGATATCATATCCGTCAATGATGCCGTCTTCTCCGGGGTTCCCATCGGCATCAAACAGGTCCAATGCTAGGTCGGGCGCATCTACTGCCCCCCGGTAAGTGACACTTCTCGAAAGCCTGTCATCAGATCCTGCTTCCGCGGCCCTTTTAAGATCGGCTTCATAAAGAGAAACCGTCGTCGAGACTATTTCCTGCCTCGTGTTGAACTTGACGGTATAATCAGCTACTTCCTCTCCTTTTTCGCGCTCTTCGTAGTGAAAATAAGTGATGCTGGCCAACTGGCTCTCGTACCCGTCAAGTATCCCATCGTCATTATCATCCGCGGCTTCAGGATCCACCGGTCCGCGGTAAGATACTGTTTTTGACATCCTGTCAATAGCGTCTGATTCCGAAGCCCGTTTATCACCTTCGTAATAGTAGATCGTGGTCCCGGTTATCTCTTCACGCGTATTTCGTTTAATAGTATAATCGGCTGTCTCCTCCCCTTTCAACCTGCCTTCGATGTAATAATACGTCACTGATTTTTCCCTCGCGTCGCCAAGAAGGTTACCATTCTCGTCCACCGCGTCACCCCAGTATGTAACGGACTTCTTCAGGGGGGCCCTGTAATTGGCTTCGGACGCGCGGACCTCTCCCTCACCGTAGTACTGCACTGTCGTCTGTATTATGTTTCCCCTGGCGTAGCTTTGTGTATAGTTCAGGACTTCCTCGCCGGGCAGGCGGTGCTCGACATCGTAATAAGAGATGCTGGAAAGGACGTCCAGATAGCCGTCAAGAATGCCGTCCCCGTCAGCATCAACGGCTGTGGTAAGATCGATCTCCTCCCTGTAAGCTACTACACGCTCTTTTGGATCACGCGAATCGGCGTCTTCGGCACGGTTACCCCCGCGATAATAATTTACGATCGTCGAGGTGATATCACCGGTCTTGCTCATGTTGACGGTATAGTCCGCGATCTCCTTATCTTTTTCGCCCACAAAATGCGTAATACTGGTTATCCTTCTTTCGTCCCCGATCACGCCGTCGCCGTCCGCATCGTCTATTATCCCGTCGCCATCGGTATCAAAATCAGCGCCGAGCTTGCCATCCCCATCGATGTCCTCACCATCGTCCAGCTCGCCGTTACCGTCTATGTCCCATTCCAGGTCCTTGGTGTCATAGCTTGTCATCCTCTTGAGCGGCTTGGAGGTCTCGTCGTCTTCATAAAAGAAATCGTCGCACGAGATCGCGCGGCCCGTCTGTTTATCATAGGCGATCCTCCGGGTGATCTTGTTGTTCTCCTCGGCCCCCTTGAACAGCGATTCTTCTACCAGGATCTCCTGGCCGCCCCAGATGTAGTATTTTAATGTCCGCGATATAGACTCGCCCGTGTACTCATAATCGGTCCTGAACTTGGGCGTATACTCGCCGGTTGCCGGGTCTCTGACATACCCCGAAAGAACATAATCGATCTTCTCATGCTCCCTATCGCCCACATAAATGGCTTCTTTTATTTTTCGGCTGTCATCCGGTTCTTCTTTTTCCTCGTAACCTACCCAGTAGGTAAGGCCGGTCTTTTCGTCCTTTTTCTCTTCCGCTGAGGCTCTCCACTGTTCTATATCGATGTAAGGATTGCGGGTAATATCGTAAGTGTCGATCTGCTGTAGGACGCTTTCGTCGTACTCGAGCTCGTTGTACATGTGGGGATCTGTTATGTCATCGGGCTCTGTCAGCGTGTAATCTACGACGCCACCGCCTTCTCCACCGCCGCCTTTTTTCTTTTTCAGGGGCATGTCTTCTTCCACCCCTTTCGGCCTTCTTTTAAGCTGCCCAACCAGTTCTTCTTTTCCCGCTTTTTGCCTGACCAGTTCTTCATGCCTTCTCTGTGCGCCCATAAGTTCTTTCGGTCCCATCCTTCCCTGCTGATCATATTCCAGGGAAGAAGGGAGGACTTCCTCCGCGACGCCGCTGGATCTCCTATAACTATAAACGTCAGCTATGCTTAGTTGCTGAATTAAAAATATAAATGCAACAAAAAAGGCTATGACTTTGAGCCATAGCCTTTTACTTCTATTTTCTTGCACCTCTAGTATGCTCAGGGGTTGCAAGTGATTATCCCACGAGTAATAGTAATTACTCTTACCCGCTGAGTTATTACTACTCTTATTATTATTATCCTTACTTATACACTCTTCTGGGTTCATCTCGGACACCTACCAGCTACCAGCACTTTTTTTTGCGGGGAGAACAGACTTTTATAAACTCTTTATAAATATTTTAAATAAGATGCTTAAAAAAAAGTTCCTCACCCGCTGAGAACTCTACCGACGCCTCTTATAGTATATCACCGGAAAAATACACCAGCAAGGAAAAATTAGCTGGCTTTTTAAATTTTTACTTCCTAACGTATATTTCTTTAAATTTGCGTTTCTAAGTGTCTGTAAATAAAGGGGTTATAGGGTGGATTTTTGCGGTATTTTTTGCTAAATTTGTCTCACAGATGCATCAGCACGTTATTTTCATCACAATATAATATATATAATTTAACTAAAAATTAACAGTTTTTTACCCGGCCTTTCCCCTCTTTTTCCAGAAAAACGGCCATTTTCTTTTCTTTATAAAGTTCAGGAGCAAATTCCAAAGTATTTTAAATGTCGCCAGTAAATTTTTAGGTCTCAACGCTTCCTTCACTATCTGGCCGAACTGTTCAAAAATTGAATAGATCGAAGGAACTAAAACCAGCGTCAAAGGCGTGGCGAATAAAAGTCCTCCTATGACTGTGATCGCGAGGGGATTCCATAAATTTGACCCTTCACTTTTATCCAGTGCCATCGGCAAGAGACCCATGATCGTAGTTGCTGTCGTCATCAATACCGGCCTTAACCTGTCGTGCGCCGCCTGTATGAGCAGCCTGAAAAGATTGTGCCGTGTCTTTTTGAGCTCATTCGCGTGGTCGACAAGAATGATGCCGTTATTGACGACTATACCCGCGAGCATCATCATCCCTATCAATGCTCCCATGCCGATGGCCGTCCCGGTAAGATAAAGTCCCCCTATTGCTCCGACAGTAGCCAGCATTACCGTTACCATGATAATGAATGGCTGGCGGTAAGATTCGAAGATGGACGCGAGAACGAGATAAATAAGGATCAAGATCACCGTAATGGTTAACGCGAATTCCCTCTGGGTTTTTACCAGGGTCGGATAATCACCGCCGACCTCGTAATAATATTCTTCGGGAAGCTTAAGGTCCGAAAAATGCTCCTCCAGCATCTCTACCGCTTTTCCCAGGGAAAGTTCCCCGACATTCGCGCTGACCTGTATCATCCTGGCCCTATTCTTGCGCCATATCTCGCTGGGGCCGAGTCCGTATTCGAAGTCGACCATCTGCTCCAGGATCACCCTGTCATCCCCTGCCCTTGAGATAGTCAGATTGTGGATATCCTTCACCGTCCTCCGGTCTTTCTCCTGCATCCGGACGATCGTCTCTACCTCGCCCCCCTTAGTATGGTAAAGAGTGGCCCTGACTCCCCTCACCTTTGCGTGGACCATATCGGCGACATCCTTGGTCGAGTATCCGAACTGCGCGCTTTTTTTCCTATCTATCCTTAGATCAAGCTCGGGCCGACCTTCGCGCATCCTGATCTTGGTGTCCGTGAAATACGGGATACGCGACATCCTCGTTGTCATTGCGATAGCTATTTCACGTAAAATGTTGTAATCGTGCCCAAAGATGTTCAGTATGATCTCCTTGGTCCCGACCTCCTGCTCTTCTTCAAAATATATGAATGCCGGCTGGAGCCTGGCCACTTTAGGCCTCAGGCTGTCTATAACCTCGCCCACGGACCGCTTTCTATCCTTGAGACCGACGAGCTGTACATAGACTTTACTGGACCATGCCTCCACCCTGGCGGTAAAACTTTTGACTTCCGGGATTTCTTTCAACATGTCCTCGACTTTGCGGACGACCTCATCACTGGCATCAAGCTTGGCCCCGGTGGGAAGTTCTATAAATATGGTGAAACGGTTCTGTTCCGTGCTGCCCATGTATTCCTTGCCCATCTTGCCGTAAAGCCACATGGCCCCTATGAACATGGCAACGGCGATGGATATCATAAAAAACCTTCTCCTGAACACAAAAAGGAGCCCCTTTTCCTGGAGTATATAAAAAGGCCTTAAAAACCCTTCCTTTACTTCCACTGACGCGCCGCCTTCTTCGACAAGCCGGATCCGCGAGCTCATAAGGGGCACTATCATAAGAGCCACGAAAAGCGACACAGTAAGAGAGAATGTGACTGTCCAGGCCACTCCCCCGTAAAGCAGGCTCATGGATTTCGAGACAAAAAGCATAGGCAGAAAGACTATGACAGTGGTCAATGTGGAAGCGAATATTACCACATTCATCTCCGTGCTTCCTTTGATCGCCGCGTCGATCCTTTCCAGCCCCTGCTCGCTTTTAGTAACGATATTTTCGAACACGACTATAGAGTTATCGACAAGCATCCCGACTCCCAGGGCTAAGCCGAAAAGGGTCATGAAGTTGATAGTCATGGTCATTATGGCCGGGATGAACATATTGGCCAGATCCATAAAACCAAACGTTATTATCAGGGAAATGGGAATAGACATGGCTACTATCAGTATAGGGCGGTGCTGCTTATAAAAAAGAAGGAATATGCTCAATCCGATGAGCATGATGTAAAGAAAAACGTTAGGGGCGAAAACCGATGCCGTAAGCCCTGCTGGTATTATGAAGATCGCTTTCCGGCCCAGTTTCCCCATGAAAAGCATCAGGACAAAAATGATCATTCCCGCACCGCGCAAAAGCGCGTCGCGGAGGTTCGCAATGGACTTCTGTATGAACTTGGACTGGTCCTTGGTCACGATGACCTCGATATCCTCGGGAAGTATCGTCTTCATGACCGCTACTTCTTCCATGATATCACCTGCCACCTGGATGGTATTGGCCTTTGTCTCTTTCTGGACATACACGGAAACAATAGGTTTCACGTTTATCCGCGCGTAAGTCTTGGGCTCCAGGTAAGAATCTTTGACCGAGGCAAGGTCCTTGACCCTTACAATAGACCCGTCCGGCTTGGCAAGGACGGCCATGTTCTTTATTTCATCCACGGTAATAAACTGACCAATAGCCCGTATAAGGATCTTGTCCTTTTCCCTTTCAAGCTCTCCCGTAAGAAGGTTAAGGTTATTGGCTCCGAGAGCGCTTATCAGCCGGTTAAGCGACACCGCGTAGCGGAAAAGCGCTTTTTTGTCGGCTTCGATTATTATTTTCCTTTCGCGCCCGCCGCCTATCTCTACATTGGCCACGCCGGTAACCCTCTTGATGCGTTCCTTGACATCCTCATCTACGATCTTACGCAACTCTTCCGTGGTCCGCTTTCTGCTGGTTATGGCCATGATTACGATGGGGACGTCTGTCTGTGAAAACTGGGCGATGACCGGTTTTTCCGCTTCTTTCGGGAGTTTTTCTTTTACTTTCGCGAATTTTTCCCTGACCTCCATCGCCGCCAGCTGCATGTTAAGGCCTCTTTCAAAACTAAGAACTACGTTAGATTCGCCTTCTTTGGATATGGACATGATCCTTTCCAGGTGGGAAACAGTACTTACCGCTTCTTCCACAGGTTTGCTGACCATGGACTCGACTTCAGTGGGAGGGATCCCGCCGCGGATATTTACTATGATGCTGATCTGGCCGAAGGAAATGTCCGGGTAAAGCTCGACCGGCAGCCGCGTAAGTGATATAAACCCCATCAGGCACAAGGCCGAGAATATCATTATCGTGGTTATGGGCCTTTTTATTGAAAAGCTGGATAGACTCATTGTTTTTTAAGCCGGTTTTCCTCTGCTAAAAAAGCGCGCGATTTTTTGCCGTATTTCGGCTTCAAAGATAAAGATCGAAGGTATGACAACAAGGGTGAGGAACGTGGAAAGCAAGAGCCCTCCCATAACGCTTATGGCCATGGGCGCCCTGAGCTCGGCCCCTCTGCCAAAAGCTAACGCCATGGGCAGGAGCCCTAGTATCGTGGTAAGAGCGGTCATGATGATCGGCCGGAGCCTGGCCAGGCTCGCTTCCACCACAGCTTCGAGCATGTCCTTGCCTTGTTGCATAAGTACATTCGTATAATCTACAAGGACGATACCGTTATTGACAACGATCCCTCCCAGCATTATGACCCCTAAAAGTGCGACGACATTAACGGAAGTCCCAGTTACGAGCCACGCCAGGAGCACTCCGATAAGCGACAATGGAACCGTAAACAGGATTATGAGAGGCTGGGTTATGGATTCAAATTGCGCGGCCATGATCATGTATACCATGACAATGGAAAGTATAAGAGCGAACTGGAGGCTCTGGAAAGATTTTTTCATCTCTTCCGACTCGCCGGCCAGTTTTACCATGTATCCGCTTTCGGGTTTTATTTTCACCATCATCTTTTCTACATCGACAATAACATCGGAAAGTTTCCGGCCGATGACGTTAGCTCCGACGATAATGGTCCTTTCCTGCCCGACGCGTTTGATCTCGCTGGGCCCTACTCCTTTCTCGAACTTTGCCACGGTCCCGAGCGGTACCAGGCCGGCAGCGGAAGACCCTACCCTGATCCGGTACAACTCGCCATAAGTATCCCTGTCTTCTTCCCTTAATCTGACCCGTATATCGATCTCATGGCCTTTCTCCTTGAACCTTGAAGGGATATACCCGCGAAGGATCATCTGGGCGGCCCTGGCCATATCAACTACAGAAAGATTGAACATCGCGGCCTTATCCTTGTCTACGTTTATCCTCACTTCCGGGGAAGGCTTGGGAATATCGTCTTCTATGCCGATGATACCCTTTATCCCCGCCAGCCCGTCATTTATCTGGTTGGCAAGGTCTTCCATTACCGACAGCTTGTCTCCTTTTATTTCCACTATTATCGGTTTCGCGCCCGCGCCGAACGCGCCGGTGATCACTCCCTGCTGCAAGGTGACGTCTATTTTCGCCGGGTAATATTCCGTACTTTTAAAATGATCCTGGAGCATCTTTACCGCTTCAGCTGTCTTTATTTTTCTTCTTTCCTTAAGGTTTACTATAAACTGGCCCTGGTGCGAGCCCATCCTCTTGATAATGTCCTTGGCGGATTCGCCTCTTGTGGATCCTACAATGGTGCTGGCGGACTGAACGTAAGGCAGGCCCGTGATCTTGTTTTCCATCTTTTGCGCGATCCTGTTAGTCTCCTCGACACGTGTACCCACCGGCATCTCAAGCCTCACAATAAATTCCCCTTGATCTGTCTTGGGCATGAGCTCTTTCCCCAGGAATTGGAAAATAAAAAGACTGGCAACAAAAATTCCCAGGACGAACAAAAGGCCGTACCCTTTATGGCGGAGAAAGTACCGCAGGAATTCTTCATACCTGTGAAGGACCTTCTTCCACATCTCCCCTCCGGTAAGAGCCGCAGCGGTTTTCGAGGCCTCTCCCGCTCCTCCTCCCAGTTTACAGCTCAAAAGCGGTATTATCGTAAGGGCGACCCACAGAGAGCCGATAAGCGAAAACGTAACCGTGAACGCCAGCTCCTTGAACAGCTGGCCGGCCATACCTACAACGAATATCATGGGAAGGAAGACCGCGATAGTAGTAAGGGTAGAGGCGACAATGGCGTTTGAGACCTCTGTGGCTCCTATAGTCGCGGCCTTCTCGGGGCTTTCCCCCATCTCCCTGTGCCGGAAGATGTTCTCTATGACAACGATAGCATTATCGACCAGCATCCCGACTCCCAGGGCCAACCCGCCAAGCGACATGATATTTATGGAAAGACCTCCAAAATACATCATGGTAAAGACAACCGTGATAGATATGGGTATACTCAAAGTGACGATCGCGGAAGCTTTAAAATTTCTCAAAAACACGTACAGGACCAGAAAAGCAAGTATACCGCCCTGGACGGCGGCATCGCGGACGCCGTTTATAGCGTCGCGGATAAAGATCGATTGGTCGTATATGACCTCCATTTTGATGTCTTCCGGCAGGAGTTTCCTCAGGCGGTCAAAAGATGCCCTTATCCTGTCTATGACCTGTATCGTGTTCATCTGGGCTTGTTTTTGTATCGATACCGATACGTTTTCATCGGCATTGAACCTGGAATAACTGCTTCGTTCCTTAAAGGTATCTTGCACGTCAGCCACGTCTTTGATCAGGACTATGTTGGCTTCCCGGCTGATCTCCCTTCTAGTCAGCCGTTCTTCAAAAGGAATGAATCTTTCTTCTTCTCTCTCCTTGCTTTTTACGACGACCTCTTCTATCTCCTTCACGTCCTGGAACTCTCCGAGCGTCCGGATCAGGTACTCGTAAAAACTTTCCTTGATCGTCCCGGCGGGATAATTCAAGTTCGCGTTGGTTATCGCGTCGGAGACTTCGGTGATCGATACGCCTTGGTCATTAAGTTTACCCTGGTCTACTTCTATAAGTATTTCCCGTTCCAAGCCGCCTTCAACGGAAGCTGACGCAACCCCGTCTATTTTTTCAAGCTCTTCTTTGATGATATCAGTAGCGATCTTCCTGAGCTGTGCCGGCGTTCTGTTGCCGGTCAAGCTGATGGTCATGATGGGCAATTCAAACGGGTTGAAAGGGACCACCAGCGGTTCGGTGGCATCCCTCGGAAGACGCGCTTTTATCAGGTCCACCTTTTCCCGCGTCCTAAGGGAAGCGAAATCCATGTTCTGGTCCCAGTCAAATTCACCCATCACGATAGAGATGCCTTCTTTGGATATGGACCGTATCCCTTTTATCCCGCTGACTGTGCCGACGGCTTCTTCTACCGGTTTCGTGAGGAGCGTTTCGACTTCTTCAGGGGCCGCGTTGGCATAAGCGGTAAAAACGGTAAGCTGCGGATAGGTGATGGGCGGGAAAAGTTCCTGCGGTATCTTCACCAGCGATATCACCCCGAATAGGATGACCCCGATGAATATCATGACAGTAGTTACCGGTTTTTTAGTTGAAAAATCTGGTAATCCCATGCTTTAGCTCTCAATATCGTCGGTCGTCGATTGTGATCGGTTTGTATGTCATCTCGAAATTCGCCGAAATAGAAATATGTCATCCCGGAAATCCTGAGCGAAGCGAAGGATTATCCGGGATCACATAACAATTTCATTTGATCCCCGCTTTCGCGGGGATGACATATTATCTATCTGCTGTTTGCCTAAAATATCGTTTCCTGCACTTCGGTTATCTCGACCTTGTCTTTATCCTTAAATTCCTGGTGAAGTTCGCGGATGATAAGCTCGCCTTCTTTGAGGCCTTTATCTACTTCTGCCATGTCATAGGTCAGATACCCGATCTCTATTTCCCTTTCTTCAACACTTCCTGTTTCGCCCACTTCTCCTTCTGCGGCTTCTTCCGCCTCGGTATCCCTGTGAACGATATAGACGAAATACTGGTTCCCTTTCTTCTTAAAAGAGGCGGCCGGTATAATAAGCGCGTCCCTTTTCTCATACGTGTTGATTATAGCCCTGGCGAACATCCCCGGCTTCAGCTTATTCTCCTCATTATCCAGTTCGATCTTCACGTTCTGCGTCCTGGTTCTTCCCTCGATCATCGGCGAGATCATGTCTACTGTCCCTTCATATGTAGCTCCCGGGTAAGCGTCCAGGTATATCTCTGCCGTTTGCCCCAGTTCCATCTTCGGCGAATCTTCTTCTATTACACCAAACGACGCGTAGACTTCGCTGAAATCGACAAAAATACCGACCTTATCCTGTGAAGTGACAAAAGTCCCGGCGTGTTTTTCCTTGCTTCCAAGATAGCCGTCGGTTGGAGCGTAAATATTCGTCTTCTCCAGGTCCCGTTTAGCCGATTCGTATTCGAGTTTTTTCTGTTCCAGGGCAAGTTTGTCCACTCCTCCCAGATCATACAGCTTTTGCATCTTTTCAAGTTCGATCGCGGCATACTTCAGTTTTAAAAGCGCGTCTTTCTGGTCAAGGCTGGTTATGATGTCTCCTTCGAGTATACGCTCGCCTTCTTCAAAGTTAAAACTTTCGATCACCCCTTTGCTGTCGAACTTCAGGTCTATTTCCTTGAACCCCTCGATCCTGCCTAAAACCGGGAGGGTATCCTTGAAATCCATCTTTTTAACTTTGTACACCTTGACGGGGACAGTCTCCATGAATTCGACCATCTCTTTCACTTCTTTTGCCTTGAATATAGCACTCGTTATCTTCCCTATCGTTTTGGCCAGGATCAATACGACGATCAATATCCCTACAAGTATCCATATGTAATTTTTCTTTATCTTGGACCGGTCGATCTCCTTCAGTTTTGAAAAGTCGATATTTTTGAGTTTAGAGAAGTCTATCTTCTTCAGTTTTGAGAAATCAATGTTCTTGAGTTTAGACAGGTCTATCTTTTTCAGATATTCTTTCGCCTTATTAAGATACTCTTTTATCTTGTTAAGATATTCCTTCATCTTATCCGCCATGACTTTCCTCCCCCGTGGAAAAATTTATTTGCCCTTTTCTTCCTTTTTTGCTTTTTTGCCCTTGATCTTTTCCTCTATAAAACCCTGATAATAATGATAGTAATAGTACATATCTTTTTCGACCGCTACGTTATTCAGCACGGCACCGGTGATGCCCACCTTGCCTTCCAGCTTTTCTTTTGCCGACCTGATATCCTTAAGGGGCGTAAATCCGGCGCCTATGACATTGACCACGCCGTCGCACTTATGCCCCCACAGCAGGACATCGGCATGACCCAGGATCTCCGGGATATCTATGACTATACGCTGAAATTTCGATTTCAACTCTTCTATCAGGAATCCGAACCTCTCCGAGCTCAGAAGGTCCGTAGGGTTATGTACAGGAGTCCCTGCGCACAACAATGAAAGGTTGGGCACAGTCGTGGGAACTACTGCATCATCCATGCTGCATTCCCCGTCCAAGATTTCGCTCAAGCCGTATTCCGCCCCGGCATTAAAATACTTCCGCAGCTTTCCCTTCCTCATATCGCCGTCGATAAGCAGTGTATTTTCCTTGGCACGGGCGAAACTTATGGCCAGGTTGGAGGCGATGAAGGTCTTGCCCTCTTCAGGAGAAGAACTGGTAACCGCTATGGTCTTCAAGAATTTGTCTTCGGGAGTGGCAAAGATCAGGGATACCTTGACGTTCCTGAAAGCTTCGGCTACCTGAGAATCCGGATTAAGATGAGAGAAGAGGTTCAGTTCTTTCCCGGTCTTCACAAGTTTTCTTATCGACGGTATATACCCCAGGAACGGCAATCTTGCGTAAAACTCTACTTCTTCAGCTTTCTTGAGGGTAGGATCCATGTATTCCGAACTGAAACATATAACCACGCCGATAAGAAACCCGATCACTATGGTCACTGCGACTTTTTTCGCCATTGATAAAGGCCGCGTGGGAACCTGGGCGGTATCTACCATCCGTATATTAGAAACTATCATCTTCTGGCTTAACTTCTTTTCCTGTATTCCCTTAAGAAGGTGGGCATACATGGCCTTCTGGTCCCCCACTTCCCTTTTTAGAGTGCGGTATTCGACTACCTCGCCCTGCATGGCGGAAAGACCCGCTTTTTCTTTTCTCAGCTTCTCATCCAGTGTCTGCAATTTCGAATTAAGAAAGACCATTTTAGGATTGTCTTCCTCATAAACGGTCGAAAGGTTCTGGATATCTTTTTTGATCTGGGCAACCTGCCCTTCCAGGCTCTCTATTTGAAGTTCCTTTTCAGCGACTTCACTGTGCTCCTGCGCATAAACATTAAGTTTTGCTTCGGCTTCGACAAGTGATTTTGTCGCCTCGGAAAGATTTTTTTCCAAACTGGTTATTTCTTCTCCCACGCTCATTCCGCTTCTCTCCTGGTCCATTTTGATGGCTTCTTTCGCCCAGGCATTCGCGATATTGGTGACTTTTTCAGGGTCTTTTCCGGTGACCGATATCTCATAAACATTCCCTTCTCTCGGAATGATCTTTATCATGGAAAGGAGCGTATCCGACGATTCTTTCAAGTTAAGTATCCTGGTAACTCTTATCGCCAGCATGGAATTCTTAAAAAAGGTCTGTTTCGGACGGATCTTGCCGTTTTCAAGCACCACTGCCGATTCCGACCGGTACAAAGTCGAAACCCCCACCGAAGTAACAACGGCGTAGCCCGCTGCCAGTATTACGCAGATGATCACGACCCATACGCGTTTCCACACGATGTCAAAATAATCCCTTAACGTAAACCCCTTTATTCTCGGCGACGGTATCATGTTCTACCTTCCTTATTTCTTTCTTTTACACACTTTTGATATTTTCTCTTTTATGAAATCACGCGCCTTTTCTTCTATGTTTATGAACTCCGCTCCGACATCGAACCCGCCTAGTTTAGCCATCGGAGTGACCCAAACCACTTTGGACACCGCCTTGACCGGCTCCGGGTAAGAAGGAAAATTGATTGTCAGCTCAAGTGTGCTGCCCGGCTGGATATACTCTTCAGCATGAAAACGGACACCCCCTGCGCTTACATTCCTCGCGAAGGAAAGGCTTTCTTTTCTGTCCATAAGTTTGTATTTCAACAGGTGATGCGTTTCAAGTCGGACGAATTTTCTCTTTTCTTCTGCTTTTTTTCTAAACATGATCTGTCCTTACTCCTTTTCCTCCCTCTTTTCCTCCACATCTATCTCTCTGAGCAGTTCTTTCGCTTTTTCGTTTTCGGGATCTATTTGCATCGCTCTTTCGACATACTTTCTGGCTCTTCCATAAAGCCCGTTATAAAGCGCCCTCCTCGCCTTGATGAGGTAATTTACCATCCTCTCCGTCATGCGCGGGTCCGCTTCTTCTTTTTTCGCAACCTTTTTCTTGGCGGCGCGGTCCTGCTCGCGTGCCTGCTTCTGGGCTTCGATCTCCGCCTCGCGTTTGGCTTTTTCTTCCGCCCGGGCTTTCTCTTTCGCGGCGCGTTCCTGCTCTCTCGCCTGCTTTTGGGCTTCTAATTCGGCTTCCCTCTTCGCTTCGGCTTCCTGGCGGGCTTTTTCTTTCGCTGCGCGTTCCTGCTCGCGTGCTTTCTGAGCGGCTTCTTTTTCCGCCTCGCGTTTGGCTTTTTCTTCCGCCAGGGCTTTTTCTTTTGCGGCGCATTCCTGTTCTCTCGCCTGTTTCTGGGCTTCTAATTCGGCTTTCCTCTTCGCTTCGGCTTCCTGGCGGGCTTTTTCTTTTGCAGCGCGGTCCTGCTCTCTCGCCTGTTTCTGGGCTTCGATCTCGGCTTTCCTCTTCGCTTCGGCTTCTTCGCGCGCTTTCTCTTTCGCTGCGCGGTCCTGCTCGCGTGCTTTCTGAGCGGCTTCTTTTTCCGCCTCGCGTTTGGCTTTTTCTTCCGCCAGGGCCTTCTCCCTTGCCGCGCGGTCCTGCTCGCGTGCCTGCTTCTGGGCTTCGATCTCCGCCTCGCGTTTGGCTTTTTCTTCCGCCC
>JBARQV010000046.1:0-1994 GCA_049643885.1 Candidatus Omnitrophota bacterium | reverse complement strand
TGAGCATATCGACCAGGTATTCTCCCTCGAGCTCTTGTATTTGGGGAGAAGAGCTTGATAGGAAGATTTGGTGTAATTCTTTATTGGTGCGTGGGAATTTCATATCTCTAGAATCTTTCTTGCCAGGTTATGAAGCTCTGAATTCGACAGAGCTACGACCTTTTTCTTTACCGTGCGAGAGTAGTATTCCCTTTCGGTTTTTGTCATTTTTTCACCTCGCAGCTTCTTTTTGAATAGATTTTTCTGTTTGGGCGAAAAAACCTGGCTCATGGCGTATTCCAGGGAAAATTCTTCCTGTTTCAACAATGTCTCCCTTGTTTTTGTTTCCTCGCTTTTATAGTACCTTGCAAATATGTTTTTTAGTCTTTCCGCGCTTAAACGAAGATCTCCGATGCTGAAGGGCTTGTTTTCTTTAAGGAATCTTAAAAAGGCACTGATCTCTTTTTTCTGGCTTTCTGATAGCGCGTTATAGATCTCGCTCTTTCGCTCAAAATCGATATGATCATGTTTATACATCGCAAAGGAAAGCTCCAGAAACTTCAAAAATAATTCTTTATCTTTTTTATTTGTAAACCTCTTGATCAGATTCGAGTATTTAAAATCCCATGACCTCATCGCGTTCAGCAGTATTATGGGGAACCCTTCCAGTAAGCGCGTCTCTCTGCTTTTGACAACATCGCACAGAACCTTGTTAACGTCAGGATATTCTTCTTTTTCAAAGAGAGTAAATCCCAATTTACTCAATTTTTTAAGTAGTTCTTTATTTTCCATGGATATTCTCCTCTTTTAGCAAATTCATGAAATGCTCAAGCGTTTTCCTGCATTTTTCTTCCGAAACGTCATATTTTGCAGCTTCCAGATAACGTTCCTCGAAAATCTTTATGTCAATCTCTTCTTTTTTCTGCTTTACCAGCGCGAGCGAATCTGTGATATCCACGGTATCGCCGCGAAAAAGTTTGCTGATAAGAAGATCGTAATAATTGAGGACCCCCACGTACAAATGTGATAATTCCAATATTTTAGTATTATTTCCTTTCTTTAGCGGTGATTCCAGCAGTTCTGTTGTGTGTATGCTTTTTCCCCTGAACAGGTCAAAAATATATTGTTCTCCTTCTTTTTGCCATCCCCAGCCTGTGACGGCATGATATCCCACTTCTTGTAATAAAGAGATCAAGTATTCATATTCTTTTTCATCGGGCACCATAAAATCAATATCCTTGGTGGAATCTTTAACGCCCGCAAGGGTTAAAGCTGTGCCCCCGCATGCTATTAAATGCACTTTTTTCTTAAGGAACTTGTTCCAGGCAATTAGAGTGTTCAGCAAATCATCTTTTGTCAGTCTGTATTCCATAATAAATTGTATATATTCATACAATTAATTGTATGAATATATACATCTCCTTGTATAAAAGCATACAACATTATTAGTCATTTGTCAAGTCCTGGTGTCTAAAAAATTTGTTTTTTGTTTATTACACCGATGGGTGTAATATTTTACACCGCTATTGTCAGGGGGGATTCAAACACATCCCCTAAAAACCCATCTCCCCCCACCCAATTATCAACCAAAATACCTATAAAAACGCCCCGCTACAACTCAAGCTTACCCAAATTCAGACATCCACCCCACTACCCCTAAACTAGCACCAACCGCCCGCTAAAACTCCCAAAAAAGACCTTCGCCCTCAAAACCCTTTCCCTTAAAAAACAAAAAAACATAGGGACAGTCCCCTTCTATATCGCCAGGAAAACACACGGGGACAGTCCCTGTCATATGCCCCCTACCCCCTTCTTAACCAATGAAAAATACCCTAAAAAGAGAAGCTTTTTGCCTAGAAGGAGGTTGAATCTGCCAAGGTAGATATTATCTTTAACGCGCTTTATGTGGTCCCTGATGGGGCGGGTTAAAAAGGTATTGGCTTTGGTATTGTAGTTTATTATAAGGTAGCTGGAGGCGGATGCAGGGGTGAGGGCTACCGGCACCAGAACGAAGC
>JBARQV010000045.1:0-12131 GCA_049643885.1 Candidatus Omnitrophota bacterium | reverse complement strand
CTCTAAACATTTCGAGTGCTTTTTGGCCATCCGTTGTCTCGCATATCTTGAGACCATCGATTTTTTTTATTGATCTTTTTATTGTATTCCTGAGTTGTTCTTCGACTGCCACCATGACTTTGATGCCGGCGGCGGGGGTGGGTTTTAATTCTTTTCCCTTTTTGCGAAAACCGGGCATATCGGCCAAGGTGCTTACTAATACATAGCAAGCCAATATTCCTACAACAATGCCCAGCCATGGCGCGATGAACGATGCGCCTGCCGCGGCGACTACCAGCATGCCGAGATCCCTTAGGGTTGTGCCCGGGGAACCGCTGTCGTCCTCTGCCCTGGTTATTTCTTTCTCCCTGTTTGCGTTTAAAATTTTTACGTCAGCGTCCAGAAGGGGCGGATATATCCATCTTATTTCGTCTATGAGCCTTCTGTCGAATGTCGCTAGAAGCTCTTCCTCCGTTCTATTTATATAGAGCGTGCCTTCGCGTATCCTTCGCCTCAGACTTTCACGCCTTTGCGTATCAGGCGCCCAAAACGCTATCAGGCGGTCAAATAATTCTTTTCTTTCTTCTTCCAGAAATACTTCATCGCACGCCAAAAAGCGCCCGGCAATAAAAAACAGATCGTCCGGTGAAGGGGTTATTTGTTCCACCAGATCGCCCGTTATAAGTTCGCCGTTTTTTCTTTCCGTTATGTCTATAAAGATGTTTTTCCTGTTGATCCCCGTGTCGTGTCTTTCAGACCACCCGTCAAGTGTCTTCAATGATTCTGTCAATGCCGCCCTTAATTCAGGGGACTTTATGAGCCAATGGCCTTCTTTGTCGAATATCCGGAGGAGGGTCGTTTCAAAGAATCTTATCTCCCCCGCGCCGTTTTCTTTAAGCGCTTTCGCGAATTCTTTCATATCCTTGCTGAAATGCGCTTCGTCTATTATGCTGCCGCCTCCGCGGACGTAACGAGATGTGTCCAATGCCCGTATTCGCGCTTTTTTTCCTTTATCGTAAAAAGGCCGATAAGCGTGCTTACCCTCGCGCATCCTTCTTATGAAATTTCTAAGGCCCAGTGCGCCTTCCAGAGTATATTCCCCGAATGAATAATTGGCCGTCCTCCGGGCATTACCGCGTTTCCAGCCGTCCTCAATGCCCATGACGAATGTCCTTCCTCCTTTGTTCAATTTGTCTTGGATGTTTCTTTCCAGGAGTTTGGCTACCGTTCGTTTCCCGGAAGATTGCGACCCCCCGAGAGCTACTATAGTGGGAGCGTTCGCGCCGTCCAGGGAACGTTTTTTATAAGCGTCACAGACCGTGGCCATTGCCCGGCGGATGCCCTCTTCCCTGGGCACGTATCCCATTGCTTTTAAAACCGCTACTCTATGGAAAAGATGCGCCGCCTGTTCCCTGTGGGGCATGTTTTTATCAAGAGCGTTGACTATATGCTGGGCCTCGGGATCCAGTTTGGACAATATATCTATCGCGAATTGTTTTATCTCATCATACGCGTTGTTTATCGCCAGTATGATAATGTCAAGTTTTTTCAGGAATGCCGTTTGGTCGGTTATTACTACAGGCGCAAGGTTTTCCTCGTCAAACATGACCGTCCCTTCCAGTTTTCTTTTTAAGATCTTTTTAATGGATAAGACGGCCTCGTTTCTTACGGATTCTTCCCAGTCTTTTTCTTTTGTTTCCGTGAGCGCTTTAAGCGATATTTCTTCCTGCCCCGCGAAACCAAACTCAGGAAGAGCCGCCGCCGCGGCTTTTCTGACTTCGGCATGGATGTCGTTCTGCAATATTTTTACTACCGCGTGAAGCGCCGCGTTGTTATGGTAATCGATTATACCGTTTATTGTAAGAAGGGCCTTAAGGTAATGGCTTATCAAGACATCGTCTTCCTCCAGCTCTAAGGGGACCTTGTCTGTCAATATGGGGGTTTTGGTGCCTTCTTTTACTTTGATCGGATGAGGCATAAAATCCGCCACGACCGATATTGAATCTATTATTTCATACGCTTCTTTCGGGGTTAATCCAAAATCGGCCGCAAGCTCCCGGTGGTCTAATGAAGGGTAGCCGGGTATAATGGCCGTTCTGGATTTTCCTATAAATATATCTACATAAATGGGTTTCGCCGGTTCGACCAATTTTTCAGCTTCTTCTTTTGACATGCCCTTTTCTTGCATCAGGTACCTTATTTTTCGGGCACGTCTTCTTTTGTTCATCTCAAGACTTTTCTTTTCAACTATATATTTGAACATAAAGTCATATGTTCCGTTGGCTATTTCGTCTATTACCATGACATATTCGCCGCCTTTTACGCCTTTAAGTATTCCGGATCTCCTTGCCTGTTCCCATATGGCGTCAAGGACCTCATCCCAGCCATTCTTTTTGTTCGTATACCAATCATCCAGTTTTTCGAGTGTCCACTTTTCAAGCCACGGGTAATCGCGCTCGGTATCTTCCTGGCTTACCAGCATGTCTATAACGCTTCCCAGTTTATTGTAAGGAGTTACCGTGTCCTGGGAGATGAAGAACATACGATCGTCCGATTCTTTTCCCCGCATGAGAGACGTTATGGATGAGGTTTGAAAAACGCTTCCCGCTGCTCTTGCCAGGTATATTTTTCGTTTTATGTGGTAGGGTTTTTTGCGGAAAACGTTTTCAAGATAATGCGTAAAATATGGGTTGGAACCTGCCATTCTTAACATTCCGTTGTAAGAGCAGTAATTTTCTCTTGTCTCTCCTTCCCTTTTTACGGATTCGGTTCTTATGACCTGGGAGTCGCCGTAGGAAATATGTCTTTTACCGTCTTCCGATACGACGATTTTTTGCTCTTCCGGAGTTCCTTTGTACCTTTCCGCGTATTCTTCGTCGGTGATCACGCGCGATGTTTCCGGGAATTTCACTATATTTATAAGCCCCGGGTTTTCTTCCGTGCCGTCCCCGTATATATAAAAATAAAGCTTTTTATATCTTTCTTCCATACGGGCGCAATCTTCTTCTGTTAATGTCTCATCCCTGAGCTTCTCATCTATCCCCGATAAAAGAAGCTTGGCTCTTTCCTCGATCTTTTTCACAAGTTCCACGGGGGGGAATTTTCTGAATTCGCCGTTTTCGATTTTGAAATCCATAGTTCCCAGCACTTTCCAGAAGGCCGTCAGGTTCCGGGTGTTCAGGCGGAATTCAAGCCTTAGGGTATCCCCTTCTTTGGAGTATCCTCCGTGTATCATGACGGAAATGTCCGCTTTCTTGTACATGTTGGAAAGGAGTCGGGCGAGTTTTACTTTTTTATCGATCGGAGAATCCGGCAGGTCGAATTTTAATTTTATATCGTTATAAGGCCCTATGATGCGCACGCTTTCAGGGTTTATTTCAAGCTCTGCCAGGGCGTCGTTTATTATTCCCATTATAGTAGCCGGCATTTTACCCTGCGTTGGAACGGGCAAAGGGATCCTATTGCAGGCTGCCAGGGCTTTTATTGTCCGTATTCTCAGTGCCGGCTGGTTTTCCGTGAATTGCAAAGATTGGATGAGATCACGTATTTCCTGTTTTGGATCCACAAATAACCCCGGGTTTTGCGTCCCGGCGGCGGGTGGCGTTTCTTTTTTGATCTTAGAAGTGGTTTTTTCCTCCGCCGCGGGACTGCTTTTGCCCTGCTCCTTGGGAACGCTGCGGTATTTGTTGATGTCCAAGACCCAATATTTCCATCTTTTTACGACGCTGGTATCGAGGAGTTCGATCCTCCTCGTAAAGATCGGGCCGTCCGTTACAAATGAATGGTACTCGCCGTATTCACCGCATGGGTCTAGACCTCTTTCTTTAAGGTGATCAAGAAATTCGTGATCAATTTTTCTTCCAACCCATTTTTTATCGATCAAGCCGTCCTTGACGCTTACGATCCGCACTTCAAATCCGGCGTCAATGATCTCGCGCAGAAGATCCTCGGTGTTTTCATTCCAAAGAGGCTCTATCGCCTGTATACCGGCATCTTCACAGACCTGTCCTACCCATTCTTTATGTTCATCAACATAAATGTCCCCAAAGACCATGGCGTCTATTTCGTGAGGAACGACCAAACTGCTTACCGCCGCTTTATATTCTTCCTGGTAACCGTCGGGCGTAGTTTCTGCCTGCAATAAAGGCACTCCCAATGCTTCGACTTGCATTTGGAGAAGTTTGGGGGGAATCTCATGAAAACTGACTCTGGCGGATTGTCGGGAAGTAAAATTCAAAAGGCAGGCCAACCGGTTATTTTTATCTTTCATAGCGCGATGCAATGCGAGACAGCCGTCTTTTCCTCCGCTCCACGCAACGAGCAGGTTCCTTTCTGAGCGGTTGTCCTTTGAGAACGGATCCTCACGGGGATCAGGAACGGCCAATAAAGATCTTCCGTCGGCCTGTACGGGTGGTGCCCTACGCCCGTAGATCGTTTCTGCCTCGATTTTCGCGGCGCGGAGAATATCCTGGTCTCCCTTCAGGGATCCATCGGCAAATTTGAGAGCTTCGCCATTATCTGTTACGGCAGTTACGACGATTTCTTTGTCCTTTCTCAGCGATGTATCGGCAAACTGAAGAGCAGCGCCGTTCCCTTTTACCGCGGCAAGGACAATTTCCCTGTCTTTTCTTAACGCGCCGTCTGCATATTTAAGCGCCCACCCGTTGACCCTTACTGCCGCAAGAACAAAATCCCGGTCTTTCTTTAATGATCCGTCAGCGAATCTAAAGGCTTCTCCATTCTCTATCAATACGCTAAGTATGAATTCCTTGTCGGACCAGAGCGATTCATCCGCACTTGCGAGGTCCCATCCGTGTCTTCTCACTCCCGCCAGGACGACTTCCCTGTCTTCCCTCAAAGATCCATGGGCATAACGCAAAGCCCATCTATTCTGTTTTACAGCCGTTAAAACGATCTCCTTGTCGCTTTTTAACGGTTCGGCGGCGCATTCCAGCGCGCTTCCGTCTTTTTTGACCTGGGCCAGAACAAAGTCCCTGTTCTCCCAGAGAGATCTGTCGGCGTATTCGGCAGGCCATCTGTGCTTGCGTATCGCGGCGGCCAGGACGATCTCCCTGTCATTTCTCAGTAGTTCATCAGCATGTTCGAGGGCTCTCCCGTTCTCTTTTACCACGGCAAGGACAAATTCTCTATCCTTTTTTAACGACTCATCGGCATGCTTGAAAGCCGATCTATTTGTTTTCACCGCCTCCATGACGATTTCTTTATCGTTTCTTAAGGATCCGCCGGCATATTGCAGTGCCAGTCCAAACTGTTTTACTGCCGCTAAAACGATTTCCCTGTCTTTTTGTAAGGATCCGTCGGCGTACCTGAGGGCCCAGCCGTGCCTTTTTACCGCTGCAAGTACGAATTTCCTGTCACTCCAGAGCGATCCATCGGCGTATTTGGAAGGCCAGCCATGCTCTCTTACGGTATCAGCGAGCAGCATTGCCCTATGATCGGTACCCGGCTCATGGAACCTCAGATTATCCAACAACCATGCTGTCGCGAAAATACCTTTAAGGCCCAGCGCCTCTGCCGTGCCGGCTTGGTCCGAATCAGACTCACATCTGTCGACCGAGAAAGAACCGGGACCGGATAACAGGCTGTTATCATTGCCGTATTTTTGTCCCTGATCCGCTATCCTGGCTATATCAGCTATGCTTATACCCAAGCGGGCCGCAAAATCTGCCAGAGCCACTCCTTTATTTATACCCCCGGGCAATACGTCGATCGAGGTGCCGGAAGTAAGCGCTATTACCGGTAACCCGAGTTTTTCAAACAATTCATTAAGCCTTTTGACATCCATTATGGGATCAAAATTCATCCTGTAACCATCGGTCCTGTAATTGACGCTGAAATCCAGACGCGGATATTCCTTTTTGATCACTTTAGCTGTCTTTACCATCAAGTTCCGGTCAAACGCGTGTTCATAATAAAGTTCCCTTGTTCCTACGTTACATCCTTTTGCCCCCTCGCTGGTGTAGAAATGGAGGCGTTTAAGCGCATCTTCATCCGGCAGGAACGGCCGGATCTCCTCGACGAAAGTATTGATCCAGGTGGCCCTTCTCCCCGTTATAACGGCAACGTGGATATCTTGTTCCAATAGCTCGGCGATTTTCCGCATTAAATACCTGTCCGTTGCACCGTCTTGTTCAAGCGTATTGTTGTAATCAACGGCAAGGGCTTTATATCTTTTGGATGTGTACTCCTTTAAACGGGCTTGCGCGATCGATCTGGCCGCGCCGGCATGCAGGGCCGCCGGCCTTAATTCAGGATGGTAAGCATAAATGACGTCACACAGGCCCTCAAGCTCTTCTCTTAGATCCCTTAACGTCTCGATCCTGGTATCCGGCACCAGGCATTTTCGGATGATCTCTTTTATTTTTGTGTTTATCATCGGTTCGACGGGTAATTCTGCTTCTTCAAATCTTTCCCATATGGAGCCGGAAATGCGGACCTTTTTCAGTTCATCCAGGCCGGCGGCACCCTTTACTTTTGGAGGGTACTCATCATCGCGGAGCCCGTAAAACTTCTCCATCATTATGGCCCCCGCTCTTATTATCTGAAGCAGGTCGTACCTGTCCCGTGGCAGCGGATATGAAGGATCGATGAATCGCTTATCGCCTTTTTTGTCTATTAAGATATTTCTTAGATTGAACTGGCCGTAAAAAACGCCGTATTTTTCTTTCATTAAACATATATCTATCATGATGCCGCTGAACAGGAGAAGGAGTTTTTCCAGGCTTTCCCCTGCCTCCAACCTCTGGGTGATATGCGCATCAAGGGGTTCGCCTTTTATTAATTCCATCACGATGACATTTTTTTCCTTATCGAATAGCTCGTACGAGGGAAAGTACCCTGCGAATGTCGAATCTTTTAATTTAGACGTCATAACGCCCGCGTCACTTGATTCGTTCTCAAGGCCGGTAAGGCCTGCCTTTAAGGCCACTTCCCTGCCGGTCTCGATCTCCCTGGCCTTGAATACCTTTGATTCCTTTCCAAATCCCAAAAGGTCCGTTACCTGGTACGATTTTCCCCCGAAAGAAACAGGCGAACCGTTCCTGAGGGATTCGAACATGTCTTTCTCGCTGTAGCCTTCAAACAGGTCCGGGGCGCTGGATGTATCGGGAAAATTGATGTTCTGCCACATCTTAAGCGCGTCATCCGCATGAATGATCTCTAATTTTGACCCCCCTTTTATGTGCAGGGCCTCCAGCGGCTCGATCTGGTCTGTGAACTCTCCGCTTACCATTCTGACGCCGATCTTTCTTCCATCTTTTAGCGTAAGGATCATAACCTTATACGTTTCCAGGTCCAGCATGTATTGATCCGTGGCGATATCATCGTCTACTTGCGTTTTAAAAGATCTCCATAATTCCCAATAAGTATCCTTATCCCGGCCGTGCTTCCCGGCTTTTTCGAAAGATTCGATCAGAAAAGTTAAAAGCTTTTCCCCGTCCGCTTCATTTGCGCCAGGGGCTATACGCCGCATAAATCGGACCGTTTGAAATCCATATTCCCCCGGGATAAATAATTCCATGGGCGATGATACGCTTCCGTATTTCCGGTCTATCAGTCCCATATCAGCCAGGACTTTATTCATAAGGACAAGGCCCGTGATGTAACAGGCCAATGTGAGTTTTCCCGGGGGATCTGTAGAAGAAAATTTGCTTGCGGCCACGACGAAGATATGTATGGCTTCCAGCAACAGGACGTGCGCCTGCCAATTTTCAGTATTCTTTATCCAGCTATAAATTCCCGGGTGATTCCCGTAGATCTCCAGCATCGCGTCCCTGGCTTTTGCCCGGCCGCGGATCGAGTCATCGTCGGCGCCGTTATAAAACAGGCTGAAATCCAACTTTCCGTCCTCTGCGGCCCTTACATTTATATCGTAGTCCCCTCTTCCGAGGAAATCCGCAAAATACGACAACATCAGCCTGCCTAATTCTGTTTCCACCGCGTTGACGGGCCTCTTCCCGTAAGGATCGACCAGAAACAGTTCACCGTCGGGATCTCTTAGGACGTTCCTGAAATAAAGATCGCCATGGGTGATTTTCGGGATCCTTTCCGGATTTAAAGCTCTATTTATTGCCTCTTCATTATCGGAAATAGCCCGCAGTATCGATGGAAAATTCAAAAGTTCGACCCCGTTCACCACGACCGTTTCATTGCTGAAGGCCTTTCGGAAAAAGTCCGTTACGTTTTTGTATTCAACGCCGCCCGCTTTAAAGATCCGATCTTTCAGGAAATCCACGAAGATGCTGCTTTTATCGTCGATGAGCAGCTGGACTCCTTCTCTTAATCTATCGAGGTGGAATCTGGAAATGTAATCCGGGGGCGTTGTTTCGGTGCCTCTGGAATAGACTTTTTCAGACATGATGTCCAGCAGCTTATTGACCAGCCTTCCCGCTTCTGCCGAATACGACTCCCCGCTCGGCAGGCCGGCCAGATAATCATCAACGCTTTGCGTGTCGGAAAAATAATTCATAACGTAATAGGTCGCGTTCTCGTCATCAAAATATTCTATGACTTCCGGGAATATGCTTCCTGACAATGCGCCCATTTGTTCCGAAATACCCTTTAAACGAAGCGCTTCTTTGCGCAGGACGGGGCGTCCATTGCCTCCGAACCCTTCCTCGGATGAATATTTGATGATGACTTTTGTTCCGGACCCGTCTTCTGCCAGGTACAGCCTTGAGTCCATAGCCCCGCGGTCGCTCCAATCTTCCAGCATGCGGAAACCTTTCTTTGCGAGAATCTCCGGGAAGGATCCATCTTGCTTTTGATCCTTTGCAGGCCGGGCAAAAACCGGGCAGTCGACGCCTTTCAATGTATAGTAAAAAGGCGTCCTTCCCGGAGCGTTTTTCCCGGCAAGGGTAACGCCTTCAAATTGTCCGGGGTAACGGGCCAGATCCATAAGGCCTGTTATTTCCCACTTCTCACCGGTCCAGACCGTGATCCCATGGTGTGGATAAGAACTGATCCCAGGGATAAGCTGAAGGGACAGTCTTGAGCGGTCAGCACGTACCGTTATAGGGATGGCGCGCGGATAATCGGTCAGGATCCCGCGCTTTCCTGTGCCCCCGGAATATTTGACGTTTCTAAACGCGAAATAGTCGATAGCCGTGCTGCGTGTTCTTTGATCGGCGTAATGCCTGACGCGGTCCAGAAAGCCGCCGGAAGGAGGCGTGTGATGTATAACTCGAAGCCAATCTGCCAGGGCAAGGGGCGGGTGTTCCTCGCCGTATTCCCGTATAAGCCTGTCCAGATCGATAATGTTCATCGCGAAAGCCGTGCGCCATTCTTCGATCTTTCGTATAAACTCTCCGTCTTCATCGCTTGCATATGCCCTGTCCAGGTTTTCTTCCTCCGTTTCCAATTCATTCATAAATCCCGCCCCCAGAGCATCTACTGATTCCCGGGCATCGGCGATCTCAATAACGCCGGAGACGCCTGCCTTCCCTTCAAGAACCCTGGAAAAATATTTTACCTGCTCAAGAGATTCATGTGCTTCCCCGTCAGTAAATTGCCCCAGGTTCTGATATAGACGGCCTTCGTAGAGGATGATAAATTTGATCCCCGGAGGATATATCTCCTGGACCGCTTTCGCAACGTCGATGAGATGCTGCAAGGCCATCAAATTAGACAGATCCGGCAGCAAGCTGTAACCGGATATCAAGGGGCTGGCAAATTTCGGAGAAAAGTTCATGAATATCAACTCTACGGGCAACCCTCGGGTTACGCACTCACGGATCTGATCCAGGTATTTCTTTTCATTTTCTCCGTATGAAGGCCTGCTGCCGGAATGCCTTATTTCTCCGGCCCGGGAATTCAGGAATTCCCAGATAACTTGCGAGATGGTTCCAGGAGAATAGTCGTTATCGGGCACCTCTAAGCGATATTCTTTGCTGGGTAAGCCGGAAATGATCTCCTCAAAAGTGGGCCCTGTTACTGTGGGAAAATCCGTAAGGGGCTGATAAGATGCCTCTGGATCCAGATAATCCAGCCGTTGGCTTTTGTCCCCCAACTGTAGCCGTTTCATGAAAAGCTTCTTCAAAGTAGATCCGATTTCCGGAATATTTATCTCAAATTGCTCTTCCCTGGCTTTTTCTGCATCTATCATTTGGACTGTTGAGATCTCTATATTTAATTTTTTGGCTATAGCCTTTACGCTTTTCTTGTCGGGGTAAACCCTGAATGGAATGGTCGGGCCTGCTGTGTTCAATTCCTTGATCTTTGCCAGGCGGGAGTCAGGCGCCTGGACAATAACGTCACTAATACAATCTCTGAGCCCGGATTTACCGCTAGACACACGATTTATCTGTTTGTCGACATTTAAAAGAAATCCTTCCAGGTCTTCCAAGACCGGCGGCAAGATGAGAACACGCGGTATTTCGTCTCGAGAGCGCAGCTCCTCTATGATATTTTCGGGCAGTGTCAGGCCCGGTCTTTGAAGATCGCCGGGAAAGAAGGATATCCCTCTTTGAGCGCATTTTATCTGCCCGCATATCGTTTTGCTCTGGCCTTGAGAAATCGTATCTCTATAAGATATTCCTGAATATCCGATCTTTGCCAATGCCGAGATCAGGGAGTCATTTGCGGTATTTCCTGCGTTGTTCAGAGGCCTTCTTATTTCGACCAGCTCTTTGTCGGGAGTGAACACCACTTTGAGCTCTCCGGCGGGAAAACGGAAAGGAACAACCCAAAGGCCGTTTTCTTCCCACTTTTCGTCATAGCACAGAATCCCTGTTACTTCGATCTTTTTACCTGTCTGGCTTGATCGGACTTCAAATTTGACCGGAGGCCTTTCTTCCATTTGAGAAAGCGGCTCCTGTATCAGTCGAGTAATGCCAAGAGCGGCATGTTCTGCTTGCGGGAGAATGTCTTGCCCCCAAAAGATGGATGCTGCTGCGAGATTGGATTTTGGAGAGTGTTGAAAAATATCCGGATTAGCCCATGCCAGGTTATTGAGGGTAAAAAGGCATATTACAGCTATGGCTATTGCCTTGATCCAAATCCCACGTCTATTTCGGTTTCTGCTCATATACTTATCCCATTTATGATGCTTATATAAAAATTAAGTTATTATAACAAAAAGTAAGCGTTAAGTAAAGAAATAGTCAGATAGCTTTTTCATTCTTAACGAGGGATAAGTTATTGAGATTGAATGAGTTACGAATTTGAAGTCACAGATTGTGACCTCAAGTTAAACCAAAGCACAGGGTAGGTTTCCGGTGTGATCAGTGATGTCCCCTTCTTCTCTTCTAGATCTTACCCGCGAACATCAACAGTCCTATTATTACGAACAAAGACGCGCCTGTATATCTTATGATTTCGGGCTTGATGTATTTGGCTAATACCGCGCCTATTAGCACAGAAACGGCAGTAACGATTATATAAGCAGAGACAGAGCCGAGCCAGACCGTAAATGGTTTCCCCGACTTTGCTGACATGCTTATTCCTACTAATTGTGTTTTATCTGCCAGCTCCGCGACGAATACCGCTGAAAACGTTGCAAAAAGTATCTTCCAGTCCATTTTTTATTCCTCTCCTTTTTTGTGTCTTGTGCCTATAACAGAAATGACCCATCCGATCATAACACCAATGCAGAGAGTGGCGAATATTATTAAAGCCCTGCTGGTCTTTAAAGACCATATAAGGAATTTGATCTCAACGATCTCATAATTCTGCGCTGTAAAGATCACCAGTAACAACAAAAGAATTATAACGAGAACGATTTTCCAATTCATAAGACCCCCCGGTATTAACAGCACTTTCTTTAAAAATTAAATTTCTGCACTGAACTTAGACCTATTGTATAAGAAAACCGAGGGAATTTGGAAGAATTTTAGGAAAAAAGTTGTCGATGCCGCAGGAAGAGCGCGGCGCAAGAGAGAGCGTAATATAGAAGGTCATATTTTTGAAGGGAGCAACGTATTGACTTTTTGCAAAAGTTCATGTAGATCAACAGGTTTTTGCAAAACAGCATCAACTTTTAAGTTCTTGCTGCGGTTTATGGTCCCGGTGACCTTCCCCCGTTTATAGTACCACCAGGGATTAGAGTTGTCAGCGGTTATTGATGCTTTCCCCACAGCTAGCTGTGGGCGTTTTTTTCTCCAATGTTCTTATAAATTCTTCCGGCGTTAGATTAT
>JBARQV010000044.1:0-2211 GCA_049643885.1 Candidatus Omnitrophota bacterium | reverse complement strand
TGGAAAAAAGGTTACGCCTGCTACTATCAACCCGGGAGCGTTATATGCCACATGGGGAGGGCAAGCTTCAAGAAGGCTTTCGGTCTCAGGCGCCTTTTGGCAATAAGCCACAGGAATACATATCTTTTTGCCTGGAAACATATAGATAGCTGGAAAGACTTTTTAAAACATATCTTTTTTATACCTGTGAGGCTTGTCTATTCACTGGTCGCTTTAAAGCCGGAAATAGTATGGGGTTTTTTCTGGGCCGTTAAATTGATGCCGGAGGCTTTGGCCAGAAGGAAGAAGGAAAAGAATGTCGATTATGAACTTGGAATGAAGGATGTCCTGGATAAGATCACCGGAAGGGAATGGGGTGACTTTTACAAAGATTCCAAGTCACATGAAGAGATCTCTGAAAATTTAAGAAATCACCGAAAATTCCTGGATGAGGTGATAAAGGGCGGCCCCAAAAAGATCATGGAGATCGGCTGCGGCTCGGGTACGATGGCCGCGTTTTTGAGTTCGAAAGTGGAACACGTCGTCTCTATTGATAACGATCCCGGGGTGTTGGATGCGGCCCGCCGGAACTGTGAAAAGATACAAGGGAAAGTGGATTTCAAAAAGGAAGACGCTTTCATGCTTTCATTCGAAGATGACAGTTTTGACACCGCCTTTTCACAGGGGTTTTTTGAGCATTTCAGCGATGAAGACATAAAGAAGCTTCTCAGGGAGCAGCTGCGCGTTTCCAGGCAGGTAGTAATGAGCGTTCCGACGGTTTATTACCGTAACCGGGATTTTGGCAATGAAAGCCTTTTGTCAAGGCGCAGGTGGAGGAAGATCCTTAAAAGTCTTAAAGTCGTGGACGACGAGTATTACCTTTACCTTCGCAGGAAAAAGAATTTCCTGATAAAATTACCCATGATGTATATGGCGAGGATAGCTCGATGAAAATAGGGATAGATATCCAGTCGACACAGTGCAATGTAACCGGAATAGGCTATTATGTCCGCAATCTGATAAGGCATTTAAAGGATTTCCCGGGTGCAGAGTTTTTTTATTACAAGTATCCTGAGGACCGTGACCTGAACACCCCCGGGAGGATCTACTGGGAAAATTTCGGCCTGACAGGTCTGGCAAAAAAAGACAATATCGACATACTCCACATCCCGGGTTTTGCCGGTCCCATGGCCAAAGGTAGATACAAGAAAGTCACGACCGTGCACGATCTGATCGGCATGATATATCCCGGGAATCTAAGCCCGGTAAGCAGGTTTTATTGGCAAAAATGGCTGCCTGCCTGCGTCAGGAATTCCGACATGATAATCGCGCAGTCGGAGTGCACAAGGAAAGATATAATGCGTCTATTGAACGTGCCGGCCGAAAAGATCCGCGTAATACTCCAGGCGGCCAGAGAAGATTTTCGCCGTATAGACGATGATGAAAAGCTTGCCGCTATCCGTGACAAGTACGGCCTGCCTTCCGAATTCGTCCTTAGCGTGGGGACCATCGAGCCCAGGAAAAATATAACAGGACTCGTCGAAGCTTTCGCCGGTTACGTTAAGGAAGCGGGCAGGGACCTTAAACTTGTGTTGGTAGGCAAGAAGGACTGGGGTTACGGGGACGCCGAAAAGAAGATACGCGAATCCGGACTGGGATCAAAAGCCGTTTTTGCCGGGTATGTCCCGGACAGCGATCTCCCGGCTATATACAATCTGGCTAAATTTTTTGTTTTTCCCTCTTTCTACGAAGGATTCGGTCTGCCGGTGCTTGAGGCCCTTTCCTGCGGGAAACCGGTCATATCTTCAAATGTCTCTTCTTTGCCTGAGATAGCCGGTGACGCGGCGATACTTGTGGATCCGCATGATATAAGGCAATTGAGGGAAGAGATAAAGAGGGTAGATGAAGACAGCTCTTACAGGTCCGAACTTTCGAACAGGGCCCTGGAACACGCAAAAAGGTTTTCATGGAAAGAAACAGCTGCCGGAACACTGGAAGTTTATAAGGAAGTTATAGAAAAGGGTTAAGGATGAAGATATCGATCTTGATGCCGGTCTACAACGAATTAAGGACCATTGCTGACGTTCTTGAACTTGTCAAGGCAGTGCCCCTGGAAAAGGAAATAATAGTCGTGGATGATTTTTCCAGGGACGGGACCCGTGAATTTTTAAAAGAAAAATTCGGTAACGGCGCCGGCGATACGAAAGTTATTTACCATGACCGGAACAAGGG
>JBARQV010000043.1:0-1583 GCA_049643885.1 Candidatus Omnitrophota bacterium | reverse complement strand
GAGAACATTGACTTCGTTCTCTCTCTTGAGAGAAACGACTTTTACGGAATAACTTCCGATATCGAGACCTACGGATTCCTGGACTCTTTTTCCGAATTTAAACATTATATTATTATATAAATGTGTTTATACCATTAATAATTTATTAAAGATTAGCACACCATCATATTGTTGTCAAGTTAAGTAAAGCCACAACTTACAGTGTAAGTTATACGACCGTCTTAAACTCAAAAATTACACTGTAAGTTGTATGGCTGAACTTAATCCTGGGCTTGTCCCGGGGATGAGGGGGAACCTCTACGCAACTTCTGGAGGAGCTCAACGGCGGGTTCATACCCGGGATCCACCATTATAGCTCTGCGAAGCCAATTTTCGGCCTCTTCCCCTTGCCCGGCGGCATAGAAAACCTTGCCCAGATCATAAAAGGCGTCGGGCCTTTCAGGGTACAGCTTTGCGGCTTCAAGGAAAAATTCCGCGGCTTTTTGCATATCTCCTTTTCTTGCATAAGCGGTGCCAAGATTTACGAGCGAATTGAAATCGTAGGGGTTGACCTTTCTGGCATTTTTCGCGGCCAGGAAGGCTTTCTCGTCCTCTCCCGCCAGGGCATAGGCAGTGACAAGAAGAACGTAAGCTTCAGAATAACCCGGATTTATGCCGATCGCTCGTTCCAGCATCTCGATCCCCTTTTTTCCATCACCCCTTGCGAAAGCTACCATGGCCGATCCAAGACAAGCGTTCTCATAACCGGGATCTATGCTCAAGGCTTTCTCGAAATCTCCTTCAGCTACGTCTATATCACCGGCGGCCAGGCTGATACGGCCCTTTAAGTACCACGCCCTGGCGGAACCGGGTCTCGTTTCCACGTATTTCCTCATCAGCTCCATGGACTTGGCACCCATGCCGTTCTTGAGATATCCGAGTGCTCTGAAATGCAAAGCCGCGGGATCGTCGCCGTAATAAGAAAGGACACGCTCACTCAGGTCCGCGTCTCTTACCCAGTAGATGTTCTGTCCGATAGTTATGGAAGAATAGAAAAATACGCCAAGAAAGACAAAAGCCGTAAATACAAATCTGCCTATCGCCTTCCACCTCTCGCAGATCCCGGTGACGGCGACGGACACAAAGAGAAAGAGGCCGAAACTTGCAAGGTACAACCAATGTTCGGCAAGAACCTTGAACTGGCCCATTACAAAACTGAGCGGCACAAGAGCTATGATGAAGAAACCCAGCGAAAACAACAGGATCCTCCGGTCCCGCCGTAGAATGGCCACGATAAGAACGATCAAAAGGCCCGTCAGGATCAAAACAAAAGGAGATATGCCGGCACCGGCCATGCTTTTGCGTATCTGAAGCCCGATAGGAGCAATGCCCAGGACAAAAAAATCACCGGCCATCTTCAAAAAATCCAGGAGATTCCGGGCCATCTCACCGGATCTGATCACCGTTGGATACCTGTTCCCTAATATCGACCAGTGCAGGGCAAAATATATTCCCGCGGTGAAAAAATACGGAAAATGACGGGTGATCCGGAAACCGGCGGTCCTCCGCAAGACAATGGCGTCCATAAAAAGCAGGAGGAAAGG
>JBARQV010000042.1:0-2823 GCA_049643885.1 Candidatus Omnitrophota bacterium | reverse complement strand
TGGTAGAGCTGTCCGAAAAAGACAATACCGTTTTGATGGTAGGACATCTCATGCTTTATCACCCGGCATTAAGGAAGATCAAGGAGTACATCGATAACGGTGATCTGGGGGAGATCTATTATTCTTACGCGCTGCGCGTCAACCTGGGGACCGTGCGGAAGGACGAGAACTCGCTCTGGAGTTTCGCGCCTCATGATATATCGATGCTTTTGTATCTTATGGGGAGCGAAGTCGAGAACGTGTCCGCGAGGGGGCAGTATTATCTGCAAAAAGATCTTGAGGATGTCGTATTCTTGTCCCTGTATTTCAAAGACAAGAAAATGGCCCAGATACAGATCTCCTGGCTAGACCCGCATAAGGAAAGAAAACTGACCATCGTCGGAAGCAAAAAGATGCTTGTCTTTGATGACGTCCAAAGCGCGGAAAAGATAAAGATATACGACAAGGGAATAGATAAGGAGACAGGGGCCGGTTTTGATTCCTACGGCGATTACCTCACGCTGAGGACCGGAGATATTTACCTGCCGTATATCAGTATGGCGGAGCCCTTGAGGATAGAATGCGCGCATTTTCTTGAATGCGTGAGAAACAAAACGAAACCTTTTACTGACGGGAGGAACGGACTCGAAGTGGTAAAGGTCCTTGAGAAGGCCCAGGAGTCACTAAGAAACAACGGGATGCCCGTAAATGTTTAGAACCGAAAGGCGGATCATGGAGAAAGATTATTTTGTTCATAGTTCAAGTATCGTGGATGAAGGCGCCACAGTGGGTAAAGACACCAAGATATGGCATTTTTCTCATATTACGAAGGGGGCGAAACTAGGCGAGAAATGCATATTGGGGCAGAACGTATTCATAGCCAGCGATGTGGTGATAGGTAACGGCGTGAAGGTCCAGAATAACGTCTCGATATACGATAAAGTGACCCTGGAAGACTATGTTTTCTGCGGCCCCTCCTGCGTTTTTACCAATGTTTTCAACCCGCGTTCTGAATTTCCCAGGGACAGGGAGACCGAGTTCAGGAGGACCGTTGTGAAAAAGGGTGCCAGCCTTGGAGCGAATTCCACGATAGTATGCGGTAATACAGTAGGCAAGTACGCGTTTGTGGGGGCGGGCGCGGTAGTTACCAGAGATGTGCCCGATTACGCGCTCGTTTACGGCAGCCCGGCAAGAGTGCAGGGCTGGATGTGTGAATGCGGCGAGAAACTGAACTTCAAGGGTAAAAAAGCGGCATGCGGCAAGTGTTCCAGATCTTATTCGATCGAAGGTGAACGCGTGAAGAGAGCAGGGGAGTGATGCATGAAATTATCTGTGGTAATACCTGCACATAATGAAGAAGCTATTATAGAAAGAGTCATCATGGAAATACTCCGGGAACTGGAGAAAGAGTCTATCGACAATGAGATCATAGTCGTCGATGATAACAGCACTGACGGAACAGCTAATATCATAGACAGGTTATCGCGGGAGCACGGCAATGTCAAAGCAGTGCATAGGAAACCGCCTAAGGGTTTCGGCAGGGCCATCAGGGAAGGCATCGAGATCGCAAAGGGCGATGTCATCGTTACGGCGATGGGAGACGCCTCTGATGACCCGAAAGATATTGTCAAATATTTCAGGAAAATTGAAGAGGGTTATGATTGTGTTTTCGGTTCCAGGTTTATCAAGGGGGCGTCCATAAAGGATTACCCACCGCACAAGCTGTTCGTCAACCGGCTCGCGAATACTTTCTTGATGTGTCTTTTTTGGACAAAACATAACGACCTGACAAACGCGTTCAAGGCATACAGGAAAGAGGTCATCGAAGCAATAAAACCCATCGAATCGCTGTATTATAATATTACCATCGAGCTTCCGCTTAAGGCATTGATCAGAAATTTTTCAATTGCCACGGTACCGATAAACTGGTACGGCAGGGAAAGCGGCGTTTCGAAGCTGAAGATCCAGGAAATGGGAAGGCGTTATTTATACATAGCCTTGTATCTTTGGCTACAGCGCACCCTTATTATGGATGACATAAGGGAAAGGCAAAAATGCCGGGAATAACCGACAAAATAGATCTTAGGAACAAGCTTATAATAGCAATACTCATTATCGCCGCCGCGGTCATTATCCGCCTTTATAACGTAAACGGTGCAATGTTTGATTTCAATCCGCTCCGGCAGGCCCTGAACGCTTCGGTAGCGAGAAATTACGCTCAAAACCCGGGCACGATGTTCCTGCTCCCCCAGTCGATCAATGTCGGGCCCGCCCCCGGCTATTTAATGTTCGAGTTCCCGATATTGCCTTACGTTGTGTCATTTTTAGTTAAAGCCGCAGGCGTTCAGAACTGGGTTTTCAGGGTGCCCTCAGTGATCTTCTTCGCATTTTCGGCGATATATTTTTATAAAGTATGCATGGAGATCATTGATCCCAGAATATCATTGCTTGCTCTCATTTTTTATTGTATCACCCCAATGACGATATTGATGGGCAGGGTATTCCAGTCCGAAAGTTTCATGATATTGGCTTTGATGTTCGCGCTTTATTATTTCCTCAGGTGGATAAGGTCCGAAAAAAGACGGTATCTTTTGTTATATACTTTAGGATTAACGTTTTTTGTTCTACTGAAAATACCGAATTTATATATTTTTCTATTCTTTACTGTTTTGTTTCTCGTTTATAAAAAGCCCAGGCTGGCCTTATATCTTATAGTATCTTCGATATTTGTTATAGCGGTCAATATCTGGTGGTGGTTTATTTATTCGTCCGAGGTAAGGTCATTGTTCCCGACGCAATATACCATGGTGGGCGGTAATGTCCCCGTTTTCAGCCTGCATCATG
>JBARQV010000041.1:0-4991 GCA_049643885.1 Candidatus Omnitrophota bacterium | reverse complement strand
AACCAAGCGAGCCAACCATGCTCGTGCCTATAATAAAAGCGGCGCCCACAATAACCATCTGACGGAACGGCTTGCACCTGAGAGTCTCACCATAGGAACTCAGAATGGAAATTTTTTCAGTAACCTTCACCACCACTTTCTCATAGTAGCGTTCTTTAACTCTAAAGAAAATGATTACGGCAAAAATAGCCATTACAACACCCAATATTGATGAGTATACCTTTAGCCCCAGGAGCACATTCTTTTCCCCTGTTCCAGGAATAAGGAACCAGGCCAGGTTGGTAAAGCGCAGTGCGTAAAAATTACCCAACTCAAAGATCTTTTGGGCCATGCTGCGATAAGCCATGATGGAGGTACGTTCTTCATAATCAGGAGTCATTTCATTGCTCAAACTATAGTAAGGCACGGTAAAAGAGCTGATTATGGGAATGAAGATCATGTTGGAACCTATCATATACCAAAATATAGCGGACACGCCGAGAAATTTAACATTCACCCAGGACGGTGACACCCAAAATAGAACAGGAAGCATCAGTCCGCTTAAAATACCGGCAATCAAAATAAAAGGACGGCGGCGGCCGTGTCTGGTACGCAAATTATCGGATACCCACCCCACTACAGGATCAACAACGGCGTCAAAGATTCGGATCAATGTAAGCGCCAAACCCACCAGCCACGGTGAGACACCCAAATACATGTTAAAAACCGCAAAAGCAACAGACGGGTACAACCAGAGACCCCACATATCAACTGCCGTGCCAAGACCATAGAACAGCTTGGTGGGAATCGGTAGATGATCACGCCAAGTTTTGTTCCCAGTAACAACATTAGCTTCTTGCACTGTGCTTCCTCTCTTTCCTTTTTTGCAAATTGATCTTAACGATTATAACATGCATCGATAAGCCGCTCTAAGCTTGTGGTAGCCACGCATTGAACCGTATCAGCGCCGCCGTAATAAATTTTAACCTCGCCATTATCCTCCGCCACAGCCCCGCAGGTAAACACCACGCTGGGAGTCTGTCCCACAAGTTCGTATTGCTCCTCGGGGATCAAGATCGCGTCTTCAGCCATAGCCTTGACTTTTGACGGATCCTCCAGATCCAAAAGACACACGCCTAATTGATAAATAAAATGCTGTTTACACTGAGTACGCACTCCGTGAAAAATATTTAGCCACCCTTCGGGTGTTTTAATAGGAGCGGCTCCCGGCCCGATCTTTGTCCAGGCCCAGCGGATCCCCTCCCAGTTCCTAAACACGCATTTACTCTTTCCCCAAAAGACCAGATCCGGTGAATAAGACACCCAAATATCCCCGGTATCGGCTCCGGTATTGGGCCGGTCAAGGCGCGCGTACAATCCGTTGATCTTCTCCGGAAAAAGCACCCCATTGCGGTTATCTGTTTCAGAAATAAACCCCATCCATTGAAATTTCTTAAAGTCCTCTGTCTTCACCAGACTCAGCCGGCAGGTGTGGGCTGAATGCGCGGCATGGACTATATAATACGCATCCCCGATCTTTGTCACGCGCGGATCATAATACATGCTGCAGGCATACTCCTTAAACTCCGGATCATCATGGGGCATATCCACCGGCTTTGGTCGCGGCTTAAAATGATAACCGTCCGAGCTTTCCGCGATCCAAAAACGGTCAACCAGAGCAGAATTCTCCACCCGGCAGACCATCATATAAATACCATTGTATTTAACAATGCCGGAATTAAAAACATTTTTAATATCGGCCTCAGCGGGGAAATCCTTACCTGTCAAGACAGGATTCCCCTCATACCGCGTGCATATAGGATACTTACTTATACTCACGCCTAACACCTCCAAATTAAGCAATATCTAACCACTCTGTATCAGCTCTATTCCATTCTAAAATTTTATGTCCTCTATCTTCAAAGAATTTTCGGACTTTTCCTCCATCGTATTTTAACAGGTCTTGAAGAATAGGCACTAAGATAGAAAGAACATTATCAGATAGTACACTTCTTCGGCAGATGTGTCCCATATAAGGTGCCGGAGAAACGGTTATTGTATACCCCTGGTAGGACCTAACGTGTAACATCACATGGACATCGCTTGAACCATCTCCTACATAGATTATGGCATACCTGGTGACATTCTCTTTTTGCTTTAACATATCGAGGGTGGCTACTTTCGCATGCCCGGCATTAGTCCTTTCGACATCCTGGACGATGCCATTTTTATAAATAAAAGTTGTGCCGTAGATGTTGCTGGCAGGGAAGATGTGTTCTACTGCTTTCTCAATACACTCTTTAGGCGCCGCAGATACTATATACGTGCTGAAATGGCACTCGTCAATTCCTTCAGCCAAGATCTTCATTAGTTCGGGAACCCCCTTTTTCAGCTCGATCTCTTTCCCTACTTCATAAAGAAGGTCTTTACTTACTTTCCCGACATAATCAGGATCCCGACTTATCAAATGTGCGAGTTCTCCACCGAGTTGCACGATGTTTCTGCGTTGTATTTCTGCGATCTTCCGGTCGAACTGCTCAGCAGATATTCCCAGCTTTGCGCTTAGTATATACCCTACATCTCCTTTAGAAAGTGTCTTGTCAAAATCAGAGACAAAGAGAATTTTTTTCTCCATTTTGATGCACTCCTTTTTTCCTGATAGGAATTTGCTCTTTACCACGCCCGGGAAATCATCCTAATTTCGACTATTCCGGCAGTACATTTATCCATTAGAGTTTATTAGTCTACCATCCGCGTACCCAAATAACAATGTAATTTTTGACAGGTTACAATCTTCCTAGAATATCTCCTGTGATATCATTAACATCCCTGTTCGCATCCACCCACTCTACTCGTTCATCTGCGCGGAACCAGGTAAGCTGACGTTTGGCGTACTTCCGGGTATTCTTCTTCAACTCTTCCGTCATCTCATCAAATCCTTCCCGGCCGTCCAAAAAAGCGCAAACTTCTTTTATACCCAGCGCCTTCCCGGCTGTCTTGCTGAGAGGTTGCTCGCGGAGACGTTTAACCTCTTCGACAAGCCCTTCACTGAACATCTGATCTACGGTTTCGTTTATCCTTCCGTAAAGGACTTCCCTGGGAAAATCCATTCCGAATATTTTGCAGTCATATTTATCCCCGATACCCGACGATTCTTTCTTTTTTTCGTGGATCGTCTCCCCGCTAAGCTCATATACCTCCAGAGCCCTTATTACACGCCGCAGATCGTTTGGATGAAGGGCGGATGCGGTCCCCGGGTCTACCTCCTCAAGCCTCTTATATAACGCTTCATTGCCCTGCCGATGAGCCTCTTCCTCCAGTTCTTTGCGGAGATCCTCGTCTTTCGGCGGAGAAGAAAAAAGGCCGTCAATGAGTGATTTCATGTAAAGCCCGGTCCCCCCGGCAATTACTGGCGTCTTCTTTCTTGAAATAATATCTTCGATAAGACGGGTAGCCTCTTCCACGAACCTGGCGGCGGAATATTCCTCATCGGGCGATATGCTTTTAATGAGATGGTGCGGTACCCGTGACAAGAGTTTCTCGCCGGGAGGCCTGGTTATAATATCCATGCCCCTGTAGACCTGCATTGAATCACAGGAAATGATCTCGCCGCCAAGTTTTTCCGCAAGGGATATAGCGACTTCCGTCTTCCCGGATGATGTGGGACCGACTATGAATATGATCTTTTGCATGGCAATAAACCTATGATGACATAAAGGGGAAAGGGTACTCCCTACCAGGGCCCCTCCGCCCGGTGTGGATCCTCCCTGTACGGGAGCACCCTTTCCCCTTTATACCTTGTCATCACCCTTTTCCTCAAACACCATTTCTCCTTTAAGCGTATACGGGCTGACGTCCTTTATTTTGATCCGCACAAGCTGACCCGTAAGAGGCTCTTCCCCCGCGAAAACACAGGGAGTATTATTGCGCGCCCGTCCGACGAGTTCCTTATCGGACATCCGGCTCTTCCCTTCCACCAGGATCTCCTGTTCTGTGCCTATCATCTGCCTGTTCTTGGCGTGGGATATTTTTTTCTGGATCGCAAGGAGTTCGTTATTCCTGTCTTTTTTGACTTCATCGGGCACATCATCCACCAGACACGAAGAAAGCGCAGGCGGGCGGGGTGAATACTTAAATATAAAAGCAGAATTATATTCGATCTCTTCCAGGGCCTTAAGAGTGGCCCGGTGATCCCTCTCCTTCTCCGAAGGAAAACCTACAAGGATATCAGCGCTTATCCCGACATCGGGCACCATGCCGCGCAGAAGGTCAATCTTTTTCTTATAGTCTTCATATTTATATTTCCTGTTCATAAGATCCAGGATCTTATCCGAACCTGACTGAAGCGGCAGATGAAGATATTCGCAGACCTTGCCCAGGTCGCGTATCGCCCTGAAAAGAGGTTTACCGGCATCCTTTGGGTGGCTTGTGGTGAACCGGATCCGTTCTATACCCTTTATCTGATCGACCGCTTCAAGAAGTTCCGGGAAAGTTGTCTTGCTGCTCAGGCCCTTGCCGTATGAATTTACATTCTGCCCCAAAAGCGTGACTTCCTTAAAACCCTTGCCAGCCAAGGCTTTGATCTCTTTAATAATATCGTTTTTAGGACGGGATACTTCCCTGCCCCGGACATAAGGCACTATGCAATAAGAACAGAAATTACTACACCCGTACATTATGTTCACATACGCGGAAAACACACCTGTCCTGTGATCAGCGCCCGCTTTTTTTCCGGGACGTTTTTTGTTGTTGACGGCCAGGATCCTCTCTGAATCGAAGATCTTCGGCATAAGATCGGGTATGTCGTAGATATTGCTGGAACCGATGACCATATCGACCTGGGGATATTCCTTAAAAAGAAGCTCGCCGTGCCTCTGGGCCATGCAGCCCAGGACGCCTATCCTTAGATCCGCGTCCTTTTTCCTGCGGGAAGCAAGCTTCTGCAGGTTCCCTATGACCCTGTCTTCCGCGTGCTGACGGACGCTGCAGGTATTGAAAAGGATGATATTCGC
>JBARQV010000040.1:0-27152 GCA_049643885.1 Candidatus Omnitrophota bacterium | reverse complement strand
GACCCGGGGTGTATTCCGTGCTCAGACAGTCCGAAAAAAAGCGACCTAAAATCGCTTTTTTTCGGAAACTCGCACTGAACACACCCGCGGGTCTTTCCACAGCGTGATTAAATCAAACATCTGGTTGAAGCGAGTTTGGATTTTTAATTTTGTTTTTAAATTTACGACCGACGACCGCCTGTCCGCCGTAGCCTTGGCGAAGGCGGGACGACCGACGAAATACGAACGACGACCGACGAACATGTTGACTAACTACGACGTGATAATAGTGGGTGGGGGGCACGCGGGATGCGAGGCGGCTCTGGCCTGCGCCAGGCTCGGCGTATCCACGCTCCTGGTGACCCTCAAGAAGAAAGCTATCGGATATACCTCCTGTAATCCTTCCATAGGCGGCGTCGGCAAAGGACAGCTTGTCAAGGAGATCGACGCCCTGGGCGGGGAGATGGCCAAGGCGGCCGATGCCTGCGCGATACAGTTCCGCATGCTTAATTCCTCGAAAGGCTACGCCGCGAGGTCTTCGCGGGTCCAGATAGACCGGAGACTTTACAATGACTATATGAGAAACTGCCTCGAAAAGCAGGAGAATCTCGACATCCTCGAGGACGAGGTCAAAAGGATAATTGACCGAAGGGGGAAATGTAGAGGCGTGAAAACCGCGAAAAACGGTGATGTTGAAGCTTCGGCGGTCATATTGACGACCGGTACTTTCATGAATGGTATTATTCATATCGGGCTTGAACATTTTGCGGGCGGAAGGCTCGGTGAAAAAGCTTCGATGGGCCTGTCTGAAAATCTGGCTTCCCTGGGTTTCAGGACAGGGTCACTTAAGACCGGGACGCCCGCCAGGATCGACGGCAAAACAGTGGATTTTTCCGCGCTCGAGAGGCAGGACGGAGATAAGGACATTATCCCTTTTTCCTTCTCTACACGGGAAATAACCTTGCCGCAAAGGCCCTGTTATATCACGAGGACTAACGAAAAGACGCACAGGATAATACGGGAGGGGTTGGACAGGTCGCCCCTGTATTCGGGGAAAATAAGATCCACCGGTGTTCGTTACTGTCCGTCCATAGAGGATAAGGTGGTTAAATTCCCCCAGAGAGATTCGCACGTTGTTTTTCTTGAACCCGAGGGCCTGGATACTGACGAGTATTACCCGAATGGTATATCCACCAGTCTTCCTCTCGATGTACAGGAACGCATGATCCGGAGCATCAAGGGGCTTGAAAACGTGGAGATAAGAAAACCCGCTTACGGGATAGAGTACGACTTTGTCGACCCGACCGAACTTGGATCCACGCTGGAGGCCAGGAAAATGGAGGGCCTCTTCCTGGCCGGGCAGATCAACGGGACGACCGGTTACGAGGAAGCCGGTGCCCTGGGACTAATGGCGGGTATAAACGCTGCAAAGAAGATAAGAAAGGAATCCCCTGTCGTCCTGGACAGGGCGCAGGCCTACATCGGTGTTCTGATAGATGACCTGGTCACCAAAGGCACCAATGAACCTTACCGGATGTTCACTTCACGGGTGGAATACAGATTGCTCGTCAGGGAAGATAATGCCGACTTGCGGTTATCCGGTATCGGGCATGAGATAGGGCTTGTACCGGGGGAAGAAGTCGAGCGCATCAGGGGAAAAATTGAAAATGTCAAAAAAGAGAAAAACAGTATCACATCAATGCATCTTTTAAAACGGCCCGGTATCGGCTATGAGGAGATAGCGCGCATGGAAGGCAGAGAGCCGGTACTTTCATACTACGAGAAGGTGCAGCTTGAAGTGGAGGTCAAGTATGCCGGCTATATAGAGAGGGAACTTGGCAGGATAAAAAAATTCAAAGAGTTGGAAAAGATGCGCATCCCAGAAGGGTTTGATTTTTCGCGGGTGGAAGGGTTATCGAACGAGGTAAAGGAGAAACTTTTTAGTTTCGATCCCCGTTCACTCGGTCAGGCGTCGCGCATCTCGGGAGTGACTCCGGCGGCGATAACTATACTTATGGTCAAATTAAGGAAGGTCTAGACCTTCTTCGTATGATTCATGGTAGTCTAAGGGAAGCAATCGGAAGAACAATGCGTTATTATTCGTTTAACCAGTATTTGCAAGAGCGATACGGGACCAGGGTCCACCGGCTGAGCCTGGACGCCGGGTTTACGTGCCCGAACAGGGACGGTTCGGCCGGAACCGGCGGGTGCGTATTCTGCAGTGAAAAGGGTTTTAGCCGTTTTGCCGGGGCCCGCAAGACTTTGAAGGAACAGATGACCGAATCGGCGAAGTTCGCGAAAGAGAGATACAAAGCCGGGAAGTTCCTTGCTTATTTCCAGAATGCCACGAATACGTATGCCCCCGTAAGTGAACTGAAGAAGATCTATGATGTGGTGAGGGATTTTCCGGAGATCGTAGGGCTTTTCATATCTACCCGTCCTGATTGTGTCGATGAGGAAAAACTTGATCTTATAAAAAGCTACAGTGACAGGTATGAAGTATGGGTAGAATACGGTTTTCAGACATCTTCCGACAAGACCCTTGAAATGGTGAACCGCGGCCACACGGTCGCTCGATCGGTCAAGGCGATAGAGATGACCGCGTCAAAAGGGATAAAAGTCGGGGTCCATGTAATATTAGGGTTGCCCGGAGAGTCAACGGAAGAGATGGCCGAAACTGCGAAACTGATCTCAAGCCTTCCGGTCTCAGGAGTGAAATTCCACGCCTTGCATGTCCTGAAAGGCACGGAACTGGAGAAGTGGTTAGACCAGGGCAGAATTAAGCTTTTATCCAGGACAGAATACGTGAACGCGGTATGTGATTTTTTGGAGAACCTTAGGCCGGATTGCGTGGTCCTGCGGCTTGTCTCGGATGCCAGAAAAGACGTCCTTGTCGCTCCGGAATGGATGCGCGATAAGTCATCTGTTATAAGGGATATAGAGAGAGAGCTTGAAGCCAGAAGCACGTGCCAGGGGATCAAGGTACCGGGGGATCAGGGCATCAGGCGAGGACCTATTGTATAGCGATTAATTATATGTTATTATAATACTCGCTTTTTACACATTCAAAAACAAGGAGGAACTTTTATGAAGGCTAAAGTCCTGGCATGTATTGTGATCAGTGTACTTTTGCTCTGCATGATCTGTCCGGACAGCTTCGCTCAGAGAAGAAAAACTTCCTCTGATCTCCTGCGTGAAGGACTTCTCGGAGCCGGTGCGGGTGCGGTCGGAGGTGCTGCCTCCGGAGCCAAAGGCGGTGATATATGGAAAGGCGCGCTGGCTGGCGCGGGTGTTAACATAGTAGGCGGCGCTCTCCTTGATTCTATGAGCGGCGAACGTGTCGACTCGACGGAACGCGTCGATTCAGTAAGCCCCAGAACGGCATATTCCGACGGTTATGAATCCGGCTATCAGAATGGCTACAAAAAGGGTTACACCGACGGTTACAAGGACGGCCTGAAAGAAACATATAGCGGCGAATAACCGACCGGGGTGGTGAAGGCATGAAAAAAAGGACCACAAAAACCAGGCGCGCGGTGAAGAAAAGGAAATCCGGAAGTCCCCGCGAAAAAGAGAAAGACAAGATGAGGGCCCTCTTCAAGACCCTTCTTGATAAAGAACAGACCATCAAACATACCGAAGAAGCTCTTCTTGAATCCATAAGGCGCCTACGCGACATATTCGAACAATCGCCGATAGGGGTAAGTATACACGACAGCAAGGGAGAGATCCTGATGGTCAACGGAGCCTATCTCAGGATATTCGGCCTTAATTCCTTCGGCCAGATTAAACAGCAGAACCTTTTCAAGGAAGCCGAATTCCCCAAGAAAGAGGCCAGGAAACTCAGGTCAGGAAAAGTCATACAGTATGAAGCTGATTATGATTTCGAAAAATCCGAAGACCGGGAGTCCCGGGAAGCGGCACACATACTTTACATCTTTTCTCCTATTTTCAGGGATAAAAAGGTGATAGGTTACATGTCGCAAGTACAGGACATCACCGAACGTAAAAAGATCGCCGAATCCCAGAGGCTGGTCCAGCTCGGGAGACTGTTATCGGATATGGCCCACGAGGTAAATAACCCGCTTATGATCATTTCCGGAAACGCCGAGCTGGCACTGATGGAGGGCGTAAAGGACAATAAGATCAAGGAAGTGCTCGAACTGATACTGGACGAGTGTTTTCTCGCCGAGGACATCATCCAGCGCTTGCTTAAATATTCCAGGTTAGGCAAGGCGACAAAATCCGCGATAGATGTGACCAAATCGATAGATTTCGTTATCAGTATAATGGAACACCAGTTCAGGGTGGCGAACATAGAATTCAAAAAACGCATCGCTAAAAAGCTTCCCATGGTCCTCGCGCACGAAAAGCAGATGCAGGAAGTGTTGATGAACATCATCCATAATTCCGCTGATTCGATGCCGGATGGCGGGGTCATAAACATCCGTGTTTCGCGGAAAAACAGTTTCGTGAAGATCGAGATAGAAGATACGGGCGAAGGCATGCCACAGAACGTTCTGAACAGGATCTTCGAGCCTTTTTTCACTACCAAGCAAAAGGGCACCGGTCTGGGACTGGCCGTGTGCCATTCGATCATCCAGGATCACGGCGGCGATCTTTTCTACAGCAGCAATATCGGCAAGGGGACGACAGCAACGATCCTTTTACCTGTTACCAGGGGATCTCGGAGATAACGATGTATAAGATATTAGTGGTTGATGACGAAGTGAGGATCGTCGAGATAATCGCCAAATGTCTAAATCTCCGGGGATTTAAGGTTGAAAAAGCCTATGGCGGCCAGGAGGCTCTAGATAAGATCAAGAAGAACCACTCGATAGATCTGATAGTCCTTGATAAGAAGATGCCCGGGGTCGACGGTGTAGCCGTGATGCGCGAGTTGAAAAAGACCGGTTGCGAGATACCGGTAATAGTTATAACCGGCTCGATAAGCAAATTCCAACTGACTCACATAAAGGGCGCCAGGTTCGACCACGTGCTTTTCAAACCGCTTCGTCTTTCAAAGCTCCTGGGTACCATCGACGAAATACTTACGCCCCGGAAGACAAAATAATATTGCCGTATTACCCCACACCCGGAACGGAGGACTGAAGATCATTCCATGAACAAACGTTTGGAAACAGATATTTATTCCATGGCCTTCGGCGGGGATGGCGTGGGAAAGGTGGACGGCAAGGTATGTTTTGTGCAGGGCGCTATCCCCGGAGAGAAAGTCCTTTTTGACGTGACCAAGGAGACTTCCAGTTACATAAAAGGGGACTTGGCAGAGATCCTAATCCCCTCTGACGACAGGACCCGGCCGGTCTGCAGATATTACGGGAGATGCGGGGGGTGCCAGCTTCAGCATATTTCTTATGAAAAAGAGCTGGTCCATAAAAAAGAACAGGTCGTCCAGCTCATAAAAAGGATAGCCGGCAAGGAAGGATTTTTGTGCGGGGAAATTGTAGCTTCTCCTGATCCTTATCACTACCGTTCAAGCGTAACTCTTCATGGTAAAGACGGCAAATACGGGTATTATGCCGCCGGCAAAGGCGCCGGAAGGGACATCATAGACATAGAAGAGTGTCCTATTGCCGATGAAGCCATAAACAGGGAGCTGAAAAAACTTCCTTCCGGCAGCGAGAAGGAGATAACCCTGAAATCTGATCACCAGGGGAGGGTGTGGAGTTCTGACCGGCCCGGGGAAAGGTTTTTCCTTGACCATTACCGGGATGTGGATATATATTTTTCTCCTAAGACTTTCTCGCAGTCCAACCGTTACATATCGGAAAGAATGGTCGAGAAACTGGAAGAATGGATAGGTCCGGCCGGTATAGATACGGCTTTTTTCGATGCCTATTGCGGGGCAGGGTTTTTCGCCCTTCTACTGAAACAGGACTTCGGGATCAGGATCGGGATGGATACAAGCAGGATCTCAATAGATTGCGCGAAGACCACTGTCAAAAAGCGCGGTCTGAAGGATGCGAAGTTCTTTAAGGGGGATGTGGAAAAGGAATTCCTACGGCTCTTTGAAAATCATAAAAAGGGGGCTAATGTGCTCCTTTTAGACCCCCCCAGGAGGGGGACAGGGAAGGATTTTCTTGACCGGGTGAAAAGAGTAGAAGATATCGATAAGATGTATTATATTTCCTGTGACCCGGCCCGGTTGGCGCGGGACATCAAGATCCTGACCGATGAAAGCGGGTGGACTCTGGGCAGGGTCCACCCGTTTGATATGTTTCCCAGGACGAAACATATAGAGGTCATGGTCGAATTTTTAACGGATCATGGAGGTTGAGATGAGACTATTGAAGATAGTCAGTCTGGTTATCTTGGGAAGTTTTCTTTTCTCGTGTAGCGGAAAGATCTCATTTGCCGGCGAAGGACAGGAAGAAGCAGAGGAATTCAAACTATATAACGATCCGAGATTGGCCGAAGCCAGGGAAGCTTTCGAAAAGGCTCAGGAATTCATGGAAAAGGGCCATGAGGAGCTAAGGAGAAGGCCCGGGATGGCAAAGAAATATTACGAACATGCCGAGAGTTATTTCGAGACAGCCGCTTTTCATTACAGAGAATCAGGAGACAAGTATAACATCGATACCGGACATGAAGTCATGGTTTGTGAAAAAATGTCCAGAGAAGCCCACGTATGGATAAGCAAGGCCAGGGGAAAAACAAAGGGCTCCGCCGTGGCGTATTGATGTAAAAGTCAAGGCAAAGGAGATAAAGATGTTCAGAGAAGAAATAAAAGTTCTGGATTGCACGGTAAGGGACGGGGGCCTTATCAACGACCACTATTTCGACGATGAGTTCGTCCGTGAGGTCTACAAAGCGGTTTCGGCGGCAGGCGTTGATTATGTTGAGATAGGGTACAAGTGTTCAAAAAAAATAATGTCGCCTGACCAGTTCGGCAAATGGAAATTCTGTGAGGAAGACGACATACGCCGGATCATCGACGGTATAGAGTCTAACACAAAGCTCTCGGTCATGGTAGACGTTGGCCGTGTGGAAAAAGAAGAGATAATACCGTGCGACCAGAGTATCGTGGATATGATACGCGTGGCTACTTACGTTAAAGACATCGACAAAGCGATCGATCTGGTCAATGATGCTACCGACAAAGGATACGAGACAACTATCAATATCATGGCGATATCCAAGGCGCTGGACAACGAACTTGACGAAGCGCTTGAACAGCTGGAAAAACAGACCAGGGTCCTGGCCGTTTATATCGTTGATAGTTTCGGCGCGTTATATTCCGAGAATATCCAGTATCTGGTGCAAAAGTACAAAAGATTCCTCAAGACAAAAGAGGTGGGGATACATGCCCATAATAACCAGCAGCTCGGTTACGCTAATACTATCCAGGGTATAATAGAAGGGTGCAATTTTGTTGACGGTACCATTTACGGCATCGGTAGAGCGGCGGGCAACTGTCCGCTTGAACTTCTCCTGGGGTTTCTCAAAAATCCTAAATTCGATCTAAGACCTATCCTGGAAGTGATATCAAAAGAATTCATTCCACTCCGGGGAAAGATAGAGTGGGGATATCTTATCCCTTATGCCATAACCGGTATGTTCAACGAGCATCCCCGGGCGGCCATGGAACTCAGAAAATCCGATAAAAAAGACGATTACCGGGAATTTTTTGAAAGTTTGTTTCCCGCGGATCTTGAATGATCATGAACATCGAAAGCTTTAAAGAACTTCCTCTTATGGGAATACTGAGAGGCATCGAAATCGCTGACGCAGGGCCTCTTATCGAGACCGCGGTCAAGGCGGGCCTCAGGGCCATAGAAGTCACGATGAACACCCACGGGGCGGCGGACATCATATCCGGGATGTGCAGGATGTCAAAAGGAAGGATCATGGTCGGGGCTGGGACTGTCATCTCCGAAAGCGGCCTTGATGCGGCCCTGGCCGCCGGAGCTTCATTCATTGTCATGCCGGTTTGCGACAGGGACATCGTGGGGTCATGCGTGAAAAAAAGGATCCCTGTATTTCCCGGCGCCCTCACGCCGCAAGAGGTGCTGGAGGCCTGGCAGCTGGGAGCTACGATGGTCAAAGTCTTTCCCTCCGGTGTATTCGGCCCCGGGTACATAAAAGCCCTTAAAGGCCCCTTTGACGGGGTAAAACTTATGGCGGTCGGGGGCGTGAATCTTGAGAATATCGGAGAATACTTTTCGTCGGGAGCGGACGCCGTTGCCTTCGGGGCGAGCGTATTCAAGGACGAATGGCTCAAGGTGAAGGATTTCGAGTCGATAAGAAAGCTCATCGAAAAGTACGTAGCTGCAGTGAGAGAAGCGCGCGGCAAAAGTTAGATGGCATAAATGTTTGTTTTGAACGGGTAGATGATCAACCTTTCTTCCGCGGGGACGGTCAATTCCCCCTGCGAGGGAATTGACCTCTAAAATTTTTTCACTCTCCCGCGCTTCGCGCGGGATCCATGCCCGTTCAAAAATCTAAAGCCCCGCTCCAGAAGGGTTGATCATCTACTAGTAACGAAAACGCTCGTGATTTTTATTGCCTGGCCGTTCCGTACAGGGCTTTAAATTTCCGAGCGGGCACGGTTCGCCCGTGTCTTAACTTCCGGCGAGAGCGAGGAAATTTTAGAGTCCGATTTTCTCGCCGGGAAAATCGGACGTCCCTGGTAGGAACGGGCCAGGCAATAAAAAAATACGACCGACGACCGACGACCGACGAGCGACGAATCATGCGGATATTATCCTGGAATGTCAATGGATTGAGGGCGGTGCTTGACAAGGGGTTTCTTGACTGGCTCAAGAAGGATTCCCCGGATATTCTTTGTCTCCAGGAGACCAAAGCCGAACCGGATCAGCTGCCGGCATCTGTCGTTTCCCCCCGCGGATATAATGCTTACTGGAATAATCCCGGAAGAAAGGGTTATGCGGGAGTCAGCGTGTTCTCCGGGAAAAAGCCGAAATCCGTTAAGGTAGATTTTTCAGCCAGGACATTTGATACCGAGGGAAGGGCTCTCATACTGGATCTCAAGGATTTTATTCTTATCAACGTTTATTTCCCAAACGGAAGAATGGGGCCTGACCGCCTGAAATACAAGCTTGAATTTTACGATAGGTTCCTTAAATATGTTGATGGGATCAAGAAGAGGAATATTGTCATCTGCGGGGACTTTAATACCGCCCATGAAGAAATAGACCTGGCCCGTCCGAAAGAAAACGAGATGTTTTCCGGTTTCCTCCCGGCCGAACGGAAATGGATGGATAAATTCATCTCCCATGGTTATGTCGACACTTTCAGGCATTTCAACAAGGAGGGCGGTAATTACAGTTACTGGGACTACAAAGGGAGGGCGCGGCAGCGGAACGTTGGATGGAGGCTGGATTATTTTTTTGTTACAGAAAAATTCCTTTCCAGGGTCAAAACCGCTTTTATCATGACTGAAGTCATGGGCTCGGACCATTGTCCCGTCGGAATAGAAATAAAATAACATGCCAAAAGAATACCCGAAACTTCTGATCGCTGACAAAAAAAGCAGGATATACGACGTGCCTTATTTGCAGGCGACCGGTATGAAGGGAAAAGAATATTTCCGCCTGGGGGCCGGTGAGCTTACGGAACTCCATACTGATAGTGAACTTTTCATGTTGCCCGACAGGGATCCGGTCGGTTTCGACCCGGATTCAGGCCGATATGTCGAATTTACGTCCGATCCTTTAAGGGGCAAGAAGGAGACATGTTACCCGGTAGCGGCTTTTCTATCCCCCGGCTACACGGCCTCTTTCAGCGCTTCTTACCGGGAGCGCGGTAAAGCGGGGATGCTGCCTCTTTTTTCATATTCTGCCGTTGCTTTCTACAAAGGAAAGTTTTATGCTGCCGGTATACGCGTCGACAGGGAAAAACGCCAGGAGCTCAAGGGCATGGACATCGGGCTCCTCAGGGAAAACATGAAAGAATTTCGGCGGATCTTCCCTAAAAACCGGCTTGTGCGTCATCTTGAAAGATGCGCGTTGGTCTACGGTTGCCCGGCGGCAAAGAATTTTTTTCTTAAAAGATACGAGTGTCCGCTCCCGACCTCACCGACCTGTAATGCCAGGTGCATAGGATGTATTTCGTATCAGCCGGGGAAAGGATGCTCGGTGACGCAGCCGCGGATCACCTTTGTGCCCTCTCCGGAAGAAGTTGCGGAGATAGCACTTTTCCATATCCGCCATGTTAAGGATCCAGTAGTCAGCTTCGGCCAGGGCTGCGAGGGGGAACCGCTGATGGTGGGGGATGTCCTGGAGAGATCGGTAAAACTTATCAGGAAAGCTACCGCCAGGGGAATTATCAATCTTAATACTAATGCCAGCAAGCCGGATGTCATACGGCGTCTTTTCGATGCCGGGATGGATTCTATGCGTGTAAGCGTAAGCAGCTTCGATGCGAAATATTATTCCCGTTATTATCTTCCGCGCGGATACAGTATGAAGGATGTCAAGAGTTCTATAAGATACGCGAAAAGAAAAGGAGGGTTTATTTCCATCAATTACCTGGTCATGCCGGGCTTTACCGATTCGCGCCGGGAATGCGGAGCTTTATTTCGTTTTCTGGAAAGATATGGCCCTGATATGGTACAATGGCGCAACCTTAACTATGACCCGGCCGCGTATTTCAGGAGGATGAAAATAGCGGTGAAAAGACAAGACATGATAGGGGTAGATACGCTTATTAAAACCGTGAAAAAAGAGTTTCCGGGCACGATGCACGGATATTTTAATCCGTCAAGGGCTCGCATGAAAAGGGGTAAGAACATGTCATCCCGGGCGAGGCCGTAGGCCGAGACCCGGGATGACATAATAATTTTATTTGGTCCCGGGTTCCGCCTACGGCGGATCCGGGATGACATACTTCAATATCTGTATGAAACACGCAATACGCAATACGATATACGCGATACTCGTCGCTTTCCTTTTAGCAGGTTGCGCGCGGCAGGAGGCCCCGGTCGATATCGCTGTCAGTGCCAGATCGGCGATAATCATGGATAAAGCGAGCGGGGAACTTTTATTCGGAAAGAACATCGATACAAGATATCCCCCGGCTTCTACGGTCAAGATCATGACGGCGATAATAGCGATAGAGAATGCTCCACTTGATAAAAAAATCGTCCCTTCAAGAGATATACAGAAAGTCGAACCCATAATCGCGGGGCTCAAGCCCGGTGTTGAATACCGCATGAAGGACCTCATTGCCGCGATATTGATACATTCGGCCAATGATGCCGCAGTGGCCATAGCGGAAGGGGTCTCGGGAAGCGAAGACAAGTTCGCGGAACTCATGAACCGTAAGGCGCGGGAGATCGGGATGGATGATACTTACTTTGCGAACGCGTCAGGTCTTCCGACCGGGAAAAAAGACAGGCAATATTCGACCGCCAGTGATCAGGTCAAGATGATGAAATACGCGCTGAGATACAAAATAATAACCGGTTTACTGTCGAAAAAAAACGCGGCGATCTACGGAAATGACGGGAAAAGGATCGAGCTCAAGACCAAGAACAAGGCGCTCTTGAGGTTTAAGAGGGCCCCGTGGGGGAAAACCGGATACACCCATGAAGCCAGGCGGACTTTCGTCGGCATAGATCCTTCGACCAGGCCGGTCATAATCCTGGCCGTGATGAAATCCGACGACCTTTGGAGTGATATCATGAAGTTGGAAGAGGCCGGTATCGAGATGTATCACCAGCGGCACCGCGGGCCGGTCCAGCACCTTGTAAAATGGATAAAAGAACAGAGACGCCCCTTGCACCGTGTGGGAATCTAGCTTTCAAGATTGGAATTCCAAACGGTGGAAATATGTGTATAATAGGTAGATTATGAGGAAGAAAATATCGATAGCTTTTCTGTGGCACATGCACCAGCCCCTGTATAAGGACCATGTCTCGGGGCAATACTTTCTTCCCTGGGTCCGTCTCCACGCGACGTATTCCTACCTGGATATGATCTCCATGATGTACGAATTTCCATACATAAAGACCAGCTTTAACCTCACGCCTTCACTCATATGGCAGCTAATGGATATCGCCGGAAGCGAGGAAGTAGATGATCTATATCTTAATATGACCAAAAAGGATGCGCGGCACCTCACGAGCGACGAAAAATGCTTCATTTTGAAGAATTTTTTCTCGTGCTACCCGGAAAGGGCCATCTACCCGATCGAGAGATACAGGGAACTATTTTTTAGAAAAGGGACAAGCCTCGAAAAAGAAGAGCTGCTCAAAAAGACCGAGCTTTTCAGCGAGTCTGATTTTCGAGACCTGCAGACACTGTTCAATCTGGCCTGGTGTGGTTTTACCATGAAAGAAAAAGACCCCCTGGTCAAGGAACTGTTGCAGAAGGGCGGAGGATATACCGAGGACGAGAAACTGTCGCTCCTGAAAAGGCAGAAAGACGTGGTAGCATTGATATTACCGACCTACAAAAAGCTCCAGGACGAAGGGCGGATCGAGATATCCACTTCGCCTTTTTATCATCCTATCTTGCCGCTATTGTGCAAGGGAGGGTCAGAGCAGGGTTTTGACTTTTGTGAAGATGCCAGGGTCCAGGTGAAAAGAGCCGTCGATCTTTATGAAGAAGTATTCGGCAGGAAGCCGCGCGGGATGTGGCCTTCCGAAGGTGCGGTTAGCCCCGAAATAATACCTATTCTTGCGGACGAAGGCATAAAGTGGGCTGCCACGGATGAAGCGATACTACTGGAATCGCTGAAAGACAAAAGATTTTCCCGTGGACAGTTGATCTACAAGACCTTTACCGCTTCTGAGGCCGGACGGGAGATAGATATGGTCTTCAGGGATGTCAACATCTCGAACGCCATAAGTTTCAGCTATTCCAACATGTCCGCTGAAGACGCATCGATGGACCTTTTTAACAACAAGGTCCGCATAAAATGGGCAATGGAGGCCCAGAAGGGTGACCATATCGCGGCTATTATCCTGGATGGTGAAAACCCGTGGCCTTATTATCCCAATGGAGGTAAAGATTTCCTGTCCAGGACGTATGAGCTTCTTTCTTCTTACAGGGCCGTGGAGACCGTTACCATAGGGGAGTACCTGGAATCGCATAAGGAACGGATAAAGATCAAGAAACTGGCCCCGGGTTCGTGGATAAACCGGAATTTCGATAAGTGGATAGGATCGCCCCAGAAGAACATGGCCTGGGAATGCCTGAAAAAGACAAGAGAGTATCTTTTTAGCCTGGGCAGACCCCCGCGCGAAGCCCTGGAAGAGCTTTATATCGCCGAGGGAAGTGACTGGTTCTGGTGGTACGATGAATTCGGTTCGGAAGTGAACTTCGTGTTCGACGACTTATTCCGCATGCATCTCGCGAATGTATACAGGCTGACAGGGAAAGAAGTGCCCGACAATCTGACCGTTCCTCTGTTCGGCCTGACCCAGGAGGTAATGGAAAGAAAACACCGCGCGGAGATGGCATGAAGATACTGATCGTTTCAGCGGAGGTTTTTCCTTTCGCGAAAGTCGGAGGACTGGCGGACGTTGCGGGAAGTTTGTCCAAAGCCCTTTCTTCTCTCGGGTGCGAAGTAAGAGTGATCATGCCCTTGTACGGGTGCATCGACCGTGAAAAATTCTGTTTGGTCAAAGAGAAAAGTAATATTAGGCATCCGCTCACCGGGAAAATATTCGGGTTTGATCTTTACTCGCACAAGGCGAACGGTGTTACCTTCGATTTTATCGAGAAAAAGAGATATTTCTCCAGAAAAGAGATCTACGGGGCCTCGTGGGGTGATTATCCGGACAACGCGTACAGGTTCGGCTTTTTCTCGAAAGCCGCCCTGGCATTCACAAGATCCGTTGGTTTCAAGCCTGACATTATTCACTGTAATGATTGGCAGTCCGCTCTCCTGCCTTTTTACCTCAAGCATGTCCTTGCGGGCGATGATTTTTACCGCGGGATAAAAGTCCTTTATACCATCCACAATATGGCTTACCAGGGTCTTTTCAGGCAAAGCGCCATGAGAAGGCTGGGGATCCCGCGGGAATTTTTCGATCCCGACAAACTTGAATTTTACGGTAAGCTGAGTTTTATGAAAGCGGGTCTGCTTTATTCCGACGCTATAAGCACAGTGAGCAGGAAGTATGCCGAAGAGATAATGACCCCGGATTACGGCTGCGGTCTCGAAACCCTCCTTAGGTCGAGAAAAGACCGGCTTTATGGGATACTTAACGGGGTCGATTATTCAACCTGGAGCCCCGAGAAAGACAAACTCATAAAGGTCAATTATGACGTTTCTAGCATCGAGAAAAAAGCCGTATGCAAAAAAGACCTTTTGGAATATACAGGGCTGGAGCTCAAGGCGGAAGCTCCGGTCTTTGGCTGTGTGACGAGGCTGGTGGAACAGAAAGGCATGGACCTTGTCGCCGGCATAACGGACCAGATCGCCGGAAAAGGCGCCGGCCTGGTGGTCCTGGGAAAGGGAGGCAGGAATTATAACCAGATGTTCCGGGACCTGGCAGGGAAGTACCCGAAAAATGTGTACGCGTGCTCTGATTTCAACGATGAAATGGCGCATAGGATCGAAGCCGGTTGCGACATGTTTTTGATGCCTTCCCGGTATGAGCCGTGCGGTCTCAACCAGATGTACAGTATAAAGTACGGGACGATACCGATAGTAAGGGCCACGGGCGGCCTTGATGACGCAATAGTGGATTTTGACGAGGACAGGGGAAAAAGCAACGGTTTTAAGTTTAAGGAAGCAGACGAAAAGTCGCTGATGAAGGCCGTGGAGAGGGCTATCGAGCGGTTCAGGGATAAAACTTTATGGCGGAAACTCATGCTCCAGGCCATGGCATATGATTACTCTTGGGAACATTCGGCGAAGGAATATATAAAGTTATACACGAAAACACTACAGGCGGAAGCCTGTAGATTAATCTATTGACTAAAGATGATAGCTGGAAGCAAACGTGGCTGCCTACACACGAAATACGATTGACGAGCGACGATCGACGAGCATAGTGACTAAAAGGGGGTAAAATGACAGATTTTGCGATGGCCATACACTTTCACCAGCCGGTCGGGAACTTCGACCACGTCATGGAACGGGCGTGTGATAAGTGTTACATCCCTTTTCTTGATACCCTAAGGAAGTATCCGGATGTCAGGATGACATTTCATTTTACCGGTTGTCTCCTGGAGTGGGTCGAGAAGAACAGACCCGAGATGGTAGAGACGGTAAAGGGTATGGTAAAAAGTCGGCAGGTGGAAGTGATGAGCGGGGGATTTTATGAGCCGATCCTCCCGTCCATCCCGGTCGGGGACAGGCTGCGCCAGATAAGGATGTTGAGCGACTACGTCAGGTCGAATTTTTCCTTTGAGGCGAAGGGTGCTTGGGTAGCCGAAAGAGTATGGGAACCGGAACTCCCGTCTATCCTTTACGATGCGGGAATAAAATATGTCATACTGGACGAGACCCATTTCCTTTATTCAGGTATACCGAAAAAAAGGACTTACGGTTATTACATGACCGAAGACAGCGCCAAGCCCGTGGCGGTGTTCCCTTCCGATAAGGTATTGAGGTATTTTATGCCTTTCAGGATGCCGGAGGAGACTATCGGGTATATGCGCGGGGTGTTGCAGGAGAACCCGAATGCCACTTTCATTTACGGGGACGACGGAGAGAAATTCGGCGAATGGCCCGGGACTCATCAATGGGTGTTCGGGGAAAAGTGGCTTGAGAAGTTTTTTGATGTTCTGATGCAGAACGCGGACTGGCTGAAGACCTCGACTATGCTGGAATGCCTGGAAAAGAACCCCCCGCTGGGTAAAGTCTACCTGCCGACAGTATCTTATGACGAGATGATGGAGTGGGCGCTTCCCGCGGATACTCAGGAGCTCTTTGAGGATGTACATGCGGATATCAGGGCATCCGGGAAAGAGGATTATTACCGCCCGTTCATCAGGGGAGGGTTCTGGAGGAATTTCCTGGCCAAATATCCCGAGTCGGACCATATGAACAAAAAGATGATATACGTAAGCAAAAAACTCGACAACTTGCGGGGCGAAAAGAATAAGAAAACGGATGTGCTGGCAGAGGCGGAGAAAAACCTTTTCCGCGGGCAGTGTAACTGTGCTTACTGGCACGGTGTATTCGGAGGCCTGTATCTTTTTCATCTAAGAAACGCGATCTATCATCATTTAGTAAAGTGCGAAACGCTCATGGATGAGATCTGCTACGGGAACAGATCCTTTTGCAAGGTAAATGTGTTTGACCTTGATGCGGACGGGTCTGACGATATTGTCCTGGAGAATAAAGATCTGGCGCTTTATATCGATCCGGCTGAAGGCGGGATATTGAAAGAGCTCGATTCAAAAGCGGCCTGCCATAATCTTATAAACACGCTGGCCAGGAGAAAAGAGGCGTATCACAGGAAGATCATTGAGAAAATCAGAACGAATGATTTTAGGGACCCTCAGGAGGTCAAGACCATCCATGACCGTATTCAGGAGGTAGCGCCCGGAATAGAGGAACATCTGGTGTATGATGGGTACTCGCGATGCTGCCTGGTGGATCACTTTTTGTCAAAAGAGGCAAGCGTAGATGACTTTTTGAAGCGCAAGTATGAGGAAAAAGGCGATTTTGTAGGGGGAAAATACGATTTTAAAGTCGAAAAATCCGGCGGTGGAGTTATCGTGATAATGAAAAGAGAGGGGACAGTAGAGGGAGTAGATCTGGAATTAACGAAAAAAGTGACCCTTCCCCCAAAAGGGTCATTTTTAGATGTCAAGTACGTAATAACCAATACCGGCCGAAAGGCCCTGCGGACGGTTTTTGCGCCGGAGTTCAGTCTGACCATGCCTGATGGCGATTCCGAAAGATACAGATTTGTTTTTGGCGATGAAAACGCGGATTGCCGTCTGGGAGAGACCGGCCAAGCCGCAAGCGTGAAGAAGGCTGCCATCGTCGACGCGCAGAATGAGTTTTCGGTACAGGTGGAAGTCGATCCGTCGTGCCGGCTCTGGCACGTGCCCATAAAAACTGCTTCACAGTCGGAAAGGGCTTATGAACTGAATTACCAGGGATCGGCCATTGTGCCTGCCGTGGCGGTAGATCTTGAACCTGGCGGGAAAAAAGAGCTGGATCTGCGCATAAAAATCATATGCGAAAAAAAATAAATATTAGTTGACAGTTTGAATTTAACAGAGTTATAATTGCTTGCCTTTAACATATTAAATAAGATATACTATACCCTATTACAACCATAAAGAAGGGGAAATGACTGATCCCATACACATGAAAGAGCTTGGCCAAAAAGAGGCAGTCGAAGCTGCCATGCTAAAATTTACCGAGAAGATAAACTACAAATTTGACAGAAAGTGCGATATCCCTTCCTTTTATAACGATAACAAACTCGTATTGATGGTAAGAGACCCCTGGACCGTTTTCGCGTTCTGGGAAGTGAACAGAGACGTTGAAAACAACGTAAGGGAAAGGATAAAGAATTCCGGGGCCGCTCCCTTAAAGAGCATGCTGCGCGTTTATGAAGTTATGGAAAGAGAAGGCGGGAGCGAGACCAGGATATTTTCTGATTTTGAGCTCAAGGACTGGGCCGATAACTGGTACGTGCATACCGGCGGTGACGGCAAAAGCTGGATGGCGGACATCGGCATCCTTTGCAATAACGGAGAGTTTTTCTGCCTGGCCAGGTCGAACGTGGTTTCCACCCCGCGCTACGGCATGTCTGAAATATATGATGAAGAATGGATGTGTACCGAGGAACTGTATTATAAGATGTTCGCCGCGGCAGGCGGGTTCGATATCGGCAAGAGTTCTCTCGAGCTCAAGGAGACGATACACCGCTTTTTACGGGAATGGATATCCTCCGGCGGGGTATCTTCGGGAATGTTCGGAAGCTACGACCTATTTAGAGGAAAGAAATAGAAATGGCCAAAGGTTATCTTGCTTTAGTCTTGCACGCGCACCTTCCTTTTATAAGACACCCCGAACATGAAAGTTTTCTGGAAGAGAACTGGCTATTCGAAGGGATAACGGAGACTTATCTACCCCTTATTGAAGTTTTCGACGGCCTGATCAATGACGGTGTCGATTTCAGGATAACCGTTTCGTTAAGTCCTACCCTGATAAACATGCTCGGGGACAGAGTGCTCGTGTCCAGGTATTTAAGGCACCTCAAGAAATTGATAGAACTTTCAGGCCTGGAAGTAGAAAGGACGAAGTCGGACTCCCGGATGAACAAGCTCGCCGTGATGTATCACCAGAGGTTCGAGAGGGCCAGGTACATCTTTTCCGAAAAATATGGAAACAACCTTCTGAGCGCTTTCAAAAGATTCCAGGACCTCGGAAAAGTCGAAGTAATTACCTGCTGCGCGACCCACGGTTTCCTGCCGCTCATGGACATTTATAAGCCCGCTGTGAAGGCGCAGGTGAAGGTAGCCGTGGATACCTACCAAGAAGTCTTCGGGACTTCACCCAAGGGTATGTGGCTTCCTGAATGCGCTTACCACCCGGGCCACGACGAGATACTCAAGGAGTTCGGCATTAAATACTTCTTTGTCGAGACACACGGCATAATGTTCGGCACGCCCAGGCCCCGGTACGGGATATACAGCCCTTATCTCTGCAAGTCTGGAGTGGCCGTTTACGGGAGAGACATGGAGAGCTCAAAAGCGGTATGGAGCTCTAAAGAAGGATACCCGGGAGATCATAATTACCGGGAATATTACAGGGACATAGGTTTTGACCTGGATTATGAGTATATAAAGCCTTATATCAACGGCTGCGGGTCCCGTATAAACACCGGTATTAAATATCATAGGATAACCGGTGATTCCGATTACAAGGATATCTACGACAGGGACGCTGCCTTGCGTGTTGCCGCGTACCACGCGGGCAACTTCATGTTCAACCGCGAGAAGCAGATGGAGCACCTCTCCGGCATGATGGACCGCCTGCCCATCGTAGTATCGCCCTATGACGCGGAACTTTTCGGTCACTGGTGGTTCGAAGGTCCGGAGTGGCTTGATTACCTGCTGAGGAAGATACACTATGACCAGGCAACCGTGAAAACCATAACTCCCGGCGAATACCTTGAATTGTATGAAAAATACCCGGTTATCACACCTTCGATGTCAACATGGGGCTACAAGGGGTATAACGAGGTCTGGCTTGACGGGTCTAACGATTGGATCTACAAGCACCTGCACAAGATGGCGGAGATCATGACACAGGTGGCTATAGAGCATAAGAACGCCACAGGTCTTGAAAGAAGGGCTCTTAACCAGATGGCCAGGGAGCTTTTGCTCGCCCAGTCGAGTGATTGGGCTTTTATAATGAAGACGGGTACGTTCAGCAAATATGCCGTTAACCGGACGAAAGAGCACGTCAATATGTTCCTTTCGCTGAAAGAGCAGATCGAGACAGGGCAAATAAACGAAGAAATGCTTAACGAGGCGGAAGACAAATATAACCTGTTCAAGAATATAGATTACGGGATATACGCTAACAACGGATAAAATAAAGGAGGATTGAAGTGGTCATTAAAAAACTAGCCGGAAAAATCAAAAAAAGATCTTCTATGAGAAAAAAGAGCGCCGTGAGCGGCAAAAGCACCCTGAAAAACCTCAGCACGGAAGAGCTCAATGTCCTGATAGAGAAGAAGGCCTACGAGCTTTTCATTACCAGGGGTCATTCCCACGGCAACGATCTTAGCGACTGGTACCAGGCGGAAAAGTTCGTGCAGAAAAGCATAAAACAATAATCTCAGATACAGGAGAGGAATTTAACGTTCGCCATGAGAGGATTACTCTCTGTCATCCTTGGAGGAGGAAGCGGCACAAGGCTTTTCCCCCTTACCAAGGAAAGATGTAAACCTGCTGTTCCCTTGTTCGGGAAATACCGTTTGATCGATATCCCTATAAGTAATTGCCTTAACTCGGGCTTTAACAGGATCTATGTTCTTACCCAGTTCCTTTCGGAATCTCTCAACAAGCATATAAGCCGCACTTACAAGATGGATCCTTTTTCAATGGGATTTATCGAGATAATGGCGGCGGAACAGTCCATGGATAACACTGACTGGTTCCAGGGCACTGCCGATGCGGTGAGAAGGTGCCTCAAGCATTTCAACGATCCGTCGATCAAATATATCCTTGTCCTTTCCGGTGACCAGCTGTACAAGATGGACCTGAGGGATATGTACAGGTATCACCAGGAAAAGGAAGCGGACGTGACCGTTGCCTGTAATTACGTGCCTCGGGAGGAGGCCAACGGGCTGGGGATAATGGGCATTGATGACTCTTCAAGGATAACTAAATTCGTGGAAAAGCCGAAAAACCTCGCAAGGATAAAGGGACTCTCCGTGGTGCATAGTGATAGATCCGCTTTCCTGGGCTCAATGGGGATATACCTTTTCAACAAGCCTGCTCTCACCGAACTTTTAGAGGATATAAAGAAGGTGGATTTCGGGGGGGAGATAATACCTGACGCTATCAAGACAAAGAAGACCCATGCTTATCTTTTTGACGGTTACTGGCGCGATATCGGGACTATCAAGACCTTTTACGAGGAGAACCTTGCTCTTACCGAGCCGATGCCTCCTCTCGACATGTTCGATGAAAGGTGGCAGATCTTTACCCGGCCGCGTTACCTGTCCCCGGCGAAATTCGAAAAGAGCTGCGTAGAAAAAAGCATTATTTCTGAAGGGGCGATAGTCCTTTCGGCGGCGATCAAGCATTCAGTGATCGGCCTCAGGTTCCGCGTGGATTCGGGTTCCGTTGTTGAGGACACAGTAGCCATGGGTTGCGATTTTTACGAGACTATGGGCGAGATAGAAGATGATGTTTCCCGGGGCGTTCCACACCTTGGTGTAGGGAAGAACTGCGAAATAAAGAAAGCCATCCTGGACAAGAACGTTAGGATAGGCGACGACGTAAAGATCATAAACCGGGGAGGCTTGGAGAATCACGACGGTCCGAATTACTATATCAGGGACGGGATCGTCATTATAAGCAAGAACACCGTAATTCCTTCCGGAACGGTAATCTGATTTATGCCTGATACCTTTGCCATTACGATCATTTTAATCGTTATTACCACTTTTGCCGGGGCTTTTATACGGGGGCGCTCAAAAGACAGGTGCCTTAAGTATTTTTCCGGATCTTCCGTGACGCTTGAAAGAAAAGACGGCAAGACCGTGTGGGGAAGATTAAAAGTGGAGAATTCCGGCCTCGATCTCGTATACGACAGCGCATACCTCGATAAAGAGGATGATCAGATAGAGACCAGTTATATTCTGTACAAGAGCGAGTTCGGCGATATCCAGACCATTATCCGTTTTGTTGATTCACTGGACCCCGGGCTTTTAAAGAGAAGAACGAGAGACCTGGAAAGAACGTGCAAGCCAGGTTGGCACTTGTCTCTTAACAGGAGGATCAGGAATGTCTTCGGGACCATCAGGGATTCGCTGCTGGAGGCAACAAATCTTTTGATGGGAAGGGCGAAGTCGTTCGTGCCTGCCGGGAAGATATTACAGGGGCAGGATAAATACACTTCCTCGCTTCAGCAGCAGCTCGTCGCTTCAGTCGGTACTTCGTATGAACCCATTCTGGAAAGATATATCGGCAAAAAGGTGGTTCTGGCAATGATCTATGGCGAGAAGAAGACGGAGCTGGCCGGGATCCTTAAGGATTACACGACGGAGTTCATCACTTTACTTGACGCCGCATACAGGACCGGAAGCGGTGAAAAGTCGGGGAAGGCCGATATCCTGATACCGCGGTCGATCGGACTGGTCCGTCATTCGGGAGAATGAGACCCCACACTTCCGTGTGGGGAATGGATACTACAGGCGGAAGCCTGCAGAGGAAACGCTATGAAGATCTTAGGTATAAGCGGAAGTCCAAGGATAGGCGGCAATTCAGAGGTTTTGCTTGATAGGGCCCTTGAGGGAGCCGCGTCGAACGGGGCTGAATGTGAAAAGATCGTCCTGGAAAAGCTCGAATTTTCCCCCTGTCGGGAGAGAGAATACGAGGAAGTCGATGATAAAGGCCTTTCGCCCATAAACGATGATATCCATATAGTATACCGGAAGATCCAGAGCTCGGACGGTTTGATCCTGGCATCACCCATATTTTTCGGGAGCCTTTCCGCCCAGACAAAGATGATGATAGATCGTTTCCAGTGCGTCTGGGTCGCGAAGAATGTGCTCAATATAGATGTGTTCACAAAAAAGATAAAAGGTGCGTTTATCTGCGCCGAAGCGACGGAAAGAAAAGATTTTTTTGAAAATGCCAGGGCGATAGTAAGGAACTTTTTTAAGACGATAAACGCCGGTTATGAAGAAGAACTTTTATGCACGGGCGTTGACAAGAAGGGAAGCGTCTTGGGAAAGCCGGACATGCTGGACAAGGCGTTCGAACTGGGTAAGAAACTTGTAGAAGGATAGATATTGGAATTTGGATTCAGTAGAGCGGGTGGCGCTACAGTGTCCGAGTACCGCACAAGCCAGTGGCGCGGAGGCGCGCAGGACACTGAGCGACAGGACCCGCACATTGGATAGCGGATATTTGTAGAGGTGAAGATGGTCAAATGGCAATACGGCAAAAGGCTTCCGCCGTCGGTATTCGATATTCCGGTAAAGAAGATGAAGAACGGCTGGTACAGCGATAAGTATTTTGTCAGGACGAAAAAAATACTGAAAAAAGACAACAACCATGATCGTGCCCTGATGCAGGTCTTTTGCAGGAAAGACGCTACTGTGTGCGGCCTTGATGAAGCGATCGCTATTCTCAAACTTTGCGCGGACAGACCCGACGAACTTGTGATAAAAGCTTTATATGACGGCGATGAGGTCAAGGCAGGCGATACGGTTATGACCATAGAGGGCGATTACAGCACTTTCGCACATCTCGAAACGGTCTATCTCGGCGTTATAGCCCGTCCCACGGCCATCGCGACGGCGGTAAAAAAAGTCGTTAAAGCTGCACGGGGCAAAAAGATCTTGTTCTTCCCGGCAAGGTTCGACCATTACCGCGTTCAGACCACAGACGGGTATGCCGCGTTCATCTCCGGAGCGCTTGGGGTCTCTACAGACGCCCAGGGTTCGTGGTGGGGGGAGGAAGGCCTTGGAACCGTGCCGCACGGGCTGATAGCCGCTTACGGGGGCGATACGGTAAAGGCCGCTCTGGCTTTTGATAAATACATGCCCAGGGACATCCAGCGCGTCGTTCTTGTGGATTTTGATAATGATTGCATCGGTACTTCCCTGAAGGTGGCCGAAGCGCTTGGCGACAGGTTATGGGGGGTTCGTTTCGATACGGCGGAAGACGTGAAAGACGTGTCCGTTAAGGGGAAGAGCAAGGCATCTTACGGGGTGTGCCCTGAGCTCGTTTTCAAAGCGAGAAAAATTTTTAATAAACACGGATTTGATCATGTGAAGATCGTCATATCCAGTGGTTTTAACGAAGAGAAGATAAAAAGATTCATAAAGTTAAAAGTTCCTTTCGACGCTGTTGGCGTAGGTTCCGCGCTCATGAGGGAAAAGGTGGATTTTACGGCGGATGTCGTTAAATTGAACGGTAAGTCCTGCGTAAAAGTCGGCAGGAAATATAACTACAACCCCAGGTTAAAACTGGTCAAGTGACAATGGCTGAAAAAAAGGGAAAAACAGAGGAAAAAACGATGATACTGGTCGTTGACGATGAGGCTGAAATATTAGACCTCCTGGACAGAGTCCTTAAGAAGGCCGGTTATAAAGTAACAACCGCTTTAAACGGGGAAGAGGCGCTTGAAAAGATAAGCAAAGAAACCCCGAGCCTCATACTGCTGGATATAATGATGCCTGTGATGGACGGGATCGAGGTCAAGAACAAGCTTAACGAGGACAGCTCCACCGCGAGCATACCGGTGATATTCCTGACCAGCAGGAGCACCATATCCGACAAGGTAAAAGGTTTTAATCTTGGGATAGACGACTACATCACCAAGCCTTTCGAGTTTAAGGAGCTCTTAGCCAGGGTGACCAGCGCCCTGAGCCGGAGGGAATATTATGAAGAGATCTCCATGACCGACGGCCTTACAGGGTTGTACAACATACATTACTTTAAAAAGGAATTCAAGCTGTTTTTTGATATAGCCAAACGGTACAAGAAGACATTCTCCCTGGCTATTGTAGACGTTGATGATTTTAAAAAGATAAACGATACTTACAGCCATGCGGTCGGGGATTTTGTCCTGAAAAAAGTTTCCTCGGTGATAAAGGAGACCTTAAGGAAGTCCGATATCATCACCAGATACGGGGGCGACGAGTTCGTGGTGATATTCCCGGAGAGCAACAGGGAGCAATCGGCCAGGGCCATGGAAAGAGTGAAAGAGAAGATCGAGGGCAAAGAGTTCATTTTCGAAGACACCGGGGCCGGGATATCATTCACGATAAGCACCGGTATTGCCGCTTTCAGGGAGGATTTCGAGAACGAGATCCAGCTTTTTGAGGCGGCCGACGAAGACATGTACAGAGAGAAAAAGATCAAACAGAAAAACGCTGGCCATTAACGGAGGGAACAGATGAGCGGAATATTCGGCACTATTTCAAAAGGCAATTGCGTGGAATTATTGATGTACGGGACGGATTACCATTCACACCTCGGGACCGAATACGGGGGCATAGCCGTATTGGGGGATGATTTCAAGAGGCAAATACACAACATAAGCCAGAGCCAGTTCAAATCGAAGTTCTACGAGGATTGCAAAAATATGAAAGGGAACAAGGGGATAGGCGTTATCAGCGATTCGAACGAACAACCCATGTATCTTAATTCGAAGTTCGGACCTTTTTGTATCGTTACAAGCGGACTGGTCGAAAATTCGGAAACCCTAACCGAAGAATTGCTCAAAAAAGGCATATCGTTCAGCGAGGTAAGTAAAGGCGGGGTGAACGTCACCGAGCTGATAGCCAAGCTTATAAATCAGGGCGAAACTATTGTTGACGGCATCGAAAACGTGTTCAATTCAATAGAAGGATCATGTTCTCTCTTACTGCTTAACGAGGAGGGTATATATGCTGCCAGGGACAGGTTTGGGTATACCCCGCTGGTGATAGGTAAAAGGGAAGACGCCTGGGCTATAACCGCGGAGACAAGCGCTTTTCCGAACAACAGGTTCGAAATAGCAAAGTATCTTGACCCGGGTGAAATAGTTCTCATCAACGAGAAGGGGATGGTCCCCAAAAAAGAAGGCAACGTCACAGAGCAGATATGTGCTTTTTTATGGATATACACGGGTTTTCCCGCGTCTACGTATCAAGGTGTAAATACTGAAAGGGTCAGGGAAAGGTGCGGGGCTTTCCTGGCCCGTAAAGACAAGGATATAGAAGTAGACCTTGTTTCCGGTATCCCGGATTCAGGCGTGGGTCATGCTCTTGGATACGCGATGGAGTCAGGGAAACCCCTGAGAAGGCCTTTGGTGAAATATACCCCGGGATACGGGAGAAGCTATACCCCTCCGTCGCAGGAAACGCGTGACCTTGTGGCAACCATGAAACTTATACCCATAAAGGAGATAATCGGGGGGAATAGGATAGTGATATGCGAAGATTCCATAGTCAGGGGAACGCAGCTTAAGAATTTTACCGTGAATAAGCTGTGGGATTGCGGCGCGAAAGAAGTCCATGTAAGACCTGCCTGCCCGCCGCTCATGTTCCCGTGCAAGTTCTGCCTCTCGACTCGCAGCATAAACGAACTTGCCGCGCGCAAAGCCATACGCGGCCTTGAAGGGCACGACGTCGAGGACGTTTCGGAGTACATAGACCACACTACAGAGAAGTATAAGAACATGGTCGAATGGATCCGGAAAGACCTGGACGTCACGACTTTGAGGTACCAGACGGTCGATGACATGGTGGAGGCGATAGGGTTTCCCAAAGAAAAACTGTGCCTCTACTGCTGGAACGGCGAATGTCCGGGTTCGGAGGCGTCCAAAAAGGGGAAGGCGAAGGAAGCGGCCGCAAAAACCACATAAACGTAAAGACAGAAATGACGAAAGATCCCGTATGCGGTATGACAGTCAGCGAGAAAACCGGTCTTCAACTGACCGTTGGCGGGGCGACTCATTTTTTCTGCAGTGAGCATTGCCTGAGGAAGTTTGCCGAGAAGCAAGATCTACCCGAAAAAGAGATCAAGACCTGCCTGACCGGAGCAAGAGTTCCTTTTTACAGGAATAAGACCTTTATCGCGGCTTCCGTTCTTGCTTTTCTGATTTTGCTTTCGTTTCCTTTTTCGTTCCTCGTCCCGTTCAGGGTATCCTTGCTGATGTATTTCGGCAGGTTATGGTGGGCAATACTGCTTGGCCTGTTCCTCGGCGGCTTGATAGACCATTACGTGCCCCGGGAATACGTCTCCCATATTCTGGCAAAGCCGAGGAAGAGAACGATCTTTTATTCCGTGATCCTCGGTTTTTTCATGAGCGCTTGCTCGCACGGTATCCTCGCTCTTTCCATAGAACTGCATAAAAAGGGCGCTTCCAACCCTGCCGTAATATCTTTTTTGCTCGCAAGCCCCTGGGCGAATTTCACCCTCACGATAATGCTCCTGGCGTTCTTCGGCCCGAAGGGCCTCTATATCATTATCTCGGCTATAGTGATAGCGATAATAACCGGCCTTATTTTCCAGGCGCTTGAAAGAAAAGGGATTATAGAGACGAATGAAAATATCGCAGAAGTGGGAGAAGGTTTTTCGATAACTAAGGATATCAAGAAGAGATTCAGTGAATACAGATTTTCTCCGGGTACATTGAGGTCAGACATGAAGGGGATATTCAGCGGAATGTTGTCCCTGGGTGATATGGTCCTTTGGTGGATCCTTATAGGTATGGGAATAGCCAGTTTGGCGGGAGCCTATATTCCTGCAGACATCTTTAGCAGATACATGGGGCCGACGGTCATGGGTCTTTTAGTGACCTTGATAGTTGCCACGATAATAGAAGTCTGTTCCGAAGGTTCAGCCCCTTTGGCGTTCGAGATATTCAGGCAAACCGGGGCTTTGGGGAACAGTTTCGTTTTTCTCATGGCCGGTGTCGTGACCGACTATACCGAAATAGGCCTCTTGTGGCACAATGTAGGCCGCAAGACCGCGATCTGGCTGCCCATTATCGCCGTTCCCCAGGTCATAATTCTCGGTATTATTGCTAAT
>JBARQV010000039.1:0-4804 GCA_049643885.1 Candidatus Omnitrophota bacterium | reverse complement strand
ATAATCTAACGCCGGAAGAATTTATAAGAACATTGGAGAAAAAAACGCCCACAGCTAGCTGTGGGGAAAGCATCAATAACCGCTGACAACTCTAATCCCTGGTGGTACTATAAACGGGGGAAGGTCATAACAGCAAGTGTAAATATCCAACCAATAATCAATATTCCTACGGCTCTAATTCCCCAAACTTTCCAAGGATTAGTCTGCTTCTCTGAGGAATTGTAATGTTTCTCAAGATTGGGCTCTAGTTTATTAATAATCTTCAATAAATCTTTTGTATTGCGGTCTTTGATTAACTTCAATATTTTAACAGATGTTGATTTAAACTTTCTTATAGTAATTAACTTAGCTATATCTTGTTTCAATAAGAGAAAGGAAGTTTCTGTTACAGCCTTTTGATGTGCTGGACTCGAATAAGGTTTATCTTGTAATATGTGTTCGAGGTTTGGTTTTTCTTTCCTTATTCTTTCTAAAGCATCTTTTAATATTTGCTTTATTTGGTTTTTCATTAAATCCTCCAAAGTTATTTTATTATTATACCCTCATTGCACTGGTTTGTTAACTATAACTCACGGGGGCGTCACGGGGACTGACTGGGACTGAAATTTATACTTATTTACTTGCGGAGGATGTGGCTGAGGTGGTTTAATGCGGTGGGCTTGAAAGAAAAAACCCCTACGGTCAATAGGGGTTATGTAAAAAAATATGGCGGAGGAGGTAGGATTCGAACCCACGGTCCCTTGCGGGACAACGGTTTTCAAGACCGCCGCTTTAGTCCACTCAGCCACTCCTCCGCTGTATGGAAATCCATTATATTATATCCGGCTTAAATTTGCCACACCCCTACTATCCTGACGATCTCCAGCAGCTTCTCTACCAGCTGCCTGTATATATCCCCGGAATATGTAACCGAACTCTTTAAAAAATCAACAAACGAAATACCTTCAAAAAAAGGCGAAAAAACGGCCATGACGATGATGAGATTGCCGATAAAGATCAGTACCATGGAAAAAATAAATCCCGATTTGGCTATGTCCGACTGCTGGACCTTGAGGACTTCCGTGGTCATAACGAAATGGAATGCCAGGGTCACGCCGATCAGAAAAAGGAATATCCCGGACAGGTGTGGGATATAAATATCCGTCGATCTTAACACCAAAAATATCAACCCAAGAAGAAGAGTATAGAACGGAACGAAATAAGGACTAAGTTCGATGAAGAAATTGGTCTTTGAAGTGACGACATTCCCGCTTGAGGGCGTCACATTAAAGGACAAGACCTTTCCTCCGCACAGCCATGTCGCGAGGACATGGACAAATTCGTGGCCAAGCACGTAAAGATAAGCCGGGCGCATCACGAACACGTGGACCAGAAGATAAATTAAGACGCCTCTTTCGAGAATATGCAGTGACCCACTGGCCGGCTCGATACTGGATATGAGTACATAGAACGCCGTGCCCGTTCCCACTGCCACGGGCAGGAGAAGAATGCCTACTAGAGTTTTCAATATTCTCATAAGGTCAGGACACCCCGGGCTCGATACTGTTCGCCCCAAAATAAGGCCTGAGCGCTTTGGGAATATTTACCGAGCCGTCTTTGTTCTGGTGGATCTCCAGGAGTGCTATCACCAGCCTGGCCAAGGCCACGCCGGAACCGTTCAAAGTATGCACATACTGGGGTTTTTGGGTCCTGTCGGACGGCTGGTATTTTATATTCGCCCGCCGGGCCTGAAAATCGGTAAAGACCGAACAGCTGGATACTTCAAGCCATTTCTCTGTCCCCGGCGCCCACAATTCTATGTCATAACACTTATGGGCGGCAAAGCTTATGTCCGCGGTACACAATACCGCGACGCGATAAGGCAGCTCCAGGCGTTTAAGTATATCCTCGGCGTCCAGGAGCAGTTTCTCAAGTTCTTCCATTGAAGTCTCCGGCTTCACGAACTTGACCATCTCTACCTTGTTGAATTGGTGGACACGGATAAGTCCCTTTGTATCCTTGCCGTACGAGCCGGCTTCTCTCCTGAAACACGCCGTATACGCGGTGTAGCATATAGGAAGCTCATCCTCGTCGAGGACTTCATCGGCATGCATATTGGTAACGGGGACTTCCGCTGTGGGTATAAGAAAAAAATCCTCTTCAGATATCTTGTACATGTCCTCTTCAAGTTTAGGAAGCTGCCCGGTACCCCTCATGCTCTGGCGGTTTACCAGAAAAGGCGGAAAAACTTCCTTGTAACCGTGCTCTTTAATATGGACGTCCAGCATGAAATTTAAAAGGGCTCTTTCCAGTTTCGCCCCCGCGCCGACATACAAAGGAAAAAAGGAACCGGCTACTTTTGCTCCCCTTTCAAAATCAAAAAGAGAATTTATCTCGCCAAGTTCTACATGATCACGCGGGGTGAAGGAAAACTTCGGTATCTTTCCGGATTCCTTGATGATCTTATTATCCTTGGGGCTCCTGCCGACCGGAACGCTCTCGTGCGGTATGTTTGGAACGACGTCCAGGAAAGAATAATACTTTTCCTCCACCTGCTTAAGTTCTTTGTCCAGCGCATGGATCTTTTCCGAGATATCTGTGACCTCGGCCTTTGCCGATGACACATCCGCTTTTTGCTTTATAAGTTCGCCTATCTTTTTCGAGGCCTCGTTCTTTTGTCTTTTGAGGTCCTCGTCTTTCTGGATAAGCTCCCTGCGTCTTTTGTCAAGTTCCAGGAATCCGTCAAGGTCAAGCTTTACTCCCCGGTCTTTCAGGGATTTCCTGACAATATCGACGTTTTCTCTTATAAACTTCGGATCCAGCATTAATTTCCTTTCTACAGGAATAAAAATATTGGGACTGGTTTCAGCCGGCAGCTTATGCTACCGCAGGAAACCTGTCCCAAAACATGTCGTCTCAATTATATATTCTTCCCGCCGATTATGCAAATCTCATCCCTTTATGACCCCTAAGGGCAGCAGTTTGGCGACTTTTTTGGAAAGGCCGGCCATGTGGACGATATTGACCACTTTCCCCACATCCTTATACGCCTCGGAAACTTCCTCGTAAAGAGTATCCCGTCCGGTCCATCTTACCCTTATACCTTTTGCTTCCAGCTCCCTGGAAATAGACCTTCCACGAGTCTGTCTTTTAGCGGCTGTCCTGGACATAAGCCTGCCGGCGCCGTGGCAAGTCGAATAAAAACTTTCTTCCGCCGCCTCCGTGCCGGCAAGTATAAAAGAATACCTGCCCATATCGCCCGGAATGATGACCGGCTGGCCGGCTTCCCTGTAATCTTCGGGCACATCTTCATGGCCTGAAGGAAAAGCCCTTGTAGCGCCTTTACGGTGCACGCAAAGGACTTTTTCTTTCCCGTCGATCTTATACTTTTCTATTTTTGCTATATTGTGAGCTACATCATAAACCAGGCTCATTCCAAGCGATTTAGCGCTTTCGCCGAAAACGGCCTCGAACGCCTGCCTGGTCAGGTGCATGATCACCTGGCGGTTCGCCCAGGCATAATTCGCCGCGCATCTCATGGCCGCCAGATAGTCCTGTCCATCACTGCTTTTAACCGGCACACAGGACAGCTGACGGTCTGGAACGCTTATACTGTACTTACTGAGAAGTTTCACCATCTTCTCGGCATAATCCCCGCAGACCTGGTGCCCGAAACCCCTGCTGCCGCAATGGATCATTAAAGTTATAAGACCCTTTTTTATGCCGAAAACTTCGGCTATTTTCTCGTCATACACTTCGTCTACTACCTGCACTTCAAGAAAGTGATTCCCCGAACCGAGAGTCCCGGCCTGCCCCTTCCCCCTTTCAAAAGCCCTTTGAGAGACTTTGGAAGGATCAGCACCTTCTATGGTCCCGCATTCTTCAGTGTGATCGATATCCTCCGGCCATCCATAGCCCCTTCCCACGGCCCATTTCGACCCTTCTACCATCAAACGGGCTTCTTCTTTTCGATCCACCCTTATCTTCCCAGAAGAGCCGACACCGGTAGGCACTCTCGCGTAAAGTGTATCTATGAGTTCTTTGATGCGCGGCTTGACGGCTTCACGCGTAAGGTCCGTGCGCACGAGCCTCACGCCGCAGTTTATGTCGTAGCCGACACCTCCGGGCGTGATAACGCCGCCGGCCTCTATGTCGGTAGCCACGACTCCGCCTATCGGCAGGCCATACCCCCAGTGCATATCGGGCATTGCCATTGACGCCCTGACTATGCCCGGGAGATGCGCGGCGTTCGCGAGCTGCTGCGGCGCGTTATCTCTCACGATGCTTTTCATCATCTCTTCATCCGAATAGACCAGGCCCGGGACCCTCATCCCCGGCATGTAACTTTTCGGTATGCGCCACCTGTAATCGTCTATTTTTTCGAACCTGCCGCTGAAAGGCTTGGTCATCCGGCACCTCCGGTTTACACATCAAACACTACCGTCACTTCAAATCCTTTATCGGTTTTTTCTATGTTGAGATCATGATACGTGGCAGCCTTTATCTCGGACCTGATGCGTCCCGGGCCTTCTTCTATACGCTGTCCCCTGGCTACTGCCGAAAGTTTATTGTTTTCGATAGGCCCGACTTGAAATTCAGTAAAAAGCATTTTTTTGATATAGGATGCGTATAATATTTCGTTCAGCCATGAGACGAGAAGGTCTTCGGTGTCCGGAGCCTCGACCTTAATATCGACCTTTTCTTCGGGTTTTAAGCCTTCAAGATCCCCCATCATGTCGAACATGGCGAAAGCGGCATTCTCGAAAAGTTCCTGCAGGGAATCCCCGTATATTTTCGCGGCCAGGTCGGCCGTATGCGGGATCTG
>JBARQV010000038.1:0-45426 GCA_049643885.1 Candidatus Omnitrophota bacterium | reverse complement strand
GATGGATTTCATTATCGCTTCCAGGGCGTTGATCGGGTTCAGGAGCGACTTTCTGCTCATGACTCGCGGTAGCGGGATCATGTACCAGAATTTTCTGGAATATCAGACGTATAAAGGGGAAATGCCCGCGAGACAGAGAGGGGTACTTGTTTCTCAGTCAGGCGGTGAGGCGGTTGCTTTCGCGCTTTTTAATTTACAGGCGCGGGGAGAGATATTTATCAGTCCCGGGGACGATCTCTATGAGGGTATGGTCCTGGGAGTAAACAATAAAGGGAGGGATCTCGTCGTCAACGCTTTAAGGGGTAAAAAACTCACTAATATGCGCTCGTCGGGATCTGACGAGGCCATTCAGCTTATCCCTCCCAGGGAAAAGACGCTTGAATTCGCGCTTGAGTTTATCGAAGATGATGAACTGGTTGAGATAACTCCCCAGAATATCCGGATCAGAAAGTTACATTTGAGCGAGCACGACCGCAAACTGATAAATAAAAAGAAGTAAAAGGGGCAGACCTCGGCATAGCACAAAAATATCGAATGGTGAGGCCTGACCCCTTTTTCGTTTCGACATTATGAAACAGTTTAAAAGAATCTATATAGAGATCACCAATGTATGCAATTCAGACTGCAGGTTTTGTCCTAAAACTTCACGAAAACCCGAGTTTATGGAGTTAGATCTATTTAAAAAGATACTTGATGAAGTAAAGGGGTATTCCGGGCATCTTTACTTTCATGTGATGGGGGAGCCGCTTTTGCATCCGGGCATAGGTGCTTTTCTGGATTTATGCGGTGAAAAAGGATTTAAGGTAAATATTACTACGAATGGTACACTTATTAAAGAAACAAAGAATAAACTTTTATCAAAACCCGCTATTAGGGCTATAAATTTTTCACTACATATTTTTGATGGAAACACGCCCAGAAACGTCATAGACGAATATTTTGATGAAGTTTTTGGTTTTATAACTGAATCGGGAGAGACTCCCGGGTTTATTGCCTGTTTCAGACTGTGGAATATGAAAATGAAAAATACAGCTAATTCTGTTCAAAAGGTACAAAGCACAGGGAGAAATTCATATATTTTAGAGAGAATCGAAAAGTTCTTTGAACTTCCACACAAAATAGAAGAGATCCCGTCCGAAGGGAACGGTATTAAGCTTAGGGATAATATTTATGTAAGTCAGAGTTCCTTTTTCGACTGGCCCGATAAAGGAATACCGGATTTAAATGAGGAAGGGTTCTGTTTGGGGCTCAGGCAGCAGGCTGCGATCCTTGTGGATGGAACTGTAGTTCCGTGCTGCCTGGATAGCGAAGGAATAATTGATCTGGGGAATATAAATGAATCTAGTTTTAAACAGATTATCGAAGGGAAAAGAGCCATGGATTTATACAGGGGGTTTTCAGAAAGAAAAGTAGTTGAGGCTCTTTGCCGGAAATGTGGTTATAGAAAAAGATTTGATTAAAAAGACCCAATTTAGTAGACAGTACCGTTTATCAAATTGAACCCACAGCTCCGCCATTTTATATTTATAAGCACTTGACGCTATTACATTTACACAATTTTGTCTTATCCAAAATTGTGATAATAGGGTTGACTGCTTTTTATTTGTTTATATTGTTTTTGCTTGTTTGTATGATTTTTTAAACTAATGACACACTCAAAAATTCGCCGAAGAGGTGGAATGGGTTGGTTTTTAGCTGTCTATACACTATAATGATACCTGAACAAAATTTTAAAAAGTAGATTAAGGCGTTGTATAAATGTTTTATTGAACCGAAACGATAAAATGGAAGAAAAAACCGGATCAAAGAAAAAGCAAGAGCTGAACGAATCTTCGGGACCGGATGCTTTAATGGTGGAGAGCAGCCGGGAAGTGGAGAAAAAATGGTTTTACAACCCCTGGGCAATAGTGACTGCCATCCTTTTTTTCGGGCCGCTGGCGCTGCCCCTTGTATGGTACAGGCCCCGGACGAAACTGTACCTGAAGGTATTGATCTCTGTGGTCGTGATCATTTTGACCGTCTGGATGATACAGGAAACGATCAAGGTTTTCGAAGCATTGATGCTTTACTATAAAGAACTGGCCGATGTTTTGAAATGATCCCTGAAGGATTAAAGTTAATCGGAGTATTTAAATGAAAGTATTTATAAGTGTTCTTCACATAAAGGAGATCTATTCATGAAAATTATCGCGTTTAACGGAAGCCCTCGAGGAAAACGGGGAAATACTTACATTATGGTGGAAGAGTTCCTGAAAGGCGCCGAGGAAGCCGGGGCGCAAGTCGAACAAGTACTGCTTGCGAAAAAGAAAATAAGTAACTGTAGGGGATGTTTCAGGTGCTGGGTAAAAACACCGGGCAGGTGTGTTATAGACGACGATATGAAACTGCTTTTGGAGCAATTAATGGTAAATGATATAGTCGTTTTCGCTACGCCTTTATATGTAGACAACGTTACGGGTCTTATGAAGAATTTCATGGATAGGATACTTCCGTTGGGGGATCCTCACCTTGTGAAAGACGAAAAGGGCGAGTGCAGACACCCGGCGCGGCATGGAAAAACTCCAAAAATCGCAGTGATATCCAATTGCGGATTTCCCGAACAGAGCCAATTCCAGGTCCTGCAACTACTGTTCAAGAGGGTCGCAAGGAACATGCATTCCGAAGTTATCGCTGAAATTTACAGGGGTGAAGGGGAACTGCTGAAACAATCAGATCCGCAACTGGGGCCCATCATTGATGATTATAAAGATGTCATGAGAAAGGCCGGCAGGGAAGTAGTCGAACGATCGAGACTGTCCGATCAGACAATAGAGGAGCTCAAAAAACCACTTGTGCCTTACGATAAGTATATAACCGCAGCAAATGAGTTTTTTGATGGGATACTTAGAAACTGACCAAAAAGCAGGAGAGAGAGATTAAAGTTTTATAAATAAAGGACTTTAGCGATCGGTCCTGAAGGTCCCGCCCTCTCCACCAGTAACTTTTCAGGCATTTTCATAACTCACCTGATCGACACAAAATAGGGCCCAAATATTCCAGTAAATACGATTCATATATCTTTTCTGGTGGGGCAGGAGTATAATGATCAAAGACAGCACGGGTTTTATTGACTGTGCGCCTCTCCAAAGTAAAAGGACAGTTTTAAGCATGAGCAGGGGAAAAACCCGCAAAGGATGAACAATATGCAAATAAAAACTTCACCCGAACATCGGAAATGCAAGTATCCGCTCTGTAACAATATTCTCAGCATTTATAACCATGAAGTCTATTGCAACGTTCATCTTAAAGCGACTTTTTGGAAAGACAAGGTCGGCGGCGTGCCCGTTGAGCAGCTCGAGTGTGACATCCCGAAAGTCACATCCACACAGCATTCCTGGTAAAAAAAGCGCAAACGATACAACAAAGATCAATAAATATCGTACTCCAGTAACCGGCACTCGATATCACCGTTATAAAACGGAATGCGTTTTTTTGTCTGCAGGCCTACTTTTTTGGAAAGAGCAAGATTACCGGTAAAAATATATCCGGTGTATCCTGCGCATTTTTTCTTGAAAAAATCACCTATTCCTTTATAAGTATCGGCTAACTTTGCCGCAGAACCCATACGTTCGCCGTATTCGGGATTCAGTATTACTATTCCTTTCCCGGCGGGGATAGCCGTATCCGCGAAGTCGCACGCCTTGAACTCTATCAGATGGTCCACCCCCGCTGTTTTCGCATTCTTCATGGCAGCAGCAACAGCTTTATTGCTTATATCTGTCGCGATTATCCTGAAATCCGTTTTTTTTCTGGCCAGACCAAGAGCCTCTTTTCTTAGGGCCTGCCAGTATTTGTCATCAAAGTCCATTAAGTGCTTAAACCCGTAATTGCTCCGCAGGAGACCCGGAGCCTTGTTAAGGGCGATCAAGGCGGCTTCTATGGCCAAAGTCCCGCTCCCGCACATAGGATTAATAAAATGGCTGCTGCCGGTATATCCGGTAGCAAGAATAACGGCGCTTGCCAGCGTTTCCTGCATCGGTGCCTCGAGGGGTATTTTTCGGTACCCCCTGTCAGCCAATTTCGTGCCGGATGTGTTAAGGTATATCCAGGCCTTTTTATTTTTCCAGTATAAATTTATCACTATGTTTTTCCTGTCCGGGCCCGCGTTGGGACGTTTACCCGTTGTCCTGACCAGCCGGTCGACTATGGCGTCCTTAAGCTTCTGGTTAGCGAACATCGAATTTTTTATGGTCGGATTGTCTACTTGCGAAACGACCGAAATATATTCCTCCGGCGGGATGATGTTTTCCCATTCGATCGCATAAGCTTCGCCATACAGATCATCCGGCCCCGCGCACTTAAATTCTTCCAGAAGAAAAAGAACGTTATAGGCCGTGCGGAGCTCAAGGTTGAGCTTATAAGTCTCAAGAAACTTCGCTGTGGTCACAATGCCGGTATCGTGTGACGATTCTATGGAGTAGCCGAGAGAGCCTACTTCCGCTTCCAGAAAAGGCCCGATCCCGCGCGCGCAGGTGATCAGTATTTTACTTGTGTAGTTAAGATCCATATGCACTTTAAAGTATAGCGCACTTCACTTTCGATTTTCAAGGGATTTGGGAAAAATAGATGTTTTTCAATATTGTTCTTGTTGTTTTCCGTTTCGATAGTATAATAACCCATAAGCAATGTGATCAATCCGGGACTTTATGATTTTTAGCAAAACTAAAAAGGAGGCAACATGGTAGGGTATCAACAGAGTGGTCGTGGGTTCGGCGGCGGGCCGCGGGAAATGCACAAGGCGGTTTGTTCAGACTGTAAGAAAGAATGCGAAGTTCCTTTTAAGCCCAGCGGAGATCGGCCAATATACTGCAAGGATTGCTACGCAAAGCGCAAAGATGCCGGCCGGTAAAAGGGGAGCGCCGTAAGGTCGGACGATCGGTAATGCGCCCGAATTGCGCCCATTTTATTTAAAAATTTTGTCACTATCCTGACACGTTGGATTTTTACAGTTAGATAAGTGCATCAACTTGGATGAGAGGGGAAAAAGGATTCCCCTCTCTCCCCCTCCGCTATTTTATATTTATAAGCAGTTGCTTCTATTATGCTTATGTAAATTCGCTTTTTAGAATTTGCCACAATAGAGACAACTGTTTTTTATTCATTTATATTGGTTTTGCTTGTTTGTATGATTTTTCAAAATAATGACACGCTCGAAAATACGGGAAGATGTGAAATATCTTGGTTTTCAGGTGTTTCTGCATTATAATACCTCCCCCATAAGGGGGTTAAATAAAAGGAAAGAATAATGCCTGATAAATTAAAGCCGCTTGTAATCGGCGATTTGCAAATTAAGGTTCCTATCATTCAAGGTGGAATGGGAGTCAGAGTATCCTTGGCGCCTTTAGCCGCTGCAGTAGCGAATTGCGGCGGCGGCGGCACTATAGCAAGCGTCGGGCTTCCCCCGGATACCGAAGAAAACAGAAAAGACCAGCTTGGATGCCAGAGGAGGTATCTGGAAAATGAAATAAAAGAGGCACGCAGATTATCAACAGGGGCTATTGGCGTTAACATTATGGTGGCGCTCAGCAATTATGAAGATATGGTAAGAACCGCGGCCAAGGAAAATATAGACTATATTATTTCCGGGGCAGGTTTACCCATAAGCCTGCCGGAATTCGCGGAGGGTTCACCGGTAAAGTTGATTCCTCTGATCGCTTCAGCAAGAGGAGCTGAACTCCTGCTGAAGACGTGGAAGAGGCGTTATAACCGTTTTCCGGATGCCTTTGTAGTTGAGGGGCCGTTATCAGGAGGACATATAGCGGGTTACAGTTTAGAAGAGTTAGAATCTCTTAAAGAGAAGATGAGAGAGGAGCCACTGCTTGAGAATGCGGTGAAAGATGTTTTGGATCTGGTTGGAGAATACGAGAAAGAGTATGGAGTAAGTATTCCTATTATAGCGGCAGGCGGCATATTTGACGGTAAAGATGTCGCTAAATTTTTGAGATTGGGGGCTAAAGGCGTACAGATAGGAACAAGGTTTGTAGCTACTTATGAATGTTCGGTCGCGGATGAATTCAAACAGCTTTATGTTAACGCGAAGGAAGATGATCTTGTTTTTATACAAAGCCCGGTGGGTATGCCGGCGAAAGCAATAAGGACAAAGTTTACTGATAAAATAATGAGCGGTGAGGGCGAGCCTTTTCAATGTGACTATAAATGCTTGAGAACATGTGATCCCGCGAAGGTCCCTTATTGTATTGCCAAGGCTTTAACGAATGCAGCATCCGGAAATATAGATAAAGCGATAGTACTTGCCGGGACTAATGTTCCGAGGATTAAAAAAATAGTATCCGTAAAAGAGGTGATAAGCGAAATAGTTGCAGAGACAATAGAAGAGCTTAATAGAAAATAAGGATATTTGCATTACAGGGTTTTGTGGGGGTGAAAAAATGTCAGATGTAGCAGAAAAGGTTAAATCTATTATCGCTGTGCAGCTTAAAGGGTGAAAAGGTAACAGAAGAAGCAAAAATTACTGACGATTTGGGGGCGGATTCACCAACAATAGTTGATTTTGTGCCAAAATGGCGCCCATCCAACCGAAGCAGATAAATCATATCGGATAAAAAAAACGAGGCGTGAAGATATCATGATGAAAGAACCGAGAACGGATGTCTCTTTTGACGGGCTGGGCATCGCCCCGAAAATACTCGAAGTGTTGGACCGACTGAAGTTCGCTCACCCGACACCGATCCAGCATAAAGCGATCCCCAGCGCGATAGACGGTACTGACATTATCGGGGTGGCCCAGACCGGCACAGGCAAGACCCTGGCTTTTGCTATACCCGTTATCCAGCGTCTTTCCCGCAATAAGGGACAGTGCCTGGTACTCGTTCCTACCAGGGAGTTGGCTCTACAGGTAAATGAGACCTTCCAGAAGATAGCGCCCTTATTCGGCATAAGGACTGTGGTCATTATAGGAGGGGTCCCGATGCAGGCCCAGCTGAAGGTCCTGAAAAAGAACCCGCGTGTTATTATCGCCACGCCCGGGCGGCTTATCGATCATATGAATCAGAGGACACTGCGTTTGAATGAAGTGGAGATCCTTATCCTGGACGAAGCTGACAGGATGCTGGATATGGGCTTCAAGCCGGACATAGAACGCATCCTTAAGTTCGTCCCCAAAAAAAGGCAGACTATGCTTTTTTCGGCGACGATACCCGGGGAAGTCGTGTCAATAGGCGCCGCGCATATGAAGCTTCCCGTCCATGTCGAGATCGCGCCGTCAGGAACTGCCCCGGAACGTATTATTCAGGAGTTATTCATCGTAAAAAAAGAAGCCAAGAAGAAACTGCTGGCTAAACTGCTCGATCAGTACCGCGGTTCGGTGCTGCTTTTTTCACGGACAAAAAGGGGAGCGGGCAAGATCAAACGCCTGATCAAAGAAATGGGGCACAACGTGGCGGAGATACATTCGGACCGTACACTCCGGCAGCGGAGAGATGCGCTTGAGGGTTTTAAAGCGGGAAAGTACAGGATACTTGTCGCGACCGATATAGCGTCCAGGGGAATAGATGTTGTCGGTATAGAAACGGTCATAAATTACGATCTTCCGGACGATACGGAGAATTACGTGCACAGGATCGGACGCACAGCCCGGGCCGGGCATGAAGGGCGCGCTATCTCGTTCGCTACCCCGGAACAGGGCAATGATATACGCAACATCGAGAACCTCATAAAGACGGCCTTGCCCGTCTCGGAGCATCCCGAGCTTCCGAGGGAGGAGTTCACAAAACCCCGGATGGTATTCCGGAGCAGGACCCGGGGTTCGGCAAAGAGGAGGAGTAGAAGCAAATTGTCCCGCAAACGCTAGTGATATAAGGGGCGTTTCCTACATTTTACATTTTTAAGCAGTTGATTCTATTGGAGTTGTGAACTTGACATATTCAAATTCACAAAAACAGGATTAACTGCTTTTCTTTATTTATATGATTTTTGTCCGTTTTTATCCCCGTCCTATAACAAAAAAATATTGAATATTTAAGCCAAATGAGTTAAAATAAGTTAATGTAAGTTAAAATAAAGGAGGACAATCGTGAAGGAAGATAGGGTTATGACCACAAGAGAATTAGCAAAGTACATGAAATTAAATGAAAAAACAGTTCTTAAAATGGCCCAAAAAAATGAACTTCCCGGGGTGAAGATAGGAAATCAGTGGCGATTTCATCTGGAAGCCATAGATCAGCATCTGCAGCGGGACATAGTATCAGAAACCCCCAGGGATGAGCTGGATATAATAATAAAAACCACGGATCAAATCATACCTTTATCCCGGCTAATCAATCAGGATTTGATAAACCTGGATTTTAAAGGTAAGGATAAGGATGGAATCCTTGCGGAATTGGCAGATATAGCTCATAAAGCAGGTATTCTTACTGACAGAAAGAAGTTGCTGGATCAGCTGAAAGAACGGGAAAAAATGCTCAGTACAGCGGCAGGGAACGGAATCGCGATTCCTCATCCGAGATACCCGGATCCGGAGTTATTTACGAAGCCTAATATTGTGATCGGTCGTTCAAGAAAAGGTGTAGATTTTTCTAGTCCAGACGGAAAGAAGGTACATTTGTTTTTTATGACCTGCGCGCCTACGGTGTTTGTTCATCTTAGACTCTTGGCTAAGATTTCTAAGCTGCTCCAGATAGAAGGTGTTATTGATAAATTTATGCAAGCATCTAAAAGCGATGAAATAATCCGAATGCTTTTAGGCATAGAAAGAAAACACCTTTTTCCCTGGGAACTAGTTGAATAAGGGAACCAAGACACAAGATAAGACGCTTTGAATAAACATTTGCGCAACACTTCCGGCAGTAGGTCTTGTCGTATTGCAATCGGAGATATATAATAAAACTTTATTTGAACAGCATTTAGGTATTAGGATGAAAAAGGGCAAACCATGATAGATGTAACCAACTATCTTAATGAAGAAAAGATAATACTCGATCTTCCGGCAACCAATAAAGAAGAAGCCATAAAAGCTTTGACCAATAAGGTTTTTTTGGGGAGAAAAGTTGCTGGGTTTCCCCTTAGAGAAGAAAATGTTTTCGCGGCTGTGATGGAAAGGGAAAATCAGCAAACCACCGGTATAGGCAGCGGTTTAGCCTTTCCTCACGCCAGGATAGAGGGGTGGAAAGAGCTCTCTATAGTAATGGGGACAAGCAGGGAAGGGATCGATTTTGCCAGCCTGGATGGTCTCCCCGCAAATTATATTTTCCTGCTCATTTCATCCCATGAAGAACCTTATATCATCCTGCAAACGATGTCCGCGCTTATCCGGTTTTTGGTTGAGGATGGATATGGGAAGAGAATAATAAATGAAGGTTTTTCACATAAAGATATTATTGATGCACTTCGGAAGGCCGGGATAAGAGGAGAAGAGCAGATCCTTGCAGGGGATATAGCTCGTCCTATGGTAGACTACGTGCATCTTGATACTTCAGTAGAGGAAGTATCAAGAAAAATGCATCTTGGCCATTTTGATATTCTGCCTGTAATGGATGAAAAAGGAAAATATCGCGGAGAAGTATCCTGCCTCAATATATTTAAATATGGCATGCCGGATTTCTTTAATAATCTTAATACCATATCTTTCGTAAGGCACATTGATCCATTCGAAAAATATTTCAGGATAAAAGGCGACCTTAAAGTAAGCGACATTTATAAAGAAGGGACTTCTACTATATCTAAAGGTGCAACACTGTTGGAAATAATTTTCGAAATGACGGTTAAAAATAAAGCAAAATTATTCGTTGTAGAAGAAGATCGAACCTTGATCGGTGTAATAGACAGGTTCTGCATCATAGATAAGATACTGTTTTTCTAAAATAACAATGAAAGCATTATTTTCTGTAATTATTTTTGTAGCGGCATATATTCTAATCGCCTCTGAGAAAGTCAACAAAACTGTAGTGGCCATACTTGGGGCCACTTTGGTTTTATTACTGAGACTCGTGACTTTTGAACAGGCCATTGCTGGAGTAGATTTTAATGTGATCTTTCTTCTGGTGGGCATGATGACGAGTGTTTATATATTATCCAGGACAGGATTTTTCGAATGGATAGCAGTAAGTATGGCAAAACTAGCTAAAGGCGATCCAAGGGTGATAATGATATTCCTTCTTGGAGTAACGGCCCTGCTTTCGGCATTTTTAGATAATGTTACAACTATTATTATGATCGTTCCGGTTACTATTTTGATAATGCAGTTATTAGAGATATCACCGGTGCCTTTTGTGATCATGGAAGTGATAGCTTCCAATATAGGCGGGACAGCGACATTGATAGGCGATCCGCCGAATATATTGATAGGATCTCAGGCTAATCTGTCATTTAATGACTTTATTGTCCATTTGGGGCCGATCATTCTGCTTGTATTTGCAATTTTCATTCTAACTGTTTTTTTCTGGTTCAAAGACCAATTTAAAATTACAGAGAAAGTTAAAATGAGGCTTATTGACTCTATACCCGCCCTGGCTATTGTTGACAGGGAGAATATGAAGAAAGCTTTATTGGTGCTGGGTTTGATGTTTTTCGGGTTTCTTATCCATAACACGATAGGCGTGAAACCCGGTGTTATCGCGCTTGGCGGCGGCATATTAATGCTGCTTGTTTGCAGGCACGAAAGTGAAGAAACCCTTATGGAAGTAGAGTGGAGCGTAATTTTCTTTTTTATCGGGATGTTCATGATGATCTCGGCACTGGATGTAAATGGTGTAATATCCTGGATAGGAGAGGGGGTGCTGCATATTGCCGGCAAGAATCTTTTTATGGTGTGTATACTGATCCTTTGGGGCTCCGCTGTTTTTTCTTCAGTTCTAGATAACATACCTTTTGTAATAGTTATGATCCCGATCGTCAGACATTTTGTCGAATATTTTTCAAGCAGTATCGGGCTTGCCGATCCTGCCCTCATCAGCATAAAAGTTGCACAACCCCTATGGTGGGCCCTTGCTCTTGGCGCATGCCTTGGGGGGAATGGCACTTTAATTGGTGCTTCAGCTAATATCGTGATGTCCAGAATAAGTGAGAAAAATGGGTATCCCATCTCTTTTATGAAGTTTTTTAGGTACGGGTCGATATTTATGCTGCAATCCATGATCCTGTGCACTTTATATATTTGGCTTAGGTATTTTCATCGCTGATATATGCAATAAATTCTTTGCGCGGTGCAGGGGTTCAGCCTTAAAAGTGTCTCCTATGGACACTTTTGATAATTTGAGGTAAAATACGACATGCTTAACTTAAAAAAGGGGGGAGCATGAAAAAGATAGTTGCAACAATAGCGGTTTTCTTTTTCGTTATGAGTGCCGCGTCGGCCTATGCTGGCAGCTCTCAGTCCACTTCGACGGCGAAAAGCGAAAGTGGCTGGCAGAAAGTCTATGACGGCATAGCAAACTGGAGCTGGAGCTCGGGTTCGACCAAATCCACGACCACGAAGAGCGGGAAAGAATCAACCAAAAAGTAGAATAACGAACAAAGATATCCGAAGAGGCGGGGCTCTGCATCAAGCTCCGCCTCTTTTGTTTTTACCACCAGTTTTTTTGTCTTGGGTGGTGAGTTCTAGGACAAGATCCGCGCGCTTTTTGTATATAGAGCCACGGCGCAGTTCCCCGTCCAGTAAAAAATAAACTGTTTACTTTTATGTTATTTGTATATAATAAAATGTCGGGTATGGTTTTTATGAATTTGCAGAATAAAGAGGGAAAAGTGAAAAAGCTCAATTATTTAGATTTTCTTTCCATTTTATCCATTTCAGCGGTATTGATCTTTTCTTATTTTACCTGCGGTCCTGTACTTGCTGAGAGTGGGTCTTCTTCAGAGGCGAAAAAAGAAGGGGTTCTTCCTTCCTGGAACGATGGCCAGGTCAAAGAGGCCATTTTGGGATACGTAAAAAAATCAACCACGACCGACAGTGAAAATTTTATAGAAGAAGAAGACAGGATAGCCGTATTCAGGGCTAATGGCACGCTCATTTGTGAAGATCCCGATGTATAAATTGTTTTTTTGGCAAGGTCTATAAAGCGGCTTGCAAAGAAAGATCCGGAGCTCCTTAAGCAAGAGCCTTTCAAGTCGGTTGAAAAGAAGGGGACGGAATACCTTGAAGAGTTGGACAAAGGGATGCTGGAAAATATCGATGAAATTGTCCGCGAAAAAGCGGGCGATGAATTCTATAGAGAACTTATTAAGGATTTTCTGAATACCGCAAAGCACCCGCTTTTTGACGCTTTATATTCGGATCTTATTTATCAGCCCATGAAAGAACTTTTGTCATACTTTCGGGCATACGGGTTTAATGTGTTTATAATTACTTCCGGAGATCTGACTTTTGCCAAGAGAATAGCTGATAATCTTTACGGGGCAGCCCCTGAAAGGGTCATTGATTTTGAAACATACAGGGAAGGTATGGGGAAAAAACCGGTCATAGCCGTGGGCAGGATGAAGGGCGGGGAAGACACCGAAATGCTCAAATATTGCCAAAGTAATGAACTTCCTACCCTTCAGGTCCTGATAGAGCATGATGACAAAATGAGGGAGTTCAAATACGGCCAGGATGACAGGAGATCCATTGATGCGGCTAAAAAGAACGGTTGGTTGCAGGTTAGCATGAAAAATGATTGGAAAAGTATATTTCCTGCAGCTTTAAAGGAAGAACCTGCGAAAAAAGAAGCTGCGCCAGCTATGCCGGAAGCAGAAGCCGAAGGCGCAGATGTTAAAGCTAAACTCGCTGAATCAGGACCACAGGTCGGCATCACCCGTCCATTGCAGGAAAAGGGCCCGACCAATGTATATGTAACCATGTTCATAATCGATGTCGATGAGATAAATACGGTACAGCAGAGTTTCGCGGCCAACATATATACTGTGTACAAGTGGTGGGACCCGAGACTTGCTCACGGCGGTAAGGGCTCCGTTTCTTATAACCTTACCGATATCTGGAATCCGAGGATACTTCTCTTGAACCGCCAGAGGCTATGGAAGTCATTTCCCATAGTAGCCGAAGTCGATTCAAGCGGCGAAGTTGTTTATGACCAGCGGTCCTGGGGGTATTTCTCCCAGCCACTTGAACTGCATAATTTTCCATTTGATGAACAGACGGTTAATTTTACATTTGTGACTCCTGACCATTCTCCGCAGGAAGTCAGACTTTTACGACCCGAAACAGGCGGTTTTGGCATGGCAGCTAATTTTTCCGTACCGGACTGGGATGTTGTAAGCTGGGACTATACTACAAAACCTTTTACTCCTTCAGAAGATGAGGAACTCGCTACGATAACTTATTCCCTTAAAGTCAAGAGACACAGCGAGCATTACATATATAAGATCATTATACCGCTGGCATTCATTGTTATCATGTCCTGGATAGTATTCTGGATAGACCCCCAAGAGGTGGGGACGAACGTCGCCGCCGCGACTACCTGTTTTTTAACGCTGGTGGCATACCGGTTCGCGATAAGCGCCAACCTTCCGGAAATACCCTATTTTACACGGCTTGACGCGCTGGTTTTCTGGTCTACGATCCTGGTCTTTTCCAGCCTGATCCAGGCGATCGCTCTGTCTTATCTCGTTCATAAAGGCAAAGAGAAACTAGCGCGGAAGATCGACTTCGCGGCGCGCTTTGTTTATCCTGCGGCGTTTACCGCGATAATTATATTTACTATGGTCATATAACACAAACAGGAGGTAGAACTGATGCCAGGTTATGATGCTTCACTTGACGAGGAACTCTTCAGTAGGTCCGCTGAAAGCCAGGACGGTGTCTTATCGGTCAAAATCATGTCTTACAACAACGGACCGAGGAAACTTCAGATAAGCCGGGAAAGAAGAAATAAAGACGGCGAAATGAAGTTCGCCAAGCTGGGAAGACTTACGAAGGAGGAACTGGAAAGTATCCTTCCTTTGGTCCAGGACGCGCAGTCACAGATGTAACTGCGTAGGATATGGAAAGAAAAATTCTTTTCATCTTTTTAATATTCCTTTCTTTCATCTTGTCCGGCTGCGGTTTTGTCGCCTCGTCTTCCAAAAAAGCTGATTCCGCGAGGCCGATGGCAAAGGCCGTTCCTGAAGCGGGAGAACCGGTAAAGCTCCGGGAGACGAAATTCATCATGCTGAATAGCGGCGGTTACATCGAAGGAATTATAAAAGAAGAGACTAAAGAGCGCGTAACGGTTGAGATCGGCGGGGGAACGAAGACTATAAATAAAGCGGATATCAGGGAAATACGCGAAGATTAAGATAAGAGGGAGGAAGAGCTATGTGCTGCAAGACTTGCGCCGCCCATTCGAAGAAGAAAAAGAAATAACTTTATTATCACACTTTTTTCTTGCCGGCAACAAGCCAAGCGATACCCACCGCGCATATGAACAGGAAAGCGTACATCGTGTGCCACAGTCCGTACCTGATGCTTATCTTAACGGCGGCACTGGACACGTCCATGGTGAGCAGATTGTAAAGACCGCCGGCGGAGATCGCCCCGCCGATGGCCGTCATGACAATAACGTATAATTTATTCTTCGTTCCCAGCACCGCCAAGGCGCCGCACAATATCCCGAAAAGAGGAAGCAGGTAGACAAGATAGCTTTTTTTGTCCAGGCCTTCGGCGCTTTTAAAAAAGACCTGTGTGAGCGAAAGAGCTACTTTTGAGGTCTTATTATTGACCATTGCCGGGATCTGGTTGCCGCGTACCGTGGTTTTTATCTCGATATCACCATATTTGCTTATTGCCGTGGTTACTTCATCCGCCTTTTTGATGAATTTGCCGGCAAAAGGAGTATCCTTAAGTGATTTGTCGGCCGCGGAAGTCAGCTCTTTGGAAATACCGGTCACGGATGCGGCGACGCTCGCCCAGGGCTGAAAGAAACAGAGCACGGTCACTAAACTGGCTATTATTATCAGGCCCGGAAATATAATTTTGTTCATTTTTCCTCCTTTTTTAAGCTATGCCTATTTGTTTTGAAAGGTAGACGTCCTGTATCGCGTTCAAAAGTTTTACGCCTTCTTCCATCGGTTTCTGGAAGGCTTTGCGGCCCGATATCAGGCCCGTCCCGCCGGCCCTTTTATTCGTAACCGCGGTTTTTACGGCTCTTTCAAGATCGTCTTTTCCGGTAGAAGCGCCGCCGGAGTTTATCAGGCCTATTCTTCCCATGTAGCAGTTCGCCACCTGGTATCTGGTAAGGTCAATCGGGTGGTCCGAGGTAAGTTTTTCATAGACAAGAGGGCTCGTTTTCCCGAAATTGATAGCCGTATATCCTCCATTATTTGTGGGAGCCTTTTGTTTGATGAGATCCGCTTCTATAGTCACTCCCAGGTGGTTCGCCTGGCCGGTAAGGTCGGCCGATGTGTGATAATCCACGCTGTCTTTCTTAAAAGCCGGATTTCTCAGGTAACACCAGAGAATAGTGAACATGCCGAGTTCATGAGCTTTGGCGAAAGCTCGCGAGACTTCTTCTATCTGCCTGCGCGATTCTATGGAACCGAAATAGATCGTCGCCCCCACGGCTTTTGCGCCCATATTGTAAGCCTGCTCGACCGAAGCGAAAAGTCTCTGGTCATATGAATTGGGGTAGGAGAGAAGCTCGTTATGGTTTATTTTCAAAATAAAAGGGATCTTGCCGGCATATTTTTTTGAGACTATGCCAAGGACTCCCAGGGTGGAGGCCACGGCGTTACATCCTCCTTCGACGGCCAATCTTACTATGTTTTCCGGGTCGAAGTAAATGGGGTTAGGAGCGAAGGAGGCGCCCGCGGAATGTTCTATGCCCTGGTCCACGGGAAGGATGGACAGATAGCCCGTGCCTTTTAATCTTCCGTGATCGAACATGGACTTCATGCTGTCCATGACTTTTTTGGACCTGTCGGAGAGGCTGAAGATCCTGTCGATGAAATCAGGTCCGGGCAGGTGAAGGCTTTCCTTGGGGATGGTCGTGCATTTATGATTTAGAAGATGGTCAGCGTCCTCTCCCAGTAGTTCGTGGATATTTACGCCCATAACTACCTCCTTGATTTTTTATTCGTGTGTTTTTGCCTGCGAAGCCACTTTTCCCATGGCTTTCTTTACTTCTTCGGGATCTCCCAGGTAGTAACTTTTCAAGGGCTTCAGGTCATCGTCAAGCTCATATACCAGGGGGATCCCGGTGGGAATATTTAATCCTACTATATCATTATCAGAAATATTATCAAGATGTTTGACAAGGGCCCGCAGACTATTGCCATGAGCAGAGATAAGGACATGTTTGCCCGCCTTGACTTCTTTATTGATGGTTTCATGCCAGTAAGGCAGGAATCGCTCAACGGTGTCTTTTAAACATTCCCCCACGGGGATATCTTTCTCGTCAAGGCCCTTGTATTTTGGGTCGTGTCCGGGGTATCTTTCATCGGTCTTTTCAAGGGCGGGAGGCCTGACGTCGTAGCTTCTTCTCCAGAGAAGCACCTGCTGCTCTCCGTGTTTTAAGGCCGTTTTGTTCTTGTTTAGGCCCTGTAACGCGCCATAATGCCTTTCGTTCAGCCGCCAGGAGCGATGAACGGGTATCCACATGAGGTCCATACGGTCAAGGACGATCCAGAGGGTTCTTATGGCTCTCTTCAAGACGGAAGTGAAAGCTACGTCGAAGGTATAATTTTCTTTTTTCAGGATGTCGCCCGCCTTCCGGGCTTCCTCGATACCTTTATCGCAGAGGTCCACGTCCGTCCAGCCGGTGAACCGGTTTTCCTCGTTCCAGACACTTTCGCCGTGTCTCAGTAGGGTAACCTTTTTCATGCTGATCATTATAGCATTTAATACGTTTATTTACAGTATCAGTTTGATTTGATAGAATAACATATTGACTGAAAGTAAAAAAGGAGAGGGTCATGCGTAATAACAAAATAATTATGGCACTGGTGATCGTTTTGGCTGTCGGTCTTATCTTTGAGACCGGATACCTTCTCGGTAAGAAAAAAATAGACCTGCGCAAGGTCGGCCTTTCGATGGAAGATAAGGCCCGGCAGGCGGGGGAGCCGTTCGTCGAGATGCAGCGCATGCACAGGAAGATGGACAGGATGTTCAGGGACAGTTTCAGCAGGTTTATGCATCATCCTGATTTCAAGATGCTCCAGGGGGAATTTACATTTGAGCCGGATATAGATATTGCTGAAGGCGAGGGAGAATACATTGTGATGGTCGACCTTCCCGGGGTAGAAAAAGGGAAGATAAATATTGAAGTAAAAGGTAATACCCTGACTATCTCCGGGGAACGGCGGATCGAGACCAAGACCGGGCGAGAAGGATTTTACAGGGCAGAGAGGAGTTTCGGTTCATTTTGCAGGAGCATGACCCTGCCGGGAGATATAGAAGGGGATAAAGTGACGGCTGAGAGCGTGGGCGGTGTCCTGATGATCAAGTTGCCGAAAAAGGTCAAAGAGGAAGAAAGCCGGCAGCCAAGAGTGAAAGTCGAGGTCAAATGAAAAGCATGAAAAAATATATCATAGGCGTTGATATAGGCGGGACAAAGATAGCCACCGGACTTATCAGTAAGGAAGGGAAGCTCAAGAAAACAGTGGTATTGCCTACTCTCGCTGAAGAAGGGTTCAAAACATCTCTTGATCAGGTATACCTATCGATAGAAAACCTGTTGCGGTCGTCAAGAACCGGCAAGAAAGATATAGAAGGCATAGGCGTGTGCGCCCCAGGGCCTCTTGACCCCGTCAACGGCGTCGTCCACAATCCGCCCAATCTGCCGGGATGGAAAGAGGTCCCATTGGCAGGGCTTATCAGGAAGAGTTTCAAAATAAAAACTAAAGTGGAGAACGACGCCAATGCCGCAGGCATGGCGGAGGTGATCTGGGGGTCAGCGAAAGGATATAAGCAGGTATTTTATGTCACAGTAAGCACCGGTATAGGCACTGCTGTTATCATCGACGGCAAAATATACCATGGAAAGAACGGCATGGCCGGGGAAGGCGGACACGTGACGATCAATTATGACGCCGATGACGCGAAATGTAATTGCGGCGCGGTCGGATGCGTAGAAGCTCTTGCTTCGGGACCCCGTACTGTCCGCCGCATGATCAAAAAGCTTGAAAAAGATCCGGACATCAAGACATCGATCATCGATATGGTGGACGGAGACATGGATAAGATATCGATGATCACTGTGGAAAAAGCGGCGAAAGATGGCGACGTTTTCGCGCAAGAAGTGATCAGGGAGCAAGGAAAAATTCTGGGAATATGGCTGGGCAGCGTGATCAACATTCTCGATCCCGGGATCATTGTCATCGGGGGAGGCGTATCTTTGATAGGCAAGCCTCTTTTTACGGAGATAAAAAGATCAATATTGGCCCATACTATCAATATCTTCGCGAACAAGACGCCGGTAGTCCAGGCAAAGCTCAAGACCAATGTCGGCATTTTCGGGGCCGCGTCACTTTTTATATGTAAGTAAAACTCTTGCACGCTGACACTTTGACACCCTAGGGAACGATCGATGAAAAGCCGTTGTGTCGCAACTTCCGCTGGCTGCAAATATTTTCCCGCTAATAAAACTATGAAAACGCGTCGACTGGTTACATTGATCCTTTCTTTTGTGTTTCTTGTCGCTTTTTCCGTCCTCGCGCCTGCCGAAGATACCGGAATTCTTTTTTCTGGCCTGGAAAGCAGGAAAGATTTTGCCAGGGAAACGGCGGATCTTATTTCCAAAGCCTGGAAAAAATGGCAGGATTCTATCCTGATAGACGATGTTTATGTAGACGGGGCCCAGGGTGTGCTTTACGCGGGGGGCGTCAAAGGTCCGGTCTTGACGGGCAAAAGCATATTGGCGAGCCTCAACAGAAGAGGGAAGTCGCAGGATCGTATCAACTGCGTCAGGGCGGTCGCCGGCGCCGTGGAAAACGGCATGAGGCTGTGGCAAAAAGGATATACCCATAAGAATATCCCTTTTCCGCGCGGGGCCTCATGCATGATAACCCTGCCGCCTACCAATAATGTTCCCGTGACCGTCGGGTCAGGCTGGTCCGCAGGAGACGCAGCGATGGAAGAAGACGCCCTTTATAATTACATGCTTTACAGGGCGCCCCGCCAGGGCGAGATGGTTAATGCAGTGTTGAGGGCTTCGGCAAAGGCTATCTCCAAAAGTTTTTCAGAATGGAAAAGATCGTGTTCGATAGTGGGGATAGTGGCCAGTGGGGGAATAGCGCCCGGGCCCGCCCCGATGGGCCCCGGACCCGGCATGGTCAGGGGAGCGAAAGGAAACGGCGGCAAATTGGCAGGAGCGTATATTGACGGTGATCTGATGTATGAGACGATGGTCGAGTACTTCAGACAGCAGAAACAAGACAGCAGATAATGGATATTGGTGTGTGTGGTGATCGGTGGGCGGTGAAAGTGAGGAAGTAAAGAGTATAGCGCGGCATGTTCCCGTACAGGGAGGATCCACACCGGGCGGAGGGGCCCTGGTAGGGAACATGCCGCGCTACACAGTTTGCACTCGCCGCTTCCGAAACACGCAGCTTGAAATATAGCAACCATTGTGTTATAAAAGGACTTACCATGTCATACCAAGTCTTAGCCCAGAAGTACAGACCCCAAACTTTTGACGAAGTCATCGGACAGGAAGTCGTTACAAGGACGCTCAAGAATTCGATCGATCACGGCCGGGTCGCGAACGCCTATATTTTCTGCGGTCCAAGGGGTGTAGGCAAGACCAGTGTCGCACGGCTCCTTTCCAAGATCCTCAACTGCGAGGGAGCTACTAAAAAAGGCCCCTGCAATAAATGTTCCTCCTGTAAAGAGATATCCCAAGGCGTCAGCATGGATGTACTGGAGATCGATGGCGCTTCCAACAGGGGTATCGATGAGATCAGGACTCTCCGGGAGAACGTTAAATTCTCTCCTTCAAAAGGGAAGTTCAAGATATACATAATCGATGAAGTCCACATGCTGACCACGGAAGCGTTCAACGCTCTTTTAAAAACACTGGAAGAGCCTCCCGCTCACGTCAAGTTCATATTTGCTACCACGGAACCCCATAAAGTAATCCCGACTATCCTGTCGCGTTGCCAGAGATTTGACTTCAAGAAAATACCGCCGAAAATGATATTCGATAAGATCGTGGACGTGGCGAAAAATGAGAAAATAGCCATTGACGATAAAGCGGTTCTTTTGATCTCCCGCAGTGCCGACGGAAGCATGAGGGACGCCCTGGTCATCCTGGACCAGGTCGTTTCTTTCTCTGATAAGAAGATCACCATGGATGACGTTATCGAACTTCTAGGGATGGTGCATAAGGACAAGATATTCGAATTATCCGGAGGCGTTGTTGAAAATGACTCCAAAGGCGTGGTCCGCATCCTGGATGCCCTGATAAACGCGGGCAAAGACCCGATCTTTATAACCAACAGTCTGATCGGTCATTTCAGGGACCTTATGATACTGAAGGCTGTGGGAGAACCTACTTCCGATATGGCCTTTACCGAGGAGGAGCTTGCGGGCCTAGGTGAGCAGATGGGAAAACTATCTATGGACGAGATACTCTACATATTGCAGAACCTTTCCGCTTGTTTGAATCTCATGAAGGGGACGATGTTCAGCCGGGCTCCGTTGGAGATCACCCTTATAAGACTGACTAAAAGACAGAACATACTTGCGCTGCCGGAAATATTATCAAAATTGGAGAAAAGGGGAACCGATGCGGGTTCGTTCTCAAGGGGAAAAGATCCGGGTTCCTTCGCCGGTAATCCCGGGCAGCACGCGGTTCCTCTCCGGAAGGTGACCAGGAAAACTGATGAGGAGAGGGATTCCGTTGAAGACCCGGAGAGCGGAGACCCCGAAAGTACGGATTTTAAAACTGAAAAATACCAGTGGAAAGCGATATTGAACGACGTCAAAAGCAAAAAGATGTCAGTATTTATGTTCCTTAAAGTGGGGAGGCTGGTAGAGTTCAGTAACGACCGGGTGGTGATCGGTTTTAAAAAAGAAAATACTTTTTATAAAGAGGCCCTGGAAGTCGGGGAGAACATGGAGCTCATAGAAGAGGCTGTTAAGAAAGTTATCGGCGGTTCCCCGAAAGTGGAGTTTACGTTCCCGGAATTCTGGGGAGAAAGCGCCCCGGAGTCTTCCCAGGCCGAGCCGGAGACGAACGAGACTTCGGAAGAAGTAAAACCCTGCATAGAGAAAGCCATGGACGTTTTCGGGGGGCATGTCGTCCGTGATCTACCGGAGGATAATCGGTGATAAAAGGATTTCCGCAGCCGATGAACAGGCTGATCGAAGAATTCAGTAAGATGCCCGGCATAGGGTCCCACTCCGCGCAGAGATTGACCTTCCACATATTGCAATCTTCCAAAGGTGATGTCGAAAATCTGGTGCGTTCCATACAGCAGGTAAAGGAAAACGTCAGATTCTGTAAAAGGTGCAACAACTTGAGCGACGGAGAACTTTGCCAGATCTGTTCGGATAACGCAAGAGACAATTCGAAAATATGCGTTGTTGAAACCCCGAGTGGAGTCATTGCCATGGAAAAAAGCGGCGCATATCACGGTCTGTACTATGTGCTTTTGGGGGTCCTTTCACCGATAGACGGCGTCGGGCCGGAACAACTGAAGATCAAAGAGCTCGTGCAGCGCCTCAAGAAAGAAGACATAGAAGAAGTGATAATAGCGACCGATTTTACCACCGAGGGCGAAATGACAGCGCTTTATATCGACGAGATATTGAAGTCCTTTAAGATCAAGGTTTCCCGCCTGGCTCATGGAGTGCCGGTGGGGGCGAGCCTGGAATACGCGGATGTAGCGACCCTCCAAAGAGCGATGGAAGGGCGCAGGGAAGTTTAGTTAGGCCAGGACTTGTGTTCCGTGAGTCTGGCAACCTAACTAAATCCTGAACTTGACACTATTTGGATAATCATTATACTATCTGGTATGGCTAATTATATATAATATAAGACCTATCCATTAAGGAGGTGGAGGTATGGGGATTTTAGAAGCTGTAAAAAAAGGTTTTAACCAGACCAACAAACTTATGAACGTGGTGCTGGTGTTCTTCGTGTTTAACGTCGTGGTCGGATTGATAAGTTTGCCGCTGGCTAATCCGACGAGAGCGGGCAACCCGGGGATCGTTGCCGTTTCTATCATTTCAAGCATCCTGTTCTTTCTGATATTCGTATTTCTTCAGGGGGGCGCGCTGGGGACCGTTAAGGACATGATAAAGACAGGAGCGGCAAGTCTTGCGCAGTTTCCCGCTTACGGGAAGAGGTTCTATTTGCGCATCCTGGGTCTTTTACTCCTTTATATCCTTGTCGCCATAGGTATTGTTCTGGTGCTCAGCCTGATAAGCGCGGGGATCCTTTTAATAGGGGACAATATAGGCACCAGGAGCATAGTTGCCACGATCGTGACGATGTGCGCGATTGTAGCCATTACACTCTTGATATATCCGATCTATGTGATAGTAGCGGAGGATGTCGGCCCGTTTGCGGCATTGAAAAAAGGCATCGTGGTCGCTAAAAGCAATTTCTGGGCGACTCTTGGCCTGTTTATCGTCCTGCTTTTGGCAAGCCTTTTGATTTCGCTGGTCATCGGTTTCATAATGGGCCTTCTTACGGTGCCTCTCGGGACGAATGTGAGCCAGGTCCTCATAGCCATAATGAACGCTGCAGTCCAATCTTATATCCCGATCGTCATGATGGTAGCGTTTATGTCGTTTTATATGGCTCTTACCGAGGCCAAACCGCAGGGAACTGTTGGTCCCGGAGAAATATAAGAAAATGTGAAGAAAAAACCCTTGAAAAGGGCCGGGCTTGGGATGATCCAAGCCCGGCCCTTTTTATAGGGAGCGAAAGTCCTTAACAATCCAATCCCCCTGTGATATAATACCTACCGTTTTACCTTTCCCATTTCCCAAAAATAGGAGGTTTTTTCATGGAACGCAAGATGGTTCCTTACGATGGAAACAGTGCCGTCGCACATGTCGCGCACGCTACTAATGAAATAATAGCAATATACCCGATCACTCCTTCTTCTACCATGGGAGAAATATCGGACGAAAAATCTGCCCGTGGAGAGAAGAACATATGGGGCACCGTTCCTACGGTTGTTGAACTGCAGTCGGAAGGAGGCGCTTCCGGGACATGTCACGGGGCGTTGACGACAGGAGCCCTGACTACCACCTTCACCGCTTCCCAGGGGCTCCTGCTCATGATCCCTAACATGTACAAGATCGCCGGTGAGCTTACCCCTACTGTGTTCCATATAGCCGCCAGATCGCTGGCTTGTCAGGCGTTGTCCATTTTCGGCGACCATTCGGATGTAATGGCCACGCGGGCTACCGGGTGGGCGCTTCTGGCATCCGGCAGCGTCCAGGAAACGATGGATTTTTCGCTTATTGCCCAGGCCGCAACCCTTGAATCAAGAATTCCGTTTCTCCATTTTTTCGAGGGCTTCAGGGTCTCTCACGAAATACAGAAGATCGAAGAGCTTACCTTCGACGACATGAGGTCCATGCTTGACGAAAAATTCATCCATGCTCATCGCCGTTGGGGCATGAATCCGGAGCACCCGGTGATCCGGGGGACTTCACAGAACCCGGATGTCTATTTTCAGGGACGCGAATCAGTAAATAAGTATTACGAAGCCTGTCCGGGTATAGTCCAGAAGGCGATGGATAAGTTCGCCAAGGTCACGGGCCGGCAGTATAATCTTTTTGATTATGTAGGAGCGAAAGACGCCGACCGTGTCGTCGTGATAATGGGTTCCGGGGGCGAAGCGGCCCATGAAACCGTCGAGTATCTTAATAAAGAGGGAGAAAAAATCGGTATTGTAAAAGTCAGGCTTTACCGGCCTTTTGACACCAAAGCTTTTGTCAGTGCGCTCCCGAAAACGGTAAAAGCGATAGCCGTGCTTGACAGGACAAAGGAACCCGGGAGCCTCGGCGAGCCGCTTTATGAGGATGTCCGCACGGCCATAGGAGAAGCCTTGGAAGAGGGGATAGCCCCGTTCAAGGAATATCCAAAAATAGAGGGAGGCCGCTACGGACTCGGTTCCGCGGAATTTACGCCCGCTATGATCAAAGCCGTCTTTGACAATCTTTCCGCTGAAAAACCAAAGAACCATTTTACGGTCGGGATAAACGATGATGTTACACACACCAGCCTTGATTATGATCCTTCGTTCAGCACCGAGAGCAAAGAAACGTACAGAGCGATGTTCTACGGCCTTGGTTCAGACGGGACGGTGGGAGCGAACAAAAACTCAATAAAGATAATCGCTGAAGAGACCGACAATAATGCGCAGGGATATTTCGTTTACGATTCGAAAAAAGCCGGCGCTATCACGATATCGCATCTCAGGTTCGGCAAAGAACCCATAAGAAGCCCTTACCTCATATCACGTGCCAATTTCCTGGCTTGCCATAACTTTTCATTCCTTGAGAAGTATGACATACTGAAGAATGTAGTTGATGGTGGAACTTTTCTTCTGACGTCAATGCACGGCAAAGATGAAGTATGGGAAGGGATCCCCGCGAAAGTGCAGAAGGCGATAATAGATAAAAAGTTGAGCTTTTATGTTATCGACGCGGTAAAAATAGCGGAAGAAGTGGGTCTTGGGCCGCGTATCAACGTTATCATGCAGACCGCGTTTTTCAAAATAAGCCAGGTCATTGACGAGAAAGTAGCCCTGAAAGCCATCAAAGGCGCCGTTAAAAAGACGTACGGTTCCAAAGGCGAAAAGGTCGTCGAGATGAACCTTAAAGCGATAGACGAAGCTTTGACCAGTATAGAGAAAGTAGAAGTGCCGGATAAATTTACCGGCAAGATCGAAGAAAAACCCATTGTTCCGGAAAGTGCCCCGGAATTCGTGAAAGAGACAACGGCCAAGCTTATGCGGAATGAAGGGGAAACTGTCAAGGTCTCGGAAATGCCAGACGACGGCACCTGGCCTACGGCGACTACACAGTATGAAAAACGCAACATAGCGATAAATATCCCCGCGTGGAATCCGGACACCTGCATACAGTGCGGAAAGTGTACAATGCTTTGTCCGCACTCCGTTATACGCGCGAAGATGTATAAAGAAGAGCTTCTAAAGGATGCCCCCTCGACATTCAAGCACGCCGCTCTTAAGCCTCTTAAGCCTAAACCCAAGGAAGGATACGTGTATACGCTTCAGGTCGCGCCTGAGGATTGCACGGGCTGCGGCGTTTGTGTGCAATACTGTCCTATGAAGGCGAAAGAAGCGATCAAGATGATGCCCCAGGAGCCCTTGAGAGAGCAGGAAAGAGACAACCACGCCTTTTTTCTCAGCCTGCCGGAGACCGATCTGTCACTTTTCAACCGGCATGTCATGAACGGGATACAGTTTGTAAGACCTCTTTTTGAATATTCCGGGGCATGCGCGGGTTGCGGAGAAACATCTTATGTCAAATTACTCACGCAGCTTTACGGAGACAGGGCGCTTATCGCTAATGCTACGGGGTGTTCGTCGATATACGGGGGCAACCTGCCGACCACGCCTTATTGTGCGCGTGGAGACGGGCGCGGTCCGGCCTGGAATAACTCCCTCTTCGAAGATGCGGCCGAGATCGCTTACGGCATGCGCCTGACCGTAGATAAATACGCAGAATACGCCAGGGAGCTGGCGGATCGTATAATTGCCGGGGACAGCTGCGATCCCGGATTAAAAAGGCTTTTGGAAGAAGCCAAGAGCGCCGATCAATCCAACCAAAGCGGGATCGAGCTGCAGAGGATGCGAGTGTCAAAACTCAAGGAAGCCTTGAATAAATGCGGTTGTCCCGAATGCAAAGAACTTCTTTCAGTTGTAGACTATCTTATAGTGAGATCCGTGTGGGGTGTCGGCGGTGACGGATGGGCTTACGACATAGGCTACGGCGGACTTGATCATGTCCTGGCCGCGGGGAGGAACGTGAACCTTCTGGTCCTTGATACCGAGGTTTATTCTAATACAGGCGGCCAGGCTTCAAAATCGACACCCATGGGCGCGGTCGCCAGGTTTGCCGCCAACGGGAAACCTATAAGCAAAAAGGACCTTGGATTGATGGTCCTGAATTACGGTTATGTCTACGTGGCCAACGTGGCCATGGGAGCCGACCCGATGCAGACGATGAAGGCTTTCATAGAAGCGGAAACATATGACGGGCCTTCGATAATCATCGCGTATTCGCATTGTATAGCCCACGGCTATAATCTCGTCAACGGTCACGAAGAACAGAAAAAAGCCGTAGCCGCGGGACACTGGCCGCTGTACAGGTATAATCCTGATCTTTGCGCGCAGGGCAAGAACCCGCTCCAACTTGACAGCAAGGCGCCGAGCATAAAACTTGAGGACTATATCTACAATGAGAACCGGTACCGGGTCCTCCAGAAGACCGACCCCGAGAGGGCCAAAGTGCTTCTGGAAAAGGCGCAGAAAATAGTCAGGGACCATTACGGCCTTTACGAGTATCTCTCCAAGCGGGAGTACTGCGAAAAAGAAGAGCCGCAAAAACAGGAAGCAGAAAAAAAGTAAGACCGATGAAAAAGAAACCTTCCCTGAATATCGGTTGCTCGGGATGGAACTACGATCACTGGAAAGGTCTTTTTTATCCCGGGGAAAGTTCCTCCCCTGCGTGGTTCAAGGAATACTCTTCTGTTTTCTCGACCGTCGAAATAAACAATACATTTTATCAGCTCCCCGAAGCCTCCACCTTCAGGAAGTGGCATGACCAGGCCGGTTCCGGTTTTATCTATGCGGTCAAGGCCAACCGTTTTATAACTCACATGAAAAAGCTTAAAGAGCCGAGAAGGCCGGTTGAGCGTTTTTTAAAACGGGCCAGGCTGCTCAAGGAACATCTGGGGCCGATATTGTTCCAGCTGCCTCCTCACTGGAAGGTCAATCCGGAAAGGCTGGAACGGTTTACGGAGGTCTTGCCCGGGGGATTGATATATGTTTTTGAGTTCAGGGAAAGATCCTGGTATAACGGTGAAATATATGACCTGCTTTCATCGAAAGGCATGTCCATGTGTATTCATGACATGAAGGGATCCAAGTCGCCGGTCATATCCGTGGGCCCGGTTTGTTATATACGGTTCCACGGGACTACCAGCAAGTACGGCGGAAAGTATTCGCTGGGCTCTATACGGAAATGGGCGAAATATATCAAGAAAATACTTTCAGGGGGCAAAGACGTATACGCGTATTTTAATAATGATGCGGAAGCAAATGCGCCCAAAAACGCGCTTCAGCTGATACGAGAAGTGGGAGCATGTCATCCCGGATGACATATTTAATCATGAAATATAATACCGAAAATTCAGTTACACCGAAACAACCCGGCTGGATCAGGGGAAAGGTTTCGTGGAAAGATGACTTCAGGAAAGTCAAGAAGCTGCTCCATGACCTGAAGCTCAACAGTGTGTGTGTGTCCGCGAATTGTCCTAACAGGGGCGAGTGCTGGGAAAGGCGCCAAGTTACGTTCATGATCCTGGGGAATAACTGCACAAGGAACTGCAGTTTTTGCAATATCAGGGAAGATTTTCCGGAAAGCCCTGATACAAAAGAACCGGAAAATATCTCAAGGGCAGTTGAAGAGCTCGGAGTGGAATACATAGTGATCACCTCGGTGACCCGCGATGATCTAAAGGATAAAGGCGCGGGACAGTTTCTAAAGACTGTTTGGGCCATCAAGAAAAGATCACCCGAAGTGAAGGTGGAACTTCTTATACCGGATTTTGATGCTGAAGAAATTTTTTTGAGCGAGATGGTCTTTTCCGGGGCGGATGTGATAGGGCACAACATCGAGATGCCGGAGAACCTTTATCCTGAAGTAAGGTCAAAAGCCGATTATCGAAGATCCCTGAAGGTCTTGAGCATTTTAAAGAAGAAGGCCGCGAACATACCAATAAAGTCTTCCATCATCGTAGGTCTGGGCGAGACGGCGGATGACGTCTTGCGCACCATGGAGGACCTGAAAAACACAGGAGTGGATATAGTGTATATCGGTCAGTACTTGAGCCCTTCAGCTTATCACTGGCCGGTCAAGAAATATTACAGGCCGAGTGAATTCCATTTCCTGCGGAAAAAGGCCAGGGAAATGGGCTTTAAAGGGGTTTCGTCCGGTCCCATGGTCAGAAGCTCCTACCGCGCTTATGAGGCGTACCTGGCATGCACAAGTAATCTTGACAGGTAATAGTTGTAATCTATATAATGAGCCAATGGAAGATAGTAATCTAAAGAAAACTCCCCTTTATAAGAAACATCTTGAACTGGGAGGGAAAATAGTTCCCTTTTCGGGATGGAGTATGCCCGTCCAGTATACCGGTATAATAGAAGAACACATTCATACCCGGACCAAGGCAGGCCTTTTCGATATCTGTCATATGGGAGAGTTTTACTTCAAAGGGCCCACGGCGGAAAAGGACCTTAGCAACTTGGTAACCTGCAGGATAGACGATATGGTCGCTGGAAAGTGCAGGTACGGGTTTCTTTTGAACGAGAACGGGGGGATAATCGACGACCTGATCATATTCAAGACCGCCCCGGACGAATACATGATGGTGGTGAACGCGGGAACGGTGGAGAAGGATAAGGCCTGGGTAGAGGCTAATATATGTCCGCGGACCGAATTTTACGACGAATCGAGCAAAATAGCCAAGCTGGACCTTCAAGGGCCCTTATCAGGGGAGATAATGGCGGGCCTCATCGGTCCTTCGACGGTAGAAAAGGTAAAGCGTTACTTTTTTATACATGATAAAATAGATGGGATAAGCGTTATCGTAAGCCGCACCGGCTACACGGGCGAGCTGGGGTATGAACTTTTCTTCCCAGTCGAGTACGCGGAAAGGCTCTGGGAAATTTTTATCGGCATCGAAGAAGTCAAGCCGATCGGGCTTGGGGCGCGGGACACACTTCGCCTGGAGATGGGGTATTCTCTTTACGGCAACGACATAGACGAGGAACATACGCCTCTTGAAGCAAATCTGGCAAAGTTTGTGTATATGGAGAAGGATTTTTTAGGGAAACAAGCGCTTCTTTGCCAGAAAGAAAAAGGCGTCGGGCGGCTTTTGACGGGTTTTATCTGCGACGGGAGAAGAAGCGCCAGGAAAGGGTTTGAAGTAATAGCAGGGGAGAAAAAAATAGGCGTTGTTACAAGCGCCGCTTTTTCCCCATGCCTGAAAAAAGGCATCGGGTTGTGTTACATGGAAAAAGATTTCGTCATCGCGGGCGAGGAGATCGCACTTACCGATGGGAAGATCGAAGTCGACGCGTTCATCAGGCATATCCCGGCATATCAACGTTAGGAGGAAAAGATGGTACCACAGGATCTTTTGTACACGAAAGAACATGAATGGTTAAGGATAGAAGGGGATGAGGCTGTTATCGGCATCACTGATCATGCCCAATCAGAGCTCGGCGATATCACTTTTGTCGAACTTCCCGAAAAGGACAAGGAGATCAAGCAATCCGAGAGTTTTGCCACTGTTGAGTCAGTGAAGGCCGCCAGTGATATTTACGCCCCCGTTTCCGGTAAAATAATAACGGTTAACGACTCCTTGCAGGATTCGCCGGAGAAAGTGAACCAGTCTCCGTATAAAGAAGGATGGCTCTGCCGCGTAAAGGTGACGGATGCGGCGGAACAGGATAAACTGATGGACTCCAGTGCGTACGAAAATTATATCCAAAAGGGAGGAAAGTGAGTTACATCCCCAACACCCCGGAAGACCAGCGGGAAATGCTTAAGGCCATAGGGATCAAGTCCGGTGAAATCGAAGAGCTTTTCAATGGTATTCCGGATAAGCTGAGGGCGTCGTCTTTTGATCTGCCGCCGGGAATGTCCGAGTACGAGGTGGAAGAATATCTTAAAGGACTGGCGAAAAAGAATTCCACCGATCTGGTCATTTTTGTCGGCGGTGGATTTTATGACCATTACATACCCGCCGCGGTCGATGCGATAGTGTCCCGCCCGGAGTTTTATACCGCGTACACGCCTTATCAGCCCGAAGCTTCCCAGGGGACTCTCCATGCCATATACGAGTACCAGAGCTGTATTTGCCGGTTGACGGAGATGGACGTGTCAAACGCCTCGCTTTATGACGGTGGGACAGCGCTTTACGAGGCGGCGATGATGGCCATCCGCATAACCGGCAGGAACAAGATCATCATGGACGGCGGCGTCAGTCCCATCTACCGCAAGATGATGTATTGTTATACCAGCAATCTTTTCATTGATTTTGTGGATATACCCGTCACCCGCGGTCCGGATTACCGTGATGAGATATATAAACACATTGATGACAAGACCGCTGCCGTTATACTTCAAAACCCGAACTTTTTCGGGACAATAGACGATCACAGCGATATAGCCGAGAAGTGCCACAAGCTAGGGATACTTGTCATAGAAAGCGTTTATCCGTTATCCCTGGGGATATTAAAGACCCCGCGCGAGATGGGGGCGGATATTGTTACTGGGGAAGGGCAGAGTCTGGGCATCCCTCTTTCGTTCGGGGGTCCGTATCTTGGTTTTATGGCCACGAAAAAGGAATATGTCCGCAAGATGCCCGGCAGGATAGCAGGAGCGACGACCGACGCGGACGGCCGCAGGAGTTTTGTCCTTACGCTCCAGACAAGAGAACAGCATATCCGCCGCGAAAAAGCGACTTCTAACATATGTTCTAACGAAGCCCTCTGCGCGCTGAGAGCGCTAGTCTATCTTACCCTTATCGGGAAGAAAGGATTGAAAGAAGTTGCTCAGCTTTGCGCGGACAAGACCGAATACGCGAAACAAAAACTCGGAAAAATCAAGGGCATAGAGGTAAACAGGAAGTGGCCGACTTTCAACGAGTTCGTTATAAGGCTGCCCAAGGAACCCAACGAGATAATCGGGAAGTTAATAGGCAAAGGGATAGCTGCGGGTTTTCCTCTCGGAAGATATTATAAGGAGATGGGCAATTACATGCTTATCGCCGTTACTGAGAAAAGGACCAAACAGGAGATCGACGCTTTTGCCGAAGCCCTGGAGGATGCCTTATGGAGCTGATATTCGAAAGATCAAAAGAGGGTAAAGGTGGGGTAAAGATGCCCGCCAGCGATGTCCCGGTGAAGGTAGAAGTGGCGTCCAAATTCAGAAGAAAAAAAGATGCCGATCTTCCCAGCGTGAGTGAGCCCGAAGCGGTAAGACATTTTACGAATCTTTCCAAAATGAATTTCTCCATAGATTCCAATTTTTATCCCCTTGGTTCCTGCACGATGAAGTATAACCCTAAATTTACGGAAAAGATAGCCGGCCTGGAAGAATTCACGTCCCTTCATCCTCTCAGCCCGCAGCTTTTGACCGGTGAAAAGATGACGCAGGGCGCGCTAGAGATCATAAGCAACCTGGAACAAGCCTTGTGCGAGATAACCGGCATGGACGAATTTACTACCCATCCCATGGCCGGGGCACATGGAGAGCTTACGGGAGTGATGCTTATCGCCGCTTACCATAATCATCGCGGCAACAGGAAAAAATACATACTCATCCCCGATTCGGGGCACGGGACAAATCCCGCTTCCGCGGCGATCGCGGGTTATGAGGTCAGGACGATCCGGTCTGATAAGAACGGGGTGATGGATCTTAACGAGTATAAAAACGCTTTAAGCGACGAAGTTGCGGGTGTTATGCTAACATGCCCCAATACTTTGGGTATATTCAACCCGCATATAAAGGAAATTGCGGATCTGACACATGAAGCCGGCGGGCTTTTATATTATGACGGAGCCAATCTAAACGCTATAATGGGTAAGGCCCGTCCGGGAGACCTCGGTTTCGATGTAGTACATCTTAATCTCCATAAGACTTTCGGGACCCCCCACGGAGGGGGCGGACCGGGGGCGGGTCCTGTGGGAGTAAAGAAAGAACTGGCCCCGTTTCTGCCTATTTCCAGGGTGGTCAGAAGAAAAGACGGGACTTTTGCCCTCGACTATGACCGGCCTTTGTCCATCGGTTACATATCCCCGTTTTACGGGAATTTTTCCGTGATGCTCAAGGCTTACGCGTATATTCTTTTGATGGGAAGGGAAGGCCTTATCGAAGTCAGCGAGAACGCCGTCCTGAACGCGAATTATGTAAAAGACAAGCTCAAAAAGCAATACGACATTCCCTATGGCAAGAACTGCCTGCACGAATTCGTCCTTTCCGCGGAAAGGCAGGCTGAAAAGGGAGTCCATGCTTTGGATATAGCCAAGGGTCTTATAGACCGGGACATTCATCCCCCGACGGTGTATTTCCCGCTCATCGTCAAGGAAGCCATGATGATAGAACCTACCGAGACCGAGTCCAAAGAGACCCTGGACCGTTTTATTGAAGCCATGATCGAGTTGGCGGAGCTTGCGGATAAGGACCCCGCTGCGTTCAAAGGATTCCCCGCGACCGCGCCCGTGCGCAGGCCGGACGAGGTCAAGGCCGCCAAGGACATGGATCTCGCGAGTTTATAATGTTCGAATTGTTTTTACCGGGGACGTCCGATTTCCCCAGCGAGGAAACCGGACTCAAAAATTTCCTCACTCGTCCCCGCCTGCGGCGGGGACACCATGCTCGTTCAGAAATTAATGCCCCGTACAAAACAATTCGAACATCAAAAAAGTGTGATAGTCATGAAACTTGTCGACTTTACAGTTAATACTCCTGAGGAACATCTCGCATTGGATGAGTTGCTTCTGGCAAAGGCCGAGAAGGGCGAGCTAGAGGAGACTTTGCGCTTCTGGGAATCGGAAGAGTATTTTATTGTCGTCGGTCGCTCCGGGAAAGCCAGTGAGGACTGTTTTATCGACAGGTGCAGGAACGATAATATCAGGATCTTAAGGCGCATTTCGGGAGGCGGAACGGTCCTTCAAGGTCCCGGCTGTTTGAACTTTTCCCTCATCCTTTCGTATGAAGGAAATGCCGCTTACGAGAAGATCAACTCGTCCTACCGCGAGATAATGGGGAGGATATCCGATGCGATCAGGACCAGCGGGCTCGCTCTTGATCTTCACCCGATCTCAGATCTGGCGATAAAAGGGAAAAAGGTCTCGGGTAATTCGCAAGCGAGAAAACGAAAATATTTTCTCCATCATGGGACAGTCCTCCATGATTTTAACCTCAATATGATTTCACAGTATCTCAAGCATCCCTCAAAAGAGCCCGAATACCGCGAGGGCCGTTCACATAAGGATTTTCTCACCAACATATCTATAAAGAGAAAAGAGATCGAAGAATCGATTAAAGAGGTTTTTTGCTTTTCAAATGAGGTATGGCAACCTGAAGAGGATGACCTTAAAGAATTAAAGGAATTGGTCACGAACAAATACGCGACCGAAACCTGGAACCTCGCCTTCTAACCACTACGACCGTCGACGTTTTTAAAACTGTAGTTTTATTACCTGGTTCGTCCCTATCAGGGCATTAAATTCTCAAGCAGGCACGGTTTGGGAAATTTCTTCGCTTGTGTGTTCCACGGATGATCAACCCTTCTTCCGCGGGGACGGTCAATTTCCCCGGCGAGGAAATTGCCCTCTAAATTTTTTCACTCTCCCTCAAGGCTTCGCCTTTCGGGATCCGTGCCCGTTCAAAAATTTCAAGCCCCGCTCCAGAAGGGTTGATCATCCGCTAGTAACAACAAAGCTCGTGACTTTTATTGCCTGGTCTGTTCCGTACAGGGCTTTAAATTTCCGAGCGGGCACGGTTCGCCCGCGGCTTAACTTCCGGCGAGAGCGAGGAAATTTTAGAGTCCGGTTTTCTCGCTGGGAAAATCGGATGTCCCTGGTAGGAACGGACCAGGGAATATATAACACGCCTGACGAGTTACTGAACTCTGTCGATGTATTTCCCTGTTTCCGTATCCACTTCGACAATATCGCCTTCCGCTATGAATTGAGGCGCGTCGACCTGCATTCCGTTTTCGAGGGTGATCTTCTTGGCCGTTGTTGAATCCTGTTGTTTTAGTGCCGGAGGGGAGGAGGTCACTTTAAGGTGGATGCGTTCCGGGAAGACTACATCTATCGCTCTGTTTTCGTAAATAAGGAGGGTGTATTTTTCGTTTTCCTTGAGAAAGACTTCTTTTTCTCCGACGATGGCCTTGGCTATCTGGTAATTTTCGTATGTTTCCTCGTCAAGAAAGAAGAAATTATCTACATCCCTGTAGGAATACAGGGCTTTTTTCATCAACACGTTCGCTTCTTCAAGCTTGTCTTCCTGATGGTAGGTGTGTTCCATGTATTTTCCTTCGATGATGTCTTTCATCTTCAGGCTGACGGTCTTGGCGGCCTTGGCCGATCCTTTGACGTCCACGTCCATGACTTTGTATATCTTCCCGTTGATAAGCAAAAGGTTTCCGGTTCGGACGTCGATCGCTGTTTTCATGATCGCCTCCTATTTTCCCAGGCCCCCGAAAATGACGGCTTCGGCTTTGGAAAGTGCAAGGCTGCTTAGTGAACTGAGGGTTATCCGGGTCTCTTTGTCGGAGACTGGCTCGAAAAAGATCCCGACGCGGGTAGTATCGATCTGCTTTTGAAATCCCATGGCGACTGTATATTTTTCCTTCTTATTGGATTGATATACGGTCAGTTTGTTCTTTTTCATGATCTCTGTGACCTTTTCAAATGCGACATCGTAAGAATAGGGGAAGACCTTTTCCTTGCCTTCGGCGCGGGCTTTTTCCAGGTCTTCTATACCCGTGCCGAAGAACGCGTTAAGGTCGGTTGAATAGTGGGCGCAGCCGCCGGAAAGAATAACGGCCAGAAACAGCGCCGGAATCAATATAACGGTCTTTTTGATCATCCAGACAATTATATAACCAAAGGAGAAGGGGGTCAAGAGATAGCTAGAATATGGCCGCGTTATGGGCCGCCCTTATGGGTTCGGGTATCTTGTATTTAGGAGAACATGAAAGCACGATCTCTACCGAGGAGGGTATGTCCGTCAGGTATCCGGGCGATACAAAGACCGGATTTGTGTTATCACGGGTGCGCAGGACAGCTCCGATCGAATTTCCGTCTTTGTCTTTGATCAGGGAAAAAGAGCCTTTTTTCTTCCCTGGTTCACGGTAGGTCCCGAAGAGATGGCTTTTAGCGGAACCTATGCTGGGTTTGTCCAAGATGACCCCCATGTGAGTGGCAAGGCCGGTCTTGCGCGGATGGGCAAGACCCTGTCCGTCAAAGAGAAATAAGTCCGGCTCAAGCGTCAATTTTTTGACGCATTCGAGTATTACCGGTCCCTCTCTGAAGCTCAGAAGGCCGGGGATATACGGGAACTGCGTCCCGGTAGTATATGTTATTACCTGTTTTATTTCCAGCCCGGGATAAGTAAGAACGACTATTGCCGCATTTGACATGTTGTCCTTGACAGATACGTCCACCCCGGCTATCAGGCGGATCTTCTGGAGAGGCAGCTTCTTTATAACGGTCATTTTGCGGATCTTTTCCTGTGTCCGGATGGCCTCTTTAGGGGATAAGTCCCATTTGTGTAAGACGTTGTAACGCATTGTCTTAGCGTATAGTAGGTGGTCTAAAATTATTTAAATCTTGTAGTGGGGTATGTTTCCTACCAGGGCCCCTCCGCCCGGTGTGGATCCTCCCTGTACGGAAACATACCCCACTATTCGGTTAAAATAAGCACAAGATTTGCATTTACGAAATCGGTATGTTTCCTGCCAGGGCCCCTCCGCCCGGTGTGGATCCTCCCTATACGGAAACATCCCGCACTATTAGAGATAAGTTCAGCTATAATTCTTAATACTACTCTATGTGCTAATACGTTGACACTTCTTAATCGGTATTATAACATATATATTCCAAATTTGCCGGAAACAAGGAAAAGGAGAAACATTGAAGACAGAATATACCGAAACGCTCAAGCAAAAATGCAAAGAAAATAATTTTGAAAAACTCGAGGCCATAAAAAACCAGAAAGTACATGATTTCGTCGCGAAGTACGTTTCTATATTCAATCCTGATTCGGTCTTCGTGTGCACCGATTCAAAAGAGGACGCGGAATATATAAGAAATAAAGCCATTGCGAATGGTGAAGAAAAATCCCTCGCGACCGAGGGGCATACGGTCCATTTTGACGGTTATTATGACCAGGCCCGCGATAAATCGAACACGAAGTATCTTCTGAGGCCCGATGAGGTCCTGGGGTCGGACATCAAATCCGAAGAAAGGGAAAAGGGTCTTAAGGAAGTACACCAGTTTTTTAAAAACGCAATGGCCGGCAAAGAGATGTATGTCTGTTTCTTTTGCCTCGGGCCGACGAATTCACCTTTTTCGATCCCCGCCGTGCAGATAACGGATTCTTCTTATGTAGCCCATTCAGAAGACCTACTTTACAGAAGCGGTTATAAAGAGTTCAAGAGGATCGGTGATTCCGGAAGGTTTTTCCGTTTCGCGCACAGCGCCGGTGTCCTGGACGGTAATGTCAGCCGCGATGTTTATGATCGCCGGGTATATATCGACCTGGAACAGGAAATGGTCTTCAGCGTGAACACGCAGTACGCGGGTAATACCGTGGGGCTTAAGAAACTTGCAATGCGCCTGGCTATAAAGAAAGCCTCGGAAGAGGGATGGCTCACGGAGCACATGTTCATTATGGGAGTCCATGGCCCCGATAAGAAGAGAATAACATATTTTACCGGTTCTTTTCCTTCCGCCTGCGGTAAAACAGCCACGGCCATGCTTGAAGGAGAGACGATAGTAGGAGACGACATAGCCTACCTGCGTTGCATAGACGGCACGATCTGGGCAGTCAATGTCGAAAGAGGCATATTCGGGATCATCCAGGATGTCAACGAGAAAAACGACCCTTCCATTTATGAAGCGCTCACAACTCCGGGCGAAGTCATATTCTCTAACGTGCTTGTCGATGATGATAATAACCCGCGCTGGCTGGGGGACGGAAGGCCTTCCCCTGAAGAAGGCTATAATTTCGCGGGAAAGTGGTTCCCGAGGAAAAAGGGTCCGGATGACAGGGAAGTCCTTTACGCGCATAAGAACGCCCGTTATACGATACGCATTGAGGACATGAAGAATTGCGATAAGAATCTGGACGCCCCGGAAGGAGTGAAGGTAGGCGGTGTCATATACGGGGGCAGGGATTCGGATACCAATATGCCCGTCGAACAGTCTTTTGACTGGGAGCACGGGATATTGACGCAGGCCGCTACCATAGAATCGGAGACGACGGCCGCTACTCTCGGGAAGGAAGGCGTAAGGACTTTTAACCTTATGGCCAACCTGGATTTTCTTTCAATACCCATCGGGCGGTATATACAGAATAATCTCGATATAGTTGAAGGAGTGGGGAAACCGCCCCTTATATTCCACGTAAACTATTTCCTCAGGGGAAAGGATGGTAAATATCTCAACGGGATAAAGGATAAACACGTTTGGGTAAAATGGATGGAGCTCAGGGTAAACGGCGATGTCGGCGCGATAAAGACGCCTACTGGGCATATTCCCAAATATGAAGACCTTAAAAAACTCTTCAAAGATATCCTGGGCAAGGAATACAAAAAAAAGGAATATGAAGAGCAGTTCACTATGAGGATACCGGAACGCCTGGCGAAAAAAGAAAGGATACTCAAGATATATCACACGAAGGTCTTTGACACTCCTCACGCCTTTATCAAGGCGTTCGAAGACCAGAAAAAGCGCCTTGAAGAATGCCGGGAAAAGCACGGCGATTACGTTTCTCCGTTCGTATTCGAAGAAGTAAATTAAAGGAGATCATGATTGAAATGGTAAAAACCGTATTGTCTTTGGAGATCCCGGGTGTGACTCTTTTTAAAAAAGGTAAAGTCAGGGAAGTGTACGACCTTGGTGACAAGCTTTTGTTCGTTGCCTCGGACAGGATATCCGCCTTTGACGTTATCATGAAGAACGGCATTCCCAACAAGGGTAAAGTGCTTAACATGATCTCCGCTTTCTGGTTTGATTTCACGAAAGAGATAATACCTAATCACGTGATAACCACGGATATCGGCCGGATAATATCGGTCGAAGAGAAGCTTGCGCCGTACCGCGATATGCTGTCAGGAAGGTCCATGCTGGTGAAAAAGACAGCCCCCGTTCTTGTCGAATGCGTGGTCAGGGGATATCTTTCGGGTTCCGGGTGGAAGGATTACCAGAAGACAGGGAAAGTCTGCGGTATAAAACTTCCGGAAGGTCTGCGTCAATCCGACAAGTTGCCCGAACCGATCTTCAGTCCGGCGACGAAAGCTGAGGCAGGACACGATATCAACATATCCCAGGAGGAGACGAAGAAGGCAGTCGGGGACCAGACTTTTGAATTTTTAAAGAAAAAAAGTATCGCTATTTACCTGAAAGCCGCCGAGTACGCCGAATCCAAAGGGATAATAATAGCCGACACAAAGTTCGAGTTCGGAAAGATCGGGGATGAGATAATTTTGATAGATGAAATACTTACTCCCGATTCATCCCGTTTCTGGCCCAGGGATAGCTACAAGCCCGGTGAATCCCCGAAAAGTTTCGATAAACAGTTCGTCAGGGATTACCTGGAAATCATTGACTGGGACAAGACCCCTCCGGGTCCGGAACTACCCGAAGAGATCGTCCGGAAGACTTCGGAAAAATACCTCCAGGCATACAAGATACTCACAGGCAAAGAGCTAAGGGCATAGAGAAGCAAAATATGTCATCCCGGACAAACCGACGAAATACGACCGACGAATATGAAGCCGCGCGTTCTTAAAATCGATCCTCAAAATATCGATCCTGAGCTTATCCGGCAAGCCGCTGATGTTATACGCAAAGGAGGGCTTGTCGCTTTTCCGACAGAGACCGTCTATGGCCTGGGTGCCAACGCTCTGGACCCGGCGGCAGTGACCGGAATATTCGGGGCCAAGAACAGGCCTCTTGACGACCCGCTCATCGTCCATATCGCGGAAATAGAAGACCTGAAAAGGCTTGCTAAAGAGGTCCCGGAAGAGGCAACTAAACTTGTCGACCGTTTCTGGCCGGGGCCGTTGACAGTAGTGCTTAAAAAGACAGAAGAAGTACCTGAATTGGTGACTACCGGCCTTGATACAGTGGCCATCCGCATGCCCTCGAACCCGATAGCCAGAGAACTTATAAATACTTCAGGGGTCCCCATAGCCGCTCCCTCGGCGAACCTTTTCGGACGGCCTTCACCGACACGGGCCCGGCATGTAGTTGATGATCTCGACGGGAGGATCGATCTGGTCCTCGATGGAGGTTCCGCGGAAATAGGCATCGAATCCACGGTCGTGGAGTTCATCGAAGGAAAAGTCATCGTCTTGAGACCCGGGGGGATCGACGTCGAAAGCCTTTGCTCGGTCATAGGGGACGTGCATATTTATAAAGGAACAGAGGAGATGGAACGCTCTCCGGGTAAATATCCCCAGCATTATTCGCCTCATGCTATGGTTATAGTTGTGGATGAAAGCGGTTCCCAGGCGGAAAAAGTGAGAATGGCCGCGGAAAGTATGACCTCTAAAGGTAAAAGGGTCGGGATCATGGCTAAAGAGGAACACGCCGGTGAATACCGGTCATATGATGTTAAGATCCTCGGCCCGGAAAATGTCGGCAGGGCATGTGCTCTGAATCTTTTTCATATCCTAAGGGAATTCGACTCGGAAAACGTGGACGTTATCATCGCTGAAGCTATCCCTGAAAAAGGACTGGGACTTGCAGTCATGAACCGTTTGAGGAAAGCCGCGGGCCCCGGTAGTTAATGGACCAGGGATTTCCGCAGTTCGGGATCCTGGGCGATATCATCGTAGGAAAATATCACTATTCCGCCAGGATTCATTCCTTTGAGCGAATCAAGTTCTTCTTTAAAGATTTCCGCTTTTCCCTTTAACAGAAAAGCCCCCACCCCGATGTATATTTTCTCTTCGAATTGAGGCAGGAGCATGGAACGCGAATAAAGCTTCATCTGCTGGGGGTCGTCGGTATAGCTCATCGCTACGACCCAGTCCACGTATTTTTCCCTCAACCACCGTGTCCAGTCCTGGAAATTGACCTGGTACGTCCTTTCGACAGAAGGGACTATGGCGCAGGATATTTCCTTGTCGGGAGCTATCTTCCGCACCTTATCCGATATCTCGCGCACCATGGCTGTCACCTGATCCCTGCGCCAGCTATCCCACTTGAAGAAGTTTTCCCGGGATCCCGCCATGGTCTTGACGTCGAGCCCCGTGGCCTTCCTGAAGTTTTCGATGTTTTCCTTTCCATAGCCGTAGCCGACCCCAGGAGGCGTGAACCGTGAACCAGGGGCGAAAGGGACCACTGAAGGGTATCTTATGTAATCGAGATGAAGACCGTCAAGCTCGGGGTACCTTCTGATGATCTCCTCGGTTATTTCAGTAAGGTGTTTTCTTACTTTTTCGTTGCCCGGTTCAAGGAAGAGCTGGTTTTCCCGTATAAAGTACTTGTCTAACTCGTCCTTTTTGTTATCGACTAAAGGAGTGCGTCCGTACTGGTCCCTTGTCAGGACTTCGTCCCCGAATTTTAATAATATAAAAGCGTCTTTGTTACGGGCAAGGCTCAGGAGATTGATCCACGCGTATATTTTAATGTCATTTTTCTTGGCTTTCTTGATGATGTAATCCAGGATATCGGTCTTCGAACTTTCCTGGATCTTAAGGTATGGGGCTTTGTCGGTGATCCTCGAATCGTAATAGGCTTTACCTGCCCTGTAGACCTGGACATAGACATGGTCTATGCCGGCTTCTTTGCATGAAGCTATCAGGCGGTCGGCATTTTCCTTTGAATAAAGGATTTTTTCCGGCGAGAAGACCGTTACCCAGACTCCCATATGCGGGTTTCCCGGCAGAGCGGCGATGGAAGCATTGTAGGGAGGAAGGGAGCACAAACACCACGCAAGAATGAAACTGAAAAAAAGAAGATTTCTGATTTTACGCATAATAAATAGTGTAAAGGTTCGATCCTATTCTACTGATTCCCCTGCGTAATTTATCAGGGTTATCGGGTTATAATTTCCGATTTTTTCCATATAATTCAGGAATGTAAGCCCTATTATAGAAAAAATACCCGCTACTTCGGCTTTCTGCTCTTCTACCATATGCGCTACGGCTTTTAGCGTACCGCCGGTGGCTATAAGGTCATCAACGATAAGCCATTTCTTCCCGGGAGTAAGATCTGATTTATGTATTTCGAGTGTTGCTTCGCCATATTCAAGAGAATAGCTTTTCGCGATAGTGTCTCCGGGAAGTTTTCCGCTTTTTCTTGCCAAAACGAGGGGAACGGACCTTCTCAGGGCAAAAGGAGCCCCCAAAAGGAACCCGCGGCTTTCAATAGCTATAACGCCGTCGATCTTCTCGTCTTTATAGATACGGTCCATCTCTTCTAATACGAAGTTGAAAGCTTCCGGATCGATGAATATGCTGGTGACGTCGTAAAAAAGTATTCCCGGTTTCGGGAAACCAGGTATTTTACGTATCACTTTGTCGAGGTCCATTTTTATCCTCCTTTAGAATAAGCTGATCAATTTGTCATGCAAAACGACAAAAAGCCCTCCGAAAACCAGTGAGACTATGCCCATCAGCTTTATCAGGATGTTCATGGAAGGGCCGGCCGTATCTTTAAAAGGATCGCCGACGGTGTCCCCGACAACAGCGGCTTGGTGTGTCGGGGTGCCTTTGCCGCCGAGGTTTCCTTCTTCGATCCATTTTTTGGCGTTGTCCCAGGCTCCTCCTCCGTTGGACATCATGATCCCCAAGAGCACGCCGCTTACGGTCGCTCCGGCCAGAAAGCCGCCCAATGCCTCGACCCCGAGAAAAATTCCGATAAGAGCCGGGGAGACGATCGCGGTAACGCCTGGAAGGATCATTTCTTTCAAGGCCCCTCTGGTGACGATGTCGATACAGGTCTGGGTATCGGGTTTCGCGGTGCCTTCCATGAGCCCGGTTATTTCCCGGAACTGGCGGCGTATTTCCTGGACCAGATCGTTCGCGGCCCGGCCCACCGCTTTAAGTGTCATGGCCGAAATGGAGAAGGGGACCAACGCTCCCATAAAAAGTCCGGCTATTGGTAAGGGTTTTATCAGGTCGATTGCCTTAAGTCCGGTGACTTTCTGGAATGCCGCGAAAAGAGCAAGAGCGGTCAAAGCGGCTGAACCGATGGCGAAACCTTTTCCGATAGCGGCGGTTGTATTTCCGAGCGAGTCTAGTTTGTCTGTGATCGCGCGGACGCTTTTATCCAGTCCGGACATTTCGGATATCCCCCCAGCGTTGTCGGCGATAGGGCCGTAGGAGTCGGTAGACATGACTATTCCGATGGTGCCCAGCATACCGACCGCGGCCAGGCCGATGCCGTAAAGTTGCCCAAAATGATAGGCCAGGAGCATTGCCGCGCATATGGTGATAACGGGTAATATGGTGCTTTGAAAACCGACAGCAAGGCCTGATACTATGGTCGTAGCGGGTCCGGACTCAGAACTTCGGGCTATCTCCTTAATGGGGTTTCCTGACGTGAAATATTCGCTTTCGACCCCGATCAAGGCACCTGCCGCAAGGCCGGCCAGCAGGGTCCAGAAAAGCGTGATGTTTCCGAATATCATGTTTGTCGCGGCGAAGGCTCCCGCTAGGAAGATAACAGCAGAGATATAAGTCGAATTCCTCAATGCGGTCTGGGGGTTGAAATTCTTCAAGAAATTCATGGACAGGACTCCCAGCATGGAAGCTACCAGGCCGATCGATATCAGTATAACGGGAAAGACCATGTATTGAAACTGGTTTATGGCCATGGTCGCGCCGATGGCCATAGTCGCTATTACCGATCCGACATAAGACTCGAACAGGTCCGCTCCCATTCCGGCCGTATCCCCGACGTTGTCGCCGACATTGTCCGCAATGACCCCGGGGTTACGGGGATCGTCTTCCGGTATACCGGCTTCGATTTTTCCGACAAGGTCCGAACCCATGTCAGCCGCTTTTGTATAGATCCCTCCGCCCACGCGGGCAAAAAGGGCTATAGAACTGGCGCCGAGGGCGAAGCCTGTTATTATCGACGTGTCTCTTGTGATCATGAACCAGGTTCCTAATCCCAGAACGCCGAGGGCGGCAACGGATATTCCCATGACGGACCCGCCGTAAAAAGCCACTTTCAGCGCTTCCGCGGTTCCGGAGCTTCTTGCTGCTTCGGTGGTCCTGGAGCTCGCGCGTGTAGCCGCCTGCATGCCTATAAACCCGGCCAGCATCGAACAGAAAGCGCCTGAGACGTAAGCGATTCCTGTGCGCCAAGAAAGGAAAAGCGCGATGATTATAAAAAGGATCGTTACGAATATGAAGATGATCCTGTATTCCCTGTTGAGGAAGACCATAGCTCCTTTATGTATTTCGCCGGCAATATCGCGCATTTTTTCATTGCCCTCAGGTTTTTTAATTACGGTGAAGAACACGCACAGGGCGAACACCAGCCCTATGATCCCGAGTATAGGAACTATGATCATCATTGCATTTCTCCTTTTTCTTTGTGAATTCTCAAAACCCGACTAAAAACAGGCAGGAACCAGGGACAAAATAACATATTTGATGGGATTTTTCAACAGGAATCAACCGATGACTTCTCTGATGTATTTCAGGATCTCGTCCGGCCATATGAATTTTGACAGGACTTTCCGTGCTCCTTCTTTTTTGGCCTGTTCGATGAGTTCATTTGAGATGAAAGCCGTGAGCATGAATATAATGGACTTAGTCTTTAGTCCCCTTATGTTTTTCATCAGCTCCAGTCCGTTCATTCCCGGCATCTTGTAATCCAGGATTATAAGATCGAAATTTCCACTTTTTATCACATTAAGGGCTTCCTGCGGTTCGGTACAGTACTGGGTCTCGTAATCGGACTCGATAGTAAGGACATCCGATAAGGATTCACACATGTCCTTGTCGTCATCAACAAGCAAGATCCTTGGTTTCTTCTTTTTAATCATTTTTTCTTTAATTTTGAAGAAGGCAATTTTACGATGAAGCAAGTGCCTTCTTCGCTGGTTTCCTCGAGCAGAAGCTCTCCCTGGTTAGCTTCGATGATAGATTTTGATATTGGCAATCCCAGCCCCGTGCCGGTTATTTTGGTGCTGTAAAACAGGTTGAAGATCTTGTTTTTTGCGCTTTCCATTATACCCTTGCCGGTATCGCATATGCGTATGCTCACTTTCGAATCATTGTCGGAGGCGAATGCCGTGATGGCCAGCGTGCCTTCTTCCCCCATGGCCTGGACCGCGTTAAGGACCACGTTCCGCAGGACGCTGTACAGTTGGTGGAAGTCCATGAATACCAGAAGAGGTTTGTCCTTTTCGATATCGACCACCTTCTTGATTTCGTTCGACGTTCCCAGGTCTTTCAAGACCTCTTCAATACATTCTTTGATGGAGATGTCTGAAGCGACTTCCGCTTTGACCCTGGAATAACTAAGGATGCTTTCCAGAATATTACTGGAAAGTTTGATCTTATCTTCCAGTATTTTCAATCTTTTCTCGAACAGGTCCGGCTTGTCGCTGCCTTCTTTTCGCAGCAGATAGACTGAATTATTGATAATGCTCAAAGGCGTCCTGAGCTCATGCGCGATCTGGCCGGCAAGTTTTCCAAGAACCGCGAGTTTGTCCTTTTCGACCATCTTCTGGCTCATAAGCTGGATCTGCTCGGTTTTTGCTTTCACCGTGGCGTTGAGTGATACCATCCAGAGGATGGCCATGAAGGCCAGCATTATGCCTGTTATTCCCGCAGTTACGGCAATGACCATTTTCCATGGGAAAGCCGCTATCAGTCGCAGGCCGAACCATTTTCTTTTCAGTTTCCTGAGGGTCTCGTTTTCCTTCAGCGTCTTTATCCCGCGGTTGATATCTTCGCGAAGCGCGGTATCTTTTTCCCTGACGGCCAGGGAATACGGGTAGACCGGGCCGACCGCAGGACCGGCTATCTTCAGGTCTTTTACGTTCTCTTGGTGGATGTAGTAGAGTATCACGTCTTTCTCGGCAATGACAGCTGTGACTTCCCTGTTCTGCAGTTTATCCAAAGCCTCCATGAAGGTTTCGGTCTGTACCATAGTGATGTTCTTGTTAGCCGAAACCGTATCTACGGCCAGGCTTTCCTTATGGACGGCTACGAGGGTCCCTTCAAGAGATTTAAGTGAAGTGACATAGGTATTTGTTTTCTCGACGAATATGGCATATTCAACCTCAGCGACCGGCAAGGAATAATCCATGTATTCTTCGCGCTGCTTATATACAGGGATCCCGATGATGCCGTCTATTTTCCCGGATCTGAGCTCGGAGATGCATTTGTCCCAAGGCATGAGTTTTATGTTTATTTCCCTGCCGATCGTGACCGAAAGGACCCTGGTAAGGTCCACAGAAAAACCGGCAGGCGCGCCGTTTAAATAAAAGGAAAAGGGAGGCAACTCTTCATGCCCGGCGAAAACAAG
>JBARQV010000037.1:0-12843 GCA_049643885.1 Candidatus Omnitrophota bacterium | reverse complement strand
CCCCCGGGCGTGCGGACGCGAGATGCTTCGTTATCGCGAAAAGCATTATCTCCAAAAGCGGCATGTAAGCTTCGGCCGGGAACGTTTTGTTATCCACTCCCACCACAGTAGAGCTATCCATATCTTTATAGAAAGCCGCATTTGCACCCGTTGTCACTACGATGATATTCTCCGGCCTCACTTTGCCCTTTCCGCCTTCACTGCTGATCCCTTCCACGCGGTCGGCCAGCGATTTTCCTTTGCCCGGTATTATTTCAAGATTATTCAGGACGAGACTAAGTTCATCATTGTTCTTTTTGATATGTGGCAGAATTTTTGCCAGTTCAGCGAAAAGTTTACTTACATCCTTTTCACCGAGTTCCAGGTCGAGAGCCAGGACTATCTTCTCTTTTTCCTCCCTCCCGGCTTCTTCAGCAGACTCGTCCAGATCTATCATTACCTGGGCAAGACGGTCCACTACCTTTTCAGTTTGAAGCACACTCCTTATGGCCATTACAGCCTGGGCCCTAAATTCATCCGGAGAAACGTGCCGTTCATCCGAATATGGATGACGGACAGTCTTTACGGCCGGGGTTATTTCTTCTTTTTTAACCAGCATCAATTTAAAACGCGTCCCGGTTTCAACCCGTGTCTTTTCGCCCGTATCCTCTTCGAACGCTTTTTCTTCCGCGTTATATTTATAAACCAGGCCGCCTGTTTCACATACTATCTCGCCGTTGAAGTCCTCAAGGGTCCCTATCAAACTTCTTAAACCATGACCGCGGCCGCCGCGCTCGGCCTCTTCCGAAAAAGCAAATTCCATTGCTTTTTTAAGGTCAAATACTTCTGGCCTCATATCCCTGGCTATTATTTCGACGCCTACCTCTTCCCCGTCGGAAACCAATTTGCGCAGCGTCACTATACCGCCTCCGCCGTGTTTCTGGACGTTATAGCACAATTCGTATACGGCAGTCGTGAGGACGTTCATCCTGAAGCGAGGCCACCCGAATTTTTCACAGAGACCGCTCAAAAAATGATCAGCTACCACTTCGCCGTTCCTTGCGGCTTTCAGTATCTCGCCTCCACCGGCAGTTTCTATCGTTTCCCCTGAAAAAGCGGGGATCACTACCGTCCCATAAGCTTCCCTCGCTAAATAGTTGACGTGTTCTATTTGACGCTCATCTTCTCTGAGAAGCTCCATCGCGTCCTTTTCAAACTCTACAACATCCTTCACCACGGTTTCTTCATCTGCAGGCGCCATCGGCAGGACCTCCCAGGCGCGTTTAACGGGTTCTTTTATCCCGTCATTATCTGTCTGTTCAGAAACAAACCCTTCCGTATTGACCGTTATTTTGCCAAGCTCGAATTCTTTCCTCCATATGTTTTTATTCTCATCGGTGATCACAGTGGCTTTTAACTCATCTTTCATGTTTTCCAGGAAAGTGCATAGGATCCCCTTCATCAGATCAGGTCCTTCAAAATATATCTCTATACTTTCAAGTGACATATCCCTTATATAGGCAAAAATGGTCATCAGCTGTTGGGCAAGTGACACCGCGGGCGGAAGATGCCCAAGTATATATACATACTTACCATTCTTTTTCTTGCCCCGGGCCATAATGGCGGAACACTTCGCCAAACCTGTCGTGTAGACCTTTTCTCCTTCATTTAATTCGACTACGCCCACGAATCCCGGGGCTATAGACACTTCATCACCCTGGATCCACCTGGAGACCCTTTCGTCCGGGATGAAACACGGTCGAGCAGTCTCATCACCCGTAAATAATTTGAAGATCTTCGTCCTTGAAGCAAGATCTTTTCTGTCAGCAGGCTTGTTCAGTGTCCCTTCTCCTATCCTTTCCAGTTCTTCTCTTGCTTCACCGGCTGATCTAAACCGGTCTCCTGGTTTCTGTTTTATCAGTTTCATTACAAATCCCGCGAGGGCCTCGGGTATATCCTTATTAAAATCCCGCACATCCGGAGCTTCTTTCAGCAGCTTATTCACCCAGGAATCGGGTTTACCCGCTTTCTCAAAAGGCAGCTTACCCGCCAGTAACCTGTATAAAATGCAACCGACTTCATAAATATCCGTCTTACTGGTAAACTGTCCAAAAATATACCTGTCTTTACCGGTTGGCCGCCCGAATGCTTCCGGTGGTAAATAATGAGGACTGCCCACTGCCGTTTTGACGAACTGAAACCCTCCCGACAAGCGCATCGAGTAATCAAAATCCGTCAACACCGGGTTCGCGAAATCAAACTTTGGATTACCCACCGCGTCATAACCTATTTCTTCAAATAATATGTTCGCCGATGTCAGGTCTGCGTGTATCAACTCCCTCTTATCCAACTGTTCAAGGATCCTAAAGAGCCCCTTAGCCAGCACTTTTATTTCTTCCAAAGTGAATTCATGTTTAAAATTCTGGATTATTGACTCCAGGGATTTACCTTTGATCAGTCTCATGACCATGAAAAACCGCTCGTCTCCTCCCTCATTCTTCCAGTATCCCGCATTGTACACATTGCTCACACCGTAAACATCATCAAGATCTTTCAACACAGTATATCCTCTAAGAAAACCTAGCGTATATGCCGGATTTTCATGGGGTTTCAATATTCTCATGACAACCCTTTCATTTGTCGTGTGATCCCACGCCATATATACTTTCGAAAAGGTCCCGCTGCCCAAAATACTCTCCTTCACTTCGTATCTTCCGGCTATAAAAGTGGGTCTTTCGAAATCCCCTTTGATATTTACTTCACCAAGCCATAATTTCTTCGCGTATTTATCTATGCCTTCCCTGCCTGCCTTGGAAAGCTGGTCGAAGTTCATCTTCTGCAACTCATCGATCAGGCCAAGGTCTTTTCTTATCATCGATTCTCTGTATTTCCTTTCAAGACCTCTTAAGAGAACGATCATCCGCGGCGAAGCTTCCCCTCGCAAATAAAGAGCTCTGAGGACCTCGATGGCTTTTTCCCTGTAATTTTCCTTCTGTTCGGGCGAAGTAACAAAATTCGGGTGGGAAACGATATGGGATATTACCTTGTCCATCAATGCCTGGGCCACCCCGAATAATTCATTTTCCATCGCTTGACCGGCCTCGTCCAGCCACGCGGCAATAGGAAAAGATTCATAAATGACCATCGTCCCTATCCGGTTCACCGGCCTCAACCAGTCCTGGCCGTTAAAATAATCATAATCCTCCGCGTCGCCTCCCCAGAACACGACCCGGATGGTTTTTTCACGGGCGACCTCCTTCAGCTTCGCGCAAACCAGTTCTAAGGTCTCCCTGATGAACGGATTGAACATGAAAAATACTGTTCCATCGCTGTAATCCTGATCCTGGGCGGGGCCCTGTCTGAACTCCACATTATCAAGCCCCAAAGCTTCTTTTGCCGCCGAGCTTGCCGCGGCACGTTTTGGTGTTAATTCAATGCCCACGGTTTTCCCCGCTTCCGAAACGATACCGGTATAAATGCACACTCGTCCGTATCCTGAACCAAGATCGTATAAAACGTCATCCCCGGTAAGGTTGAGAATCTTCAAAAGTTCCCGTAAGAGATAATACGGCGCGCCCTGATAAACATACCGTTCATAGCCATACACCTTCATCAAGCCCGCGAATTCCGCCCTTTCTTCTTCCAGGCCGTTCCCTATCCCCAAAAGCCAGTCAACACTGCTGTCGCATACTTCCCCGCAAAGATCGTTTATGTTGACGGTCAGGTTCCTGGCAAGCTCCGGGGTCTTCAAAAGACGGCCGCTAAGTTCCGCTTTCAAGGATGATTCAAGTTCTACCAAAGCTTCGTGATAAGGCGCTACTGATCTTTCATAAATTTTCTGAAACTCGGTATCTTCGGCCAATAATGTTTCCAACTCCGGCCCCATATCGAAAAAGCTTCTGCCAAGTTCGCCCTTTATCCCCTTACTGGAACAGTAAACACCTAAAAATATCCCGGCTCGGGACTCTATACTTTCCCTTGCTCTTTCGACTTTCTGGATCCTTTCGAAAAGCCTGTATGAATCAAGCTTCCTTTCACCCGCGTTCTCAGCTGCTAAAGCCGGGATACCGGCAATCTCTTCCAGGTAACGCTTGAAATGATCGGCGCACCTGTCCGGGGCCAACTGCATCACTGTGGTATCGGATTCGCGGGCTATCCTGTCCCCGTACTCCTGGATAAAAGAAAACACCTCCGCATGATAAAAGTAGTCAGGATGTCCCGGATCCTTCGATTCAGCCATGTCCGCAAGCACCATGAACCTTTCATATATCCCGTAGGGTTTATCGCTATAAACCTCGTCCACTTCCCCTTTTTCGGGATCCGCCCCGACGACAATACCCAATATCTCTGCCTGATCTTTATAAAGGTGATATTTCCGGGTAAGTTCCCGAAGTCCAGCGGACGGATCTTTTCCGAATCTTTCCGGCGAACGCATTATCTCTTTTAACGCACTTATCAGTCCGCTGAGTTCAACGGCCATCGGGATCCTTTTCAGGATCAACTCGGCCCTCTCCCCTGTATTTGAAAGATCTTTTCCGGTGACTTCCTCCCATATCCCGCCCTTTATCATATTTAAATGTTCGGCTGTCCCGTTCTGGACCATGCCTTGTAATGAGGATTTCCATATCGTCTCTGCCGCGTTTACCCCGTGACGGTAAACTATGCTTTCATATCGCTCCTCTTTTTTGCATATCACACCCACGTCGCTGATGACGTCCCCTGTGTGCGCCTTAATATCTTCCAGGTCTTCCGGGTATGGATCTAAAATACGCTCCTCGGTTTCCACCCAGAAGTGGAGCAGCGACTTATCGGCCAGATTCCAGATTTCCTCGGACGTCACATATACATCCGCCGGCATGTTAAGTTTACGTAACTCTTGCGCGAGCTTCACCGCATGGTTCAAACACGTTGTAAAGTGATCTTCAGCATCCATCCTAGCGAAGTGCTTCCGCACGCTTCTCATCACTTTCCCGTAGATCCGTTGTCTATCCTCGCCTTCATCTGCAGGTTTCTTGCCTCTTCTTCCTCCTCCAATCGTCGCCGGGCCGCTGTTCCCATTACGCTGGGCTTGGATATTTACAATCATGTGTCCAGCGCTTGCAGCCGTGTATACTGTAAAGACTATAACCAGCGGAATAATTAAGAGGTCGATCCTCGGGTCTACTTTTGTGAGGCCATAACCAAATGAGGCGCTTAAAATCAAATTCTTTACTACAACTTTTAACGGGGCGGTAAATACCCACTTGAGCATTTCTATTGTTATCGGCCGCCTGACCCCGATAATATTTATCAGGTGAGCAATAAAATAGACACCGTAAGAAATCCCCATTCTTATCAAAAACCCGGTAAAACTTATATTCCCAAGCCACAAAAGAATTGAAAACACAGTGTAAGGTAAAAGCGTAAATATGCCTTCCTCGAGCCATGGCGCGACTTTAATGGCATAATCCCAGAACGGCATATTCGGCGCATACGCTTCCTTCAATAGATGAATAACTCCGGGGGCGGGACCTTTGTTATCGTCAAACCGGATCGTCCTTCCTTTTCCGCGTCTTGACAAGGGAGCAGCCGGCGACTTTCCGCTTTTCATATTGATCTTATCAATGATCTCTTTTTTTAGATCTTCGTCAACCTCCTCAGGAATTAATCTTTCTATTTTTGCGCCCATTTCCGATACAAAAGCAGGATCACCTATCACTCCTCTATGATATAACTGGTGCAAGATATTACGGGCTATTGAAAATTCATTATTTTGCATCGCCTTGACCGCACCACTGAGGGACACGTCAAACAATCTGGGTTTTTCCGCTGCCAGTCTCATCACCAGCTCTTCATCGACCATGCGGGCGAGATCCCCCATTTTTTCCCAAAACTGCGGGGCGATGACAAGTTCACTATCCAGCCCCAGTATGCCCCACCTTATCTTATCTAATTCTTTTCTATCCTTTTCTCTCAAGTGACGGTAAAGCATCAACATCTCCGGGGTCACCTTGTAACCCTGTTCGGACAGAGACTTTTCACTTCCCATGATCTCGGATGCCTTCCGCAGTATCTCTTCACCTTTTCCCTGGACAATGACCAGAACTACGGCAAATATCATTTTTTCTTTTATTTCACCGCCAAAGCCTTCACTTATATCATCTATAAAGGCTTTGAGTACACCCTTGAACTTATCATTAAGCGCTACATGCTGGCTTGCGTAGGTTTCTACGGCTTCTTGTACTATCCCGCCACTTTCAAATTTATTACTCCCAAGCGCCGCCGGGGCGTGGTCGCCGTCTTTAAAAGCTGTTTCGTTCATGAACCGGTGAATTTCAGAATTCACATAATAAAGCAGTGAAATAAGCATGACAAACGCAGGCAACTCAAAATAAAGAGGGATAGCAAGAGGGGTTATTAAGAAAACCCCCAGGGCTGCCAGGGAATTGTTACAGAAATTCAATAAACCGACTTTGAGGGGAGCTTTGAAAGTCCAGCGGAGGCGAGTGTAAAAGTCTTTTTCTTTTACTTCAGGCGGCGCGCGGAGATAATTAACGAAATGCGCGCCGATAAATAACGCGGAAGAAATACCTATCCCGAGCAAAAATCCCTTCAGTGTTATTTTTTCAAGAACAAAAAGAGTCAAGAGGACAGCAAAGAGAGCCGCGGTGAATATCCCCTCTTCTATCCGGGGGGCTTTTTCAAGGGCGTATTTTTTATCCAGGGAGAAAAGGCTGGCGGGACCTTCTCCCGGGGCCTTTTCTTCATTATATCTCTCGATAGCTTTGGTCAGATTGATATGGGCGCTGAGAGAGGAGAGTTTAAGCGAACCGTCCTCCACGCCGAGTGAAATATAAACTTGCTCTCCCGGAAAACCTTTGACTCCGAGTATTTCGCCCTTATCTTCCAGCATAATGGGTATTATCACACAGGGTCTGGTTGGCTCGTCTTTTTCATAAATGACCGTTTTGTGCTCTTCTTTCGTCTGTTTTACGATTTCCGCCAATTTTTCCACATTTCTTTGTATAATGCCTTCGTCGATCTCTGCCTCAAAGAAAGACATCATCTTTCCCCTCAACGCTTTCTTTTCCGGACTGGCCAGTTTTTCGCTTACATCTTCGACCCCCAGATCTCTAAGCCGGCGGTAAGCTTTTCTGCTTATATTTTGCGCGCAGCTCATTAAACGCTTCTTTTTCGCTCCCTGCTGGGCCTTCTTCGCCAGGAGTTCTATGGCCGCGGACAGGTAGAACATCCTCTGGATATTATTTATTTCATCTTCAGGTAGGTTGCCCGGAACAGGTAAGACATTTTTTACTGACTTTTCAAGATCTTTTTTGAAACTTCCGTCGTAACTTGTTTTCAAACCCGGGCGCAGATCGATCAAATATTTCTCACCTGTTTTTGGGACATCCGCTAAAGGTAGTTTTTCCCGGCCGATCCGGATATTAAGTGTCAGCTCCAGGTCCCGCTCACCAAACAGTTCCCTCTGTAATATCCTGAGGAGATAATGCTTGTTCTGGGGATGATTCAGGGCCATCGCATGCCAGCGTGCCCATTTTTCGCCGTCGTCCCATAATTCTTCCAGAGTTTTTCCAACATCGATCTTTGTTTCTTCTCCGTTCACTGTAATGACCAATGTTTTTTTGTCTATACGAAGGCCGAAATCCGGCTGCTGTATCAGATGCTCTCCTATTTCATGAAACCAAGCCACGGGATCATCAGCCAATAGCTCGTAGAGGGCGATCAGTTTATTCGCTTTCAATGAAAAACCGTAAATACCTTTTTCAAGGTTCGTGAACGCATAAAGATGAAAATCTTCCGGGAAAAGGCCGAGAATTTTACCTGCTAAACTCCTTTGCTTGATGTCGGCTGTATCTATTATTTCTTTCCTTTTTCCTTCATCGATCGGCACCCGGGAAGAAACGTCAAAAACAAAAGACTCAGTCCTTTTTGTTTCCTTGTTCGTGGCTTTGACCTGGAGTTTGCCGTCTTCGATGCTCTCAGCCCTGATGTTCCCGTATCCCTTGCTCATAGGGCCGGAGTCTTCGAAGTCTTCAAATAGGAAACCTGATCGTTGAAGCGTTGTCTTATTCTTGACTAATACATCCTTCAAGTATACAGCCAGTCTCATTATGCTCGAATATTTACCCATCATTTCCATGGTAACTTTTTCACCATAGTATTCCCGCTTCGATTTAAGCCTGCTTTTCATCTCCGCTATCTCCGCTTCATATCTATTGTATGCCATCCCATAATTCAACTCTGCCCTGACCCAGAATTGTCCATCCCACATGGCCAACAGATGACCACAAAAACCCATTGCCAAAGGGTATAGACCGCGTTTTTTCGCTAGATCATAATCGTCGGGCAAGTGCGGTAAATGCAAATAAGCGGTATTTAAAAAGGACCATGCTTCGACATAATTGCCGGCTATCATTGCCTCTACGCCTTTGTTATAGTATGGTCTGGGATCCACGTCACTGCTCAATCGGCTAGACCCGACTGAAATGGCATACTTGGCCTCTTCTAATTCTTCTTTTCGCCGTGCAAGCACCATGTAAGGTTTTATTCTGTATAATTTCCTTAAAAACATCCCGAAGTATTCCGCTACTATCTCCTCGATCGCTATCATTTCCCTCTTTGTTCTTTCGGGACAATAATCAGATAAACAATCCCGGGATACTTCCCGGGAGATCTTATACATGGCACACCCCAGTTCTTCGCCAGTGCTTACCTTCCATTTTCTTAGTAATTCGAACAGGTCCTTGGGATAATATAATTCATGGACAAATTCAACGCGATTCTCTATCTTTTCCAGCCTGTCAACGACTATGGCCCTCAGGATCTTTTTCAATTCATCCACTTCCGGAACTTCAAGTTTCTCACCTTCACGCGTTTCTTTCTTTTCTTCGAGTTTTTCTACTTTCCCCGGCCTGAATAGAACTCTTAAAAATACTTCAGTAGGCGACATGCTCGCGCTTTTTTCTCCGACAATTTCTTTTACCTTGAATCTCTCAAAATCAATTATTTCTTTCATTTTTTTCAGAATGTCTCGTTTTATTTCTTTTTCCTCCGGTGCCATTCCAACTTCCGATCTTTCTTCCCTGCGTAAGTTTTGTTCTTCCAGTATTTTTAAGGCTAGATCATCGGGGGGATCTTTTTGTATTTTTTTCTTAACCGAAAGGCTCCTGTTTTTTCCCTGACTTATGGGTGCCGCATCCACTTTTCTATGCGTGATCAGCCTGGCTATAATGATCACGGATACCGAAAGCCCGAACCAGGGAACGGCCGGCAAAAAACAGAAAATAACCGAAAAAACGGCTATGGTCAGCACCATGCGCGCGATATTTCTCAAGCTGAAATCCCTGATTATAAGGTAGATCAATAGCGCGAGCGGCAACACGACGGCGACCGCTATGGTAGCCGTATTGACGGGAAGGATAAAATAAAACAATACCGAAAGCGCGAACGCCGCGCAAGTGGTGATAACCATACTCTTGAAAATTCTTCCCCAGTCGATCATACCGAGTTTTTTCAGCCAGTTCATTTTAGGTTTTTCAGACAGATCCTCTTTTTTGATATTCCCGCCGCTTAACTTTTCAAGTGAATCTCTTATTACCATTTGTACTACCAGGGCGAGATCTCCGTCTTTATGCCCATCCCTTAGATCACCCGTGATCCCCTTGTAATTTTCCTTGAACAATACCTCCTGTATTTTTCTTGCTTCTTCATGGCCTAATACCGGACACGCTATTTCGTGAAAAATATATTCTAAAAAGAGAGATTCATTTTTCTGGATACGGTCCAGAACCCGGGAGCAATAAACAATGCTTCTGGATAAATTTTTTTCAAGTAAGGTCATAAGTAGGGACCAGAGCTGGCCTTTTTTCATGTTGGGGCTCCACATCATGGTATTGAAGCTGAGAAGCCATGACCGGGCTTTCATCGGATCATTATAATCAGGCACCACTGCGGCATCAATTTCAAAAAGTTTTGCTTCTTTGAACCTTTTCATGCTGACCGCCAGTCGGTCTTTTTGTTTTTGTTCGAGATCCGAAGCTTCTATTCTTTTTCCCAATAATTCGACTATCCTGTTCTTCTCTTCAGGGCTTGAAATCCTGCATGGCCTCCCAGCGGTAAGAAGATTTTGGTCAATCATTATATTAGACCAAAGTCTGAAGACATCCTCGTTCGAGCCCCCTTTTATGCGCCCTATCTGCCCCCTTTCACCGATCTGCTCGCTTGGATCTTTATCGGGCGATTTTTCTGTGGATGGTGCTGGTAATTGTTTTTGAATGAGGATCTGCCTGGCGAGGTATTTGCCGATTTTCTTTTCATCCGATACCTGGTAGGTCATTCCGGGATCGGGGTCGTGTATGTTCGGGTTGAAATATCTTACTTTGTACGCTCCGGTATTGATGACGAATTCTCCGGATATTGAAGAATCCCTTAGATCCCTCATGATCCGCTCCGCGGCTTCGCGATATTCCCTGTCGATCTTTTCGTTACCGGCTAATTGTTCAATTACCTCATTTACGCCCTTCAGCATCATGGGGACATTGCGGTTTTTGGGATCCAGCTCCAGATTGTTCAGAAAATATCCAAGGTAACCGGTAGCTACCATCAGGAAACTGTCGATTTTTTCGGGATATGTTATAAGGGATTGGGTCTGGAGATTGTTTCTTTTGAAAATATCTGGGTTCGCCCATACCACACCCTGCCATAACATGGAAATGGACACAACAATAGCAATAACCTTTATTATTTTTAATTTCGTCAAGGTGATCATATAGTTTTAAACCCTTAATATTACTATTTATTAGACTAACATAGTTTTTATTAATATAACACCTCACTATATAATAATCAAGAATAAGATATCTTACTTTTTTATATCTTAATATATTATATATTACTCCTTAATATATGGACGCAGAGTTTATTTCGTGTAACTTATTCAATTATAATAGCTTGTAATTGATATTCGGATAGCTTAGAGCTTAGAGCATAGTGCAGAGTAAATAGTGATAAAGAATTAGCTATCAGCAGCTGAGAGCTAATCAAGGGGAACATGCAACGGGATATGGGGGTATTTCGTACGGGAGGATCCACGCCGGGCGGAGGGGCCCGGTAGAAATGCCCCCATATCCCGTTGCATGTTTCCGTTAAAAAATTTGGTTGGATGGTGAAACGCCAGAGTGCGGAGCAAGAAGGATGTTCTTCATAAACGATGCGAGCAAAGTATCTTCCGGCAGGTGCACAGATCGCCCAGGTGGCACAAGGCAAGGTCCCGGGCGATGAATTCAAAAGATCCCACTTCAAAACCTATGTCCCCGTGCCCGGCAGTGATATGAGGCACGTAATTTTCAAAGCTGGAGTGCGTAGGAAACTCCCGAATGTAATCGACCGTTATGTCATTTATTTCCCCGTTCTCCGGATTATAGATCATGTCTTTCGATACTTCATGCGTAAAGAAAGGCGACATCCTTATCACCACCAGTTCATGCAAAAGCTCGATATCCCTGCCTTTCTCTATCCTGATCGAGGCCTTGCCGTCCTGGAGCGTTATGGTCTTAAGACGGAGCGGACAAAGATCATGGGCTATGCTTTTAAGTATCTGGTCCATTCTTTCAATATGTCCTTCACTTATACATCCCATAGCCAGGGTGATATGCGGCAGACATCTTTTCCTGTCCAACACGATCTCGCTATTACCGGTATCCTTCACATGCCTGGAATTTATTTCCACCGCTTTATCCATGACATCGGGCGGCGGCAATAAAACTACATCAACAGCTATCATATCCGCTTCCTCACTTTTTTATTATGTCCGCGCTTTCGGCCGACCTTATCAGGATATATCCCAGAAAAGTCCCCAAGACGGCTCCTGCAAGGACGTCCGAAGGATAATGGACCCCGACATAGCTCCTTGACACCATAATGATCAGAGCAAGAGCATAGAAAATATACCAAAACTTTTTGAAAAATCTGGATAGTAGAAAAGCGGATAAAAAAGACAAGGTCGCGTGCCCCGAGGGAAAGGAATAGTTGTTGGCCTCCACAAGGACATTGACATCCGCCAAGGTCATGAAAGGCCTGGGCCTGGCTACCAGGTGTTTGATACCGTTAACAAAGTAATAACTTAGCGTATTCCCGGCAAATAAAAGGATCACCAGGACTTTGATATCCCTTCTTTTAGCAAAAAGCAGTACGATAGCGAGTCCGAAAATAAACAGGCTGCTCCCAAGATTAGTGATCCAGGGTATCAAAAGATCGCAAACCGCGTTCTTGCACGTCTGATTAATGAAATAAAAAACCGAAACATCTACTCTTTGTAAGATCTCCACCATGCCCCTTCCCCCTTAACGCTTACCGCTTAACGCTTTTTTCAATATCTCTCTCAATTCTTCCGGCTTTTCAAGCTTTACCACGCCTTCGATGTCCCATGTCCCGAAACCATACACTTCTTTTCCCGAATTAAGGGCAAATCCTATTTCCGAGAGAGTGCCGTATTTTCCGGGAAAAGCCACCACCAGATCGGCGGTCCCGGCAACTATTGCGTTCCTTGAATATCCCATACCGGTGGCAATTACTACGTCAACATACTCATTTGCCTCTTTTTTATCCTCGCCCGGTATTATCCCTACGGTAAGACCGCCGGCTTTTTTGGCTCCCTTGCACGCAGCTTCCATAATGCCGCTGCGTCCGCCGCAAACCAGAACAAGACCTTCCCGGGCTATGATCTCGCCGACATCTTCGGCAAGTTTCGCGAACTCCTGCTCACATTTATATCCGCCTATTATCGAAACAAGGAATTTTTTGCTGCTCATATCCCTATCCTCTTCAAATAATCATCAAATTTTTGCATAAACTCATCTTTGTATA
>JBARQV010000036.1:0-26554 GCA_049643885.1 Candidatus Omnitrophota bacterium | reverse complement strand
ATATAGCCCAGGGCAAAAAGGTAGAAGAGTTCGAGGAGCGGCTTGCTGAATTCGCCGGTGTTAAAGGGGCGGTGGCCCTGAATTCCGGAACGTCCGCCCTGCATCTGGGGCTCATGGCCCTGGGGATAGGGGAAGGAGATGAAGTCCTTCTGCCTTCGTTCGTCTGCAGCGCGCCGATGAACTCCGTTTACATGGCCAAGGCCCAGCCGCGCCTGTGCGACATAGAACCTGAAAGCTACAATATTTCTTTAAACAGTATTGAAGACAACAAAACCGAGAAGAGTAAGGCGGTAATAGTCCCGCATATGTTCGGCAGTCCCGCCGATCTTGAAAGAATAGAACAGACCGGTGTCCCGGTCGTGGAGGATTGCGCCCAGGCGATCGGGGCGGTATATGGCAACAGGAAAGTTGGGAGCATAGGACGGTTCAGCATACTTTCCTTTTATGCCAATAAAGTTCTTGGTTGCGGAGAAGGGGGAGCGCTTCTTTCTGATGATGATGATATCCTGGGTTTCGCCCGCGACCGGAGAGACTACGATGAAAAAGAGAATTACAAGCTGCGTTACAATTACAAGATGACCGATCTGCAGGCGGCTGTCGGCCTGGTACAGTTGAGTAAACTGCCCAAGATGATCGAAAAAAGGAAAGATTTAGCCGCCGTTTATGACAAGGCTTTTTCCGCACTCGATGTCGTATTGCCCAAGGGAGAATTCGATCATATCTATTACCGTTATACGATCAGGATAAAGAAGGATCTGTCCGCGGTCATTTCCAGCGCGAAACAAAAAGGCGTGAATTGCGAAAGGCCCGTGTATCGCCCGCTTCACAGGTATCTTGAATTGAGATCCGGTTTCAGGAACACGGACGAAGCGTTCAGTAAAGCCTTATCCATCCCCATCTATCCTTCGCTCACTGACGAGGAGCAGCAAAGAGTTATCGAGACTGTCCAAGAATGCCTAAAGTAGTCAGATATGGGCAAAAAACTAATATTCCTTTCCCCCGAAAATTTTTAACGCCTTTTTTTCGATTGCAAAAGGGCATCGCGTAAACTCGCCCTGCGCCATAACGCAGGGCTCAAACATACGCAATACTGTTAACCTTTCGCAATCTCATAAAAGGCTAAATTTTCGAAGGGGCCCCTTTTGGAATATTAGTTTTTTTTTGCTAATATTTGATCACTTGAGACTGTCCAGGAATGTCTCAAGTCCGTTAGTAGTGGGCGAGTGTTCCCCGTTTTTTCACTATATTCATGGCTGACCAGAACATGATAATAGCTATGGGCAGGAGTATCACCGCGCCTGCCAGGAGTTTAGTGATCTCATGTCCGGTCCCGGCAGTATCAGCGCCCGGGATAAGTGTCGCCCTCAGGGCTTGAAGGGCATAAGTCATGGGCAGCACGTTTGATATTTTCTGTATCCACCCGGGGAGCACCGAAACAGGATAGATCACCCCTCCCGCCAGGAGAAATACCGTCTCCAGGAACCAATTGACGGGATTACCGCGTTTAAATACCAGAATAAAGGAAGAAGCGATTATCCCGATGGAGAGAAAATTTACCGTGCATAGTAACAGCGTAACGCAGAAAACCGGGAGATCCGACATGGCGACACCGGCTTTCAGGACGAAAATACCAACACCGAAAAATATCGCCACGCTGATGAATCCCCTGGCCAGGCTCAGGATGGATATGCCGGCCAAAAAGGTCGGGACGCGGACGGGTGCCGTGAAGATCGCTTCCAGGGTGCCGGTCAACTGCTCCTCTCTGAGCCTGGACGAAAATGAGTTGAGCAGGACCGTAAAGAACGAGTAAAAAGCCATGCCTATGAGGGCGAAGGCGAAATAATCTCCGTTATACTTTTCAAGTGTCTTGATCTGGCTTTCCCCGAGCATCCGGGCGAGAAAGAAAAATACCAGGCAGAAAAGACCGATGCTGAGGACCCTGAGCATGAAAGAGAGTTTATAACTGAGCTCCAGGCGGATATCTTTTTTTAGAAAAAGCAGTATCTTCTGTAATTCCGAAAAAAAAGTCTTCATGATACTATCCTGCCGTTTTTCAGAAGTTTGTGTTTTATCCCGTCCATTCCAGCGATATCGGCTCCGGGGGTCGTAAAAATAACGGTCGTGCCGTTTCTTGAGGACAGCCTTCTTAACAGGTCCCAGAGGCCGCTCTTCGCGTTTTCGTCCAGGCTCCTGTGCGGTTCGTCCAAAAGAAGCAGGCTGGGTTCGTGGATAAGCGCCCGGAGCAAGGAAAACCGTTGCCTTATTCCCGTCGAATATCGCGAAAAGGGCATATCGATCCAGGATGTGACCTCGAAAGTTTCGGCAAGGCCGTGGATCCTTTTTTCCGCTTCTTTTCCGCCGATACCGTGCAGGCCGGCGAAGAACTTCAGGTTCTCCTTTCCCGTCAGTCTCCAGTAAAAACTTCTTTCCTGGTCGGTCGACATGCCTATCCGCTTTTTGAGCTCATAGGAATGACGGTCCTGGTCCAGGCCGAATATCCTGATCTTGCCGCTTGTAGGCGTTACAAGGCCCGCGAGACATTTAAGAAAAGTGGTTTTTCCCGAACCGTTCGGGCCGGAGATGCAGACGATCTCACCCGGATCCTTTATTGAGAGATCTATCCTATCCAGGGCGGGGGAAGACTGCCCCGGGAAGGCTTTCGTTAAGCTGTCTATCTGCAAAATAGTGTTCATGTCCTGACCTTTTTTGGTATGTATTTCAAAAGGTCGATGAAAAAATCCGTTTTCTTGCCCGCCGTATCCATGGCTATGAGCCAGAGGGCTTCTCTCAGCGGGTAGATCCTGCACTTCAAAAGGAAACCGAACACGGCCTTCTCAAATCTGTACATGCGAAATTCGTTTTCAGGATGCCGGTCACGCAAAAGCTTGATCCTGGTTCCTTGTATCTTGTTTAGATGGTCGATGGTCATTGAGCATAATTTATACGTCCCGGAACTTTTTGCCGCGCGTATGAATTCTGTTTCGTCAATGTCATCCTGTTTTTCCCGGATGAGCAGCGAAAGGTCCTTCAGCCATTTGTGGTTAGAGAACCTCTCCTTGAGAAGGTGAAAACACAGGTAAATGATCCTGTCTTCAGGGCCCAAGACCCGTGTTTCTTCCTGCCCGAGTCTTACGGGAACAGCCCGTTCCCATATCGTTTTTTCGTCCGGTTCGTAAACCTTTTCCTGAGAAGGACTTAGGTGATTGTAAAGATGGTAGTGCAGGTCCAGGAAGATGTCCGGCTCGCTGGAAATCTTATAAACCACGGCATTTGAGTTGTTAGTTCCTGCGAATCTGTATCCGGCTCCGGAAAGGATCGATTCGGCTTTTTGCAATTCTTCCGGTCTGATAAGTATGTCGACGTCGCTCAATATCCGTTCGGAAGGGTTTTTGTAAATATCCTGGAGCAGGGCTATGCCCTTTAAAAGTATGGTCCGGATCCCTTCACGGTTAAAGAGACCGAGGACTTTTTCCGTCCGCTCGATAACGAGAAGGTTATATCCGGCTATATGTTTGTCTTTACCGGGCAATGACCCGGCAGAGATATCAGCTGAAAGGTCTTTCGGCATGGTAAATATCATTATAATACACTGGGCCCTATTTGTATAATGTTAATAGATACTGCTTGAGATTTTAATCGTTGAATTCTTGCGTATATAGGGATATAATTCTACTTGACGAGATGTCCCGCGTAGATATCATGAAGATCTTTTTACGAAAACTCTGGTATTATCGTGATTTAACGCTCCTGTGTTCCATTTTGTCCGATATCATCTTTGTAGGTATGGCGCCCGCCGGGCGGCGTCTTTCACTTGCAAATGTCCCCGGACGTATTGAGCCCGGATGTCCAAAAGAGAAACTTGAGAAGTACCTTACGTTTGTATATTTTGTATCGGGAAGGCTATGGATAAGACCGTCCTGTTTTACCAGTTCCGTGGCCGTGTGCCGTATCTTCAAAAAGAAGGGATTTGACGCGAAGATCGTTTTTGGATGCGCTTTTGAGAAAGAAAGACTGGAAGGACACTGCTGGGTGGAACTGGACGGAAAGGGAGAGCCGAAAAGATTTCAGCCGGTTTTTAGTTATCCTATGTAACAAGGATAATGGATGTGGAGGGAGCTATGAAATATAAAAGGCCTCATAAAGTACCCTGGAGGGTCGTAGAAGGAAAAGCGGTGCTTGTATCGGTGAAAAATTCACAAGTCCTGGTATTCAATGAAGTGGGGACTTCTATATGGGAATTTCTGGACAAGGAAAGGACGGTAGATGACATCGTAGGTCATCTTCTTTCCGAATTCGATACAGACCGGTCTGTCGCGGAAAAAGACGCGAAAGGGTTTCTCGATTCCCTGCAGGAAAAAGAGATAATAGATGTTAAATAAAATTTATACGAATGTAGCCGGGGTGAACATCTGCGTCGATTATGACACGCCCGAGTGCGGCGAAGTCACCCGCGGATTTTTGAAAGATTTTCCGTCGGAGGAAACGGCGGAAATCGATTTCAACCTGAAGTTTTCTTCCGAGAAAAGCCTTCTTAAATTCAATTTTACGCACCACGAAAACGATCTCCGGAACGATAATATAGGGATGTCGGTGGAGATGGGCAGCATAAGCAAAGACGCCCGTTTCGCGGTCCTTCCGGACATGGCCGACCAGAGCATTGAAGTGGCCGAATTTATCCTGGACAACCTGTTGCGCATATGCCTCCAGTATATCCTTCCCGGCAAAAGAGGGATCATCCTTCATTCTTCTGCGGTAGCGGAGCGGGGGAAAAGCTTTGTTTTTGTGGGGCCGAATGACGGGGGAAAAAGCACGATAGCCAGGAACACGGCCAGGCAGGTCCTCTCGGATGATTGCGTAGCTTTGCGAAAAACCGATGAAGGCATTTGGATGGGTTGCGCCACTCCCTGGGGGGATGTCCACACCACCGGCGAATACCCGCTCGAAGCGATATTTTTCATTGAGAAAAGCGATAGTTTCTATTGCGAGAGGGTATCGTCCTTGTCCGCTGTGAAGGGTCTTTTCGCTAACGCTAGTTTTTCTTTTCCTGATACTGAAAAACACGCGGGAGAGATCCTTGAAAAGGTCCTCGATGTCGTTACCGGGGTCAGCGAATCCGTTCCGGTCTACAGGATGGGTTTTAGAAAAGAAGATAACGTACTGGAGCTTATGAATGAAAGGGGGGCAACATGGAACTCGGCGGTCTCTATGAAACGATAGTCAGCAAGAACGTTCCCTTTTTCGTAACACTCGAGGTCACGACCCGCTGTAATAACAGGTGTTCCCATTGTTATAATGCTGATCATTGTGAGCTGCCGCTTGATCTATGCAAGAAGTGCATAGACGAAGCGGCGGAAATGGGCGCCCTTTTTCTGAGTTTGACGGGAGGGGAACCTCTCTTGAGAAAAGATATCTGGGAGATCATATCTTACGCGACGGAAAGGAACTTCGCCACGCTGCTTTACACCAATGCGACCTTGATAGGACCGGAGGAGGTCGCGCGGCTCAAGGATCTCGGGATATACCATGTCGATACGACTTTGCTGGGCACCGGCGCCGATACACATGATTCCATAACAGGGATAAGAGGTTCTTTTCTGAAGGCGCTGGAGGCGGTAACGCTACTCAGGGACGCCGGGATAAGCGTGGCGGTAAAGACACCGGTGATGAAAGAGAACGCGGCGGAAGTCGGGGGCCTGAAGGAACTGATGAATTATATGGGATTGGACCATATCGCTTCGCCGCTGATCTTCCCGAAGGATGACGGTGATACCGCCCCGTTGAGCCACAGGCCCGACGATGATCAGGTGAAAAATTTTTTCAGTGGGTACGATGTTAAGGACCTTACCGAAAGAAAGGGCGCCTACAGCTGTCACCTGGGAAGGTGCACGCTGGCGGTGAGGGCTAACGGAGAAGTTACGCCTTGTATATGCGTGCCGTTTTCGGTCGGTCACTTAGAGGAAGAATCGCTCAAGGATATATGGACAAAAAGCGGGAGGCTGAAAGAGATCCGTGAGAACACCGAGAGGCCGCTTTCCGAGTGCGCGGATTGCCGCCTGGTGGACTGGTGTTTCAGGTGTGAAGGGATAGCTTTTACAGAAAGCGGGAAGCTTTTTACTTCTTCCCCGGAATTATGCCGTATGGCCAGGATCCGTAAGGAGGTCTGTTATGACAGAGAAAAGAAGTGAAGAAAAAAAGAAAAAGAAATACACCAAACCGGAGATAGTCCACGACGAGAAGATCAGCAGGGTATTTCTGGCTTGCCGTAGCGTGATCGGCGGATGCACCGAGACCCTGCAGCAGGCGGGGACGTGCCCGCCGTAATCGTCGGTCGTCGGTCGTTATTATGAAGAATGTGGACCTGTTGATGATACAGTCCCCCTTCGGGGGGCAGGGGATACTTGCCCACACTGACTGCTTCACGGTCGGTGAAGGTATTCTCTCTATATGTACATTCCTTGATTCCAAGGGATATTCAACTGAAATATTCCCGGTAGACGAAGTTTTTATTGGGGTGAAGAACTTCAAGTTCGACAGGAAACGTTACGCTTTTCCCGAAACACATGTAGCGGAGCGCATCCGTTCATTTAACCCGCGTGTCGTGGCGATAAGCGCGCTTACCCCTCAATATCCGTCTGCCTTGAAGATAGCCCGGATCTGCAAGGAAGTCGATCCAGGTATCGTCACGGTCATGGGCGGGCCCCATGTTACATATAACGTTAATGAAGTCTTTTCAGACAGCACAGATGTAGACGTCGTAGTTCGGGGAGAAGGGGAGTGGACCATGCTTGATATCATGGAACACGTCCGTGAAAATAAGCCCCTTGACGATGTCGCCGGTATTACGTTTCGAAAAAAAGGAAAGATCAAGCATAATCCTGACCGTCCCTTGGGAAACCTCGAAGAATTGCCCCCGGTAGATTATTCTAAGGTGAATCCCGATTTTCTAAGTAATTGTCGTTTTTTCATGACTTTTACCAGGGGTTGCAGGTTTAACTGTTCATATTGCGTTGAAAGCAAATTCTGGGGCCACTGCGTAAGGTACCGGAGCGTTGAGGCGATCATGAACGAAATGCGTTTCATAAACGAGAACCAGGAAGGCGATATTTATTTTCTGGCCAGGGTGTTTAATCATCCCGAGGACTTTTTTTATGAACTTTGCGACAGGATGAGATCTCTAAGGTTTGCTGAAGGACGGGAGGTGGCAGCGATGGTCGGTGCGGCCAATCTCCCGAGAGAGCACGTCGAAGCCATGAAAGAAGCCGGAATAAATACTATCGTTATTGCGGTAGAAAGCGCGTCTCCTGAAATATTGAAAAGGATGAGAAAAGGCATAAGCTTTGACCTGGTCGTTGAAAAATGCAGGATGATCAAGGAATATGATATGACCATAGGCACGTTCTGGATAATGGGCCATCCCGGGGAAACCGAAGAAACTGCCAGGGTAAGTCTTGACGCAATGGCTTATCTTTGGGAACAAGGCCTCAGTGACCGGCAAGAAATTGCTCTTTTCACCCCTTATCCGGGCCTGCCGATGCTTAAAAATCCGGAAAAAGAAGGGTTCAGGTTCATAACCGATGATTATGGGATGTTCAGCCGTTTCGACCGGCCTGTGATAGAGTTGACAACTTTGCCCTATGATGAACTGTTAAAACTGTACCAGGAGGCCCGGCAGATGGCCCAGTACTGGTTGACCTGCAATCGGGATTTTTTCAACGACAAATTTGCAGCTGCCTTGAAGAAAACGGCCTCTTCATAAAAGTTTTTTGCAAGACACCTTAAAAGATGGTAAAATGATGTAAACCTTGAATGGGGGGTAAATAGTGCAGCAGTACAAGAAAATCGTTATAGCTGATGACAACAAAAGAGTTTGCGATGTTGTCAGATCTATTTTATCCGAGGAAGGATATCAAGTAGACGCGGTCTATGACGGCTATGAACTTCTTGCCTATCTTGAAAACAACAATCCCTCAATAATAATTCTGGACCTGATGATGCCCTCAAAAGACGGTATGTCCGTTCTCAGCACGGTAAAGCAGATAGCTCCTTATTCACGGATAATCATCTACACGGGATATCAGGAGTACGAGAATAGCGTGTATGCCCGGACGGCCGACCGGTTTCTGGTAAAAGGCGGCAGTTTGGACAATCTTGTCCAGGTAGTGCAGGAACTCACGTGATATTTACCATCGAACATAAAGACAAGACCTCGCGCGCGCGCTGCGGTAAAATGAGCACCGTCCATGGCGAGGTTCCGACCCCTGTTTTCATGCCTGTCGCCACCCAGGGCACGGTAAAAGCCATCTCTGTACAGGAACTGATCGATTGCGGTATTGAAATGGTGATATCCAACGCCTATCATCTTTGCATGAGGCCGGGCAAGGATATCATCGAAAAAGCCGGCGGCCTGCACAAATTCATGGGATGGGACAGGGTGATAACCACTGACAGCGGAGGGTTCCAGGTCTACAGCCTGGCCGATCTCAGAAAAATAAACGAGGAAGGCGTCGAGTTCCAGTCGCATATCGACGGGTCAAGGCACTTTTTTACGCCCGAGAATGTCGTCGATTTCCAGCTTCTCCTGGGCAGCGATATAATGATGCCTCTTGACGAGTGCGTCCATTACCCGGCCGAACGGAATTACGTAAAGGATTCCATCGAGATTACTTTATTATGGGCGAAAAAATCAAAAGAAAGACTCGCGGAAAAAGGAGGAGGGTCGTCTCTTTTCGGGATCGTCCAGGGGAGCACTTATTCTGACCTGAGAAAAGAGTGCGTTGAAAGGATTGTAGAGCTGGATATGGAGGGTTACGCGCTGGGAGGGATCGGCGTCGGTGAGCCCGTAGAGCTTATAAACGAGGTCACGGATTATACCGCCGGCCTCCTTCCCGGGGACAAGGTCAGGTACCTCATGGGTGTAGGCACGCCTCCCGACGTGCTTGAAGCGATATCGTTCGGGATAGACATGTTCGATTGCGTTGTCCCTACAAGAAACGGCAGGAACGGCCAGGCGTTCACTTCTACGGGCGAGATCCAGATCCGCAACGCGCCGTTCAAGGACGATTTCGGCCCCATAGATCCGGAATGCGATTGCCCGGCCTGCAGGAATTACACCCGCGGGTATATCCGCCATCTTCTTAATACCGGCGAGATACTTGCTCTTAGATTGGTCTCTTTGCATAATATATATTTTTATGCTAAACTTATACAAGCTTCGCGCAAGGCTATACGCGAAAACCGCTTTTCTGAGTTCAGAAAAGATTTCCTGGAAAAATACCAATCAGAAACTAATTAAAAGAAAGGACTAGATCATGTTGACTTTGGCATTCGCTCAGACACAAACCGCCGCGGCGCCGCAGGCCCAACAGAACCCGCTGATAAGCTTGCTGCCGATAGCTTTGATCTTTATAATATTTTACTTTCTGCTGATACGCCCCCAGAAGAGATCACAGCAGGATCACAAGAAGATGCTCTCCGAGTTAAAGAAAAATGATGAGGTAGTAACTTCAGGCGGGGTATACGGCACGATAGTGAACATCCAGGAGGACGTTATAACGTTGCGGGTCGATGATAACACGAGGATAAAAGTCCAAAAAGGTTCGATATCAAGATTGAGGAAAGACCAAAGCAGCGGGGCTTAGAAACTGGAAAGGATCGCTTGATGAAAAAACTTAAATGGAAAAGCGTATTGGTGATCATTATCGCCGGTCTGGCGATATGGTTCGCTTACCCGCCTTTCGACATTCACGATGAGCAAGGAAATGTGGTCGAGAAGGGCAAGATAAACCTCGGGCTGGATCTTCTGGGAGGAATGCATCTTGTCCTGGAGGTCGACACGGCAAAACTTACGAAGGACCAGGCCAAGGATGCCCCGCAGCGGGCACTGGAAGTCATCCGCAACAGGATAGACCAGTTCGGTGTCCTGGAGCCGAACATACAGCTCCAGGGTGATAAGAGGCTGCTTATCCAGCTGCCGGGTGTGACTGACAGGCAACGGGCCAAGGAGATTATCGGGCGGACCGCGCATCTTGAATTCAGGCTTGTCGGGGACGACCCGGATATCCTTAAAAAAGCCGTTGACGGCGAAGCGGTAGAGGGATACGAGCTCAAGTACATGGAGACCAGGGAAGGCAAGCAAGAAGCGATCCTTATCGAAGAAGATGCCGTTCTCACGGGAGATAAACTTGTCGATGCTTCCGTCGAGTTCGGACAGCAAGGATTCGGCCTCCCATACGTTTCTCTTGAATTCAACAGTGAAGGAGGGAATGTATTCGCGGATGTCACCGGCAGGAATGTCGGCAGGCGGCTGGCGATAGTGCTTGACGAAGAGGTCCAGACAGCGCCGGTCATACGTGAAAAGATACCTTCAGGCAGGGCCCAGATAACCGGTAATTTCTCTGTCCAGGAAGCAAAAGATATCGCCCTTGTTCTCAGGGCTGGTGCTCTTCCTGCTCCGGTTGAGATCATAGAGGAGAGGAGTGTCGGTCCCGCGCTGGGAAGGGACTCCATCGAAAAAGGCATCAAGGCTATTATCGTCGGAGGTTTGGCAGTCCTTTTGTTTATGGGCATTTATTATCTTTTAGCCGGGCTTGTAGCTGACCTGGCGCTTGTACTCAATATTATCCTTATCACCGGTGCCCTGGCTTATTTTAAAGGCACGCTTACCTTGCCCGGTATTGCAGGTCTTGTCCTTACTATAGGTATGGCGGTAGACGCGAACGTGCTTATTTTCGAGAGGATCCGTGAAGAGTTCAAACTGGGAAAAGCACTGCATGCCTCCGTGGCTGCGGGTTATGATAAGGCATTCTGGACCATACTTGACGCTAACGTTACTACGCTGATCACCGCGCTCATACTGTTCCAGTTCGGGACAGGCCCGGTAAGGGGATTCGCTACTGTCCTGAGTATAGGCATTATCTCCAGCATGTTCACCGCCCTGGTTGTGACGCGTCTTATACTTGACTTTATGACCATGGGTAAGGGAGCCCATCTGAAGAAGCTTACCATGCTGCAATTTTTCAGCATGCCTAACATACCGTTCGTGAAGATCAGGAAGATAGCGTATATCGCTTCGATACTGGTCATAGGTCTAGGTATGGCTCTTTTTGTCCAGCGGGGCATGAAGAACTTCGGTGTGGATTTTACCGGGGGGACACTGCAGCAGTTCAAGTTTAAAGAGGAAGTTTCTGTCAACGATGTAAGAGGAGTAATGGGCAAGCTCGGGATGGCTGAATCTTCGATCCAGCAGTTCGGGGAAGGCAAGGAATTCATCATAAGGTCGTTCGGCGAAAAATCGGAAGAGGTCATATCCGGGCTGGAGGGTGAATTCGGCAAAGGTTCGTTCGAGGTAATGAGAGTGGAGGAGGTCGGGCCCGCCGTGGGAGAGGACCTCAGGAGGTCCGCGATCAAGGCGCTCATATTCGCCATGATCGGTATCTGTATCTATATATCGTTCAGGTTTGAATTCAGGTTCGCCATAACAGCTATCGTGGCCCTTTTCCATGACGTTCTGGTGGCCCTGGGAATGATCGCTCTTACCGGGAGGGAGATATCGTTGCCTGTCATAGCCGCGCTCCTTACGGTGGTCGGTTATTCAATAAACGACACCATAGTCCTTTTTGACAGGATAAGGGAAGACCGTAAATTCATGAGAAAAGCCTCCCAGGAGGAGATCATCAACACGAGCATTAACCAGACGCTTTCAAGGACGGTGCTTACTTCTTTGACGACCTTGCTCGTCGTCCTGGCCCTGTTCCTGTTCGGCGGGGCGGTTATTAATGATTTTGCTTTCGTGCTGATGGTCGGTGTTATAGTCGGTACGTATTCGTCCATATTTATCGCCAGTCCGCTACTGCTTGACTGGCCGGGCAGGAGAGTTGTCCGAAAACGCTGATGAATCATAAACATGAACATGCTTATCAGGTAGGCGCCGGCGGCGCTTGGATCGGGATCTTAAGCAATATCGTTCTCTTCGTGGTTAAGTTTCTCGCCGGTATTTTCGGAAGGTCACAGGCCATGATCGCTGACGCGTTCCACACCGCTAGCGATGCCATGACCAGTATAGCGGTCCTTGTCGGGTTCAAGATAGCCCAAAAGCCTGCCGACTCCGAGCATCCCTTCGGTCATGGGCGGGCGGAATCCATAGCCGCAAAAATAGTATCGTTGGTACTCATCTTCGTCGGCCTTAAACTTGTCCACGATTCGGCGAAGATATTGATATTAAAAGAGGCCGTCCGTCCTCACAGCATAGCGCTTGTCGTAGCGGTGATCTCCATCATTGTCAAGGAGGTGACATACAGGCAGGTGCTTTTGAAAAGTAAAGAGATCAACAGCGCCTCCCTGAGAGCTGACGCGTATCACCACCGCAGCGATGCCCTGTCGTCCATCGCGGCCCTTGTGGGCATAGCCGGGGCAAGGATGGGGTGGACTTTTCTGGACCCGCTTGCCGGTATCCTTGTAGCCGGGTTCATAATAAAGGTAGGCACTGAAGTTTTTCATATGGCTTATGATGAACTGATGGACGCCGCTCCGCCAAAGCCGCTGGTGGAGAAGATCAAGCGAGTCGTCATGGGTACGGAAGGAATAGTAAAGGTCAAGAAAGTGATGGTCCGGAAGTACGGGATCGTGCTTTTTCTGGAAATCACGGTGGGAGTTGCCGGGAGCAAAACAGTCCAGGAAGGACATTCTATCACTACTAAAGTGGAAAATAATATTTTCAAGGCCATGCCGGACGTTGAGAACGTGACCGTCCACGTGGAACCGGCGGAGGGATCCCGATCATGAAAATGGCATGGAAGACGCACGCGCCGGATGTCCGGCTCCAGAAAGTCCTGTCGGAAACGTTGGGAACGTCGCCGATCTTCGCGCAGCTCCTGCTTAACAGGAACATAAAGACGCCGGAGCAGGCCCAGGCCTTTCTTTTTGGGGGGCTTTCCGACTGTCATGATCCTTTTCTTATGAAGGATATGTCCAGGAGTGTTTCCAGGATAAAAAAAGCCGTCGAGAAGAAAGAAAAGATCCTGATCTACGGCGATTATGATGTTGACGGCGTGACTTCTATCGCTCTTCTTGCTTATATTTTTGAAGAACTCGGCGCTGACTACGAAACATATATCCCCAACCGCCTTGAAGAAGGATACGGCCTTAATATAAGAGGGGTAGCCCAGGCCAGGGAAGACGGGGTCAAACTTCTCATCACGGTCGATTGCGGGATAAATTCTGTCGAGGAAGTGATCTGCGCGAATAACTACGGGATAGACGTCATTATCACGGATCATCATGAAGTCAAGGAAGATAAACTTCCGCCGGCGTACGCGATAATCGATCCTCACCAGAAAGACTGCTCTTATCCTTTCAATCACCTTGCCGGTGTCGGCGTGGTTTATAAGCTCGCCCGGGCCCTCATGAAAGGAAATGAGGAAGCAGTGGATCGCCATCTCGACCTTGTCGCCCTGGGGACCATTGCCGATATAGCGCCGCTGAGCGGGGAGAACCGTATCCTTTCCAAAATAGGACTGAAGCAGCTGCAAGATACAGAAAAGGAAGGGCTGAAGGCCCTGATGAGGGCTGCCAGGATAGATTCGGGGAGTATCACTTGCAGGCACGTCGGTTTTATAATCGCCCCGAGGATAAACGCGACGGGCCGGGTGGGATCCGCGAATACGGCTTTAGAGCTTTTGATGTGCAAGGACCCCGAAAAGGCGACGGAGATCGCGAAGGTCCTTGACCAGCAGAACAGGAACCGCCAGGCGATCGAAAAGGATATACTTAAGCAGGCTATAGAAAGAGTTGAAAACGAGTTGGACGTCGAGAAGGATAAAGTGATCGTTTTGGCCGATGAAGCGTGGCACCCGGGCGTGCTGGGCATAGTGGCTTCCAGGATCGTCGAAGAATATTACCTGCCGACGATACTGATAGCCCTGGAAGATGATATCGGAAGAGGTTCTGGCCGGAGCATAGGCGGTTTTGATCTTTTCAAGGCCATGGTTGAGGTCGGGAACCACCTGATCAATTTTGGGGGCCACGAAGCAGCTTGCGGTGTGAGGATCAGAAAAGGCGCCGTGGAAGGTTTTCGGAAAAGCCTCAACGAAGTAGCTTGCCGGAGTTTTCCCGAAAAAGAAGATATACTTCCCGAACTTAATATAGACTTGAATTTACCCGTTTCGTATATAGGATTAAAACTGATCGATGAACTCAGGATGCTTATGCCGTATGGGTCGGGAAATTCTCCACCGGTTTTTTCCACCAACGGTATGAAAGTAAGAAACAAGCCCCGGGACATCGGCAGGAACGGTTTTAAATTTCTTGCCGGGTGCGGTAATATCGTATGCGAAGCGGTTACTTTCAAGAAAGGTCATATCGATAAACCCAGGGAAGGCAATATCGTCAATCTCGCCTATACGCCTTCGATCAACAGCTGGGAAGGCATAGATACTATTCAGTTGGGTATAAAGGACCTGCAGATGGTAGGTTAGGCGGCCTTTTTTACTTTTCCGGCCTTTATGCACTTCGCGCAAACTTTTATTTTCTTCTTTTTCCCGTCGATAACGGTACGGACCGTCTGGAGGTTGGGGGCGAACCGGCGTAGAGTGATCCCGGTGATCTTCTGGCCTACGCCACCTTTACTTTTGGCCATACCCCTGCGGCATATAGATTTACCGCTGGCTGGTTTTTTCCCGCATATATAACATTCTCTTGCCATTTTGAAACCTCTCTTTTATAATGAATTTCACTGAATTCTGAACACACGGTGTTGGGAACACCGGTGTTTCAGTAAAACAGGTGGAAATCTTATCACAATAGTAAATATTATGCAAGCGGAAAAATCACCCTCATCAGTTCCTGTCAGGTATATTAAGGGAGTCGGCCCGAAAAAGGCGGGCCTGTTCGCAAAACTCGGAATAGAGAACATGACCGACCTCTTTTATTACCTGCCCAGGAGGTACGAGGACAGGACCAGCGTTGTTGAGATAGAGGACCTCAAGCCCGGTGAATCCCGAGCCGTGGTGGGGAAGGTCCTCAAGTCCAGTACATTTTCCACAAGGACCGGTAAGGTGATCCTGCAGCTGGAAGTCGGCAAGCCCGAACACCGGGTGTTCGCGGTCTGGTACAACCAGCCTTACTTGGCGAAGTCCTTTGCCGAGGGCCAGGATGTCATGCTTTATGGGAAAGTAGAGATGGAGGGCCGCCTCCAGTTCACTCACCCGGCCTTCGAGATACTTGAGAATAAAGGGCTAAAAGATTCCCTGGATGTGGGAAGGATAGTGCCTTTTTATTCCCTGACCGAGGACTTGAGCCAGAGATATATCCGCAAGATCATGCACCAGGCGATACGCGCGCATATAAGCCAGGTAAAAGATGATCTCCCTACGTATATCAGGGCCAGAAAAAAGATGGTCGATATCAGGTTCGCCGTGGAAAACATACATTTTCCGTATTCTTTCGAGAACCTGGACAAGGCGTACAAGAGGCTTGTCTTCGAGGAGTTCCTTGTCCTCCAGGTCATCATGGCCTTGAGGCGCAGGAAAGCGGCAAAAAAAGGCATAAAGCATGAAGTCGGGGAGGACCTTCTGGAGAGGTTCGAGAGTCTCTTCGAGTTCGATCTCACCCCCGAGCAAAAGAAATGTATCAGGGAGATCGAAAGGGACATGTCCAGCGAGAAGACCATGTTCAGGTTGCTGCAGGGGGATGTCGGCAGCGGGAAGACAGTGGTCGCGATGTATGCCGCCCTGCTTACGGTCCAGAACGGCCACCAGGCTGCGGTCATGGCCCCGACAGAGATACTGGCCCGGCAGCATTACATCACGGTAAGCAAGGAGCTGATGCCGCTGGGAGTAAATACAAGGCTTCTCATAAGCGGGATAGATAAGGAAGACCGCGAAAAGATAAAGAAGGAACTGCAAAGCGGAGAGGTCGATGTAGTTATCGGTACGCACGCGCTTATCCAGGAGGATATATCCTACGCTGACCTGGGGCTCGTTATCATCGATGAGCAGCACAAATTCGGCGTAGAACAAAGAAAAACACTTTGCGGTAAAGGTGGAAAAGCGGATACGCTGGTGATGACCGCCACGCCCATACCGAGAAGCCTGGCGATGACCGTGTACGGTGACATGGATATATCGATGCTAAAAGAGAAGCCGGGAGGCCGTGAAGAAATAACGACATACTGGGTGGGCGAAGACAGGAGAGAGGCGGTATACCGGTTTCTCCGCGATGAGATCGAAAAAGGCCGCCAGGCGTTTATCGTTTATCCGAGGATAAAGAAAACCGCTTCGTCGTCAAAACTTCTTTCCGCTGAAGAGATGTATAAACAACTGAAAAGTGAGGTTTTTCCCGATCTGAAGCCGGCTCTTATACACGGGCGGATGAGCGTAGATGAGAAAGACCGGGTGATGGAAGGTTTCAGGAACAAAGAATACGATATCCTTGTGACTACGACGGTCATTGAAGTAGGAATAGATATCCCTAACGTCACTGTGATGCTCGTTGAGAACGCGGGGCATTACGGCCTGGCACAGCTTCACCAGCTCAGGGGCAGGATAGGCCGAGGCAAGCATGCTTCTTATTGCATCCTCATGGGCGAGCCTGCTACTGAGGCTTCCGGTGAACGGCTTTCAATCATGACCGAGACACAGGACGGGTTCGAGATCGCCGAGAAGGATCTTGATATAAGGGGCCCGGGCGAGTTTCTGGGGACGAGGCAGAGCGGTCTTCCCGAGTTGAGAGTGGGGAACATTGTCCGCGATTTCAAGATCATGGAAGAAGCGAGGGAGGAAGCTTTTCGTCTGGTGACAGAAGATGCGGGGCTAGTCGATCCCCGGCATGAAGGGATCCGGGATATGATAAAGGAAAGGTTCAGGGGAAAGATCAAAATATGAGGATCATAGGCGGGGAATTCAGGGGCAGGAAGATAAAACATCCGGGATCCGGAGCGGTCAGGCCGACCAAGGACAGGATAAGGGAGTCCGTGTTCAATGTCATCATGGGACACGTCCCGGGGACGAAGGTCCTGGACCTTTTTGCCGGGAGCGGCGCGTACGGCCTGGAAGCGCTTTCCAGGGGAGCGGAAAAAGCGGTATTTATCGAGAAAAGAAAAGATTCCAGCAATGCCATCAGGGAGAATATCGAGCTATTGGGCTTGCAAGGCCGTACAAAGGTCATCACATATGATGTATTTAAGGTATTGGAGGGATTGAAAGAAGACAAAGAAAGATTTGATCTGGTTTTTGCCGACCCTCCGTATAGCAAAGACATGGCTAAAAAAACCTTGATTAAGATAAACCATTATGATATATTAATCCACTCTGGTTTGTTAATAATAGAACATAATATACAGGAACAGCTTCCCGATTTGGAAGGAGATGTTTCTATATTAAAGAGAAAGACTTACGGAAATATTTCTATTTCTATTTATTCTAAAAAATGACAAAAACAGCTGTTTATCCTGGGACATTCGATCCGGTGACGTACGGTCATCTCGACGTCATCAAGAGATGTTCTTATCTTTTCGATAAGGTCATCATAGCGGTCGCTCACGGCAGTGAGAAAAAAACCCTTTTTTCCGTGGAAGAACGGGTAGCCATGCTTACCGATGCCGTTGCCGAATATGGTAATGTTGAAGTCGATGATTTTAACGGCCTGGTCGTGGATTATGTAAAAGAGAGATCCACTAAGGTCGTTGTCCGGGGGCTCAGGATGATCTCGGATTTTGAGTATGAATTCCAGATGGCTCTTACCAACAGGAAATTAGCTCCGGATATCGAAACGATATTTATGATGCCGAATGAGGCGTATTCATATCTTTCCAGCAAACTGATAAAAGAGATCGCTTCCATGAAGGCGGATCTTTCTAAATTCGTCCCCGCGCATGTGGAAAAAAAGCTCAAAGAAAAGATCGGTTGAAGATGAAGAGGATACTTGAATTAAGAGAGAAAGCGAAAAAAGAGAAGAAAAGAGTAGTACTCCCGGAGGGTGATGATCCAAGAGTAGTAAAAGGAGCCGCGTTCGTTGCCAAAGAGGGCATAGCGGACGTGGTGCTTTTGGGCGAACAGGAAAAAGTCAGTAAACTGACCGGAGATATTGGCGTATCGATTGACGGGGTGACCGTCATCGATCCTGCTACCCATGACAAGAAACAGGAGATCATTAACACTTATTACGAGATCCGTAAGAGCAAAGGGATCACTCTGGAAGATGCCGAAAAAACGGTCATGGAGGATTTTGTTTTTTACGGTGCTGTGATGACCAGGCTGGGCCTGGCGGACGGTTTTGTCGCGGGAGCCAATCATACGACCTCGGATGTTGCAAGGGCGGCTATACAGTGCCTGAAACTCGACCGGGAGATAGGCACTGTTTGTAGTTCGTTCATCATGGAAATGCAGGATTGCACTTTCGGCGAAGAAGGGCTTTTCGCTTACGGTGATTGCGCGGTCATCCCCTCGCCTTCGCCGCGGCAGCTTGTCGGTATAGCGGTCTCTACCAGCGACATGTTCCGCAAGCTTTTCGGGATCGAGCCGAGGGTGGCCATGCTCAGTTATTCGACCAAAGGAAGCGCCGCCACTAAAGAAGAGTCGATAATGTCCATACGGGCAGCGGTCAGCAAGATAAAAGAAAAACGGCCGGCACTTATTATAGACGGGGAATTGCAGCTTGACGCTGCCATTGTTCCGGAAGTCGCGAAACGCAAGTGCCCGGACAGCGTAGTAGGAGGACGAGCTAACGTTCTGATATTTCCCAACCTCGATGCGGGGAATATCTCTTATAAACTTACCCAGAGGCTCGGGAAATCAAGGGCCGTGGGGCCCATACTGCAAGGGTTGGATAAACCATGCAGCGATCTTTCCAGGGGATGCAGCTGGGAGGATGTTGTAGACGTTGTTGCGATCACTGCCATCAGAGCGCAGAGAGCATAACACAAAGACGTATACTTCAAGAAATTATGTATATACTGGTTGTAAATTGTGGTTCTTCATCGGCTAAATATGACCTCTTTGATATTGCCAATGAAGCCTCGATATGTAAAGGGATCGTCGAGCGCATCGGTGAAGATTTTTCTGTCCTAAAACATGAAATGCCCGGCAAGGAAACGTTCGAGAAGGAACTTCTTTGCCTCGACCATCACAAGGCTATCGAGATAATAAAAGATATCCTGACCGATAAGGAGAAGGGCGTTATCAGCGACATTAACGAGGTCAGCGGGGTCGGCCACAGGGTCGTCCACGGCGGTGCAGAATTCAATCAGAGCACTTTGATAGACGATAGGGTGCTGGAAAGCGTCGAAAAGTTCAGCGAACTCGCGCCTCTCCATAATCCGCCTTCGCTTGAAGGTATAAGAAGCTGTATGAAGATATTCAGGGACGTGCCCCAGGTAGCGGTCTTTGATACGGCTTTTCACCAGACTATGCCCGAGTACGCTTATAGTTACGGTATTCCCTACGAGCTTTACAAGAAGTACGGGATACGGAAATACGGTTTCCACGGGACTAGCCACCGCTACGTTTCGGAGAAAGCCGCGGAGCTTTTGGAAAGGCCGCTGGGGGAGCTGAACCTGATCACCGTGCATCTGGGCAACGGGTGCAGCATAGCGGCGGTATCAAAAGGAAGAAGCGTGGATACTTCCATGGGGTTTACCCCTCTCGAGGGTCTTTTGATGGGGACGCGGTCCGGCGACCTTGACCCGGCCGTCGTAACTTTTATCATGCAGAGAGAAGGTTTCAGCGCGGAAGACGTCAATGATCTTCTTAACAAGAAAAGCGGCCTTTTAGGGGTATCCGGGGTGAGTAACGACATGCGCGACATTTTGAAAGCCGTCTCCGAAAATAACAAAAGAGCGAAACTGGCATTTGATATCTTCGTTTACAGGATAAAAAAATACATAGGTTCGTATGCCGCTGTCCTGGGGATTGTCGATGCCGTGGTGTTTACCGCTGGGATAGGTGAAAATGTTCCCAGGATAAAAGACGACATCAAGGAACAGCTCCGTTCGCTTCTGGGTAACAGGACGGAATTTTTGACTATAAGCACTAACGAAGAGTTGTTGATAGCTAAAGATACTTACAAAATAGTGATAGAGAAGACCAAAGCATAGGAAGGGAAGAAAAATGCCTAAAGTAAAACATAGACACTCTAAATCCAGGGGACGTAAGAGGCGGACCCATTACAAGGCCAGCGCGCCGGTTTTGTCGAAGTGTACACAGTGCGGGAAGGCTAAAAAGCCTCACCATATCTGCCTGTATTGCGGGTATTACGGCGGAAAAGAGATGGTGCATATCGAGACCAAGGAAGAACGCAAGGCCAAAAGAGATAAAAAGCAGAAGCAACCCCAATAAACTGGAGGTATAAGTGAAGATAGTCCTGGACGCGATGGGTGGAGACAAGGCGCCCCGTGAAACAATAAGGGGGGCGGTCATGGCCGTTAATGAATACGGCTATAACGTAGTCCTTGTCGGCCGGTCGGAAACCATCAAGGGAGAGCTTGATGGACTGAAATATCCGCCGGATAAGATCGAGATCTATAATGCCGACGAAACGATCGAGATGGGAGAAGCCGCGGCTCTTTCGGTCAGAAAGAAAAGAGATTCTTCCATTGTCAAAGGCATTGAACTCTTGAAAAATGAGGGGTACGAAGCTTTTGTTAGTGCCGGCAATACGGGTGCTGTTGTGTGCGCCGGGACCCTGAGCCTCAGGCTTCTGCCGGGAGTGGACCGGCCCGGCATAGCTGTGGTCTTCCCGACGCTTTCAAAGCCCTGTATGGTCATAGACGTTGGGGCCAACATAGATCCCAAACCTTTGCATCTTCTCCAGTACGGGATAATGGGCGACGCGTATTCCAAGCACATCCTGGGCAAGGTCAACCCAACTATCGCCCTTTTGAATATCGGAGAAGAATCGACAAAAGGGACGGATTTCATCAAGGAAACTCACACGATGCTTAGAGAAAGCAAGCTGAATTTTATCGGCAACGTAGAACCCAAGGAGGTCTACCGTGGGAAAGCCGATGTCGTTCTTTGCGACGGGTTCGTGGGGAACGTACTTCTGAAGGTCACCGAAGGTTTCGCTTCTGCCGCGAGCGAACTTTTGAGCAGGGAATTCAAGAAAAGCAGTTTTCTTACGAAGTTCGGGGCTTTTCTTACGTTACCGACGTTCAGGGATATTAAAAAGAGGACAGATGCTACCGAATACGGCGGGGCGCCGCTTTTGGGTGTGGACGGGAGGATCATAATCGCTCACGGAGCTTCCAACGCCAAGGCCATAAAGAACGCCATCAGGGCAGCGGGGGAATACGTTGACCACAAGATCAACGCTCATATTGTAGAAGAACTGGAGAGTTACTGATATGGAAGTGAAAAAAGCAGGGATACTTGGAGTAGGAAAATATCTTCCTTCGAATGTTCTTACCAATGCCGATCTCGAGAGGATGGTAGATACCACTGACGAGTGGATCACTACGAGGACGGGTATCAAGGAAAGGCGTATCGCCGCTGAAAACGAAGCCACTAGCGACATGGCCGCGAAAGCTGCTAAGGGTGCCCTGAAAAACGCCGATCTGAAACCCGAGCAGATCGAGCTTATAATCGTGGCGACCATCACGCCGGACATGTTTTTTCCTTCTACAGCATGTCAGGTTCAAAACAAGCTTGGCATAAAGGGTGTTCCCGCGTTTGATATATCCGTCGCCTGTTCAGGTTATGTCTACGGGCTTGCGATCGCCGACCAGTTCATCAAAAGCGGTATGTACAAGACCGCTCTTGTCATCGCGGCGGAGAAACTTTCGGCGGTGACCGATTGGTCTGACCGTTCCACTTGCATTCTTTTCGGCGACGGCGCCGGGGCGGCCGTGCTGGGACCGGTAGAAGAAGGCGGTATCCTAGGGGCCCATCTTGGAGCCGACGGAAGCAAGGGAGAGTTATTGCAGCTTCCCGCGGGAGGGTCGAAGATGCCGGCGTCCATAAAGACCGTGGAAAACAAGCTGCATACGATAAAAATGGAAGGTAATATTCTTTTCAAACATGCGGTGAAGATCATGGCCGATGCCGCGCTGGCAGTAACAGAACCCCTGGGGCTGAAAGGCGACGACATCAAAATGATCATACCTCACCAGGCGAACATCCGTATCCTGAACGCGCTTGCTAAAAGGATGGGTGTCGATCCGGCGGAAAAAGTTTATTTGAACATCGAAAAATACGGTAACATGTCAGCGGCTTCGAGCGCTGTTGCGCTGACGGAAGCCATCGAGGAAGGCCGCATAAAGAAAGGCGATGTCATCCTAATGGATGCTTTTGGAGGGGGGCTGACCTGGGGCGCTCTTATTATCCAGCTGTAAGGGGAGAGTAAGTAATGGCGGAGAAAAAATTCGGTTTATTGTTTCCCGGACAAGGCGCGCAGGAAATAGGCATGGGCAAAGAGCTTTATGATGTCCATCCCGCGTCCAGGCTTGTCTTCGACAAGGCCAATGAGATACTGGGAAGAGATATAAGGAAACTTTGCTTTGAGGGTCCGGAGGAAGAGCTCCAGACCACGGCGAACAGCCAGCCGGCGATCTTCACGACCAGTATTGCCACGCTGGCGGTTCTCTTGGACACTATCGAAGGCCCCTTCGATGGAAGCAAGGACGTGTTTTCGCTTCAAGATGTCGCTTCTATCGGTTCGGTCGCCATGGGGCTCAGTTTGGGCGAACCCACATCTTTAGTTGCCGCCGGAGCGATGAGCTTCGAAGACGGTCTGAAATTCGTTGAAAAACGCGGCTTTTACATGGACGAAGCATCCAAAAAAGCAGAAGGAAAAATGGCTTCCATCATGGGCCTTGAACTGGAGAAGGTCGAGGAACTCTGCAGCGGAATAGGGGGCTGCCAGGTAGCAAATCTGAATTGCCCGGGACAGGTTGTCATATCCGGTATAGCAAGCAGGGTAGAACTTGCTTCTGACCTTGCTAAAAGTCAAGGCGCGAAACGAGTGATCATGCTCAAGGTGAGCGGAGCTTTTCATTCAGAACTCATGGAACCGGCAAAGGAAAAGCTACGAAAGGTTCTTGACGAGATGGAAATAAAAGAACCGGTGATAGATTTTATCAGCAACATTGACGCGGAAGTCACCAGGGACCCGGCAAAAATAAAAGAGAACCTTGTTAACCAGCTTGATCACAGGACGTTATGGGAAGCATCCGTCAGAAAAGCCATGTCCATGGGCGTGACCGATTTCCTGGAAGTAGGCCCCGGAAGCGTCCTAAAAGGCCTTCTGCGCAAGATAGATACATCCCTTAACGTTACCCCGCTGCACACCACTGAGGACATGAAAACACTGGTAGGCGTTAACAGTTAAAAAAGTAAGATTTATTTGTTTGATTCGCTCTTTTTAAAGGAGTACAATATCAATAGTATGGCTTAGTTCGCCGTATTATTTAACCGGGGAGGAAAGGATGAACTGTCCCGTCGGTATCTTTAGAAAAGCGAACAGCTTGGCTTATAAGTGAAAATCGGAAATCACCTAAAGGGTGATTTTTTAATGTTGGTTCTTTTGAAAAAAGATAAAAAATTTATTGACAATACAACAAATTAGTGGTAACTTATTTATTGTAGTTCTTTGAAGGGAAGATAAAGGTAAACCTGTCGTGAGGCAGGGACACAAAGCCACGGGTACCAATCCAAGTGCTGCTTCCTGAGACTTGGACAGGGAGCGGCGCATAGCCGGGCTGCCTAATGATTTTTGCGGATTCTAGCATTGTATCTAAAGCAGCCCGGCTTTTTTATTTGGGGATGTGGCTATGGATATCAAAAAAATATTTACATGCGTTTTAATATTCATCTTTACCTTTAATCAGGTCTGTTTCCCTGGAGACAAGTTATACTATAAGTACGAATATTCTGTTGTAAAAGACCTGATCACGCCGAATAGTGAGATCGACAGGCGGGGCCGCATGGGCCCCGCCTTTTTCCTTAAAATGCAAAAGAGACACGAAGAGATCATCCGCTCCAAGAATCTCATCGAAGAAGATATCCTGTATATTATCGACAGACCTTCATATATAAATGAAAACTACCCACCCCTTCCTTTAAAGAGAAAGATCAGCATCCCGGGCGCCGAGGGCGCGAGAAAACACGTCGAATACACTTTAAGCGATTATGACGAAGCCGGTGATCCCCAGCAGATCTCTGTTTATACCTATGATACTGACGAAAAAACGCTCGAAAGAATCGAATCATATGATCTAAGGGATATAGAATGCGGTCAGTGGATAAATGACGATCTAGAGGAAATTTCTGAAGATGGGGAACCCAAGGTCATGGCGAACTACGAGAAAGGCGATTATCAAGACCTGATCGATGATATCAAGTTAAAGACAGTAGTATATTTTGGAGGGTCAGGCGAAGAGAAAGTAGATTATATCCTTTCCGATTACAGGCAGGGAAGGCCCGGTGAGGTTTCGGTCTATATGTATGAAGAAGGAAATACACTTAAAGAAGTGAATGTTTATGATGTTTCTTCGTTTGTTCCGGATTTTACCGATAGTGAATGGGAAGATCATATAAAGGAAGAAGATATTAATTGGGAAGAAGAAGCCGAAAACCAGGGGCGCCTGACCAGAAAGACCGTTTACGAGGGCACAAGCGGAGATGAAAAAGCGGTTTATGCCTTGAGCGAATATGATGCCGGCGTTCTTCCGGGGAGACTCGAGTGTTTCGATTACGCGTCTGAAGGCAAAGGAGCGCTGGATAGAACAAGGGCATACAGCATAAAGGGCCTGGATTGGCAGTTTTTATTATCTGATTTTAGAGTGGGTATGAAAACCTGTGATAATCGCTTCATTTCCACGGTCGTGTACAAAGGCAAAGAGGACAAGGAAATAGTAGATCATGTGCTCAGTGGGTATTACGCGGATGAGCTGGGACATAATTACAAGCCCTCCAGGCGGTCAGATTACGTCTATGATGATAACGGGAGGCTTGACCGGGTAGAGACCTGTTGTATTAAAAACGGAGCGAATATATTAAGGAGCTGCAGCAAGTTTACAGGATTAAAAGGACATGAAGTCATTACCCGTTCCTATGATTACATGACTGACGGCATGACTCTCCATAGCGTGAGCCTGTACGAATACGATCTCGGACCTGATGTTACTAACGATGTTATTGGCGGGGATGGCAATAAATATACACTGGACAGGGTAGCAAGGTATGTCGGGACAGATAACCCGGGTGATGTGTCGGGAGCAAAAATAAAATCAGAGACTTATTATGACGGTCCCGAAGGAAAAGAGTACGTTGAGTGTTCATTCGGTTTCGATATCCTGACGGGCGATGTTGTGACCCGGACAGAACATAGCTATGAAGGGAAGTCACTTAGCGAAGTCAATACTTACAGGATACTTGACGCCGGGATCCTGTATGATCTTGAGGCGGGGGTGCTTGTCTCTCATACAGATTACGAGGGTGAAGAGAAGCGCGAAAAAGCGGTTCTCTCCGAAGCTTATGATTTCTCAAGCACGCTTTTGAACAAGACCTCTTACGATTATGATCCAAGCGGCGCGCTAAAGGAGACAGAAACGCAAAATCTGTCAGGGCATGTTCTTTCCAGGACTTTTTATGAAGGCCCTGAAAACATGGAGAAGAAAGTAAGCACGAGGAATTTTGATCTTCAGGAAGAAAGAATAACCAAGATCGAATATGAATACAATATTATCGATGCGCTTGAAAAAACCATAACTTTAAACCCCGATAATATAAAGATCTCCGAAACGGAATACGGTGGCGTCGAAAACGATGAAAAAACCTTATTGACGACCAGATTTGACTTTTTAGGGACAATAACCGGCACTACAGAATATGAATATGATGACGGCGAGGCGCTTTCAAGAGCGATAAGCAAGGATGACAGCGGCAGGATCCTTTCCGAAACGATCCATGCCGGTCCGGAAAACCATGAAAGGGCTATTCTTGCTAAAAACTATGATTTTGAGGGAAATCTACTGAGCGAAACGACGTACGCCTATGGATCAAGCGGGGCATTGGAAAGTACGGTCACCAGCGGCTTTGCGGATGAAGACTTTACCCGGTGGGTCAAATTTTCCGAGGCTGAATATGAAGGCCTTATGAACAGCGAAAGGATACGGGCTGTTACAAATTATGACCTTTTGGGCACGGAACTCACTTTCATGGAGTACATATATGATGATAGCGGAGCGCTGGATAAGACCGTTACCGGAGGTTATGAGGACGAGGAGAGAAAGATCCTTTATAAGTTCTCAGAAACCGATTATACGGGCCTGATGAGCCATGAACGGGTAGACTCTGTGGAAAGCTACGATCTCGAGGAAACAGTTCTTACCACTACGGATTATGATTACGGGCAAAGCGGGGCTATAGAAAAAACAACGACAGATGATACCGAAGGAAGAAAAATATCAGGATCAATATACGAGGGACTTAAAAGCAGTGAAAGAGTCGCCCGCATTGAGGGTTTCAACCCGGCAGGAGAGAGGATAAATTTCACAGATTACCTTTATGACGCCGCCGGCGCGCTTAAGACAACATTTAGTTACGATGCAAATGGGGTGAAGCAA
>JBARQV010000035.1:0-1849 GCA_049643885.1 Candidatus Omnitrophota bacterium | reverse complement strand
ATGCTTTTAAGTATCTGGTCCATTCTTTCAATATGTCCTTCACTTATACATCCCATAGCCAGGGTGATATGCGGCAGGCATCTTTTCCTGTCCATCACGATCTCGCTATTACCGGTATCCTTCACATGCCTGGAATTTATTTCCACCGCTTTATCCATGACATCGGGCGGCGGCAATAAAACTACATCAACAGCTATCATATCCACTTCCTCACTTTTTTATTATGTCCGCGCTTTCGGCCGACCTTATCAGGATATATCCCAGAAAAGTCCCCAAGACGGCTCCTGCAAGGACGTCCGAAGGATAATGGACCCCGACATAGCTCCTGGACACAATAATGATCAGAGCAAGAGCATAGAAAATATACCAAAACTTTTTGAAAAATCTGGATAACAGAAAAGCGGATAAAAAAGACAAGGTCGCGTGCGCCGAGGGAAAGGAATAGTTGTTGGCCTCCACAAGGACATTGACATCCGCCAGGGTCATGAAAGGCCTGGGCCTGGCCACCAGGTGTTTGATGCCACTAACAAAGTAATAACTTAGCGTGTTCCCGGCGAATAAAAGGATCACCAGGACTTTGATATCCTTTCTTTTAGCAAAAAGCAGCACGATAGCGAGCCCGAGAATAAACAGGCTGCTCCCAAGATTAGTGATCCAAGGTATCAAAAGATCGCAAACCGGATTCTTGCAGCTGCTGTTTATGAAATGAAATGTCCAGATATCGGCATTGTGTAAAATATCCATTCTACCTCCTAACTTTCTCTCTTAATATCTCTCTCAATTCTTCCGGCTTTTCAAGCTTTACCACGCCTTCGATGCCCCATGTCCCGAAACCATAAACCTCTTTCCCCGAGTTGAGGGCAAAACCGATCTCGGAAAGCGTGCCGTATTTGCCGTGGAAAGCTACGACAATATCGCCGGTCGCGGCGACAAGCGCGTTCCTTGAGTAACCCATACCGGTGGCTATGGCTATGTCGACAAATTCATTTGCGTCTTTCTTATCTTCTCCTGGAAGCATACCTATAGTTATCCCCCCTGCTTTTTTAGCCCCTTTGCACACGGCTTCCATTATACCTTCACGTCCCCCGCATATAAGTACACAACCTTCATCCGCTATGATCTCGCCGGCTTTCTCGGCCAGCTCAGCGTTGTGCTTATTACACTTATTGCCCCCTATCACGGAAACCAGAAATCTACTCTCTATCATAAAACTTACTCCTTATACCTTACCTCTAAATCCCGATCCCCTTCAAATACTCGTCAAACCTTTCCATAAACTCATTCCTGTACACAACTATCCCCTCATTGTGGCCGCCCCGCATCTCGTAAAACTCCTTTGGTCCGGCAGCGCTTTCAAAAACTTTCTTCCCGTGATGAAAAGGAACGATCTCGTCATCCCTGCTGTGGATCACAAGTTTGGGCATGGCGATACTTTCGACTTTTGACTTGTTATCGTATTTTATAGTATTAAAAAGCCTTATGGGCAGAAAAGGATAGACTTCTTGTCCTATATCGGCAATGGAAGTAAATACGCTTTCGAAAATTACCGCCTTGGCATCCGCTTTGGCAGCAAGATCGATAGCGATAGCTCCGCCGAGAGATTTCCCGTAGATGATGATATTCTCCTTATCCACATCACCCCTTCCTGTAATATACTCATAGGCGGCGAGAGCGTCCAGATAAGTTCCCTTTTCCGAAGGCGTACCCCCGCTTTTGCCGTAACCCCGGTAATCGATTATGAACATATTGAGACCCATGTCATGAAAGATCCTTATTATCTCCAGGCGATGGCTGATATTGCCGGCATTACCGTGAAGGTAAAGGAGAGTCGCCCTGCTCCGGCCTTCGG
>JBARQV010000034.1:0-1902 GCA_049643885.1 Candidatus Omnitrophota bacterium | reverse complement strand
GTCGTCCCAAGTATGATGTTCAAAAGGATCAGCGAAATGTCAGAAAAATGCGGGTCTTGACTTACAAGAAGGGCCAGTCCAACGACGATCCCGCCCTGCGGTATAAGTCCGAACGCGGTAAACTTTTTTACATTCCCCCGGGCGCCTGACACAAGGCCGCCCAAAAAGACCCCCAGCACTTTCCCCAGGGTCCTGAATACAACGAACACAAGTACTATCCATAAAGAACTTTTCAGCACGCCTACCTGCAAATGAGCCCCGGCAAGGACAAAAAATATGACAAATACCAGTTCCTCGATATAATCCCTTACAGAAATAAAGAACTTATCCGCATCTTTACCCGCGTTAGCGACCAAGCACCCCAGGGTCATCGTAGACAAAAGTTCGTCCAGATTTAAAAGACGGGCCGTCCCGAAACACATGAACAAAAAACCGAATATCAAAACGACCAGTACCCCTTTTTCATTGACTTTCCTTGCTGTAATAAGCAACAGACCCGCGAAAACAGCGCCTATCAAAATAGACAGCACTATGACCGCGACCGGGTGAATGAAGGTACTTCTCATGCTACTCACCGTTCTCCCCAAACAAGTTACACAGACCGCGGTGGCTATGCTGAAATTGATTATTCCCAACGCATCGTCAAAAGCAGCTATCTCCAGAATGGTAGTCGTCACCGGACCTTCAGCCCGGAATTCTTCTTTAACCGCGATAATCGCAGCGGGATCCGTAGGAGAAGCAAGAGCACCGGCAAGAAGCGCCAGAGGTAAATAATATACCGGCTCAATATTCAGTCCTATATATTGCCCAGCTACGAGAAAGGTCAGAAAAAGCCCTCCAAAAACCAGGAGAAAGGCCATTTCCGCCTCCAGGATGGTCATCCAGAATATGGTTTTCCCCGTCTTTCTTATACGGTCAAAATGGAGCGACCCCCCTATCAAATAAGTTATGATACACAACGCGAAATTACTGATCACATCTGAATCCTGGATAAATCCCCCGGGGAGGATCCCTAAAAAGGAAGGTTCAAGAAGAACACCAACCGCTATGTACCCCGTTATCTTGGGAAGTTTGAAAAGATTCGCGACACGGCCGGCCAGATAGCCGCAAATAAGGATGATCCCGAAAGTTAAAATAGTATTGAAATTCGCTGAAAAATCCATCTCTGTTTAGTTCATTTACTCTTACGGAACTGCTCCCACAACCTGTCAAACCTGCGTGCGTATATCATGTCGTAAAGATATCCTTTTTGGGGGAAAAGTTTCTCGCACAGTTCCCTTAACTTTTGCTTTTCTATCTCTATATCGACTTTAGCGTAATCGGTATGGAGTATAAGCGAGACTATGCGTTCGGCTTCTCGGCTCAATAGCTGTATTTTCTCCTCTTCATTTCTGCTGTCGATCTCACGGCAAAGGCTTTCTAAGAAATCGAGATTTACGCTTTTTATCAGGCCGGTATTCTTGATTATCCATTCGAACCTGGCCGCGTCCGCCATCATGTGAGAATTGTTAAAAAGCACATAGATCGGTTTGCGCTTCACAAGCTGTCTTTCTTTCTCGCAAAAGTCCTGCAGCTGCTTGAGGTCCCACCCCGTATACCTGTACTTGTATCCACCCTTGCCATGCAACCGGAAATACCGGAAATCACCGTAAACCGGGCTGTTCTTGAAGGGATCCACGCAATGAACAAGATCGAGTTTTTCGCAAAGGCCTTTTACGTCTTTCCCCGGCCAGTTCCCCCGGACCTCCCACGCGAATTTGTATTTCTTACGGTTAATGGCCCTGAAAAACCTTATCAGATTTTTCTTATTGGTCTTTGTAGGCTTGAACGAAGCAGGACACTGGAACACTATGACCTTGGATCTTAGGATAGACGCTACCTTTTCGGTCGCCTCCCAGGCTT
>JBARQV010000033.1:0-146308 GCA_049643885.1 Candidatus Omnitrophota bacterium | reverse complement strand
ATCTTTTTTCCTTCGGCCAGCGCTATAGATGTATTAGTATTTCCAATATCGATCAATATATCCATTTTATCCCCTGCATAATGTAACATCGCCGCTGAATACCCGGCGGCGGGAACCGTCACCAAGCTCGATTATCAAAGCGCCCTTCTCGTCTATGTCAACGGCCTGTCCTTCAAGAGCTTTGTGATGTTCAGTTACTTTCACTTTATTCCCCAGAACTGACGAGCGGCTTTTACATTCTTCCCGGAGCGATGAAAAACCTTCCTTCCTGAACAACATATAATCTTTTTCAAAGATCTCCAGGAAAAATCGGACCAGTTCCGCCCGGTCAACACGGTTCAAACACTCGTTCTTCAAACTTGTCCCTGTCTTCGGGAGCTTATTCGGGGGCGTGTTGACGTTAATGCCTATGCCGAGGACCAGGAAATCCACCCTGTCAGGCTGGGCCTTTATCTCGGTCAATATGCCTCCCAGCTTTTTGCCATTCACTATTATATCATTTGGCCATTTTATTTTAGCCTTAACTGAGCATATTTTTTCAATTGCCTCCACCGCGCTTATCGCGGTAATAAGCGTTATAGTCGGGATCTCGTCCGTCTCTACGTCCGGCCTGAGGATAACCGACATGTAAATGCCGCCCCCCTTCGGTGAGACCCATTTTCTTCCCATCCTCCCCTTGCCGCAGGCCTGGGATTCGGCGATCACTACAGTCCCTTCCGGCTCGCCTTTTTCCGCCAGTTTATAAGCTTCATCATTCGTCGAATCTATGCTTTCATAATGAAAGATATTTTTCTGTCCAATGGCCCGGGTCTTAAGGCCATAAGTGATCTCGTGTCCGAACAGCTTATCGGGGACGGAAGTTATCCGGTACCCAAGATGCGGGACGGCATCGATAACATACCCGTCCTCCCGGAGCTTGCTGATGTGTTTCCAGATACTGGCCCTGGAAACTCCAAGGCCGTTGCTTATATCTTCACCTGACACAAAAACCCCGGGGTCCTTGCGGAAGATCTTCAATATCTTTGTTTTGATATCGCGGTCACGCATAACGGTGTAGTTGCTTCTTTAGCCTGGCGATCTGGTCGCGGAAAACGATCGCTTTCTCAAACTGGAGGTTTCTTGCCGCTTCTTCCATGTCCATCTCAAGTTCCGCTATGGCCTCCATAACATCCCATTCCTCAGGTGTCTCACTTATAATATCCGCGGTTATCTCCTTCGCCCGCCTGTAAGACTCTATGCCGTCCCTGATGGCCTTGATGATCGTTTTAGGTTCTATCCCATGTTCTTCATTGTACTTGATCTGCTTTACTCTCCTCGCGTTCGTAGTGTCAATGGCGCGGCGCATGGAATCCGTAATGTTATCACCGTAAAGGATCACCTCTCCATTGATGTTTCTTGCGGCTCTTCCGGCAACCTGTATGAGAGATGTCCCGCTTCTTAAAAAACCTTCTTTATCGGCATCGAGCACGGCTACGAGCGACACTTCCGGCAGATCAAGCCCCTCCCTGAGCAGGTTGATGCCTACAAGGCAGTCAAATTCCCCCTTTCTCAGATCGCGGATTATCTCTACTCGGTCCAGGGCATTTATCTCCGAGTGAAGATAACGTACCCTGAGCTTCTGCTCCTGGAGAAAACGGGTCAGCTCCTCAGCCAGCCTCTTGGTCAACGTCGTGACCAGGATCCTTTCGTTCTTACTGGCGCGTTTCTTTATCTCTTCCATAAGATCATAGATCTGATCCTTAGTGGGCCGCACCAGGAGCGGAGGGTCGATCAGTCCTGTCGGACGTATTACCTGCTCGGCAACGAGCGTGCTGTTGGAGGTCTCAAAGTTTCCCGGTGTCGCGGAAACGAACAGGATCTGTTTCACGACATCCATGAACTCCTCGAACTTCAACGGCCGGTTATCAAGCGCGGACGGCAGCCTGAACCCGTAATCGACGAGGGTCTGCTTCCGGGCCTGGTCCCCGTTATACATGGCATGAAGCTGCGGGAGCGTTACGTGCGATTCGTCGATGATGACCAGAAAATCATCCCCGAAATAATCCAGAAGGCACCACGGCCTGCTTCCCGGTTCTCTGCCGGATATATGCCTTGAATAGTTTTCGATACCGCTGCAGTAGCCAAGTTCATCCAGCATTTCCATATCATATCTGGTCCGGGTCTCAAGCCTCTGGGCTTCCAGTAGTTTGTTCTCCTTCCTAAGCTCGACCAGGCGTTCCTCCAGTTCTTCGGCGATCGACTTCACTGCCGTCTTTACCTTATCTTCGGTGGTCACGAAATGCTTGGCGGGATAGATAGCGATCTTTTTCAAGTCCGCAATTATGTCTCCCGTGATGGGATCTATTTCCGATATGCGGGTCACTTCGTCTCCGAAAAACTCTATCCTCATGGCCGTTTCCTTGTACGCGGGCAGGACCTCCACGATATCGCCGCGGACCCTGAATTTCGCCCGCTGGAGATCATAATCGTTGCGTTCATACTGGATATCCACCAGTTTTTTCAAAAACTCATCCCTGGACAACTTCCCCAAAACTTCAGCCTCGACAAGCATGGTCGAATAATCTTCGGGTGAACCGAGGCCGTATATACAGGAGACGCTGGCAACGATCAGGACATCATTGCGGGAAAACAGCGAACTTGTCGCCGAAAGCCTTAACCGGTCTATGTCCTCATTTATGGAAGCATCCTTTTCGATATAAAGGTCAGTCTGCGGCATATAGGCTTCGGGCTGGTAATAGTCATAATAACTTACAAAGTATTCCACGGCATTATTAGGGAAAAAACCTTTGAACTCTGCGTAGAGTTGAGCGGCGAGAGTCTTGTTGTGAGAAATAACCAGTGTCGGTTTATTGATCCGGGCGATTATATTGGCCATGGTGAAGGTCTTACCGCTGCCCGTCACGCCAAGAAGAGTCTGGAAATGGTTTTTCTTCTCGGCGACAGACCGGGTGATCTTCTCGATGGCTTCGGGCTGGTCGCCGGCGGGCTTGAAATCTGCAACTAACTGAAACTTATCCATTATTAACGAAGAATGACTTCGAGACTGAAATCGATCGCATTCAAGGAATTCGTGATCTTTCCGGTGGAGATCATCTCCACACCGGTGCGGGCGTATTCAGCTGCATTTTCCGGTGTAATGCCTCCTGAGACTTCGAAAAGGACTTTTCCCTCCAGTCCCTTTTCTTTGCGTAACGCTATTGCTTTTTCAACCGCCTCCGGAGGCATGTTATCCAGCATTATTACATCCGGTTTTTCTTCCAGGGCGTACTCGCACTCTTTCAACGACTCCACTTCTATTTCCACGCGGATATTCTTCTGGACGGATTCGCGGGCAAGCCTAATAAGGTCTCTTATGTTTTTTTTGTTGTCGGAACTTTTTGTCTGGATGCCAAACGCCCTTATATGGTTGTCCTTGATAAGGACCATGTCCCATAACCCCCACCTGTGGTTGGTGCCCCCGCCGACGGTGACCGCGTATTTTTGCAGGTACCTGTGCAGCGGGATCGTCTTCCTGGTATCGTATATTTTCGCTTTAGTCCCTTTTGCCTTATCGACCATCTCGCGGGTCACGGTGGCTACGCCGCTCATGATACTCAGAAAATTCAGCGCTGTTCTTTCCGCCTTGAATATAGACCGCGCTCTTCCTTCGACAAAGGCGATCTCCTGTCCTGGCTCGACATGGTCCCCGTCTTTCACGATCGGGCGGAACTTGAGTTCCGGGTCGACATTTTCAAATATCCTTTCGATAACAAGCATGCCGCAAACTATACCTGCCTGCTTTGACAAAACCACGGCATCGACGACCAGAGGATCTTTCAAGACGGAACGGGAAGTAATATCCCCGGTCCATATATCCTCTTTAAGCGCGTAACGGACTATGGTGTCTATTCTTTTCTTTTCCAGCTTCATCATTTTAATAATTGTCATCCCCGCGAAAGCATGTCCTCGCGAAAGCGGGGGCGGGGATCACGTAATAGTGATTTCAACCTTTTCACTTCGCTATCCGTCAATTCGCGGTATTCACCTTCTTTGAGTTTTCCCAGTGTAAGTCCCGCATATTTTGCCCTCTTAAGCTCTACAACTTTTCTTCCTATTTCCTCGAACATCCTCTTTATCTGGCGTTTTCTGCCCTCGTGCAGGCTTACCCTTAAAACCGCTTTGTTCTCTGCCTTCCCGACCAACCCTATCTTACAAGGGGCGGTTCTCTTTCCGTCCAGATATATACCCCGCTCGAGTTTCTTTATCTCTTCCCCTGTAGGCGCTTTGTCCACGGTCACCAGGTATTCCTTCTCGATCTCGAACCGGGGATGGGCCAACTTGTGCGCGAACTGGCCGTCATTAGTAATAAGAAGAGCACCTGTCGTGTCCCTGTCAAGCCGTCCTACCGGGTAAAGACGCGCGTCTACATTTTTAAAGAAGTCTGTAACTTTCTTCCGGGAATGGGTATCCCTGGCCGTGGAAATAACATTTTTCGGTTTATTCAAAAGAAAATAATATTTTTCCTCTTCTGCCCGGATGGGACGACCGTCGACCAGGACCTTGTGCCGTGCCGGGTCAAGCTTGAACCCTTTCTCGGTAACGATCCGGCCGTCGACCTCGACTCTTCCGCTTTCTATGAGTTCTACCGCCCGTCTCCTCGAAGCCACACCGGCGTGGGAAAGAACGGTCTGGAGCCTCTTCTTCATCTTCTCCCGTTCGTTATTATCCCTGACGACACTTAAGGTGTTTTTATATCGGACGGGATAAATTCGCACTTATGCTCTGCGCTATCCTCATTTACCCCGTTCGTTATTATCCCCGGCGACACTTAAGGTGTTTTTATATCGGACGGGATAAATTCGCACTTATGATTTACGAACACTATCGTGTTCGTAAATCATGTGCTCATTTAAGAGCGTCCAGGTTCTCCTGGAAGTTGCTGATCTCTCGTTCAAAGTCTTTCTTTTTCTCTTTTTCTTTCAAAACGACTTCTTCGGGAGCTTTTTCCACGAAACTCTTATTGCCGAGCTTTTTGTCTATACCGGAGAGTATCCCCTGGAGTTTTCCTATTTTTTCGCTCACCCTCATTTTCTCTTTTTCCACGTCTATAGTATCCCCCAGAGGGACAAAGACCGAGATCTGCCCGACAAGAGCGACAACAGATTGTTCAGGGCGGGGCAGATCTTTACCTGCCTTCTCTACCTTGCACCGGGCAAGTTTCCTGATGTGAAGTTCGGCCTCATCCAAAAGCCCCGCGTCTTCCTTTTCTCCGACACTGAATAATACACTTATCTCGGTTTTATGGTCTATGTTCCAGAATGCCCTGGTGTTTCTAATGGCAGTTATTACCCCTATCAATTTTTCCATTCTGCGGACAGCTTCCTCGTCGACGAACTCTGTTTTGTAAGACGGCCACTCGGAGATCATAACCCATTTCTCTTGTTTTTCCGGCAGTTTTTGCCAGATCTCTTCGGTTATGAACGGCATGAACGGATGGAGCAGTTTGAGGCATCCCATGAGAACGGTCAGGAGGACCTGTTGTGTAGTTTCTTTATCGGTCGAGAATTTCGATATCTCCAGGTACCAGTCGCAATACTGATGCCAGACGAAATCATAAAGGCAGGAAGCCGCATCGTTGAACCTGTACGCTTCGAGCGCCTGGGTGACCTTTTGGGCCGTTTCATAGAACCGGCTCAATATCCACCGGTCTTCAAGGGTCTGTACGCCTCCCGGTTTGATTTCCCTGAAAGGTATATTCTCATCCAGGCCCATCAGAACATACCTGGAAGCGTTCCATAGCTTATTGGTAAAATTACGTCCCAGTTCGAACTTCTCCTTAGACAAAAACACGTCCTGCCCCTGCGCGGTAATGGATATGATACTGAACCTTAAAGCGTCGCTCCCGACCTGGTCAATGATCTCAAGTGGGTCGATAACGTTCCCGAGAGATTTTGACATCTTGGTCCCCGTCGAGTCACGGACCGTTCCGTGTATGTAAACATCCCTGAAGGGGATATCTCCCGCGAACTTTAAACCCGCCATGATCATCCTCGCCACCCAGAAAAAAATGATCTCCTGCGCGGTAACAAGCGCGTCCGTCGGGTAAAACACTTCAAGTTCTCTTGTCTTTTCGGGCCAGCCCATCGTGGAAAACGGCCATAACCATGAACTGAACCAGGTATCAAGAACATCGGGATCCTGTTCCAGGTCCGTCCCTCCGCAAAACGGGCATTTCTCCGGGGCTGTTTCACCAATGATAACCCCGGGCGTATCCGGTCCCGTCACTTCAACGTCCCGCACGTCCTTGTGCTCCAGGCAGTCCTTGCAGTACCAGACAGGTATACGGTGACCCCACCAGATCTGGCGGGAAATGCACCAGTCACGGATATTTTCCATCCAATTCAAATAGACTTTGGTCCAGCGCGCCGGGTAAAACTTTATTTTCCCCTCATCAACGACTTTTATTCCTTCGGCCGCCAGGGGTTTCATCTTCACGAACCACTGCTTGGAAAGACGGGGCTCAACAACAGTATGGCACCTGTAACAATGGCCTACGGCGTGCTGGTGTTTTTCGGTCTTGCTCAAAAGCTTTTTCTCCGTAAGGACTTCGACTATAGCTTCGCGGCATTCAAATCTGTCCATGCCTTCGAAATCACCACCGAGTATGTTTATGGTCCCGTCCGGGTTCATCACGTTGATCGATTCCAGGTCATGCTTCCTGCCGAGCTCGAAATCGACAGGATCGTGAGCCGGCGTAACTTTCAATGCCCCCGTCCCGAACTCAGGATCCACATCTTCGTCGCATACGACTTTCAGCTCTCTTCCTACTATGGGCAACACGAGGGTCTCTTCCTTAACACCGGCATACCTGGGATCATTCGGGTTGACCGCGACAGCAACGTCCCCCAGCATCGTTTCAGGGCGGGTAGTCGCAACGACCACATAATCCTCATATTCCTTATCTAGCTTTTTCCTTCCTTTAACAGGATACTTTATATAATAAAGCATGCCCTCGACTTCATGGTGCTCGGCCTCTTCATCGCTGAGAGCGGACCCGCAGCGGGGACACCAGTTAATAATATAGTTTCCCTTATAGATGAGGCCTTCATTGTGCATCCTTGTGAATACTTCTCTCACCGCGCGTGAAAGCCCTTCGTCCATTGTAAAACGCGTCCGGTCCCAATCACAGGCGCATCCCAGCCTTTTTAGCTGGCGGATGATGGTCAAACCGTATTCCTCCCTCCACTGCCATACTTTTTCAAGGAATTTTTCGCGACCCAGGTCATGCCTCTTTATGCCTTCCTTGGCCAATTCCCGCTCGACCACATTCTGGGTAGCTATCCCGGCATGGTCCGTCCCAGGCATCCAAAGGACCTCGAACCCCTGCATCTTCTTCCAACGGATCAAGACATCCTGGATAGTATTATTAAGGGCGTGCCCCATATGCAGGATACCGGTGATGTTAGGCGGAGGTATGACTATACTATAGGGTTTTCTCCTGGTTTCCGTATCGGCGTGGAAAAGGTTATCGGCCGACCACCCGTCGTATATGTTTCTCTCAATATTTTTTGAATCGTATCTGGAAGGGAGATCCTTCATCTTTGTTTTCTTTTCTCGTCCTTTTGAAACTTGTATTCGATGGAATCGATGAGCGCGAGCCAGCTGGCTTCTATGATGTTTTCAGATACGCCCACGGTCCACCACGAGTCTGACGCATCCTGCGACTGAACAAGAACGCGGACTTTCGCGGCTGTCCCCGCTTTTTCGTCCAAAACCCTTACCCTGAAATCCGACAGGTGCATCTCTTTAAGGGAAGGAAAAAAATCTGCCAGCGCTTTCCTAAGAGCCTGGTCCAGGGCGTGGACCGGACCGTCTCCGAGAGCGACCGTGTGCCTCTTTTCATTACCGATCTTTAGTTTGACCGTCGCTTCCGAAATGATCTCGCCGTCGCCCCGTTTTTCGACAATGACCCTGAGGTCCGTCATCTCAAAGTGTTTTTTAAACACCTCCGAAGCTCTCTGCATCAGAAGCATTAAAGAAGCTTCAGCCAATTCGAACTGGTATCCCTGCTTTTCAAGGTCCTGCACGTGCGCAAGGATATTCCTGGCCTTATCGTGAGACTCTGCTATATCAAGGCCTAATTCTTCGGCCTTGCTGAATATACTTGATTTCCCCGAAAGCTCCGAGATCAACATCCTCCGCTTGTTGCCTACCGTGGCAGGATCGATGTGTTCATAAGTCCTGGGGTTTTTCAACATGGCGTTGATATGGACGCCCGCTTTATGCGCGAAAGCGCTCGCCCCCACATACGGCTGGTTGTCTTGCTGCTTGACATTGGATATCTCTGAAATATACCTGGAGGCTTCTGTCAGTTCTTTGACGGCAAAATCGGACAGGCAGTCCGCACCGAGCTTTACCCTCAAAGCCGGAATGATCGAAACAAGGTTCGCGTTTCCGCACCGCTCGCCGTAACCGTTAAAAGTCCCCTGGACATGGATACAGCCCGCCTGTACCGCGGCGATGGAATTGGCGACCGCCATATCATTATCGTTGTGAGTGTGGACCCCCAGCGAAACGCTTATCTTTTTCCTCACTTCCTCGACGATCTCAAATATCTGGCTTGTAAGGGTACCGCCGTTCGTATCGCAAAGGACCAGACATTCCGCTCCGCCTTCAACCGCCGCTTCCAGGCAGCTGACGGCGTACTTCGGGTTATCCTCGAACCCGTCAAAAAAATGCTCCGCGTCAAAGAAAACATGACGGCCTTTCCTTTTAAGATACTTGACCGAATCGGTTATCATCTTCAGGTTCTCCTTGAGAGAAGCCTTTAAAACGGATTTCACATGGAGATCCCAGCTCTTACCGAAAATGGTCACGTACTTCGTTTCGGCATCTAAAAGGTTTTTTATGATAGTATCGGACGAAGCTTTAGTGTCGGCCCTACGGGTACTGCCGAAAGCCACAAGCTTGGAATTTTTCAGCTTAAGGGATTTTTTCGCCTTCTTGAAGAACTCGTCGTCTTTCGGATTGGATCCCGGCCAGCCGCCTTCGATAAAATCGATCCCAAGCTCGTCCAGTTTTTGCGCGATGCGGAATTTATCCTTTACCGTAAAGGAGATCCCTTCCGACTGCGCCCCGTCCCTTAATGTCGTGTCATATATTATGATCTTGTCCATTTCGACTCCGTTATTTACGTTTTTTTCCGGACTTCCCAAGTTTAAACGCTTTGTGGATAGCCTTTACGGCCTTGTCGGCATGCTTTTTCCCTATCACACAGGAGATCTTGATCTCGCTGGTAGATATCATCTCGATGTTTATTTTCGCGGAAGCCAAAGCCGCGAACATCTTCGCCGCCACGCCGGAATGGCTGCGCATGCCTATACCGACAACCGAGACCTTAGCGACATTTTTATCATATTTAGTTCTCCCGGCCCCAATCTCCTTGACGACTTTTTTGAGCACCTCGCGGGTCTTCTCAAGATCACTGGTAGGCACGGTAAACGTGATGTCCGTCGCCCTGGTCCTGGAAATGTTCTGGATGATCATATCCACGTTTACATTAGCCTCCGCCAGATTTTCGAACAACCTGCTGGCCTCCCCGGGCCTATCGGGAACATCGCAAATCGTGACTTTTGCTTCATTTTTATTAACTGTAACGCCGCGAACCAAGACGTCTTCCATCGCTTTAACCTCCTTGGTTACCAGAGTGCCTTCTTCATTAGAAAAACTCGCCCTCACGTGAATGGGGATATTAAACTTGCCGGCGACCTCCATGCTCCTCGCCTGCATGACCTGGGCCCCCAGGGATGCCAGTTCCAGCATCTCCTCATAACTTATGCTGTCCAGCTTGCGAGCGTTATCAACGATCCTGGGGTCAGCGGTATAGATTCCCTTGACATCGGTATATATCTCGCAGATCTTCGCCTTCAAGACTTTGGCCAGAGCCACGGCCGTCATGTCCGAGCCTCCTCTTCCGAGGGTAGTGATCTCCTGGTCCATGTTCATCCCCTGGAACCCCGCGACGATCACTATTTTTCCCCGGCGCAGCTGCTTCATGATCTTGTTGGTATTCACGTCTATGATCTTGGCTTTGGTATGGGATGAGTCCGTCTTGATCCCTACCTGCGCGCCCGTGAACGAGATCGCTTTCTGCCCGAGACTGTGCAGGGCCATGGCCAAGAGGGCCACGGAAACCTGCTCGCCGGTGGACATGAGCATGTCAAGTTCCCTTTCCGAAGGCCTCTTGCTGATCTCCGATGCCAGTTTCAAAAGCTCGTCGGTCGTACCACCCAAAGCGGAAACTACCACAACGACATCATATCCCTTTTTCTTGTACCCGGCGACCCTTTTCGCCACCCCGGCGATCTTTTTTGGATTGGCGACACTAGTCCCGCCGTATTTCTGAACAATTATTCCCTTCTTTTTCACTATTTATCCTCGATCTTATTTCACAGATTTTCCGAAAGCAACATCTTCATAAGCTCCGACCCCTGTTCCAGCGTGTAACTTCCGGCCCTTGCTGATCTTTCAGTGAAAACCGTCACGTCATCCGGTTTTATGCCCTTGCCGGCCATGGCAAAAGGTACCGGGTCCGCGGTGTGCGTCCTCTTCTTTATAGGAGTCGGGTGGTCGGGCAGGATCAAAACCCTGTAATCCTCACCTTTATCGGTCAGTTCCTTGATGATCTTTCCGGTGATCTTACTGTCGAAATTTTCTATAGCCGCTATTTTTTCCCGGACATGGCCGTTATGCCCCGCCTCGTCGGGGGCTTCAACATGGACAAACACCATGTCGTTCTTTGTGAGTATGTCAAGCGCGGCTTCAGCCTTGCCTTCGTAATTCGTATCGTAGTAGCCGGTCGCTCCGGGAACATTAGCGACCTCCATGCCTAAGATCTTGCCCAGTCCTTTAAGCAGGTCCACCGCCGATATGATCCCACCAGTTATGCCGAAAGCGTCTTCAAATCTGGGGATATCGGGTTTCTTTCCTTGCCCCCATATCCATATCATATTTGCCGGGTTTTGACCCAGGTCGATCCGGACTTTATTTATATCGGATTTACGCAGTATGTCCTTAGACCGTTCCATAAGCCTGACAAGCTCCGGTTCCTTTGGATAATGCCTGGTCACAGACTTGTCCAGGATGTCATGCGGCGCATGGCACATTATCTTCGATAACCTGTCCGCTTCTTTCGGAGAATCACAGTGGACCATAAGAAGATTACGGTAGCTTACCCCCGGATAGAAACTGTATTTTTCGCTTCCGAGTTCCTTGTTCAGTGCCTTCGCCACCACCGTTGTTTCCTGGGTGCTGATATGACCGGCACTGTAATCGATCATCTTGTCATCATATACGGTAACCGTATTGTAACGAAAAGCTACGTCACTTTCACCGAGCTCGACGCCAAGATTGGCAGCTTCCAAAGGACCGCGCCCGCAATAATATTTCTTAGGGTTATACCCCAGTATCGAAAGATTAGCTACATCGCTCGCCGGGATCATGCCCCTGGGCACATTTTTCACCGTCCCGACAATGCCCTTTCTGGCGATCATGTGCATGTTAGGAGCGTTGGATGCTTCCATGGGCGTCCTGTCATTCAGCTCCTCAAGCGGCGTGTCCGCCATGCCGTCCGGGACCAGAACCACATATTTCATCTTAAAGCCCCGCCTCTTTGACCACTTCTTTAAGTGTCGCGCCCACTACAGCTGGGCGTTCGACACATTTTATAGCCCGGTCGGGATCTTTCAGGCCGTGACCGGTTAAAACACAAACGATATCTTTCTTCTTTCCGCCGGAAACCTCCGGGAAATATCCTTCTTTCGCTTTTTTAAGGATGCCGGCCACGCCTGCTGCAGACGCCGGCTCGGCGAATACGCCCACCGTGCTCGCCATTAACTTATAGGCATCCACGATCTCATCATCGGTGACCTTATCTATAAGCCCGAAAGATTCATCCCTGGCAGCTTCAGCCTGTCTCCAACTTGCCGGGTTCCCTATCCTTATCGCGGTGGCGATGGTCTCCGGTTTCTCGAACACATGGCCTTCCACTATCGGCGCCGCTCCCGCAGCCTGGAACCCGAGCATCTTCGGAAGCCTGTCGATCTTGCCCGCTTGCTTGTATTCCTTGTACCCTTTCCAGTATGCCGTGATATTCCCGGCATTACCCACGGGTAAAGCGTGATAATCAGGAGCGCGCCCGAGCCGATCGCAGATCTCGAACGAACCGGTCTTCTGTCCTTCTATCCTGTACGGATTGATCGAATTCACCAGGGTTATCGGATATTTTTCGGTCATTTCACATACTATCTTCAGCGCATCGTCGAAATTACCGCGTACAGCTATGACCTTGGCGCCGTGAATCAGCGCCTGAGCCAGTTTTCCAAGGGCTATCGCCCCTTCCGGTATGACGACCACGCATTTTATCTTAGCCTTGGCCGCGTAAGCCGCCGCGGAAGCGGATGTATTGCCGGTTGAAGCGCAGGCTACCGCTTTAGACCCTTCTTCGACGGCCTTGGAAACCGCCATGGTCATGCCCCTATCCTTAAAACTGCTGGTAGGGTTAAGCCCTTCGAATTTCAGCCAGACGTTGTATCCGGGACCTATCTTCCTGGCTATCTCTTCCGCCCTGATCAGCGGGGTGTTCCCTTCCTCCAGCGTAATAATCGGCGTCTTATCACTGACAGGCAAATACTGTTTATATCTCTCGATCACTCCCATATTCTTTCCTTTACGACCGACGAATCACTCTTCTCTCCGAATGATCACCGTCTTGTCTGTCACATAGTCCAGCTTGTCTATTTTTGATATGGCTTGCCGCAATTTTCCTTCTTCGGCTTTATGGGTCAATATGATCACCGAAACGGTCTCTCCTTCTTTTCTCTCCTCCTGGTCAACGCTGGCGATGCTTATATTATTTTCCGCCAGTATAGAAGAGATCCCGGCAAGGACACCGGGTTTATCGATAACAGAGAACCTCAGGTAATAAGATATCGACAATTCTTCCATGCGGCTTACATTCTTTGTCCCCGAAGCATAATCAAGGTTATACGGCACAGGATTGTTCTTCCCGAAAAACGCCACGTGTTTGGCGATCTCGGCAATATCTCCCAAAACAGAACTGGCGGTCGGTTTTCTACCCGCGCCTTTACCGAAAAGAAGAGATTCCCCGACCAGGTCTCCTTTCACAAAAATAGCGTTATCTTCACTTCTCACGCCCGAAAGAAGATGACACGAAGGCAACAAGGTCGGATGGACCCGGAGTTGGACACCTTCCGGGGTATCTTTCGCGATCGCCAGGAGCTTTACGGTGTATCCCCATCGGTTCGCGTAACTCAGGTCCTGCGGTCCTATGTTTTCGATACCTTCGGTATAAATATCATCAGGAGAAACGTTTATCCCGAACCCGAGCAAAGCCAATATGGCCAGCTTATGGGCGCTGTCTTTCCCGCTGATATCAAGCGAAGGGTCCTTTTCGGCTATCCCTTTTTCCTTGGCTATCGCCAGGGCCTTGTCGAAAGGACAACCGCTTTGCGACATCTCAGTCAATATAAAATTGGTGGTGCCGTTCAGTATGCCATAAATAATGCTCAGCCTGTTGGCCACCAGGCTCTGCTGGAGAGCTCGTATCACGGGTATGGCTCCACCCACGCTGGCTTCGAATTTTACAAAAACCTGGTTTTCGGAAGCGGTTTTAAAGATATCTTTCCAGTGGCTTGAAAGTAGCACCTTATTCGCGGTAACCACGTGCTTCTTGTTACGCAGCGAATCCAATATGATGTTTTTGGCCGGATCGACGCCGCCGATGAGCTCAACAATTATATCGATATCACTGTCGTTTATAATATCCTTGGCATCCGAGGTCTTGATAAGGCCCTTCTTGTCCTCGATGCTGTCCAGGACCTTCCGATCCTTATCGCACACGCTCTTTATCATCAGGGACACCCCGGTCCTTTCGGCAATAAGCTTACCGTTCGATCCTACAGCGTCATAGACACCCATGCCGACAGTGCCAAGTCCTATAAGCCCTATCTTTACTTCCTTCATAGCTCACCTTTTCCGTAAAAGAAAACTATTTGTTAATGATATGTCATCCCCGCGAAAGCATGTCCTCGCGAAAGCGGGGGCGGGGATCTCATAAAAATAAAAGTATTTCCACTTGATCCCGGATATTCCGCTTTGCGGAATTCCGGGATGACACTTACAAATGGTCGGGACGGCCGGATTCGAACCGGCGACCCCTTGACCCCCAGTCAAGTGCGCTAAACCAGGCTGCGCCACGTCCCGACTCTATCAATTATGATTCTCTTCTTTAAGATCCCTTGTCATCAGTTCCTTTACTGCGACTTTAGGATCTTTGCCCTCATAGATCACCTGATATATCTTTTCAGTTATGGGCATTTCCACTTCATATTTTTTGGAAAGATCATACGCGGCTTTGCAGGTCGAAAGCCCCTCTACTACCATTTCGGTCTCGCTCAGGACGTTTTCCTTAGTCCTGCCTTTTGCCATCTGTTCCCCGAACCACCGGTTACGGCTGTATAGACTGATGCACGTAGTTGTCAGGTCGCCTATGCCGCTTAATCCGCTGAAGGTCTCTTTTTCGGCGCCCATCTTTACTCCCAGGCGGCTTATCTCCGCCAGGCCTCTGGTCAACAGCGCCGCTTTTGAATTTGTCCCGAAACCGAGTCCGTCCGAAATACCCGCCGCTATCGCTATGATATTCTTCAGCGCTCCCCCCAGTTCAGCGCCGGTCACATCCTTCAACGTATAGACCCTGAAACTTTCCGTCGTGAGAAGCTTTTGCACGGAAAACCTGCATTCATCCCGGGATGCCGCAACCACAGTAGTGGGCGCACCGCACGCCACTTCGTGCGCGATACTCGGACCGGTTAAAACGCATATGCAGTTATCAGGGTAATGTTCCGCGAGTATTTCCGATGGTCTTTTTAAAGAACCGTTCTCTATCCCCTTTATCACACTTACTATGCAATTAAATGACGCGTCCCTGAACCTTTCCGCTACCGGACGCAGGTATTTGCAGGGAACGGCAAAAATCGCATAATCAGCTTCTTTTACTTTACTCTCATCAGAGGTTATCGCAAGATCCCCCGGTAAAGGAACCCCTTCCAGAAATTTGGTGTTTTCCCTGTTTTTTTTCAGATATTCGGCATATTCCGGAAAAGCGCTCCACAGAACAGTATCAACTCCCCGTGAATGCAACAAAAGAGCCAATGCCGTGCCCCAGCCGCCGTCACCTATAACAGTCACTTTGTCCATAATATCACAAGAGTTTAACATATATAATAGTTATAGTCAATGTTGGAAGCTATAAGAGTACCCTTAAAGATAATGTGGAATGTATAATACATAGTGGGGTATGTTTCCGTACAGGGAGGATCCACACCGGGCGGAGGGGCCCTGGTAGGAAATATACCGATTTTATAATTGCAAGTCTTGTGCTTATTTTAATCGAATAGCTGCGGTATGTTTCCGTACAGGGAGGATCCACACCGGGCGGAGGGGCCCTGGTAGGAAATATACCGCAGCTATATATAAAAAGAGGCGGCGATCAGCCGCCCCTTTATCTGGAGGAAAGAGATACGAATAATTATGTCCTCTCTTGTTTAAACCCTATGTAATATCTCCATAAGGATGATCTGCCCCTTAAGAAGACTAAGTTTCCACATAGCCACAAAAACCATAAGTAAATGCACTGTATTTTTTATTATCTCAGCCTTCATTTTTCACCTTCCTGACATTCTTTATCTGGATCCGTACCTCGTTTATATACACCAGCTTATAGACCATAGACCGTATTATCATGTAAAAGTTTCCCATCGCCTTGCATATCATCTTATGATCTCCTGTGCGGGAGTTTATCGTGGTCAATATATGGCAATTATGGGGCATATCGCTTCTCTTGTTCAGATCTATCCACAACTGTGCGTCATCTTGGTCTTTTGCCTCATATTTATCTTTGACGAAATATTTAGAAATAATTTTCCTGGCCAATGTGGACCTATACCGGTCACTTATCTCCTCAAGTGATATTTCGTACTTCCTCGGATTATTGCCAAGGATATTTCGAAAAACCATTTGCCTCATAAGGACCTCAAAATTAATACTTTAAAAAAGTTATGAATAAGTTATACTTAAAAAATTCATTAAAAGATTGCTTTTTAATGAATTAACATAAACTAGTATACTACAAAAAAAATATATTTCAAGAGGGAAATTTCTATCTTTTGTATCTTTTACAACAGCTTCTTCTCTTCCCCATTCAAAAGCCTTTTAATATTGGAACGGTGACTATAAGCTCCGACCATGCATATAGCCGAACAAAAAATTACAAATGACAGGTCCTTCCCGAAAACCATGGCAAAGAACGGTAATGAGACTGCCGCGGCTATCGACGCTACGGACACGTATCTCCAAACTGCGAAAAAAAACACCCATACCGAAAGACAGACCGCAAACAGCACGGGAGCCAGGCCCGCCATCACGCCCGCGGTAGTCGCCACGCCTTTGCCGCCTTTAAACCTCAAAAATATCGTCCATATGTGCCCGGCAATGGCTGCGGTACCCAGCAGAATGTATACATATGAGGGCAACTCTCCCGGCATCAGATTCACCAAAACCGCCGGCAATACGGTCACTGCCACAAGACCCTTGGCAAAATCTATTACCAGGGCTATGATCCCCGGCGTCTTGCCTATAACGCGGAAAACATTTGTAGCTCCCACGTTCCCGCTCCCGTGTTCGCGGATGTCTATATTCTTCAAAACTTTTCCGAAGACATACGCGGTCGGGAACGAACCAAGAAGGTATGCAGCAAGAACGGCGAAAATAATATAGATCATTTTCTTCCCTTTCGGGATTTTCTGACCCTCAGCTTGACAGGTATCCCCTTGAGGGGCAGATTTCTTCTAAGTAAATTCTTAATGTAACTCAAATGGACAGGAAGAACCGCCGCCGGGTCGTTGACAAAAACGCTGAACTCAACGGGTCTCCGGCCGGTCTGGGTAATGTACATAAAATTCGGCCTTTTCTTTCTCCTCGAAATGGGGATCCTTGAAGGATCCTTCTTCTCGAACAACTTGTTCAAATACGGCGTAGAAACCTGGAGGTCCAGGTTGGCATCAAGGACATCTACAAGGGAAATGCTTTCCAGGACATTTTTACCGGTCGTCGCGGAAATAAACATCATCGGAAAGACGCCGATCCTGCTTGACGCGGATACCAGATGCCTCGTGTAATCTTCCATTGTGATGTTCCCGGCCTCTTCCGCCAGGTCCCACTTGTTGACAAGTATAAGGCATGCTTTCCCGTTCTCTTCCACAAAACCCAGTATTCCAAGATCGTCCCTTGTTATGCCGTCAGCTGCATCAAGCAATAATATGACGGTATCGGCCCTTTTGATCGATTCTTTCGCGCGCATGGTGCTGTATGTATCCACAGCTGTCTTGATCTTTCTGCGATGGCGGATCCCGGCCGTATCGATCAGTATGTAATCTTTTTTCTCATAGGTGAAATGAGTATCGATCGAGTCCCTGGTCGTGCCGGGGACCTCGCTGACTATCACGCGCTTGCGGGCAAGAAGGTTATTTATGAACGATGATTTGCCTACATTAGGCCTTCCCACCACGGCTATCTTTAAAAATTCACCCTTATGCTCCTGGGGCTCGACTCCTTCCAGGGACCTGGAAATACACTCCTTTACGTCCCTTATGCCCTTGCGATGCACACAGGATACGGGCACGGGATCCCCGAAACCCAGCTGGTAAAATTCCACAACGTTATCCTTTATCCTCTCGTTATCGGCCTTGTTTGCCGCCAAGATAACAGGCTTACCGAACTTCCTCAGAATAGAGGCGACTTCCCTGTCCATCGGAGAGATCCCGGCCATAGTGTCAACGACCAGAAGGATGACGGAAGCCTCCTCCATGGCCTGGTTTATCTGTTCCTTTATCTGGAGGGATAGATCATCCTTATCTTCCGCCATGTACCCGCCGGTGTCGACTATTTTCAGGCTTATCCCGCTGACATTGATGACCGCTTCCAGCCTGTCCCTGGTCGTCCCGGATTGTTCCACGACCACGGCTCTTCTCTCACCAAGCAAACAGTTGAACAGGGAAGATTTCCCCACGTTCGGCCTGCCGACTATACTGACTGTAGGGAACTGGCTACTGCTTTTCATTTAACTGTCCGGCTCCTATCCTGATGTAATCCACCCCGGAAAGGATGGTAAAAAAAACCGTGATGTTCCAGATCCAGTTTGAATAAATGAAACCCAACAGCAGGGACATGATGGTCAACATCTGGAAAAAAGTGGTGACTTTGCCGAGGGCCGTAGGCCTGATATTTATCTTCTGGGTCAACAAGTATATGACTATCGCTCCCAATAAAATGATGACGTCCCTGCTGATAACGGCTATCGGGACATACGCGGGCATATCCAGATAATCAGGCAATCCCGACACGAGGCTGAGACTTATAAAGGCGCTGTTAAGGAGCATCTTATCGGCAACCGGATCCAGTATCCTGCCCAGCTGCGTCCTCTCCTTGCGCACCCTTGCCAGGTAACCGTCAAGACCATCCGTGATCGCGGCAAAAATAAATACACCCAGGGCCAGGTACAACCAGTGGTAAAGAACCGACGTGATAAAAACAGGAACAAGTATTATCCTGAGGATGGTTATCCTATTCGCCCAATTCACTTGCTTTCCCCCGTACCACGGATCAGCTGCCATCTCCCTATCGGCCAGTAAATGACAAACACTTTTCCCACAAGGTTTTTACCGGGAACAAAACCCCAGTACCTCGAATCTCTCGAGTTGGCGCTGTTATCCCCTAGAACGTAAAAATGTCCCTCGGGGACATGTATGATCTTTCCCTCTATGCCGTATTTGTCGCGGCCGAAATAAAAAGCCCTTTTATAGGTCTCGCCGCCGGAAGCATTCTCATCCTCTACTAAAACGACCTTCTCTTCTCCGTTTACATACACACTGCCGTCTTTTATCTGGACCCTGTCACCGCCGCTCGCGATGTATCTTTTAACAAGATACTTTTTCTTCTCTTCCGGGGATAGAAAGACGACGATATCACCGAACATGGGTTCTCTTACTTCCGGTAAACGTATATTCGTAAAAGGTATTTTCGCGCCGTAAATGAACTTGCTGACGAATATCCTGTCCCCGGGCTTCAGCGTCGGATACATCGAATTCGAAGGTATCTTAAAAGGCTGAACCACGAACGTCCGGATTATAAGGGCCAAAACGGCCGCTATCAGTATAGGTTTTATCCATTCTTTCCACCAGTAGTTCCAAGACTTTTTGTTAAATCTCATGTCACCCTCATCGCTTTCAGGAACGCTTCTTTCGGGACGTCCACTTTTCCCACTTTGCGCATTTTTTGTTTACCTTTCTTTTGTTTTTCCCAGAGTTTCCTTTTCCTGGTAATGTCACCGCCGTAACACTTACCGGTAACGTGTTTTTTGAGCGCGGATATGTCCGCGCGCGCCAGTATATCCCCTCCCACAGCCGCCTGGATGGCTATTTTAAACATATGCTTGGGGATGGTCTCCTTCAATTTCAGGACGAGCTCCTGCCCCCTGCCCCTGGCCTTTTGCCTGTGGACGATGGATGAAAGCGCGTCGCAGGGGATCCCGTTGATAAGGATGTCAAGTTTCACCACGTCCGACTTCCGGTAGCCTATAAATTCGTAATCAAGTGAGCCGTATCCCTGGGTGGATGATTTTATCTTGTCGTAAAAATCCACCACTATCTCCGAAAGCGGTACGTTATAGGTCAGCTGGGCCTTCTCAGGATTAAGATATTTAGTACTGACAAATTCACCGCGTTTGCCTTCGCAAAGTTTCATAAGGGTCCCGAGGGAGTTGCTCGGCGAGATGATATAACACCTCACGAACGGTTCCTCCGCGTATTCGACCTTCTGCCTGTCGGGATATTTAGTGGGGTTATCGATCTCGATCATATCGTCTTTCAACGGTTTTATCCTGTAATTCACGCTTGGACTGGATACTATCAGGTCCAGGTCGAATTCCCTTTCCAGGCGTTCCTGTATGATCTCCATGTGCAGGAGCCCGAGAAAACCGCACCTGAAGCCGAATCCCAGCGCAGCCGACGTCTCCGGTTCGTAGATAAAAGAAGAATCAGACAGCCGGAGTTTTTCCATCGCGCTTTTAAGCTCTTCATAATCTTCATTGCTGACGGGATATATGCCGCTGTAGACCATGGGTTTCACCATTCTGTAACCCGGAAGGGGCTTTTCCGCGGGGTTTTCCAGGGATGTTATGGTGTCTCCCACTACGACCTCTTTGGCTTCTTTGATATTACAAACCATATATCCGACTTCACCGCAGACCAGCTCTTCGACTTCCTGACCCTGCGGCGTGAATATCCCGACCTCCCTGATCTCATAACTTGTTCCCGTGTTCATCATCTTTACATGCATGCCGGCCCTGAGATAGCCGTTGACTATACGGACATAAATGATGACTCCCCTGTACGTGTCATATGAAGAATCGAAGATCAAAGCCTGCAAGGGCTTCTCATATCCCCCTGAGGGCGGGGGGACCCTTTCAACTACCGCGTTCAGGACCTCTTCCGTGCCTACGCCTTCCTTGGCGCTGGTCAAAATGATCTCTTCATCTTTGATGTCCAATATCTCTTTCATCTGCTGCTTGACCTCTTCCACGCGGGCGCTTTTGAGGTCGATCTTGTTTATAACGGGTATTATTTTGAGGTCATGTTCCATGGCCAGGCAAAGATTAGCGATCGTCTGCGCTTCCACGCCCTGGACGGCATCCACAACGAGAAGCGCTCCCTCGCAGGCGGCGATCGTCTTGGAGACCTCATAGCTAAAATCCACATGGCCAGGAGTATCTATAAGGTTCAAAAAGTAAGTATTACCATCTTTTGCCGTGTAGTTAAGCTTCACGGCGCTTGACTTTATGGTTATACCCCTTTCCCGTTCCAGATCCATGTCATCCAGGAACTGGTCCCTGAAATCCCTCGCGCTTACCGCACCGGTAGCCTGAATGATCCGATCGGCAAGAGTAGACTTTCCGTGGTCTATGTGCGCGATAATACAGAAGTTACGTATTTGTGAGAGTTTATCCATAATTTTAAGATCCATCATTTATCCCGTCCGCTATCATCCCCGACGCCACTTGGGACGTTTTTATTTCGGACGGGATAAATTCGCACGTATGATTTACATTAATCCAAAAGCGTATTTCTTTCCGTATTCCACGTACCTGAGAGAAGCCTTTTTGGATTTTGTTTCGCTGTATATCCTGAGCTTCGGTTCGGTCCCCGACAGCCTCAGAAGAAGCCAGCTATCGTCATCACAGATAAACTTGGTCCCGTCAGAATCGTCTATCCCGACCACCTTCTTATTAAGGATCTTCCCGAGAGGCTTCTTTTTCATGCCCTGCATCAACTTCTTCCTTTTCGATTCTTTGAAAACAAAATCCTCTCTTTCATAGACATAAGTTCCATACCTTTTATTGAGGTCATCTATGATGTTCTTAAGGGGCTTTTTATAAGCTACCATGGCCTCCATGACCAAAAGAGAAGTGAGAAAGGCATCTCTTTCGGGGATGTGATTTATAAAACCTATCCCGCCGGTCTCCTCTCCCCCTATAAGGATCTTCTTCTTTGTCATGAGCTCGGCGATGTATTTGAACCCGACCGGGGTCTTGTACGCGTCCAGGCCGAACTCCCGGCAGATCTTGTCTATCAGGACCGTCCCGCAAATAGTCTGGACGACTCCGCCGGTCATCTTCTTGTTCTCGACAAGATGCAGCAAGAGCAGGGCCATGACTTTATGCCCTGAAAGCATATTGCCATTGGAGTCAAGAATACCCGCGCGGTCCGCATCACCGTCAGTCGCTATCCCCAGGTCATATTTCCCTTTTTTCACCCGGCGCATGAGTTTTTTCAGGTGTTTTTCGTTGGGTTCGGGAGCCCTTCCCTTGAACCCCGGGTTTATCTCAGTGTTCATGAAATCCAGCTTGATCGAGGTGTTCTTGAGAAGCTGTTCAAGGTAAGTCCCTCCAGTGCCGTTCATTGAATCGACCAGGACCTTCAACTTGGCGTTCTTCAGCATTTTCATGTCGGCATAATTTTTTACGTGATCAAGTTGAAGTTTAATGAAATCATCATATAAGATCTTCTTTTCCTTCACCGCTTTTTCAAAGGACATGGACTTGACAGGCTTCTTGTGCAGGCGTTTCTCGATCCCTTTGATGATATCGCTGCCCGCGGACCCACCGAAATATCCTTTGTATTTGATACCGTTATACTCGGGAGGGTTATGGCTTGCAGTTATCATTATCCCGCCGGTCAGCTTCTTATCCTTGATATACAGGCTCAAGGCCGGCGTAGGGCACGGCTTGTCGCAAAGGACGGACTTTACCCCGTTCGCGGCCAGAACAGAAGCCACAGTTTTCGCGTATCTATCCGAAAGAAAACGCGTATCGAAACCTATCGCTACCTTTTTCTTTTTGTAAACAGGTTCCCTGTGGGATTTGATGAAATCCGCGATAGCCTGACTTACGACCTTTACGTTTTCAAAAGTAAAATCATCGCTTATAATAGCCCTCCAACCATCGGTGCCGAATTTTATCTTTGCCATTTACTCCTCCCCTCTCAGTTCTTTTATCGCTTTTGCGTAATCCTTGTGCTTAAAAATGAACGTCCCTGCTACAAGAACGTCGACTCCCGCCGCACGCGACTCGGCCGCGGTCTCCTTGTTTATTCCACCGTCCACCTGGACCAGGCCATTATAATTTTTTTTAAGCTTCCTTACTTTATCCAGCATCCCCGGCATGAAAGACTGGCCACCGAATCCGGGCTCGACCGTCATGACGAGCACCATATCGATATCTTTTAACTTGCCCTCCAAGAGCGAAACGTCCGTTCCCGGTTTTATCGAAACACCCGCTTTTTTTCCTTTGTCTCGTATTTTCTTTACAATATCCACGCAGCAGTTCTCGCAGGATTCAAGATGGAAAGTTATCATATCGGCACCCGCATCGGCGAACTGGTCTACGTGCCTGATCGGATCGTTGATCATGAGATGGACATCGAAAAACAGATCTGTCACGGATCTTACGGACTTGACCACCGTCTGGCCTATCGTGATATTCGGGACGAACATGCCGTCCATCACGTCGACATGGACCCAATCCGCCCCGGCATTTTCAACCGCTTTCATTTCTTCTCCGAGCCTGCTGAAATCAGCAGCCAATATGCTCGGCGCAATAAGAATTCTCTTGCTCATATTATCCCCTCTATTCCTCCACACACTTCCGTGCGTGGTATCCATTCCCCATGCGGAAGCATGGGGTTTAATGTTCTCCAACAACCATATAGACCCTGTTTATATCGTCTAATGTCACCACGCCGATCACGTGCCCACTCCTTTCCACGGGCATAGCGCTGGTGTGATATTTTATCATGAGTTTCTGCACATCATGTAACCGGGTCGTAGTCTTTACCACAGGTATGTCTTTTCTCATGATCTCGCTGACACTGGCATCTTTTCCTTTTATGTGCACGCCCTGGATAACTTCCCTGCGGGTAACAAATCCCTTTATCTGACCGTCTTCCAAGACCGGAAAATCTTCCTGGTGGGTGTGAAACATGAGTTCCAGGACCTGCGCCAGCGTAGTTTCCGGGCCGACATGGACAAAACTTCTGGCCAGGACATCGCGCACGGTGAACTTTTTTATGGTCTCCTGGACATCCACCTGGATGCCTTCGCTCGAAGCGGCCATGTATATAAATACGGCTATGAGGAGAAGGAAAATGTGCCCGTGGACGATCCCGATATAACCGAATAATAACGCGAAGATGTGCCCCAGCCTCACAGCCACGCCTGTCGCCGCCTTGAAGCCCATCCGGTAGGACAGAATAGAGCGAAGGACACGCCCCCCGTCCATGGGAAACGCCGGGATCATGTTAAAGACCGCGAGGATCAGATTTATCCAGTAAATATGGGCCAGGATATTGAAGTTACCGGAAAAAGGAGCCTGCCCGGTGATCACCCGTAAAGGATACATCAACGTCTCTTCGCCGAGGAAAAAATATAGAGGGAAATAAAAGATAACGACGACGGCCAAATTTGAAAGCGGCCCGGCCAGAGATATCAGAAGTTCCTGGTATGGTTTTGTGGGCATTTCAGCCATGGAAGCGACACCGCCTATCGGCAAAAGCGTTATTTTTGTGACTTTGATCCCGAAACGCAAAGCGACAAGACTATGACTCAGCTCGTGGACCGTCACAAAAAAGAACACTCCCAGGATAAGGATCAGCCCCCTGGGGCCCAAAAGGATGAAAAAGAGCAAAAGCAGCAGAAAAAACGTAAAATGTATATCGATATAGATGCCGAAAATCCTGGCGAGTCTGAAAGATCCTCTCATAGTTTACCCAACTCTCTTCTTATATCTTTTATCTCGTTTTTTTTCAGGTTACCGATCACGGCAAGATTGGCAAGTGCCGCCCTGAAAGCCTTCTCGCAGGCTTTCTTAATATCCCCGGCCTCGACCTCATCCACCCTTTTGATCACTTCCCTGACCTCCGGGATATCCCGATGGACCATGAGCCTGTCCCCCAGCCACAACATCCTGGTAGCCGTGCCTTCCATGGCGAGAAGAAACTGCCCCTTGGCGTATTCTTTGGCCCGGAGAAGCTCTTCTTCCGTCACGCCGTAATCACGGATCTTTTTTAGTTCGTCGAGTATACTGACAATTGATTTCAAGACCCTGGACGAATCCACTCCGGAATGAATAACCAACTCGCTCAGGTCACTGTGCCTCTTGTAGGAAGAACTTATTTCGTAACAAAGGCCGTGTTTTTCTCTCAACTCCTCAAAAAGACGCGATGACATATTGCCGCCGAGGATCACGTTCATCAGCTTCAATGAGAACCTTTCCCTGGCATCTTTTACCAAAAGCGGAAAGCCCAAAGCAACGTGCGTCTGTTTCGTATTCGAATTCATGAACTTCGCACGCGGTCTGTTCTGGTCCACAACAGGAGACCTGAATGTCGGCGTCTTCTTTTTCTTGCGGCCGGTGAATTTTTTCGATACGCAATCGAAAAACCTGTCGGAAGCGATTTTCCCCGCCGCGATGACAGACATGTTAGCCGGATGATAGTTATTATCCCTGAAAGCGACCATATCGCTCCTCTTGAAACTTCTTACCGTCGTGCTGCTCCCGGTAAGGGGCCTGCCCAGGGGATTGTCCGGCCACGTGATGCTTCCGAGCAGCTCCATCACGTAATCGGCAGGCTGGTCTTTATACATCTTTATCTCTTCGCATATGACGAACTTCTCCTTGGCTATGTCGATCTCGTCGAACCTGGCATTGAAGACCATGTCGGTAAGTATATCGACGCCGAGCTCCAGGTACTTGGCCGGGACTTTTACCATGTAACAGGTAACTTCGTCCGAAGTGAAACCGTTGAACGCCCCTCCGATGCCTTCTATCGATCGCTTGAGCTGCTCAGCGCTGCGTTCATACGTGCCCTTAAAAAGCATATGTTCGACAAGATGGCTCATCCCGCTCCAGTTCGCTTTTTCGTAACGGCCGCCGATACCGATCCAAACTCCCAGGGAAACCGAGGCCATCTGGGGCATCGGTGAAACTACCATCTTGAGTCCGTTCTTTAACTGCTTTTTCTTATACATACCCCTCCACTATCCATTATCCACTATCTCATCCCTTTTTCTACTATCCAAATAACCCTGCAATATAAGCTGTGCCGCCAACTTATCTTTTACTTTTCTCCTGCCCCTCCTGGAAACGTCGGCTTCTATCAGGACATCTTCCGCTTCTTTGGTACTCAACCGTTCATCCCACAATTTTACCGGAAGACCGGTTTCTTTTTTTAAGGTTTCTGCGAATCTTTCGCTGTCCCTGGCCCTCTCTCCGGTCGTGCCGTCCATGTTCAAAGGATGCCCGACAACTACTTCCTCGATTTTATATTCTTCAATAAAAGCGCCTATTTCTTTTACCGCTGCCTCGTCACTGGTGCGCCTGACGATGCCCTTTCCCTGGGCTATTGTTCCTGTCTCGTCGCTGACCGCTACCCCTATGTTCTTCGTCCCTATATCCAAACCTAGTATTCGCATGTTATTACGCGCTGTGGACGGCGCGGGCGATGGACCTGGCAAATTTTTCCACTTCTTTTACCGCTTTATTTTTGTCCGGCAGATATTTTTCCATAACATTGATCGTCGCGCTGCCCAGGATGACGCCGTCAGACACCTCGGCGATCTCCTTTGCCTGGACCGGATTCGATATCCCGAAACCGACGCACACAGGCGTCGCAGACACTTTTTTGAGTTTCCTTACTTCACCTTTCAACTTTTCTGAAAGTTTTCTTCTTGCCCCGGTAACGCCCGTCAGGGAAACATAATAAACAAACCCGCGGGACCGGTTCGCTATTTTTTTAAACCTCTCTAACGGAGTAGTAGGCGCTGCCAGCAATATGACATAAAAATCGTTTTTGTAAGCCACTTCTATAAGATCATTCGATTCTTCCAGCGGAAGGTCAGGAACTATGATCCCGTCTGCTCCGTTCTTTTTTGCGTCTTTTACGAAACGCTCAATGCCGTAATTAAAAACAATATTGTAGTAAGTCATGAATATTAAAGGAGTTGCAACAACGTTCCTCGCCTCCTTGACCATGCGCAGGATCTTCCCTACCGTGCAGCCCGCCTTCAGAGACCTGAAGACCGCTCGTTGTATGGTGGGCCCGTCCGCGAGCGGATCTGAAAAAGGGATACCCAGCTCGATGATATCCGCACCGGCCCTGGAGAGCGCCTGGACCAATCTTTTAGTGGCCTGGATGTTCGGGTCCCCGGCGGTAATATACGGGATAAACGCTTTCTTTTTTTCTTTTTTCAACCTGTCAAACGTTTCTTTTATCCTATTCAAGCCAACTCCTCTCCATCTACAGGCTTCCGCCTGTAGTATTCATTCCCCACACGGAAGTGTGGGGTTCCTTACATATATTTTTTGATTATATCGATGTCCTTGTCCCCTCTCCCGGAAAGGCAAAGAACGATTATATCTTTCTTTTTTGTTTTCTTCGCAAGTTTTTTCAGGTAATATACCGCGTGCGCCGGTTCCAGGGCGGGAATGATGCCTTCCGTCTCGGAAAGCAATCTCACTCCTTCAAGGGCTTCCTTGTCCGTTGCCGAAACATAATCAGCCCTGCCCGTTTTCTTGAAATACGCATGCTCGGGTCCGACTCCCGGGTAATCCAGCCCGGCCGAAACGGAATGGGCAAGCTTTATCTGCCCGTCACTGTCCTCCAGGAGAAAACTTTTACTCCCGTGCAGGACTCCGACCCTGCCTCTCATGAGAGCCGCCGCATGATGCCCGCTGGCAAGGCCGAACCCCGCGGCCTCGACACCTATGAACTTTACTCTCCTTTCATCCACGAAGGGATAAAACAGTCCTATCGAATTACTTCCGCCGCCGACACAAGCCACCAGGTAATCCGGAAGCCTGCCTTCGGTCTTCATCATACTGTCACGGGTCTCCTCGCCGATCACCGATTGAAAATCGCGGACTATCATGGGATAAGGATGAGGACCTACAACTGAGCCCAGGATATAATAAGTATCCCGCACGTTGGTCACCCAGTCCCTCATAGCCTCGTTGGTGGCATCTTTGAGAGTGCACGACCCGCTCTCAACGGGTATGACCCTCGCCCCCAGAAGCTTCATGCGGAACACGTTCAGGTTCTGTCTTACGATGTCCTCTGTCCCCATGTAGACATCACATTTAAGGCCGAAAAGGGCCGCCACAGTCGCGGTAGCCACTCCATGCTGGCCTGCGCCGGTCTCGGCTATAACCCTTTTCTTCCCCATCTCTACCGCCAAAAGGGCCTGGCCGATAGTATTGTTGATCTTGTGCGCGCCGGTGTGAAGCAGGTCTTCCCGTTTAAGGTATATCCTGCCTCCTCCTAACTTTTCGGTCAGCTTCTCCGCGAAATACAACGGGGTGGGCCTGCCGGCATACTCTTTGAGATAATAACGCAGTTTCTGCCTGAACGAACGCGTCCTGCTTATCTTGTTATACGCCGTTGTCAGTTCCCTTAAAGCTGTCATAAGGGTCTCCGGGACATATTCCCCTCCGAATATGCCGAAATAACCTTTTTTATCGGGTAATTTATATTTTTTTCGCATTTTGGATGAACTCCTTTAACATTTTTTCATCTTTCTTACCGGGCTCTTTCTCCACTCCACTGGAAACGTCTACCCCGTAAGGCCGGACGGTCTTTACGGCGTCAAAAACGTTTTTCGCGTCCAATCCCCCGGCAATGAAGAAATCCTTTTTTATTTTCTCCTTTTCCCTGTCCAGTACTTCCCAGTCAAATTTAACTCCTGTCCCCCCGGGGATCTCCGGGTGATAAGTATCGAAAACAAAATAATCGACGTCTTTGTAATCGCCTGGGGTGAACGGCCCCAGTATCTCTCCCTTGACCTTAAAAGCCTTGATGATCTTGGCCTCCCGGCCGTACTTCTCTTCCAGTATTTTCTTCAGCTGGCTGCATTCACCCGGTGTCTCGTTACCGTGAAGCTGGACATAATCAAGATCGCACCGCGAAACTGTCTCGGCGATAGACTCGGGGCTCGTGCCCTGGAACAACCCGACCATGCCCACTTGGGCGTGTTTCCCCTTGAGTTCTTTTATGATACCGCCGACAGTTTCGGGACATACGTGCCGCGGGGTATCTTTGACAAAAATAAACCCGATCAAGTCCGCGCCGTATTCACACGCTTTCTCCGCATCTTCCAGGTTTGTCACGCCGCATATTTTAACTTTGATCATTTTTCTCTCTATTCGCTCTATGCTATCCGCTAAATTTCATTCCCGCATAAGTTCTCTTACTTTTTCACCGATATTTGCCGCACGCATAAAAACTTCGCCTATAAGAACGGCATCTACCCCCAGGCTTTTCAGGAACATGACCTGCTCGTAACTCCCGATCCCGCTTTCAGAGACGATTATCTTTGTGTCGGGTATCAGCCTGATCAGCCTTTGAGTCGTATTGATATCTACCTCAAAAGTAGAAAGGTCCCTGTTGTTTATGCCTATGATGGAAGCCGGGCTGTTCAACGCCTTCTGGACTTCTTCTTCATTGTGCACCTCGACCAGGACGTCCATTCCCAGGTCCTTGGCGATCTCATGATACCGGTTAAGTTCCTCCTGTGTAAGGATATGAGCTATCAAGAGGATCGCATCGGCCCCGTTCACGGCGGATTCATAGATCTGATATTCATCTATGATGAACTCTTTTCTCAGGACGGGAATGGTCACTCTCTCCTTGACCGTCTTGAGATGTTCAAGCTTACCGTCAAAAAAACGTTCATCGGTCAGGACGCTCAAGGCGCTCGCGCCCGAAGCCTGGTAAGTAAGAGCTATCTGCAGCGGATTGAAATCCTCCCGGATGACGCCTTTTGAAGGCGAACTTTTTTTGATCTCTCCGATCAGGTTTATATGCCCCTTTCTTGAGATGTTCTTCTTAAAGCTGCTCTTAAGAAATACCCGGCGGGCATTGTCCTTAAGCTCGTGCAAGGGGACCTCTCTCTGTAGATCCTCCACTTCGCGTCTTTTTTCTTCGATGATCTTAGTAAGTATCATTTAGCTCCCCGGTTAGTGATCTTTACAAGCTGCTGAAGCTTCTCCAGCGCTCTTCCCGAATCTATGGAATGGGCGGCCATTTTAACGCCTTCTCTGAAATTCTTCACCCGGCCGGATGCCATAAGGCCCACGCTCACGTTGATAAGAACGACGTCCCGTTTCGGGCCCTTCTTTCCCGAAAGAACATCGCGTAAGATTTTGGCGTTCTGTTTAACAGACCCTCCCCGGATGTCCTTGATAGAAGCTTTCTTTACCCCGAAAGTCCCCGGCGTCACATAAAAAGACTTCACTTTTCCGCCCTTGAGTTCGCTCACATTTGTCTTTCCTGCAATGGTGACTTCATCAAGGCCGTCACTTCCGTGCACGATATACGCCCTTCGCGTCCCGAGTTCCTTTAATACCCTCGCCATCATGCCCGTAAGCTCATCCTTGAACACTCCAAGAACCTGGCAATTCGCCGAAGCGGGATTGGATAACGGCCCCAGGATATTAAAAATGGTCCGGATACCGATCTCCCTTCTCGGTTTAACCGCGTATTTCATGGCGCTATGGAATAAAGGAGCGAACATGAAACCGATATTTATTTCTTTGAGGCATTTTTCAGTGACCTTCGCTGGAACATCAAGCCTGACCCCGAGCTCTTCCAGCACATCCGCGCTGCCGCACCTGCTTGACGCTGAGCGGTTACCGTGTTTTGCCACTTTTACCCCGCACCCGGCAAGGACAAAAGCCGACGCCGTCGAGATGTTAAACGTATGCAGGCCGCTGCCGCCCGTCCCGCAGGTATCGAGAACAATCCCCCTTGTCCTGATCTTGAGAGACTTCTCCCGCATTACCCTCGTGGCCCCGGTTATCTCATCCACGGTCTCGCCTTTCATGCGAAGAGCGGTGATAAAAGCTCCTATCTGCGAAGATGTAGCCTTTCCGCTCATTATCCCGCCGAAGACCTGATGGGCCTCTCCCTGCGTCAGGTCCTCGCGGTAAACAACTTTTTGTATCGCCTTTCTAATATCCATAACACACTCCATCGTCAAACTACAAACTACTACTTTGCGAGCTCTAAGAAGTTCCTTAACAAATTCTTCCCTTCTTTCGTCAATATAGATTCGGGGTGGAACTGGACGCCCCAGACCTCTTCACTCTTGTGGCGCAGCCCCATCACCGTTTCGTCCTTGGTCCAGGCGACAAGTTTAAGCGGGTCTTTCAGCGTGCCTTCCTTTACGACAAGAGAATGATACCTTGTCGCGATAAACGGCGAAGGGATATCCTTGAAAATGCCCTCGCCTTCATGATAGATCTCACTGACCTTGCCGTGCATGATACGGCTGCCTCTTACGATTTCCGCGCCATAGGCCTCGGCTATACACTGGTGGCCGAGGCATACGCCAAGGATAGGGACCTTCCCGGTAAAAGCACGGACCACTTCCTTGGATATCCCCGCGTCATCCGGCCTCCCCGGTCCCGGCGAAATGATTATGCTTTTGGGGGAAAGGGATCGTATCTCCTGGACGGTGACCTTGTCATTACGGTGGACAACGACATCCGCCCCCAGTTCACCCAGATACTGGACCAGGTTATAGGTAAAAGAGTCGTAATTATCTATGACCAGGATCATTCTTCCAGACCTTTCTCCGCGAATTCAATGGCTTTTATCATGGCTTTAGCTTTGTTCATCGTCTCCTTGTATTCAAGTTCGGGTATTGAGTCCAGGACTATACCGGCGCCGGCCTGGATATAGGCCGTGTCTCCTGATATCATTATTGTCCTGATGGTGATGCACATGTCCGTGTTGCCCGAGAAACTTATATATCCCACGCACCCCGCGTAAGGACCGCGCTTTGTATTTTCGAATTTCTCGATAAGCTCCATCGCCTTGACCTTGGGGGCCCCCGTTACTGTCCCTGCCGGAAAAGTCGCTTTTATCAGGTCATAAATGTCTTTATTTTTTCTGAGCTTCCCGACAACGTCACTGACAATATGCATCACATGGGAATATCTTTCTACCCGCATCACCTCGCGAGGCTGGACGCTGGAATATTCGCAGACCCTTCCTATATCGTTCCGTCCAAGGTCGACAAGCATTATGTGCTCGGCCCTTTCTTTGGGATCGGCAAGAAGCTCTTGTTCCATGGTCTGGTCTTCTTCCTCCGTCCTCCCTCTCCTCCGTGTTCCCGCGATAGGCCTTACCTCCACGACGCTATCTTCGCACCTCACAAGGATCTCCGGTGAAGACCCGACCAGTTTATATTTACCGAAGTTGAGATAGAACATGTAAGGTGACGGGTTTATGGACCTGAGCGCCCTGTATATAGTAAAAGGTTCGACATCTATCTTTCTTTTTAACCTTTGAGAAAGAACGACCTGTATGATATCACCCGCGCGGATGTGTTCCTTAGCTCTTTCCACGATACCGTGGAATTCTTTTTCCGTAAAATTCGATCCGATCTCAGGCGATGACTGTTTTGCCCCTGGCGCTTCCGGTTCCCCCAGGGGGCCTTTAAGCCTTTCTATTATCCTGTCTATCTTTCCGCAGGCCTTGTCGTAACATTCACCCGGATCGTCTTTTTCAACCAAGGAATTTGAAACCACCTTGATCTTGTGGTCGACATGGTCGAAGATAAGGATGGTATCCGTAAGGACGAGTTCCATGTCCGGGACATTCAAGTCGTCGGAATTTTCGTCAGGTATTTCCTCGATAAACCGGATCATGTCATAGCCGATATACCCGACAAGCCCTCCACAGAACCTGGGCAGCCCCTTGACCTTGACGAAGGTGAATTTCTGCATGAAAGACCTTATCTCGCTGATAGGATCTTCCTTGACCTTGTAAGTGTCGACCTTTTTACCCCTGGTAAAAGTGATCTCATCGCCTTTGCTTTTGATGACCAGGTACGGGTTGCTTCCCAGAAAAGAATACCTGGCCATGTGTTCCCCGCCTTCCACTGATTCCAGGAGATAAGAGAACCTCTCCTCGTCTATCTTCTGGAAAGCCGACAGGGGTGTAGCAAAATCCGCCAGGAGCTCCCGGTAAACCGGGATGACGTTCCCCTTTTTCGCCAGTTCTATGAATTCTTCTTTACTCGGATAATACATGATTTTGTAGTTTGTTATTTATACACATCTTTTGGATCGAATATACGTTCTTCCTCTATGACGAAATGCCCTTCTTCGTTCACTCTTTGGAAATAACAGGTAAAATACCCCTTGTGGCAGGCCGCCCTGTCCTGGTCCACCTTGAAAAGAAGCGAGTTTCCCGCGCAATCCACAAAAACCTCCTTAACATGCTGTACGCAACCGGAAGTCTCGCCTTTAAGCATGATCCGGCCCTTTGACCTGCGGAAAACATAGATCTTTTTCTCCTCAAGCGTCTTTTCCAGCGCCTCTTTATCCATGTAACAAAGAGTCAGGACTTTCGAAGATCTTGCGTCCTGGATCACCGCCGGGATCAGTCCCTTGTCGCTAAAATTCAATTTGTCTATAAGACTCATGCTTACTCCCTTACTATCACTCCGTTTTTCTTCAAATATTTTTTTACATCCGCTATGGAAAATTCCCTGAAATGGAAAACCGAAGCCGCCAGCGCGGCGTCAGCCCCGGTCTTACTGAAAACTTCCCCGAAATGCTCCAGGCTGCCGCATCCGCCGGAAGCGATAACGGGTATGTTCACCGCTTCTGATATCGCACGGGTCAGTTCTATGTCATATCCGTCCTTGGTCCCGTCGCGGTCCATGCTGGTCAGGAGGATCTCCCCGGCGCCAAGCTTCTCAACTTCCCTGGCCCATTCAACGGCATCTTTACCTGTAGCATCCCGCCCGCCTTTGACAAATACATCCCAAGACCCGTCCGGCTTTTTCCTGGCGTCAATGGCAACAACGATACACTGTGTCCCGAAACGTTCACTGGCTTCCCTTACAAAAGAGGGCCTGTTGACCGCGGCAGTGTTAATGGATACCTTGTCACAGCCGGCATTCAGCAGGTTCCTTATATCCTCATTCGTAGAGATGCCGCCGCCGACGGTGAAAGGCATGAAGACCTTTTCGGCGACCCGGCTCACGACATCTACCATGGTCTTCCGGGCCTCGTAACTGGCGGTTATATCAAGAAACACAAGCTCATCTGCGCCTTCGTCATTATAAACTTTTGCGTTATCGACAGGATCACCCGCGTCGCGGAGATTGACGAAGTTTACGCCTTTGACCACCCGCCCGTCTTTCACGTCAAGACATGGAATTATCCTCTTTGCCAACATTTATCGCCTCCTTAAGATCGATCGTTCCTTCATAGAGGGCCCGTCCGATGATCACGCCCGCCAGTCCCTCCGGCTCGAGTTTTTTCAGTTCTTTTATGTGGTCTATATTTTTCACGCCGCCGGCATAGACGATATTCATTCCTGTCCTGTTCAATATCTTTTCAAGCCCCGGTATGTCCGGCCCTGACAGCATGCCGTCCTTTTTTATATCGGTATAGATGATCTCTTCCGCTCCGAAGGATGCGAACTTCTTGAGGATCTCAAAAAAGTCGACATCCACACCTTCTTCCCATCCTCTTACCTTGAGCTTAAGGCCCGCGGCGTCAACGCTCAGGATCACCCTGTCCTTGAAATTTTCCAGGCAATCCCTCGCGAAATCAATATCCTCGAAAGCCTTAGACCCCACGATCACTCTCCACACACCGTGATCCAGGGCGGCCTTTATATCAAGTTCCTTCCGGAACCCGCCGCCTACCTCGATAGGTATGTTCACGGCTTTTACGATCTCTTTTACAACGTCAAGATTTACGGGGCGCCCTTCTTTTGCCCCGTCAAGATCCACCGCGTGGATAAGTTCGGCCCCGGCCGCTTCCCATCCCCTTGCCGCTTCTACCGGGGAGATGTCATAACTTAATTTGCGGTCGTACCTGCCCTGCTCAAGCCTTACCGTCTTACCGCCGATGATATCGACTGCGGGTATGATCTTCATATTCTGACGAAATTCTCCAGTATTTTCATCCCGTTCGCCTGCGACCTTTCCGGGTGGAACTGCATGGCGAAAATATTATCCTTCCAGAGGACCGAGGTATACGATATCCCGTACTCGGTCTCCCCGGCAGTATACTCCATCTCCTCGCTGCTGCAATAATATGAATGAACGAAGTAAAAATAACTCTCGTCCTTCAAACCCTTGAAGATCGGGCATCCCGGATCGCGCATCTTCACCGTGTTCCAGCCTATCTGCGGGACTTTCAGCCCCGCCCCCCGCGGGAAAAGTTTAACCTCGCCGCGGATCACACCCAGACAGTCGCATCCGCCGCTTTCCTCGCTGCGCGTAAAAAGCAGCTGAAGCCCCAGGCATATTCCCAGGAAGGGTTTACCTTTTTCAATAGAACCCATCAAAGGCCCTACCAGGTCCCGCTGTTTCAGCCCTTCCAGGGCGTCCCTGGAAGATCCAACTCCGGGAAGGACGATCTTGTCAAAGGCCCTTACCTCATCCGGGTTCTCGCATATTTTCACGTCCTGTCCCAGGTAACGGAACGCGTTGTAGACGCTCCTCAGGTTTCCTGAACCGTAATCAATAATGCCTATCATAGATCACCATTTCAGTCCACCACTCACTGCTCTGCGCTGGACTTGGATGCAAACTATACAGTGCAGTATGTTCCCTGCCAGGGCCCCTCCGCCCGGTGTGGATCCTCCCCGTACGGAAACATACTGCACTATGCTTCTTGCTCTTTGTGTTATGCTATCCGGCATTTTCTTACAATATGCCCTTGCTTGACGGGACCTCACCGTCGCGCCGCGGGTCAAGACGCGTGGCTTTATCCATTGCCACGCCCAATGCCTTAAAAGTCGCCTCAAGATAGTGGTGCATATCTCCTTCGCCTGTTATCTCGATGTAAAGGTTCATGCAAAGTTTTTTGGCAAAGCTCTCCAACAAATCCTTAGCAAGTTCCAGAGAGTACCCTTCCTCTTCCTTAATAGCATCCTTATACTTCCCCCTGTTATCAACGAACCGGAACGCGGGGCGGTTGGAAATATCCACCAGGACCTTGGCACTGGCCATGTCCATGGGGATTTCCGCCGACGCCATCCTGGTCAATCCATTGCAATCCCCAAGGGCCTTTTTAAAAGCTTCTCCCAGGGCTATCCCAACATCCTCATTAAGATGGTGGTTGTCCACATGGGTATCTCCCGATGCTTTCATTTTAAGATCGAAATAACCGTGATACGAAAAAAGCGTTAACATGTGTGTAAGAAAACCTATGGGAGTGGCAATATCCGTCTTACCCTTGCCGTCGATATTCAGCTCCGGTATCTCGATCTGCGTCTCCTTGGTTATTCTTTCGTAACTTATAGTCCTGTCCTTTTCGCTCTTTTTCTTAAAGATCCCCATTATCCCTCCTGTCCTTATTCACACCTGGCCTTTACGGAATCCCAGTGTTTCTCCATTCTTTCCAGCTCCGCGAGTTCCTTGACCCACGAGGCGGAGCCTCCCAGTGCCTTCCTGGAATAAGAGATGATATGTGAACTCTTCACGAAGTCCCTTAGGTTCAGGCCCGAAGAGTAACGCGCGGTCCCTCCGGTCGGCAGCACGTGACTGGGCCCTGCCACGTAATCCCCGACAGCGACCGGCGTGTATTGCCCGAGAAATATCGCTCCGGCGTTGGTGATCTTCTTGAGCAGCCTGACCGGTGATTTGACCATAAGCTGCAGGTGTTCGGGAGCGATCATATTGGAAACATTCGCGGCTTCATCGAGATTCTTGACCTTGATGATATACCCCTTGATCGCCGGATCCTTATGCAGGGCGTTGAATACCTTTCGCGACGGGGTGACCAGAATAGCCATGCCCTTGTGGTGCTCGGCCTGCGCCAGAAGGTCTTTCTTGATGAACTCGATGTTGGCATGCCGGTTTGCTATTACCAGGACCTCGCTCGGGCCCGCAAGCATGTCTATATCACAATAGCCGAAGACCTGCCTCTTGGCCTCGGTCACGTATTCATTACCCGGCCCGACGATCTTATCCACCCGGGGTATGGTCTTCGTCCCGAAAGCCAGCGCGGCGATAGCCTGCGCTCCACCGACCTTATATATCTCATCGACTTTCAATAGATTGGCCACGACAAGGATGTGCGGGTCTATGCTTTTATACTCGTTAGGCGGAGATACCAGGACTATTTTTTTCACGCCCGCGAACCTTGCCGGAAGAACGGTCATGTAAACACTCGAGGCCAGGGGAGCGGTCCCGCTCGGGATGTATATCCCTACTTTTTCGATCGGGGTGAACTTCTCTCCGAGTTCTATACCTGAATCGATCCGCATGCGCCACGACTTGGGAGTCTGGTTCCTGTAAAACTTTTCAACGTTCCTTATTATCTTCTTGAGGGTATTGACCAGTTCCGGTTTCAGGTCCTGGTACGCGCCGCTCGTCTCGCCCTCGGTGACACGGAGATCTTTCCGGGTCATGGCTACCCTATCAAACCTTTTGGTGTATTTAAGCAGGGCGTTGTCCCCTTCGGTCCGGACGTCCTCGATGATAGAAGCGACTTTTTTTACAAGCCGCGTCTTGCCCTGGTCCTGCCTGTTTACGAGACTATTGAACGTCTCGCTTCCGACTTTGACCTGTCTCATTTTATTTTCTCCTCAATTATTTTTTTCATTATTTCACGTGCTTCCTGTAAACCTTCGGGATTATCCCCGCCGGCCTGGGCAAATGTGTCTTTACCTCCGCCTCCGCCCCCTATTTTACCCGCGACTTTATTTATGATCTCCCGCGCGGTGATCCCCCTTTTAACCAGTTCGGATGTAACGGCGCAATTTAAATACGCCTTGCCGTCTTTACTGCTTCCAAGAAAAACGATAGCCGGGTGCACTTTTTTTTCAGCGTATCCTGCGGCTTTCCGGAGGATATCCATACCTATCTCGCCCGGTAAGATATCATCTATTACCATTACATCCGCGACCTTTTCACCCCGCGTGATAATATTATCCAGCCTTACCTTGACTTCGTTCAAAATATCCGCTTCCCGGCTCTTCTTTCCTTTCTTTATCGCTTTTTCAGCTTCTTCACAAGCCTTTAACAGTGTCGGCTTTAATCTATTTTCAAAATCGTCCATTACTGCCCTGTCTATTTTAACCTTCCCTGAAACTATTTTCTCCGCGTCTTGGCCCGCTTCAGCAAGGCCGGGGCACTGCCTTTCCGCTTCTTTCGCGTCTTTGATGTTGCTGCACAGGAACTTTCTCCTGTTCAAAAGATCTTCCAGCGTCTTCTTTATCCACTTGCGGGTGTTCTCGCCCGTTACCGCCTCTATTCGCCTTATACCGCTGGCAACGGAACTTTCACTGATGATCTTCACCAGTCCTATCTCCGCGGTATTGTCGACGTGCGTCCCCCCGCAAAGCTCTTTTGACTCATCACCTATCGTTACCACCCGCACCGTGTCTCCGTACTTTTCCCCGAAAAAGGAAAGAGCCCCCTCTTCCTGGGCCTCCTTTATCTGTTTCACTTCCTTGCAGACCTCTATACCGTTTTTCACCCAATCGTTAATAAGGTCTTCCACCTTGCGGAGCTCGCGGTCTGACATCTTCTTCATGTGAGTGAAATCGAACCTCAGCCGCTTTTCGCTTACAAGAGAACCCGATTGCTTGACGTGTTCTCCCAATATCTTCCTCAGCGCCGCTTGCAGTAGATGCGTCGCGGTATGATTGAGCGCCGTATTCTGTTTCTTGTCCGCGTCAAGATAAAGGTTCACCCGGTCGTTTACCGAAAAGGTGTCCTTTTTCACGAAGACTTCCAGCACTTTCCTTCCGCCCGTTTCAAAAGTATTCAGAACCTTCATCTCCCCACCCTCTTTTTCGATCCGGCCGGTATCGCCTACCTGTCCGCCGGCTTCGGCGTAAAACCTGCTACTCTGGGGAGAAGTTATGACCTCGGCACGGTCTCCTTCATTGATCCTGTCTGAACCTTTCCCGTCCTTGAGGATGAATTCTATTGTCGCCTCAAGCGGAAGTTTTTCGGAAAATTCCGGTTTCGGAGCTCCCTTAAAAAGATCCGGCTGAAAGATAAATTCACTTGTTATCTCGCTTCCCTTCCGCGACTGTTCCTTCCTTTCTTCCATCAGTTTTTCAAAACCTTCTATATCCAGGGCAATATTCACTTCTTCTTCAATAACATCAATAGGAAGCCCGAATGTATCTACTAATTTAAACAACTGCTCTCCGCTAAGTTTTTCGGGTCTTTTTGCAAGCATATCTTTTAGAATAGGAAGCGCGGAATCCAGGGCATTCTGAAATCTTTCTTCCTCTTCCTTGATGATAGCTGCAATATGTTCTCTTTTTTCCATCAATTCGGGATAAGCATCTTTCATACACCCTGCTATTGCAGGAACAACTTTATACAAAAATGCCCCCTTTAGCCCGCCTTTTAAATACGCCCTTCTTATGAGTTTCCTGATAACATACCCTTGCTTTTCATTAGAAGGCGAAACGCCGTCACAAATAGCAAAAGTAACTGCACGAATATGATCAGCGATAACAAATATGCTTTCATTTATAGTAAAGATCTTATCTTCTCTTAGCCTGACAAGGTTATCCATTATTGACGTAATAATCGGTCTAAAAAGGTCCGTATCAAAATTGGTCTTCGCTCCCTGCATGACTGACGCCATGCGTTCCAGACCCATGCCGGTATCGATATTCTTGCTGGGAAGAGGCTGCAATGAACCGTCAGACCTGCGCTCGAACTGTGTAAAGACAAGGTTCCAGACCTCCACGAACCTGCCGCAGTCACACGCGGGATCACACTCCTTTTTTCCGCACCCGGTCCCTTCGCCCCAGTCGTAAAATATCTCGGAGCTGGGACCGCAGGGCCCATTGGGACCCTTAGTCGGGGCGTCCGCGGGCCAGAAATTATCATGCGCCCCCAGCTTGACTATTCTTTCCGCGGGCACCTTTATATCGTCCAGCCATATGGAATAGGCTTCATCGTCGTCCTCGTAAATGGAGACCCATAACTTTTCTTCAGGAAGTCCCATTTCTTTGGTCATGAACTCCCATCCCCACTGTATAGCTTCTTTCTTGAAATAATCGCCGAAGGAGAAATTCCCGAGCATCTCAAAAAAAGTGTGATGCCTTGGCGTCTTGCCGACATTTTCCAGGTCGCCGGTCCTAAGGCATTTCTGGCACGAAACCGCCCGGGTAAAAGTGATGTTCTTGCCCATGAACTGATCTTTGAACTGGTTCATCCCCGCCCCGGTGAAGAGCAATGTGGGATCGTTCCTGGGGACAAGCAGGTCGCTTGGGACAACGGCATGGCCGTTCTTCTCGAAGAAATCAAGAAACCTTTTCCTTATCTCACTCGTTGTCATCATCGCCAAGCTCCTTATTAACCGCCTCTAAAGCCGTTTCTCCGTCAAAACCCCTTCGGAGAAGATACTGATACAACTTCCCCTTAAGGTTTTTTACCGGACCCTGTCCCGTTTCGGCGATCATTATTCTGACCATGTCACCGGCCAGGCTCATATCGTCCAGTTCTTTATTTTTTTCGGACAACACTTTATCTATGATCCTTTCAGAGATACCTTTTTTCTTTAATTCCGCTTTAAGCGCCGATCTACTCCTGGGATTCGTCCTTAGCCTGGAATCGATCCAATCTCCAGCGAAACTTTCATCATCTACAAGGCCGTCTTGTCTTAACGAATCGAGTATCGACTTTCTGGCCCCTTCTCCATATCCCTTGCCCTTAAGCCGGTCGTCTATCTCTTTTTCGCTCCTGGCCCGGAGTGAAAGAAGGCGCAAGCAATACGTCTTCCCTCTCCTTACCTCCCCGTCGAAACTATTCATGGATTAGACTTAACCGGATCTTACAGGGATGCGTTAGCGTCCGCGGTTTTCAGGACCTTTTTGACCTCGCTCTCGATCTTATTGAGGAGCTTAGGATTTTCCCTAAGATAAATGCGGGCGTTTTCCTTGCCCTGACCTATTTTCTCCTCGCCGAAAGCGAGCCAGGTCCCGCTTTTCTTTATCACGCCCATCTCTTCGCCCATGTCGATGACGCTTGAAGCGCGGGAAATGCCTTCGTCGAACATGATGTCGAACTCTGCCTGCTTAAATGGCGGCGCGACTTTGTTTTTGACGACTTTCGCCCTCACACGGCTTCCCACGACATTCACATCCTTCTTGAGCGATGCGATCCGCCGGAGATCGATCCTTACGGAAGAATAGAATTTCAAAGCGTTTCCGCCCGTTGTGGTCTCGGGATTGCCGAACATCACGCCTATCTTCATCCTGATCTGGTTGATGAATATCACGCAGGTCTTGGATTTACTTATCGCGCCGGTCAGTTTCCTCAGGGCCTGGCTCATAAGGCGCGCCTGGAGTCCCACGTGGGAATCACCCATCTCGCCTTCGATCTCTTTTCTAGGAGTAAGGGCCGCGACTGAATCTATGACTACCACGGCCACGGCGTTGCTCCTAACAAGTGTCTCAGCTATTTCCAGGCCCTGCTCCCCGTTGTCGGGCTGGGATATCAAAAGATCATCCAGGTTCACACCGATCTTTTTGGCATATGACGGGTCAAACGCGTGCTCGGCGTCTATGAAAGCGACTTCACCGCCGGCCTTTTGGGCATTGGCCAGTATGCTCAGGGTCAGAGTAGTCTTTCCGCTGGATTCGGGGCCGAATATCTCGACGACCCTGCCGCGGGGAACCCCGTTGGTCCCCAGTGCCCTGTCCAGGGCGATCGATCCGGTTGAGATAGATTCCACGTCCTGTTTGTATCCCTTGCCCATCTTCATTATGGCGCCCTCACCGTAATCTTTTTCTATTTTGCTGAGGGCCATCTCCAGTGCCTTTTTCTTCCCGAAACTCTTTATTTCCTCTTCCCCGGATTCAGCCTTCGCGACAGGTTTGCTTTTAGTTTTCTTCAGCATGATACCCTCCTATTAATAAGTTAAAATTTTTACTTCTAAATATCTGCTATATTATACTTATAGCCTCCTTTTTTTGCAAAGAATTTTTGAAACTAGCATACCTAGCATATAGCGTATAGAATGCTTTCGGAAGCCCATACCTATAGACAACTGCAATCTGGATTTTCTTCCATTTCTATATGCTGTCCGCTATACGCTAAACTCAGCGATATGAAGTGGGGTGTAGATGGCTCCTTCAGGGGTAAGCTCCGATCTAAAAAGTATTATCCTCGAGATATGGTTTGAAACAGGTTTTACCTCTATAGCTTCAGCATCTTTTGCGAGGGCCTCTTTTTCCTTGGAAGACCTTACCCTGCCTATAGTAAGATGTGATTTGAACGGCCTGTTCTCTTCCTCAAATCCCTCTTCGGCCATGGCCTTTTCCACCAGGCCCGCAATGGTCTTGACCTGTTCAGCTCCTTCACTTATACCCACCCATACGACCCTGGCATGGCTCCATCCCGGGAATGCCCCGATACCGCTCAAAACGATATCGAACGGCGAGGTCTGTGAGGCGATCTCTTCCAGCTTTTTTGAGATGGGATCGACCTTGTCTTCGGTGATATAGCCGAGAAATTTGAGAGTAACGTGGATGGACTCGGGCCTGACCCATTTAACGTTGGCTCCGGATCTCTTGAGTATATTTTCGACCCGGGAAAGCTCTGCCCTGGCTTCCTGTGAAAGCTCAAGAGCGATGAAACTTCTTATCTTTTTGGACTCGTTCATATATTATTCAAAATAAGCTGCAAGACCGCATCAGCAAACTGACTCTTAAGAAATTGCCGGTTACCTTCGAACTGGACTTTCTTAGTCTTCACCCCTTCAGTCGAGGCGAAAGCCATGTATGCTAGACCGACCGGTTTTTCGGGGCTTCCTCCCGCCGGGCCGGTGATCCCGGTAATAGAAACGGCGTAATCGGCGCACAGCGCTTCCCTGGCCCCTTTGGCCATGGCCTTAGCTACCTGACTTGAAACCGCACCGTGTTTTTTTATGATCTTATGCGATACATAAAGAAGAAAAGTCTTAATGTCATTAGAATAGGCTACCACCCCTCCCTTAAAATAATCGGAACTCCCGGGAATATTGCTTATCCGGTGAGAAATATACCCCCCGGTACATGACTCGGCGATAGCCAGGGTCCGGCACTTTTCTCTAAGCGCTTCGCCGATAAGAAATTCAGGCAGATCATCTTTTTTCATAAAAGGTATTATACATGCTTGTAGGGTACACTTCAAGCACGAGGTTTAGAAGACAGTGGACAGATAACAGAAGACAGATAAATAATATGTCATCCCGGGCGAGGCCGTAGGCAAAAATATGCAAAGTTCACAGTGCAGTATGCTCCCTACCAGGGCCCCTCCGCCCGGCGTGGATCCTCCCTGTACGGGAACATACTGCACTGTGCAACTTTACGTCCGGATTAAAACTATCGCTGCAAAGGGTTTCATTGTGCCGGATCCATGAAGACAGAGGACGAGCGAGGTTTGACCTGTCAGGGTTACGGAAAGGCCCGGGGGTGTGTTCAGTGCGAGTTTCCAAAAAAAAGCGATTTTAGGTCGCTTTTTTTTGGACTGTCTGAGCACGGAATACACCCCCGGGCCTTTTCAGCATTCAGATAGATCAAACATCTAATGAACGTTTAAAATGTTTGTTAAGAGACGGGTTTTATGCGGCGGTGGTGATGAACCTGGCTATTTTTTCATAAAGTTCTCTGTCGGCGGTTATGGGCGTAGCGCCGGGTATAAGCCTGATGACAACTGTCGGCCCGTAAATACTGCCGTCATCGACAAGTTCCATGTTGGATATCAGGCTGTAATAGCGTTTGACAACGTCTTTCCCGTAAACCGCGACGCCTCTGTTCGCCAGGGCCCGGGCAAGAGTATAAAGTACTATCTCTACGAAAGGAAAATATACCTCACCGTTTATCTGCTTGTCATTGACGCATGTCATGGTGGAAACGCCTTCAAAATCCCCGTAATATTTGCGGTTCTCTTCCGAGGTTATGATTATCATGTCTTCTTTGCTGGCCTTACCGTTTTTCTCCAGCATCTTGAGTTTTCCGGCAAGTTCAACACCATCCGCATGCCGGATCTCGACCCTGTTCAGGAACTTGGCAAGCTCGTCGTTCCTCCTTGCCAGGAACGAAAGTGTTTTTCTTATCGCCTGGATCTTTTTCTGCGTCCAGCCGGACCCCAGACTGTCATCGATAGCGATGACCACTGTCCCCTTCTCCTGGGCTCTGTAGCTAAGCGTCTGCAGCGCGATCACAAGGTCCGGCAGGATCCTCGTGATTATCCCGTCCAGCGGCGAGATGTTTTCCTGTAGTTCCGCTTCAAGGACCATTTCCCCGGGCTCTTCAACAGTTACTTCCGGCCGGGCTTCCGGCAGTTTATCCCGGGCGGGAAGCACTGCCATAGGCGGCGCGTGAGCGGGCTCTAACGTTTCTTCCGGTAAAGTCCCTGATAAGATCGAAGCCCCTTTCCCTATACCTCCGATAGTCAGCCCGATAAGGGCAAGCCCCCCTGTCACAACGAAAGCGGCGGCATACATCCCGATCACAAAGATCACAGCCGCTGAAAGCGCGAATACGGCAGCAGCTTCCGGCGAGTAAATAATAGCGTTATTGAACAAGCCTTCCGGCTCAAAACCAAATGCTGATTTTGAGATAAACGTCAAGAAAAGGAGAATGCCGAGAGCCCTGCCTCCTTTCAAACCGGACCTTCCTTTCTTTTTCTCATTCTTTTTAGCAGCTTTTCTCCTGGCCCTGGTTTGTTTTTGGGCGTCCTTTTTCCTGCGTAGCTGCAGGCATTCCGCTACAAAAGTATTAAGCTGTTTTCTTGAAACGAGTAAAGACGTACCGACTACATCCTTGTCCTCTTTGCCCCTGGGCCTGGACATCCTGTGTTCCCTGCTTAATTCAACGGCAAATTTAACGACACCTGCCACTATACCCTGAATTCCTATAAGTAGGAATCCTCCCCTGCCGCGCTCGGAAGCGGCAAGAGTCGCTTCTAACTCAGCGGCATTGAGCGGTCTCGTCCCTGTATCATGGTCTCTCTTCACGTCCTGGAAATATTGCTTCTGCATCAGGATGTCCGTAACGAATATGCGATTGCCGACATTTACAGCTTCACCTTCCTGCGGATCGTGGCCGACCACGATAGCGCTTACGCCTAATTTTCTGCAGAACTCATCCGCGGTCCCTTTCCGGGCTATATATTCATACCAGGGCACCAGGCCTTCACCATAAAGGACTTCCCTTAAAAAGAGCGGGGAAGAGTCATCGGAAAGTTCACTGAAGATCTTCTTGATGTCCTCTTTTTTCTCCGCCGACCGCAGGTCTTCTTGCATCTTTTCAAGCGCTTCCAGATTGTGCTTGTTCCCATACCTCAGGTCCGGCAATCCTCTATCATTAACGTTAATACCGGCGTGAAGGTAAAGTACCTTCCTTTCATCCAGGTAACTCAATCTGAAGTTCATCCGCATCCAATTTGCTAATTCCCTGAGTTCAGTGTTTTTCAAAGCCTTTTCATACATCCTCTTCTTTGTTTCCTGCCCTGACGGGACTTCGCCTTCCGCCATCAACTCTCTAAAGACCATCTCTCTTGTGATCCCGAATCTTTCAAGCGTTTTATCCCCGCCGTTGTCGACCCACCAATCGAACGCTAAATGGTTGCCCAACATTGCATATATGAACATAAGCTCATGGTTCCCCATAAGGGGCACGATCTCTATTTTATTTCCTTCAAGCTCGGGAGCGGTTCCATCCATGAGCCATTTTACATATTCAAGAAGTTCCCGGCTTCTAACATCCCGGTCGATATAATCGCCCAGGAGAACGATCCTCTTGGCTCCCCGCTTTACCAGAGCCTTTACAAGCTGCTTTACTCTCGCGACATTACCGTGAGAATCGGCGATAGAGCCCGTCTCCCAGTAAACACTCATTAAGGTTGTGGCGGTATCTTTTGCCCTGCGAGCTTTCGCCCTGAAAGCCTTTATGGTCTGAGATTCCGTTCCCATAAACCTGACTTCCGGCCGTTCCGGTTTTGCCGCGGCGTATTTGTCCGGCGCATCACGAACAAACGCTTTCTTCCAGGCGAGGATAAAATACGTTACAAGACCACCTAAGATGCTGATCACAATAAACGACAATATAGTCCAATGCACGGAGGACAAGGCAGCCAACATTGTTCCCATAGCGAATAGATCGAAAGAATGGAGAGTAGTAGAACCGTTTTCACCCTGGTCAAATATATCATGGTCGTCGGCTCTTCCGGTTTCGCGCGCAGTTATTTTCGATAGTGCAACCTGTGCCGCCTGGTGCTTTCTGCTCGATGGCTCCTCCTTTTGTATTATCTGGACAATGGCATCCCTCGCTTTGAAAGAAGTACCGTAATCCCCTAAAACATTTAAAGCAGCAACACAGACATTTTCATCGCTGCTTCCGATAGCTGCCAGCATGGCACTGACCAGCTGGTCCCGCGTAATGGGCAGTACGTGAAAAGCTTCTACGACTGTATTGTATTCATCACCGGATAATTTACGGTTGTAACACCTGACACTCAGATCATTTATGGCTTTTTGCACATCAGATGAATCCTTGCCCAGCACCGAAGCGCGTTTTCCCAGGAATTTTATAGCATCCTTTCTGATGCCCGCGTCACGGTGCTTTGTAAGGCTGACAAGTTTCGGCACAAGGAACTCATCCGGGGCATTCAGACTAGCAGTAAGAACCCGGTATGCTATTGCGCGGACTTTTTCGTTTTCGTCAGCTAAACATCCAAGTAAAGACCTTATAGCCTCTTTCGCGCCCAAAGCACCCAGGGAAGCGACCGCTCTAAGACGGACCATATGATCTTTATCAGCCAACGCTCCAATAAGGAATGGAACGGCTTCTTTATTCTCGGGCTTACTCAAAACTTCCATTACAGCCGCGGCGACATCCAGGTCCGGATCGCCCATGTATTTAGTGATAATTTTCAATATCTTTTCACGTTTAACGCCGTACTTGGCCAGGTATCTGACAGCGGCTATCCTCTTCTTTGGCTGTCCGCTCATAGGCATGATCAGCATCCATTGTATTTTTACCTTACGTCCTATCCATAACCCAAAACGGCCTAACCAGGTGCCGGCCAGCCAGGCACTGAATCCCCTGCCTTCTCTCGGGGGTGCTTTTTGCGCCTGTTCGACAGCGGCTTTTTCGGCGCTTGCCGCGGGCTGCGCTTTTGTAATTGCTTCGGCCGCAACTTTAGGCTGCTCCTCCGCGGATGGTTCTCCTTTCGCTATCCACGACTCCCCAAAATGCTCACTCATCTCAGAGGCAATGCTTCTAAGCCTTGCCGCGCCGATCTCTTCCTCACTGGCACCGAGCTTGCGTACCGCATCAACAGCGGCGTTCAGAACTTCATCGTCCTCTTCCCCGGAAATCAGCCGGAGTATTTTGGCTTTTGCGTGTTTCGCGCCAAGACCGGCAAGGTTCATTACTGCTACCTTACGGGCTTCCGCATGCTTGCTCTTTAAAGCTAATATATACGCTTCGATGATCTGGTCATTAGTAGCTCCGAGATGTCTGGCGGCAACACTGGCTTCCGCGCGAACATCCGTATCGGGATCGTCACGTAAGAGGAGAAACATGGTTTCCTTGGCCGATCTTTGAAAAGCAGGATCTTTTATCTTTCCGGCTTTCACTATTTCGCTCAGTATTTCTACCGCGGCCTGGCGGGTCGATGCTTCCTCCTCGCCATGAAGTATAACAACGAGGGATCTTGCCATTTGTTCGTTTCCTATATTTTTCAAGATCTCCATGGCTTCCACAATACCCCCAGGGAACCTATTATCAAACAGGCAGGCCATAAGTCTCCTATCTATCAGATCGCATCTCTTCGCGTCTACCTTTCCTCTGTATATGCCCAGACGCCTGATGGCAGCAGCCCTGAAAGATGGCTGCGCGGCATGGGACATCGCATTCCAGAACCAAAGCTTGACCCTGTATGGACGCCATTCCTTTATCCACGTCCATGCTGCCGATAATCCCGGCCTTCCGCTCTTTCCCCACCACTGTTTTATTTGATGACGTAAAACTATCGCCCAAACTACGGGTAAAATTATGCTTACGATCGCAATCCATAATAAAACCCCGGTACGCAATTCTCCGGCAGCCAGGACAAAAGGCATAAAGGCAAAACCGCCGAGCTCAACCGTCCCCTGGTCCTGAACTTCCTGATCCTGGGCTTCCCGGTGCTCTTCAGTACGGCCTTCCCGTTCTACGCTTGGAGCATTTATGCCCGCGAGGTGTTCAGCGGCAGCCTGCCGGACGTTACCGTCAAAGCTGTTTAAGGCTCCGTTGATAACAGTAATGAATTGTTCCTGTGAAGCCCCTAGCTGATTCATGGCCTCTATTACCGCGCTGTAAAGGGGCATCTCCATTACCGTCTCGGACGAAGCTTTAACCAACATGTTTATTCCGTCCTGCACTTCCTGAGCTTCCCTTCCCATATTAGAAGCGATCTCGCCCAGGAATGCCAAGGCATCATTCCGGACTTTTTCATCTAATTCCGGAGTCTTGACAAGCAGCCTGACAAGCGCCTCTATAAGTCCTTTCGGCTCATCCAGCAAGGCCAGGGACTCGTATGCAGTCCGGCGGACCTTCACGTCGCTGTCCGAAAGACGCTTACGCAATGACTCGATCGCTTTTGTATCGCCGATATCACCGAGGATCGTAGCGGCCGCCAGGCGGACAAACGGCGCGCTCTCGTCAGATAAGACAGCTGCCAGATACGGAACTGCCTTTTTGGCCGTGGGAGATTTTAATTTTTCCATTGCAAATTCTACGACTTCCCCGTAGGGGTCGTATAAACTGTAAACAAGAGCTCTTGCCGCTTTGCCGCTCTTTGCGCCGCTTCGTCCGCATATTTCCTTTAGATCCTCTATTCGATGTTCACCCGTGAGACCAAGTTTACCCAACGCGTTTGAAGCAGACCGCCTGACACCGGCGTCTATATCCCTTGAAGCGTCAAACAGGATCGCAATTATCTTTCTTTCCAGTTTTTCTTCGGACTTTTTACCGTCTTCCGCTTCCCCGGCTTCTTCGGATTTTTTCGGCGTTATGTACCTGGACAAAAATTCCACCGCGAACTTCCTGGCCTTCGCGTGTGGATTTGAGAAAGCGCTTATCTCGGCTCGCGCAATTCTTTCAGGCGCGACACCCAGTTTAATCAGTGACTTGTGGGAAGCTTCGATCACGTCCAGATTTTCATCACTTAAACCCCGGAACAAAAGATTTCTTATTCTGAATTTTGCCCAGCGCCCGGCGCCCTCAGTAAGAGCGTAATCACACAAAAGTTCCGCCGCGAACTTCCGCGCCGTCGGATGCGGACTCTCGTTGAAAGCCTTGATCTCACCATTGATGATCTTCCTTAGTGGGATGCGTAAGTTGTCCAATGCCCCCGACGCGAGATCAAGGGCTTTTTCATCCTTTGAGGTCAGGGTGCCGATCAACATATCGGCTTCCACCCTCAACGGATCCCTTTTCAAGGAACGGCCCGCATTATTGATCTTATCCACGATCCTCCAGCGTAAACTTCTGCCCCAGTAAACGATCCTCTTTTTCGACAAAAACGCGGTCTTCTTCGGGTCTTTGGGCTTCTTGCCTTTGGGTATCCATTCAAGGAATGAACCTGTCTCGTGAAAGATCCCGGTAAAAATGCCGGCTATGAACTTCCATACTTCCCTCAAAGCGCGGGGTATCTTTCCTTTGCTCTTCGCGTCTTCCTCCGCCCTTGTCTGGAGCAGCGAAGAGCCAAGTTTCTCAAGCGTCTCTATGGCCAATAGCTGGATCTCGGGGTTCTTGACTTTCGGCAGAACTCTGCTTAAAGGTATTATCGCTTTAGTGCTTCCTATTTTGCTCAGGATCTCGACCACGATGCGCATAATAGCTTCCCTCTCCTCTTTCAGCTGAGGTATCAACGCGGGGACGGCGTCCTCGCCCAAGACGATCAATCTTGCCGTATTTTCTTTGAGCCCCTTCTCCGCTCTATCTAATTTTCCTTGTTCCGCGGCCAGTTCCCTGGTTTTCTCCCATATCGCGGCCCGGCGCTTCGCTTCCCTCGCCTTCGTTAGGGCTTCTTCTTTGGATTTTATGATAGCCTTTAAAGATATGGACTGGCCTCCGTTTTCCCTGACCTGTTCAGCGGAAGTATAGGCCATGAGGATATTGTCGCAAGTGGGCCCAAAGAAGGATCCCAAGATCTTCTCTTTGTCGTCACACTCTGCTCGCGTGATCAATTCCAAAGCCGCCATGGCGCGCATCTTTGAATTCGCCGAACTCAATATGGTTTTGGACATGAATTTTACGGCTCCCTTGCTGCCAAGAGAAGCAAGAGCGCCGATTATACCCAGCTGTCCCATCTCGTTAACGTATGGAAAACCCTTGACCATTATAGGTATCGTCTTTGGATCCTCTATTATGGCAAAAACATTTGCCGCGGTCAAAATAAAGGGGTCATCCAGCTGCCTTTCCTCGAATACGTCTTTTAAAGCCGGAATTGAATTTGAGCCCAAGGCGATCAATTCCTGTTCAAGAAAGGCTTTTCGGTCTATCTCTCTTGCCGATATCAATCCGGCCGCGACTCCAAGGTGTGTCGCGGTAAATGTTCCCCCAATACTGGGAGCTTTTTTCGCAACGATCTCATAAGCAAGTAAAACCTCACGCTCGGGATAGGCTTTTTCAACCAGAGCACTGGCGCCGCTCTGGCGCAAGACCTTGGCGCCCGCACCGCGGACGTACCTGTCCTTGTCCCTCATCGCCCGGAGAAGAAACGGCGTTTCCTTTCGGCCTATATCGGGCATCCTCAAACATATCTGGCCCAATCCCTCGACAGCGTTCTCCCTTACTGAAACTTCGGCGTCTTTGAGCCCCTTGTGGAGCATGGCGATAACAATATCGATAAATCTTTTGTTTTCTTTTAGTGCGGCTTCTATTTGCTTTATAGCCTTATTTGCGGACGCTTTAACACTTTCATTTTCTTCTGTTTCCAGAATTTCCTTCAAAAACCTGATCGCCCCGGTATCAACTGACTTGCCTAATCCTTTAACTTCCTGTTCCCATGTTCCTTTTTCTTTTTTCGGAACATCAATGCCCAGCAGTATCTCTTTGATCTCGTCCCTCAAAGGTTCTTTCAGGCAAGAACCCGTCTGCCCCAGTGCCAGCATTATCGCCCCCCTTGAACCTACGTCATCCGCCTTCTTTTTAAACTCCTCCAGCAATCCATAAACATACAGCAGTACCGGGATCGCCTTGGGATCTCCAAGACGGCCCAGACCTTTCGCTAATCCGGCCCTGACAGTGTTATCTTCCTCATCCCTTATAGTATCGATCAGAACTTTTTTCGCGGAGTCTTTTATTTCCGGATACCTCTTCAAAACGGGACTTATATGCCCAAGCGTTTCGGCTGCCGCAGCGCGGACCTTGCCGTCTTCTTGCGGATCTCCTGAAACAGCAATAAATCTTTCAAGTTCTTCTTTTATCTCCTTCTCCAGCGCATTTCTTGCCTCAGGCGCGCTCTCAAGATAAAGCATGATCTCGCCCAGGGAACTGGCAGCCGCGGCCCGGGCATCGCCGTCCTGGCCTTTTTCAAAAAGTTCGACCAAGCTTGAAAATATGCGAGATATACAAACGGGATCCCTTCTGAAATACTGTATTGTCCGGCTCAAAATACTAGCTGCCGTTTTTTGTATCTCCGGGCATATGTTCAGGGAAGAAATAAGAAAAAGATATGTCACAGCTCTTCGTTCCCTTGACTCGCTTTTTATTTTCTCGATGATCCAATCCGTTTTTTCAGCTACGTATAGTTCCCTGTAAAATTGCGCCATACCGTCATCCACATCTTTAAACAGCTCCGCCATGCTGTCGCGCATCATTTTAGAGTCACTTTTGAAAACTACGGCTAAACAAGTGATGAGATCTCTCCGAAATTCAAATAAAACGCCTCTGTACTTGGGGATCCTTTTCAAAGTGGAAAGCATCTGGCACATGATGTTTTTCGCGTTTTCCCCGACTTCCGGGCCCGAATCCATGGCGTCATAAAGAACCATCGCTTCATCCCTGATATTGCCTATTTCCTGGGGCTTCTCAGCTAAAGCTTTTTCTAACCTTTCTTTCGCCTCAGCATTTTCTTTAAACATTTCATTTATCTCTTTTAAAGTATCTTCGGCGATCCGCCCCATCTGTTTCTTTATTTCTTCCTCTTTCGTCTCTTTTATCTCCTGCACGCCTTTAGCTGTTTTCTCCGCTTCTTGCATTGCCTCGATCTCATCCTTGATCCTCTTATGGTCCTGCAAAGTCCGTATAAGTTCGTCGTTCAGTATCTTCCAACACTTGAGCGTGGCAGGATCGGCCTCCCCGCTGAAGAGAACATCCTCCGCGAAATCGATCGCTCTTTCCTTTAAATGCTCCATTGCATCTAACCGGACAGGAAGTTCCCCTTTTTCTAAAATATCGATCAAGCCGTGAATGATCTGTTTACCTACAAGGATCCTGATGATCCAGTTCTCTTCACCGCTGAAGAGGCTGCTATAGACCATGGCTTTTACGTTGCCGGTCTTTGCCGCTATTGTGCCCAGGTCCCTGGCCGCAACCTTACGAACACCTATAGCCCCGTCTTTTAAAGCCTTTACCACCGCGTTCACTGCCTTGCCCCCGCCTATCTTCGCAAGGGCATGGACTATTTCCCTGCGGATCTGGGCCTGCTGCCCTTCAGCTTCATAAGCTTCTATCAGCGGCTCGACCGTCTTGGCATCACCTATATTGCCGAGTGTTATAGCCGCAGTCTGGCGGATATAGTCATTCGCGTCCTTCAAGGCATCGATCATATTGGGGATAGACTCGGCCGGCGCGATCTGGCTCAATTCATAAACCGCGTGTTCACGATATATCGTATCCTGATCGGTCTGTGTTTCGACCTCGTTCAAGACCGAAACTATCTTTTCTCTTACCGGAACATCTTCGGGATCCCGGCTTAACGTCTGGCAAATCCCCCCCAAAGCCTGGATCGCCGACTTGCGGGTCTTGGGGCCGGAATCCAGAACTTCGATAAGAAAGTCCACGTTTCCTTTCCCCGCGGCGACAACCGCATCGATATTCCCGTGATAAAGGTTAGAATATAATACTGTCTCGGGTTCCGGATCATCGAAACTTTCCGTTCTCTTGCGGAGCCCTTCAGCAGCGGTCTGGCGAATATCAGCTTCCGGGTCTGCCATGGCCTCCATCAATGCATACGCTACCGCTCTCGGGCTTTTCAAGATACCGGCATAAGAAGCCAGCGACTTCACGGCATGGCGGCGGATCTCCATATTCTCATTATGCACCTGTTTGATGTATGCCCGGGCCTGTTGTTTATACGTAGCTTCCAGCTTGTTCACCGAATAAAAGGCCGCCATGCGGGCATCCATGTCCGGGTCCCCGGCCAAAATTTCAAGCAGGGCCTTGATGACTTCCTTTCTCTCCACCGCATCCGGCCCCAATGAATAGGCCAGAACGCCCAGGACATACGCGGCGTTCTTGCGGGCGGCGGAATATTTACTTTTCAGGGCTTCGGCATACCCCATCGCCAACCGTTCATCCGTCGTCCCGAGGGATGACAGGACATTCGCCGCGGCATCACGCAGTTCGGCGTTCCCACTCGAAAGGAAAGGAAGCAGAGTTTTTATCGTTCTTTCTTTCGGCTCGCGGTCTTTTTTGATTTCGCCGGCCAGGTTACCCAGGACTGTCACGGCAGCCATACAGTCCGGGCCGTTTTCCCCTTCCGGATTTTTGCCTTTTAAGGTCGTGATCAATAACTCTACTACGTTGGGGCCGCCCATTTTGCTTAAAGTCCACACCATTGGACTAATAAGCGGAGTGCCCTTATCGATATACAGCCGCGCGATCAATGTCTTGTAAATGAATCCTTTTTCGATCGAGTTTTCCTCTAGCTGAGAACCGAGTATCCCGAGCGCTTCTATGCTTACCATGCGCATGAAGGGGCGCTCGTCCGAGAGCAATATGTTCCTCAACGGTTCCAGGGCCCTCGTATCGCCCAGTTTACCCAAAGCGTGTATGTATACCGCGTGAACGTATGGATCATCCTCTCCCGCTAAGCGTTTTAACAACGCTTCCACGGCATTATTATTTAGAACAGGATCGGGAATCGCCATATCGCCCAGGCTCCTTGCCGCTTTCTGCCTTGCCGGATCATGTTCATCGTTAAGTTCACCTATTAGCGCCGGAACGGCATCTTCTCCCAGCCAGCCCAGGTCTTCCCATTTTTTGTCAGCGGCAAAAATGTATCCTCTCAGGATTCTGTCCAGCTTTGCCTGCTCGAACTGCGACGGGACGATCCCTGCTTTCACCATCGCCGGATAATCCATGGACAGAAGCGTGTCGGCCGCGGCCTTGCGGACCAGCCTGTTCTTATCGTTCAAGGCTTCGGTCAAGTAGGTGATAATATAACCGACCTCGGCGATGTCTTGTCCCATCGGCGTCTTTATCAAACATTTGGCTATCCGCCCCAGGGCTTCGGCCGAATTGCGCCGGACGCGCCAGCTTTCGTCTAGCAAGGTGACCTTCAGAAGCCTGACAGGGCTGATGTATCCGATATTACCAAGGATATTTACTGCGATCTCGCGGAATTCCGCGTCACGGGCGACTTCGTCGTTGTTCATTAATATATCCTTTACTCTCTCCACTGCCGCGGCTTCTTCTTGCGTCTCCGCTATTTTATGCGTAAGATTACATACTGTCCCGGCCGCATCAAGACGGACTTGACGGTTTGGATCTGTCAAGCGCTCAAGCAGGGGCTTGATCGCGCCTTCATTTTCTTTTACTTTCATGATCATGGCTATCGCGTCTCTCCTGACCGAGACATCATCGCTCTTTAAAGCTTCGGTCAAGGCCCGGATAAGTCCTTCATCTTCCTCGTTCAGATCACGAAGGACTTTCCAGGCAACTTTGCGGACCTCAGGTTCTTTGTCGGACAAGCTTGTTTCAAGCTCGCCGATCATGGGATCCCTGAGGCTGTCAGGCATACCCAGCCAGTTTTTCCATCCCCGGCTGAGTTTGTCTAAGGCCTTTACCGCCGCTATGCGGACGGTAGATTCGGGAGACCTTATTATTTTTTCATCAAGTAAAACTCTTATAAAATCATCACCCAAAGAAACGTCTTTATCCAGCAATCCGGCTTGATCGCCTATTCTCTCGATCGCCTTCCTTCTTACAACGTAATTCTCATCTGTCAGTAAATATTCAACAAGCTCTCTTATGGCGCGCAGGCGGACCCTTGCCTGGAGGCTCGAACTTCCCCGGTTAAAATATGACACGATCAGGGAGAACCTTAGAACGATCCAGCGCCCGGACCTTCTCATGGACGCCTTGAATCTTGGCCATTCAAGCTTCAGGACTCCTTTCCATCCTTCCTCCTGCCGGAGCTGCTGCCATAACTGTTTTCTGAGGGACGATCCGACTTTTAGATCATCCCATCTGTCCGTCAAATACCTATATTCATCGGGACAATAACGCTTCAAAAGATACATGTATGTCGCGACGCCGACGCCGGCTATGACAGCACCATACAGGACATACGCCAGGAAAATCATCAGATAATGCGCGCCTCCGTACATGGATGCGGACGCAAGCGGCAGTAACATAAAGGAGCCGAAAGTTTCAAGGCCCGGATCGATCTTTTTGTGAAGCGCTTTTTGCAGTTCATCCAGTATCTTCAAGAGCCCGGGACTTAACTCCTCTTTAAGATCGGCAAGCCTTGATCTCAATTTCTTTACAGTGTCTTCATTTCCGTAGGCAAAAAGAAGCCCTTTGTAACGTTCAGTATCGGGTGAATCAGGATGAGCGCATATAAGATCGATCAGGCTCCACTCCAGCGTTTCCATCGCCGTTATATGGACGAGACTGCCGGGGTCTTCTCTGCCTATGATCCTTTCCAGCAAAGCTATCACTTTTTCTTCGCGGAACCTGCCCAGGATCAGAACAGCGCCGTGCCGGATGTCCTCTTTCGGACTACTTGTCGCATTTACCAGATGCGGGAAAAGCTGCGAAAAATCAGATCTCTCGATCCTTTCCATCACAGCATCAAAAACAGGATCGTAATTGCCCTTCAGCGCCGCAACCAGGTCGATGATGACCATGGTTTCGGGCTGCGTATCCAGAATGGACAAGACAGCTGTCTTCAACCTGCTTACCGTATCTTCATCCTTGACGCCGGCATCAGCCAGCACTCGCACAATACGCGGGGCAGCGGATGGAACAGGTCCGGAAGACAGGTATTTCAGCGCCCGTTCTTTATATAAGTTAACGGCTACCGATCGAACTGACGGGCCTTCATGAGTTAAATGTTTTTCAAGGCTGCTTAATGCTTCTAAAGGATCAAGCCTGGCTATATGCTTTGCGGCCGCTTCGTGCAGTGAACTGTCGTCACTCTTGACGGCCATGAACAGTATCTGGGTCGTTCCTTTGTCCGGTTTATCTCCGTCCATGTCCAGGGATGACACAAATTTCATCAAGCTTTTCTTTAAAGCTTCCCTGACCGCAGCGTGAACGGAACTACCCGTGCGCGCGTTATAAAATGCCTGGTTCAACAGCCCTATCGCTCTTCTGTCGCCGAAATCGCCAAGGACCCTGACCGCACTCTCACGAACGGACTCATCCGGGTCTTCCAACGCCTCAGCCACATGCGGGATCAATTTCGAAAGATCAAGTTCGCCCAAACGTCTGGCCGCGGCTTCGCGGACAGAACTATCATTATCTTTAAGTGCGGCTGTCAAAGCGGGCATGCCTTTAGAGCCTATATTCTCGAGCTCTCCTTTTGCCGCGAGGGTGTATCCCTCCAGGATCTCTTGATAATCCGGGCCCAACACCTGTTCAAGGACATCCGGGGCGGCTATTGACGGAAATTCCAAAGCTACTCTCTTCCGGACTTCCTTATCCCTGTCACCCAGAGCCTCAACAAAGACGGGCACCACCTTATCCTTCACGATGGGTGCCCCTTTTATTTGAGCGCATATATCGGCTACGGCTCTCGTAGCTGCCTTGCGGACTGTCGAGTCCGCATCGCCGATCATGGCTTCAGTTAAAGGTATCACGGCATACGGGCTGTCGGTCCTGGCAAGGGCTTCCGCTGCTTCACAACGTATATCGGCATCTGCATCCTCGGAAAGCATGATCGCCAAGAAACCGACCACCCTGGGATGCGCAAGGCGATTAAATGACCGCATAACGGCCCTGCGAATAGATGTATTCTCGTCTTTCATGGCGAGAGCAAGTCCCGTGGCTATCGCCTCGATAGTATCTACGTCGTCTCGATGACTTTCGCCAAGAGCACCCAGGTATACCGCGGCATCTTCACGGACATCAAGCGGATTACTTTCGGATAAGGCCACGGTCAAAGCTTCCGCGGCCGCTCTAGGCCCTATTCCTATGTTCAAGATCGCTTCGAGAGCAGTCGCGCGGACAGATTTTACAGGATCCATTAAAGCGCTTTCCAGCACGTCCCTGACATCCATGGTATTACCCGCTTCCGAAAACATGCCGATAGCTTCAGCCGCCGCTTCACGGACTTCCGGGCTATCGTCATTCTTCAAAGCCTCACATAGACCGGCTAGATCTTTTCTGTCCCGGAGTTCCGCAAGGCCCTTTATCCCTTTCACTCTTTCGGCCAGGATCTCGCCCGTGGCCATCCTCAGGTATCTTTTTCTTTTAGGACGTAATGCACGACGGGCAGCAAGAATGACTCCTGCGGTCAATAAGATACCTGCTGCGCCCGCGATCACCCAGAACGCTGTCGGGTTCGCGGCCTCCAGCTCTTCCAGTTTAGAGATCAGGGTGCGAATATAATTTCCAAGCGTGCCCTGCGCCAGGAATACCGGAACGAATCCTCCCAAACCGCCAAGCATTTCCCTGAATTCCAGTTCCTCAAGGGCTTTCTTCCCTGATAGCCGATATGCGAGGCTGTGTTTATCCTCGGAGTCTTTCCTGAACTTCTTTTTCTTCCTTTCCAGGGTCAAGGCCCCTATCTTTTTGAGCGCGCCAAAAGCGGAATTCCGGACCCACCACATCTCATTTTCCAGCAGCTTCTCAAGACGGTCCGCCGCCAAGGCCGCGTCAGGCCCCACCTCGCCAAGCGCGTCCGCCGCGTGTGAGAGATCACTGTCTTTTCCGCTATTCAACTCCTCTGCAAGAGCTGAAATGGCTTCAGGCCCCACTTTGCGGATGGCCCTGGCCATGAAAAGCCTGATATGGTAATGCTCGCTCTTTGCCAAATTCACCAGGACAGGGATCACTTCAGGACCTTTCGCGGCAAAAACGTGTACCGCGGCTTCAATGACGGGTTCCTCCCCGATAATACCGAGAGCACTCTCTACCGCTTTACGGGACCGAGGGTCTCTGCTTTCAAGATTTTCCATCAAGGCAAAGACCGCTTCCGGGCCTATCTTGACCAGTTCCTTCGCGGCATATCTACGGAAATAATAATCTCTTCCGAAATTTTTAGATTTCGTATCCGTGTCCGTCGCGCATATAATACTGATCAGTTCTTGAACCGCATCGGGACTGATCTTGGCAATAGCGTGTGCCCCGGCTTCGCGAACATACTCTTCATCGTCAGCTAATAGCTGCATGAAAATGGGCTTTGCCGAAGGGCCGATCTTAACAAGGGCTTCGACGGCGGTTTCGCGGATAGCGGCCTCGCGCTCCGCTGATTTCCTGAGAGATGTTTCGCGGGTTTCCGATTCGCGAAGATAGGCTTCACGCGCGGCTGCCTCTTCATAAGCGATCCTTCTTGAATCATGCTCCCTGGTCTGGGATTTTTCAACAACCTCTCGGTGAAATTCATCTTTGCCGTCAAATTCTTCGCCGGCAATAAACTCTTCCCTGTGCGTTTTCTCTTCTTCGGATTTACTAAGAACAGCAGTTTCATGAGTAGAAGACCTTCCAACGATAATGTTTCTACCGGCAAGCTCTCTATCTGTAGCCTTTTGATGTACTGCTTCCCGGCCTGCGGCTGCACGGATAAACGACACCAGATTATTGATCGCTTCCGTGGTCACCGGAGTGATCTCTCCAAGTCCTAAAATAGCGGCTACGCGGGTGTCGAGGTCCTTTTCTTCGTCTTTTGCGATCTCTATGAGGGAGGGAACAGCGGCTTGCGGTTTTTCCAGTTTTTCAAGAACCGTCCTCGCGTCCCTGCGGACATTTTCGTCCGGGTCTCCCGACAGCTTCACCAAAACCGATATCACCCGGTCGCTGGCCGGTTTTACGCCTCCGAAAAAGCGTGCAGCTGCAGCCCGGACCCCCTCATTCTTATCACCTGCCGCACCTATAATAGCATTGGTCATATTCGGAGTCGCGGCAGGAAACTTGCAAAGCGCCAGGATGGCTGATTCGCGAACTTTAGCTTCAGGATCTTTCACGGCTTTTACCAGGGCAGGGACGACTTCAAACGTAACAGGCCCTATATCACCGAGCGCCGCGGCTGCGGCCGCGCGGATACCCGCACCTTCATCCTTTTGCAGCATCTGGACGAGAATAGGGGCGGCTTTTTTCAGCTCGTTTAGCATCTCCCTGAACTCTTCATCTGTACCACGTATTTTCCTGCCAAGGCCCCTTGCGTAAACGCCCAGTTTGCCGAGTTTTTCCGCGCCGCTCTTACGGACTTCCGCGTTATCGTCTTCCAGGTCGAACATGTATTTCTTTACCCTGAGCCCTATCGTCACGGCATCAAGCTCGTCCAGTTGTCTCATCGCCTCATCCCGGACACCGACATGCTGCCCGTCACCGAGATCGGCGATATATCTTTTAACCTTTCGCTCCGGGGTCAGGGCATCAAGGCTGCTAAAAGCGTTCATCCCGGCGTCACGGACATCTTTATCCGGATCTTCCAGGGTTCCCTCAAGATTTACGAATATATGTTCTATCTTTGGCGTCTTTGGGTCCACATTGCCGAAGGCTTTCGCCGCGGATAAACGGACGGCGGCGTCCTCATCCTTCAGCTTTTCAGCGAGGGCGAAGATCCCCATTAGGCCGGTTTCGCCAAGTGACTTGGCGGCGGTTATGCGGACCTGGGGATCTTCGTCCTCAATAACAAGTCTTACAAGATCGGGTATCGCGTTTTCTGCCTCTTTTCCTATTTTTCCAATAGCTTCCGCGGCAGCCATACGGACAGCACTGACCTTATCACGTGTGGTTTCCTCGAGCGCGGAGATCACTTCTTCGATTTCTTTTTCCTTAAAAGGCGCAAGCTCACCTAATGCCGCTGCGGCGGCTTTGCGCTTTGCGGGATTTTTGCTTCCGATCCTCTTAAGGTTCCATACGACCGGACGCAATCTGTGATAAACAAAGCGTAGAAATAATATAAGGCCTGCGAAGACGGCTAAAGCGCCGAGGGCGATCGCCCCGCACCAAACCGGGGACTCCTTGATGATCTCGATCAACTCAGAGAAGTTCTGCGGGATGGCGAACGGCAGAAAAGCAAAACCGTGTGATCCTTTTTTCTTTCCTCCATGACGCTTGTCTATTTTGGAAATGGCCATGGTGATAGCTTTGGTGACTTTAAAATCCATGCCTCCCGCGGCATTCACAAGCGCTTTTCGTTCGGCCGGCCCGCCGTATTCGCCCAGGAAATCCGCCGCTTCGACCCGGGCTCTTGAACTTGCACCCGGGTCAGCCAGAACTTCGAGATAAGTAGGGATCTTTTTCCGCACTTGGCGCTCATTAATGCTGGCCAGGGCCGTGCCGGCTTCTTTCACAATTTCCATATCATTGCTTTTTGAAGCAGTGACCAGGCCATCCACTTGTTTCTCGGCGCCATATTTACCTAAAAATCTAAGCGCATCGATGCGTGCCGTCTTGCTCGATCCCTGATCAGCCAAAATGTCAAAATGGATCGTTACGCCCATGTCGATAAGTTTTTTGAGGGGCTCTTTTTCTTCTTTTGGGAAACCTTTTTCCAGCCTGTCTTCAAGAAATTTCTGTATGATTTCCTGGTCGTTTTCTTCAAGCAGTTTCTTTATCATTGTTGACGCTTTTTTAGTCTCACCCATAAGATACAGCGTGGTGACCTTCCAAATAGCAGGATCCGGGTGTTCCTCGATGAACTTTTTCAATTCTTTTTCCGCGTTCTCCCCGCCCATCGCCAGAATAGCCTGCGCGATCGCGTAAGAAACATCATTGCTCTTTTCTATAAACAGGCGTTCCCACAACGGCGCTATCGTCAGCGGGTGTCTTACTACCTGCAGGGTCTCTGCGGCTTTCTGGCGGAAAAACGCTACGGGGTCATTTAACGCCTTCAGCAGCGCGGGAGCAGCGTGCTGCCCAAGTTCGGCCAATTTGCTCCATTTCTTTTCAACGATGGCTTTAGTAGTAAACTCTATCGCCATTTCCTGCGTGATCCCGGCAGCCGTTGGCAAGGCCTGTTCTTCCTTCTGGTTGATAATGACATGCGCCCGCAGGACTTTTTCAGGATCGCTGATTATATCCTTTAATTCACTTACGTCGCACTTGATGAGCAGCGTCTCTGCCGCTACAGCGCGGATATCCATGCGCTCGTCCTCCAGGCCTTTGACCAGGTTGCTGTTTATCGCTTTCAAATATCCTCTTATCCTTTTTTCCATATCAGGAGGCAGATTTCTCGTGAGAAGTCTTCTTAAAGAATGACTGATCTCGCCCAGGGCCCTGAGACAGGTTAAATACGCGCCGTGCGGCACACCGCCTTCGCCCATTATCGCAAAGATAGCAGTTGCCCCTCTCGCGTCACCCGTTTTGCCGAGAGATTCTATCGCGGCCTCCTTAACCTGCCAGGAATCCTTCTTTTTCAGCATGCCGGATAACCGCTGACTTATCTCCGGACCGCCGACCAGCCCCAAAGAACGTGCTGCGGCTTCACGAACCCTTGTGTCCGGGTCATTTTCCGAGCAAAAGAACAGGACCTCCGTTACTCTCCCCTTCGTGGCTTCTTCGTTCGGATCCGGTTTCCTCCCCCTGGCTTTCGCGTTATTGACACGCTCGGACAGGCGCTTGCCTATATCTCTCAAAGCCTTGATGACAGCGACACGGAAATTGGCATCTTCGTTCGTTAGCTGATCGATCAGCGCCTCGACTACTTGCGGGTCAGCCACCCTGCTTAGAACATTCACGGCTGATCCTTGAACCTTTGATCCCAAATTCAAGGCACCTATAAGACGGCTGGTCAAAAGTCCCATTTCGATCCTCTCCAGGACCCCCTCATGCTTCATCTTCCCTATGGGGTCATAAAGATAAGCATATAAAATGCACATGTCGTCCTTCTTTGCCTCACCGATCGCTTCAAGCGCATCGGCAGCCGCCCTCTGAACATCCTTATCGCCGTCGTTCAGCATGACAAACAGCAAGTCGGATATCCTTTTTGCCGTTTCCGGGGATAAATTATGGGAGGCAGCTATATTTCCCAGAGCTTCCGTTTTGTACGCCTTGTAAGTAGGCTCCAAATTAACAAGCCTTCCCCCAAGAAGCGCTTCTGCCGCCTTTTCGCCGCCGATATTGCCTAGTTGTATCGCTGCCTGGCAACTAGCTTCCAGGTCGAAACTGTCAAGAATAGAAATTAAATGCTCTTCCGACCCCTCACCGCCCGAGCTCGCGCTTTCAGAGGAAGCAAAATGTACAATACTGTAAAAAAGAACTGCCAAAACGGCAACGAGGGTCAGGCAAGTTGCGATGTCATTCAGGCCTAAGATCACGGGCAATAGCGGGGTCATCGCAATACAACTCAATGTCGTGCTGCCGGGATCCTTTCCCGCGTCTTCCCGCTTTTCGGTCTCATGGTTCGGCTCACTGAAAACGTAACGGTCTCTACCTTCCCGTTTGGCTCTGTGCACAAGGGCAAGGTCCGCTCTCTTCCATAAAGGAGCAAGCTTTTCCGTGGCTTCGGCCAGTTCTTCTTCGCCTATATCCTTCTTTTTCACAAGCTTTGCCAGTTGCTTGTTAACAATGCCTACCTGTATTTGTTCTTCGTCCGTAAGCTCCGCTCCGCCGATACTTATCGTGATATCATCGATGTCTCCCCTCTTTTCGTCAGAAATGAATAACCCTCTCACGGATGACAGTATCCTGTTTGCGACAACCCCTGTCTCCTCGGCATCCGTATTGAAAAGGATGACCAGAAATTCCTCACCGCCGTGGCGGACCAGAATATCGCCATCTCTCAGCTCTTTAGCGATCCTCCGGACTACTGCTCTTAAGACCAGGTCGCCCGTATCATGGTCATACGGCGCTTCATTGAACCTCTTGAAATGATCGAGATCACACATAAGGACCGATACGGTGTGCTTGGCCCTTTCAACCGACATGCTCCATCTGGCGCGAAATTCGTCTTTCAGCAGGAACTTTCTGTCGTATGCGCCTGTTCTGGGATCTTTTATCTGCAGGTTTCTCAGCTCTGTGATATCACGGCTTATCCCCACAATGCCGATGATCTCCCCGCCTGAGTCCCGTAAGGGAACTTTTGTCGTCGAAAGCCATCTCTCGCTGCCGGACGAGTCTATAAAACGCTCCTCCTCTCCTATGAGCGGGATCCCGCTTTTCATCACGCCCTGCTCATCATCATAATATTTCCGTGCCAGTTCATCAGGGAAATGGCCGAAATCCGTCGATCCCCTCACCTCTTCGAACGAAGCAGCTCCCAGGGCTTTAAAATGCGCGTCATTTGAAAAAACGAGCCTGCTCTTTGTATCCTTGACAAAAATGAAATCAGGCGTGTTGCTGGTAATGCTCTTGAGCAGGCCTCTTTCTTTCTCCAGGCTTTCGACTGCCTCCACGGCCTCGGTGACGTCGACAAACGAGGTCTGGATCCCGGTCGGCCTGTTTTGTGTGTCTCTCAAAGTCGTGTCCCTTGTCTCCACGATCACCGGTTTACCGTTTTTCGTCCTGTATTTCCTGTAAGGACCATAACCGATCTTATCCGGGACGGTCTTGCCTTCCATTCTGGCCACGGCTCGTTCCCTGGCGTTCCGTATCTGCTTTTCGGCATCCACTTCATCGGAAGGATCGACATAAATAAATTCAAAGATCTCATGTTTCCTGACCTCTTTCTCGGTGTATCCGAGCAGTTCACACCAGCGCTTATTGACCCCGGTTATCCTGAAATCTTTGTCCAGTGTATGAAAAGCCACCGGCGAATCATCGAACAGCTCCTTGTACCTGTAATACCCCCGGTAGAGATTGATAAAATGCTGGCTTACAAGACCGGAAACGATAAAAGCGGCAGAGATCATCCCCTTGGTCACCAGCAAAGGCACGTCACTGCTGAATATTGAACCTATAAAACTGCCTTTCAGGAGATAAGCGCTCGCGAAAGAGATCAGTAACCATGAAAAAACACCTAACGTTATCCCCACGATGCCCGGGACATACGTTTTGGGAGGAAGTTTTGAACTGGTGATGATCTGGGACTGCCTTTGCAATTCCCTGCTGAAATCATCATTGGCTCTGGCCCCGAACTTGCGGTCCTGTTCGCCGTACAGAAGTTCTATGCCTTTTTCCCCAAGGACTTCCTCGTTGTAGCGTATAAGAGCGATTTCCACCGGGTTCTGCCTGGCTATGCTTAGTTTTTCGCCCAGGTAAGATATAATTTCTTCCGCGGTGAAATATTCTTTCAGGTCATTCTTTTTCAGGGCTTTCTTCACCATCTCCCGCACTTCTTTACCACAACCTCTTAAGAACGTATGGGCATTGATACCGATGGGAAGTTCTTCGGGATGCCGGGCATAATAGTTATGCCGCAGTTCATGATAGGTAGCTATTTCACGGTAGGTTGGCATGAGGCTTTTGACAAGGCTCTCGGAAAGGTATAAGTTTTCCTTGTTGGCGAAACCGCGTATATGCTCGTTATCCTCTATTATCTTAACGATCTGGCCCGAGTCCGGGTCCTTATATGACCCCATAACCTTGAACCTGGCCTCTCTGCCGTCCTTGGTGCGGAGAACCTCTTTTCTGCCGTTGTCATGAAATTCAAGAAATTCATTTCTTTCTTTCGCGATGATGCCTTCTTTTACCTGCCGGCCTTCGGCGCCGAACAATTTGCCTATGGCCCCTCCATCCGGCGGCCTCGGAACAGAATCCGCGCTCCCGCTATAATCCGCGGGGTCCACGTCAAAATCGCTATCGCTCCCCGGATCGGCCGCCACGGCCGCCTGCTGCGCGAGCATTCTCCGGACCGATTCGTCTTTTTCCTCCTTCTTACCGAGTGCTTTTTCCAGTCTGGCGACGAACTTGTCAACGAATACACCGAACGGGACCGCCGACAGGATACCGATCAGCGCCCAGCTACAGAAACCCCATAAAATATTAAAGAACACCATAACAACCGCAAGGGTAACAGGCACTAATTGCAGGACCATAAGCCATGGCAGTGATACTCCTTTCTCTTCTTTATCTTTGTCGGCTTGAATAAGATCCGGCTTCCTCTTGACCTCTACCTGGATGCGCAGCCCGAACACCTTCTGCAATACCCATTTGATCCCTTTCAATGCCAATTTCAGGGGTTTTCTCAGGCCCACAAACGCGCCTATCGTCATCATTAATACCCCTATTCCCCTGTCAAATGCCTGCAGGACAGGCAGTTTAAGTAAATTACCCCAGAATCCGGGTAATACAAAAAACGATATCGCCAGCATCGCCACCCACGGGATCTGTTTGTATAAAAATCCTCTCCTTTGCTTTTTGAGCATGTCCGCGTATTCTTTGCTGTGCCTGCCTTCATAGATCCTCTGCAATTCGTTTATCAGGTGCTCCGCCGTGTACCGGTCGCGGGGATCCCAACTCATACCTTTCAATATTACCGCTTCAAGATCGGGGCTGATCTCCGGCCTGTGATCCCTCGGCTTTCTGACGCCTGCTACCCTTTGCCAGAGAACAGCCCATGTAGTATCTCCGGGATAGGGAACATGGCCCGTGGCCATCTCATACATAATATTTCCGAAAGTCTCTATGTCTTTCATGTACTCTAATTTTTTCAGGGCCGGGTCTTCATAATTTATCTCCAGGAACCCGTATAGTTCTTTATCGACTCCCACGAACAAACCGCTGAACTGTTCGCGAGGCATGTATGCGGGCGTCCCCAAGAGCTCATCATGCATGGTAAGACCGCTCTCCTGGTCTTTAGCATCGGAGCCGTATTTTGCCAGGCCGAAATCCAGTATTATGGTCTGCCCGTTCCTCCTGACAAATATGTTACCGGGCTTAAGATCCCTGTGAATGATACCTCTTGAATGCGCGTATGCGACGCCTCTGGCGAGGTTCAAAAATACTTTTACAAGCTCTTTTTCATTGTAGTCTTTGCCGGCAAAATGCTCATTAAGAGGAACGCCATTGATAGCCTCCATTGTGTAAAACTGTCCGCTGTCAACCGTATCAAAGTGATCATAAACCGAAACTATGCCCTCGTGCCTCAGGCCGCTCAGCTTCCGTGCCTCCCGCAAAAACCTCACCACGCTCTTCGGGTCAAGGGATAACTGATCGCTTATGATCTTAACGGCCACGGTTCTTTTCGCCTTGGTGTCAAAAGCCCTGTACACGGCAGCCATCCCGCCCGCGCCGAGCGGACGCAGAAAACGGTACCGCTCTTCCAGGAGTTCCCCATTTTCGATATACTCGAACAGGGACTTCCTGAAAGATTTCACTATAGTGTCAGTCGGCCCGGGAAGGTGCCTGTTAAGGCTGATAAAATGTATCAGTTTCTCGCTCCGTTTGTGCGGGTTTATCGCCCCCTCGAAAACGTTATAATATTTCACTATGTATTCCAGTACCCCCCTCATTCTTACGACGGTCCAATCCCTGGACTCCTTCTTATCCCTGCTTTCCTTTTTCGGCCCAAGCCATTTAGAACGCGTCACTCTCTCTTTGTCCAGCCCGTAAAGATTCAGGATATTTTCCGCTCTGGTCTCGCCCAGTTCCTCAAAATCCACTCTCCTGCCAAGGAGCTGGATAGCCTCGTGCGGAAGCCTGATAAGCTTTTCGCATAATTCCGCTTTCCTTAAGACCTCGCGCTCCGCTTCTTCATCCTTTTTCCCTTTTCTCAAGGCTTCCAGGTCTTTTATCTTTCGGTCACCTGCCGCGCATTCTAGCTGCTCCGTTCCGAAAACATTCACTTTTATTTTTAGCGGCTGGGTTTTTACGTCCAGGCCTGAAAATAACGTTTTCATCTCGTCTTCGCTCAGTTCAAGCTCGTGAGGCCCGCTCAAAGGACAATACCCGTCCACGATAACGTCCATTTCAAGGTCGTCCAGGGGCCTTTTACACCAGAAATAACTGCCGGATACGAATATCCTGAACGGTGTCCCCGGATCGAGCGGGATATTTCCGCCGATCTTCACTTTTTCGAAAACACCGGGAAGCTTTTTCTCGATGATCACCGGCCCCAGACCATCCCTGAACTTCCTTATTCTCCCTTTCACGGTATCCTGGGAAACGGGCACAACGCTCTTGTGTGTTCTGCCTCCTTCATCCAGCATCCAAAGCCAGTTTTGTTCACTTACCTGCTTCATTATCTCCGCCGGGGGCAGGGGATCCACGACCCGCCTTCCTTGTTTTTTCACATCCAGGGGATAATACTCGAAAAAGTCATCGATGGTCTGCTCGGTGCCTTCCAGGAAGTTCCTTAGCGCCACGCCCAACAGCCCCTTGTAAGGCTTCTTGTAGGTCTGCTTCTTCTTTGCCTCCTCGTCGGGATAATTCCCTGTGAAGAATCCCTGCTGGGCCCTGATGGCGGGATAATGCCCCAGGACCGGGCATATAAGTTCGTGAAGCAGGTATTCATCGCCGAATTTCTGGCCAAGCTCATCGAGTTCGGACAACAGGTCCGTGGCAATAAAAAGCTCCATTTTTTTAATGTCGTTCAATCCCAGGTAAAAATCATTTTCTGAATTCATCACTATAGAATTAAAACCGTATACCTTATATGTCCCCTTCTGGAAGTTGCTTAGTTCCTCCTCAAGCGCGTTCCTCTGCCTGACTGAAATATCCGCCCGGTCTACGAAATCCTTCAGCAGCTTTTTTATCCTGTCCATATAACGGTCGGCTATGGACCTGCTCCTGATATCTTTCAAGCGGGAATTGAATTCCACTTCGGACTCCGGCCCCTGGTGTATCATGCCGTCAAAATTAGCGCCTATACCCTTGTCACCTTTATGCCTGTGCTTTTTTACGCTTTTTGATCCGGCGCTTTTCCTCTCCGCTGCCATGATCTTGGCATAGTCATCCGGGTAAGCCGCTTGGACCTGATTAAGCGCTCTTTTTCTTCTGCCCGGATCGGCGTCGTAACACATCTGAAGAGCGGTGATCCTGACGCTCTCAGGGTCTATCTGTTCGAACTGTTCGGCAAGGCCCATCCTTAAGACTTTTCCAGCTTCCCCTGGGAACATCTGCGTGAACATTCTCTTCGTGTGCTTCTCTATGATATCCTGGAATTCCTGGTAAAGCGCGGGCCTGTCCACATACCCGGAACCGAGATCCATTTCGTCCACGTCAGAAGCCACCGCGGTCCCTCCCGCGCCGGAGGACATGAGCTTGCTTCTGTCTCCGGTGACCATGAGGAATTTCTGGGCTATTTTTTCCAGCATCTCACCGGTTTCTTTGTTGCCATAATCGCCCACGACATCCATCTTTTCCGGGTCGGGAGAAAGCCATTTTTCGACATCTTTTTCCGGAAGGCCCAACCTGGACATCAAAAATCCTTTTACTTCATCCTTTAAGCTTTTGTAAGCCTTTCTCAGTTCCGCATCTTCTAACCCATAAGTTCCCAGTGAAGCGCTGGCGGCAGTCGCGAGAAGGAATGTCCTCTCCAGGTCTTTCTCTACCGCTTTTACATCCTTCGGCACCAGCGAGTGGAAATACTTTGTCTGTGTCCCTCTTGTTTTCGCGTCATCCGCTCCAAGTTTTGTCCCCTTCCACGGGTCCTGTGTCTTCCCCTGCCAGACTCCCTGGACCTGCGGCTTGATCTTTTTCTTTTTCTCTTTCTCTTTCTTTTCCGCGTGGCTTTCTTCTTCCCCCGCCGCTATCCTCTCGGGCATCTTTTCGCCTTTTTTGAGCACTTTCTTCCCGTTGATCTCCATGTATTGGTCATAATCATATGCCGAGTGATACGACATTGTAAGAACGAACGGGGCTTCTTCCATGTGTTCGCCGGCGACTGCGGTCGAATATGCTACCGAACTTATGATACCCATCTTGAGCATTTTTCTTATCATCAATATGAAAATCGGGTATGTAGTAGGCGGCATTCTTACCTGGCTGGCGGTCGGATCCTGTCTTGAACGGGACCACCACGGCTGGCGGACCCCCTGGACCCTGGATACAAAATTGACGAGTTTCACTCCCAGGTCAAAACTGTCCCGGTCCATAAAGTCATATTTATATATACCCTGTTCCATGCCCAGCGTCGGGTAGTTCTTTGTCAGGTTTTCAAGCACCCGGAGGGAAGGAACGACCTTGTCCCTCAGGTATAGTAAAAACTCATCCGATATCTCTCCTTCTTTGATGACCTTGTCAAGAAGAAGAAGTTTTACATAAGCCTGGGTGCCTATTGCCAGGCCTGAAAAGTCAAGCTGGCCGAACGCCACATCCACCGCTTTCATCAAAACGGTCGCGCTGGCAAGCGCCCTGAGGTCTTTACCCCCGGCAAAACCCTGGACGAGCGTCTGGACGGAAGCTCTTTCAGCGTCAAGGCAAAACTCTTTTTCCTGTTCCTCAGTGAGGCCGAGACCGAAGTTCTTAAATTGCCTTATGGTCCCTTCCGCGTCCTGCATGGCGCAGATCTTGGCGATCTCGACGGTCGCTCTCCTTTCGTCTACCGACCTTTCCGGATCCAAACCCAGTTTCCTGTAATGCAGCGCGACGGCAAAACCGTCATGCCCGGCGCATATCTTGGCGACCTCGATGACCTCCTGCCGGTCTTCATCGTATTTCCGGGGTAAGAAACCGTATTCCGAAAAATTCACTATCGTATTAAGCGCATCGACATTCGCGAAATACTTCACCAGGTCTATCCTGACCTTCTTGTATTTTTTGTCTTGCAGGTCTATGCCATGATGTTCCTTGAGCGCGTTCCGGATATCACTGTAATGCGTGACCGGGTGCTTGTATTTCTTAACCTCTTCAAATGCTAAACGGGAAACCTCCGTGACGCTCTTTTTCCTTCCGCGGAAGAATGGAAAAGCCTTTTTGTCTGCATCCAGATCATTAAAGTTTTCCCTTACAAACTCTCTTATTTCTGTTTTGACCTGGTCGCCGGTGAGTTTCTTGTCTTTCTCTTCCCTCAGAAGACCGTTTAAAAATCCATAATAAAAAGAAGAGCCGTATTTCTCTCCCAGCCTCTTCATGTAAATATCAACGTTCTCCTTGAATTCAGGCTTTGTTTCCGAGATCAGTTTCAGAAGCAGGTAGTCGCGGTATACACTGTCGCATTCTTCGTCTGATCTTTTCGGCCCATTCCTGAATATATCAGTATGCCCAAGCTCGTGGTTCAATCTCTCGCATAGAGGCCACAGGGTGACTTCCCAGTCTTCTTCCCCTACAACATGGCCTTTAACGTAGGCTTCGTCTACAAGATCCTTTTTAAGAACAAGGACGGTGACCTCTCCGCGCTTGTAAAGAACGGCCGTCTGGGGAAGGTTTTCAGCCACTCTCACTACCATACGGTCATGCCGTATCAAGCCTTTATGCAGCGCGGAATAGATCTCTTTTGCCGTTTCATTTTCAGAATTCATGCAAAGGTTTTCGATAAGCTCTAATGCTTTCTGCAGGACAAAGATCAGCCTCCTGGATTCCACGCCCGGTTTATCCTCCGGCTCGAAAAACGCGATATAATTGAACAATCTATATTGATGATCAAAATGAGCTTTAGGATCAGTTACAAGAAACACGCCGTCATAATCATGGCATATTTTAAGTTTTTCATAAGGGATCTCTTCTGCCACGATCTTCGCGCCGAATTTCTTGACGCGAGCCGTCGTTTTTCCGTCGATCGCTTTCCTCTTCGCTCTCCACGTCAGTATGCCCAGTACCGCTAATATGGCGCCTAAACCCGCTAATATACCGATCGCGCCTAGATAATTCCCGGCAGTGAAAACTGCTCCTGATATTTCCGGCATCGCGAGAGCGCGCCTGGACGGAGCAAGAACCAGCATAATAAGGGATATAATAGTAATAAGGGCGGACCCGGACTTCCATCTTTCCACTTCAGGTTTTGATTCGGTGAGGATAGAACGGTTAAACAGCTTGAGGTCCGCGCCTTTCAGGCCGTAATCCCTGGCCAAAGCTTTGGCGATCTCTTTTCTTTCAGCGATGGTGTATTCGACGAACGTCTTTTTGCCCTTTTTTATTAATCTCTCTATCAGCTTCGCCGTGCGTTTACGGTCGGGTTTTAACGAAAATCTTTCACTCTTTTCATCGACTTTTTCTACCCGGGTCTCTTTTCTTTTAAGAGCGGTCACGATATGCTTTAGATCAGGCAAGAGCTGGATCAGCATCATATCTGAAACGGCCTGGAACGCCGGGTTGAACACTCTTACAGGTTTTCCTTTTTTATCCGTCCTGCCGGACGGGTCATCCATCCGGAACGGGATAAAAGCGGCTTGATGGAATCTTGTCCAGAAAGTCCGGGGAGCGCGCTGAACTTCTTCGCAGGACCCGATCCTTCCGGGCCTGCCTCGTATCCTGTCGGCCTTGCTGAGATATTCCTGGAATGTGAATTTGAAGACGTCAAACTCTGTTCTCAGGTCCGGCCTCTTTCCTAAAAGCCAAAGCTCATGCAGGTCTCTGTAATCCTCCATAAAGTGCGAAAGGATATCCGCGTTTTTGGCCCTTGACTTCACAATGCGCATAGTCGACTCTATCTTTTCCATGTCCGGCCTGCCGGACGCCACGCTCTGCACGCACAAGAACAGTTGCCGGTCAAGCCCGGAATATTCCGGCTCCCGCATCCACCTGAGCCTCTTTAATCCTCTTAATTCTCCGAGGGCTTTTCTTGTATTGTCATCCCCGCCTTTTTTAAAGTATTCGATGATCCTTTCCGTTCGTCCCGCGATATCCTTGTTCCGTTTTTCCACCTTATCGCGAAGCGCGTTCAGGCTTCCTGTTTTTATGTTCTCAAGTATGTCTTCCACGCTGTTACGTCTATCCTCAAAAAGCCTCACGGCTGTCGTCAACAGCCCTCTCGCGGTGTCGATTTTTCTTATGCGGACGAGCCTGGCGACCGCGTCAAGGGTATACCGTGCGAACCTCTTTTCCTCGACTTTCACCCCTTTTAACTGCTCCAGGACGGCACTCAACCTCTTCACTAGTTCCCTGATCTCTTTTTCCGGCACAGATGAAGGTGTTTTCTCGTTTTCCTGCAGATGATCCCGGATGCTCTTTAATTCATCTATGACAGGCGTTATCCAGAGCAGGTTTTCATCTTCCGAATCTATCTTGTGGTCCGTAGCGCGGAAAGCGTCCCACAGGTAACTGTAAGCAGTCCTGTGTTTTTTAAGCTGAGGCGCGCCTTTGCCGACCCAGCGGCCCTCGACTAATATATATTTACCGTTCTTTTCGTCTATCCAGACCCTTTTGGCTCTCCGTTTTCTCTCAAGTCTCCTGCCGAGAAGCCACATCCTGTCCGCTTTAAGGTCATTTATCGCCCTTCCCATCATGCCCCTGAAAGCCTTGATCGTCTCCTCATCAAGCTTTTCCCTGCCTATAAGCTCGATGGCTTCCCTGAAGTGTTCCTTGGCCTTGCCCCGGTAATTTTCATACCGCCTGATCGCAGGACCGCTGTATTTCATTTTCTTGAATTTATTGATCTCTCTTTCGGACCGTCTTCGCAAATTGCTTATTTTCTTTTTTATCCCGGCAAGTTCTTTCGCCGGTCCCCCGGAATCCTCAAGATGCATACGTTCGTAAGCAAGGGCGTAAAGTTCCAGATTCAATCCGTAAAGCAGTTCCAGGTAGAATTTCACTACGGCTTCGTCTTTGAGCAGGGCTTCCTTGTATTTGCGGTCGGTTATCTCTCTGCTTTCGGCGAGAACGGCCTTTTCTTCTTCCGTAAAGGCCTCATCTTCCATTCTTTCTTTTAATTCTCTGAGTTTTTTTGCAGTTGGATCGGCAGGCAGGTTTTCACTTTCGATAATAGCTCTTACTTTTTCAAGTCTTTTCTCGATCGCTTCCGGGGGACCCCTGAGATATTTCTCATCTACTTGATACTTATATGGCCTTAGAGCATTGTCCACGGCCAAAACCCCAAGCGTTACTAATCCTTCCAACTCGGCCGTGCAGGTAGTATATGAAAAGGCCTCTTTCCCTTTTTTGCTCTTTATCCTCTTTCCCCGGAAATCCTTGCGCGTAAATTCGACCGGATTGCTTTTCTTGACAAAATTCTTCACGACCTCGTTAAAGCCGTTAAGAATATCACCTTTGTCTTCGAGCGCGATCTCCTCTTCAGCCGCTTTCTCGCCTTTTTCTTCTTCGCCGTCTGTCTTCCTGTTAAATTTATCCAAAATAAAAACGATCTTCTTATCTATTACCGGGATCGCCCGGATCAGATCATCTAAGAATCTTGGCATCTTTTTCGCAAGGCTCACCGTCTTCCTGTAAAGACGATAAAATTCTATGGCAATTACGATGGGGGCATTCCGTAAACGAGCCCTGTAGAAATACCCGTCATATTTACCTAAACTTACAAATGTATATACATTTTTCTTCCCGCGGCCGCTATATTCATAAAGCATCCTTATCCCGGGTGCTATGCGTATAGAGGCATCACATGTTATACTCATACCCTGCCCCGGCGCAGGTCCGATTTTCCATTTTGCCCCGAGTTCAGCCAGCCTTTCCTCTTTTATTTCTGCCTCAAACGGGTCCATCGGCTTGTCGCTCTCAAGTTCATCCCGTAGAGTCACATATTCAGTTAGGACCTTTCTTGCCTTAGAGGTCCTGTAAAGGGTCCTGAAAGGATTATCTTTTACGATATTTTTCCCGACAGCATATATGACCATGAACGGGATAACTGCGATGATAGCTATGATCGCAATAGTCCAAGCCACTATCTCAAGCGGAAGATAAAGTAATTTTGTTTTAGTCGTCGTATAATCTGTCCAAATGACCTTAAGCTCTTCACCTAAGAATTTTAAAGTGCGCTCTCTTACCTCTACACCTTCCTGGACGACCAGAATTTCATATGCACTGTCGGTTATGGTGGCTGGATAATGGATTAACTCAAAATCTGTTTCCGATTCAATTTCACCTTTCACATCTATCTTTTCATCGTCTCCTTCTGCCTTCATGTACTTACGAAAAAGGCTTTTCGCTTTCGATATTCTCCACCAGACCGGCAGGTAGTAATAGATCATGGCCGCCACGGCCAGCACCGCGATAACGCTGAAATAACTCCCCGCTCCCAAACTTCCGTTCGCCAGTAAAGGCATGGGGACAAAACCACCGAGAAAACCGGCCGGGCTGGTTCCGCTTGCGCCGCTTTTCCCGGCAAGCTTCAACTTCAGGAACATCTTGACTTTTTCGATCTGCCCCGGTTTTGCCTGGTCCGACATGCGTCTCAGGCCGTTCGGGTCCTTGTCTTCCATTATCGACTTGAGCGCTTCTTCCGGCGCGTCTCTGTATTCAACGCCGAGTTCGTACACCCATTCACCTTTGGGTTTATTTTTATTCAGTACCTTTAATATCCCCAGCGTTTCAAGATCGACCAGTCCTAGATAAGCGGTCCCCATTTCCATATTTCCCGCTTTTTCCATGAGCCCGCCCCTATTAAAGCTTGCGGTTTTCAGTTCTTTATTTTCCACTATTATTTTTAATACCTTTACGGCGCTGCTTTCCCGGGTTATTCCTCCTTCACCCGCGGCTGTTTCGTGCGGTTTGAGCTTCCGCGGTTCTTTCGGCATAACGGGCTGTTCCGCGGGACCGGTTTGTCCCGGGGAACGATCTTCAGTAGACGCTCCGAGCCCGGCAAGAGCTGTCTGGAGCGCCTGCCTGGTCTTAAGCCGCTCGCTGACATTCATATGATCCGGCAAACCGCCGAGGATCTTTCTCACTCTTCCGACTGCTTCGGGACCAGCTATACGGTACTGGACATTAAGGACGTATCCCACACCGGCGATATCCAGCACGCTTAACATTACCAGTTCGTCGATCACAGGTTTAAGAGCTTCAACGTTGAGACCGGTCTGTTCTTCGATATGGGGCCCGAAAGAACTGTTTTTCAGGTTGTCATCAGCAACAATAGTATCAAACACTCTGAGCAAATTGCCCTTTCGGCTCTCTTCTACGGAAGCCCGGTCACCAGCGACGGGCGGCGCCGCGGGTCTTTCAGGAGATGCTGCAGGCGCTTCTGCCGTGACGGCTATGCCAAGTTTTTTCTCCAGCAATCCCCTGCGTTCCGTGGAGGACATTGTCCGCAAATATTCCGCCAGGCAGTACTTGTCCCTGATCATTACCAGTATCCCGCGCTGGACCATTTTATTGAACACTTCTAACAAACCGAAAGACTGACCGATCTTGTCCCCGACCACGGTCCTGTCAAACTGGCCGTTTCTCAGCTTTTCGTCCGCGGCTATCGCGGCGACTATCCTGATAATAAGGACACCTTCTACGGAAGTGACTTCTTCCATCGGCTCTTCCCCTGCCGGTGCGGCCTCTTCGGCCGTATCTTCTACGGCTTCGCCGGTGAAAGATCCCAGGCTTTTTCTTACAATACCCAATTCAATTTCTGACGGGGCCTGGGGCAGGGTCCTGATAAGATGGTTACTTATCCAGGCAAGATTTTCATTAGGCATGTTCCGGTACGGATCGGCAAACCAGTAAGTCCATTGCTGCTCGGACGTATCAACATTCAATATTCCAAGCTTTACAAGAACATCGAATGCTCTTATAATAACTTCCTCCGTGAAACGCTCTGTAAAATATTCCCTTGTAAAACTATAATCCCTCCAGTTCTCATTCGTAAGAAGTTCTGTTAACATACGATGCGTGTCGGCGACTCTTACCCTTGCCTTCCCCGAAGACACGGGTGGAGCTTCACTCTTAGATGTTACTTCTGTCCTCTGAGTCGGAGCTGCCCACCTTTGCGGTTTGGAGTTTTCACGGCCATCGCCGGGCGGCACCATTTCTTTACCGGAAAAAATTTCTTTCAAACCTATAAGCAGGCGGACGGGAAAATAAACTAAAAATAAAAGCAGATCCAGAGGCCCCAGGATGCGGCTCCTTTTCCAGGTTTCCGTAACGACCCGGCCTTCCGGATCTATTCCGGCCGCTACCCTGACGCCTCTTATTATAGACAACGTCGGATAACCGCCCCTGACCTGCACATTATTTAAAGGCCTTTTATCCTGCAGATACTGGCGCAATCTTCTTTTCGCCCACATTATCTTTAAAAGCGCCCACAGGTTCACAAAAAGGATCAAGAAAACCGCCACGCCGGCCAGATACTGCCCAAGTGTAAATTGTATCGGGATCACGGCGGGCAAAGTGCCGCCGTCTTCCCTTTCCGTCCGGTCTCCTTCCAGCTTCTTAAAATAATCTATAAGGACCGGTTCAACAGCCCTTACTGCATCGTTATCAAGATATCCCTCGTGCTCCTGGAATTTCAAAAAGCCGTGGCTGATGTCTTTTTCATGGCCTATTACCCTTCCCCGGTGATAAGGACGCCTTTCGGTGAAAGCGCAGAACCGGTCTGTGATAGACATTACGGCGGGCGCCTTCCACAGGGACCGGCTTATCTCCCTCAAAAGGGTCTTGACTTCCACCCTGATCTTTTGGTCTTCACCCGGTATCCGCAGTTTCGCCATGGCCGGAAGATACCCGACGATCTGGTGGTCTCTGGCTGTCGGGATCTCATGGATCAAAACCAAGGGCAAAATGGCTTCAAGAGGAAGTCTAATACCGTTTTCCTTCAGCATGGTGAGAGAATCCTTCGTATGTTCGAAGATCATGCTTCTTTCCCCGGAAGTCATTTCGCCAAGCAATTTCTCGGAATAATGGAGGGCCAGCTTCTCCGGGGTCTTGAGTTTCCCCAGATCATGCGCGGCTGCGACCACCCCGAGAGCCGCGGCCGTCTTTTTGTCGAATCCGCTGCCCAGGGCCATGCTTTTAACAAGATAGATCACACTATCCACGTGCCTCCTCAGCTCCTGGGTATACTGCTCGTTCCCTTTAACGTAATCAGGATGGGAATAAAGGGAACATATCTCCTTCTCTAATCTTTCCAGCGCCTTTTCATTAAGATCCTCGGTAGTCGTAATATCGTCTATAAGCTCCCACCCGAATTCCTCGCCGATCACCTCCAAAAATGCCTCTACTTTTTCACGGTACTCGGGCATGAACTTCTCCGGAGAGTCCTCCAGAACAAGCTTCAATATCCCGGATTTAACAGGAGGCGCCCTCTCCGCATCCCTGGAAAGCATCTCTTGGAGGCTCGTTTTCGCGGTCTTACGCCTGAATATGAAATCGTAGCCATCTTTCAGGTCGTACTCGCTCCCCTGCCTGTATCTCATCCTTGCCCTGAATATATCGGCGGTAGGAGAAGTCTTCTTGATAAAGTCGATCCGCTCCTGCTCGTCGTCTACAATCGCCCTGATACCGACCGGCTTGCGGCCCATAAGCTGATAAATGTATTCCTGGAAAGGTGAAGGCTGGGCTTTTATCTCGTCCAGAGCGAACTGCAGGTTCAATCCTTCAAAAACGATAACATCTACATTTTCCCTTTGCGCGGCCCAGAGGTCGCCTTCAAGCCGGCGGACATCAACATAGTTTACGCTGTCTCTGGACCTTATATAATCATCGAGCGCTATCACCTTGCAGGATGAGAAAGCTTTTCTTATTCCGGGAGCGATTATATCCGTTTTACCGGTCCCCGGGTCACCGTCGACCAGCACCATGACCTTTTCGTTTCTATCAAGTTTTTCCCTTATATGCTCTATGATCTGCTCGATGTTTTCCGTCGCGGCCGGCCTCTCCCCCTGAACAGTCTTTCTGTCTGTCCTCCCTGCTTCTCGTTGCTTCGCCTTTAGGACCTGGTATTTCAGATACGTGTGAAATGTTCTCTCTTCTTTCACGTCAAATCCCTGGTTTGCTGCCTCGAGTTCCCTGTACTGGGGAAAGAAGAATTTTAGGACTATGTCCCCGCTATCTATCTTAAAAAGGACCTGGCCTATACTGCTTTCCACGCTGAAACGGTTATTCTCCCGCATTCTTACAGCCTCTTCCTGCCCGGCAAGCCTTTCTGCGGCTTCCTGGACTATTTTCAGCATCTCTTTTGCTTTCTCTTCAACGCCGGCTATTGGAAGGTCGTCGAAATACAGCTCGACCATTATGCGGAAATATCGAATGGCTACTTTGCTGAGTGATTCTGCCTTTTCGTTTGAAGTGAATAGAGTCTGCTGGAGAAGGGTTTCAGGGGAGGTTCTGCCGTCTACAGGATAAGCCCATGCTATGTCTAATGTAATGAAACAGAGCAGAGTTATAGCTGCAATTACACGAATACATATTTTTATTGGTTTACTTTTCGTCCACATAACCGCTTTCACAAGTCCTTCTTGATATTTTATCTCTTAACTTGTAAGTTGACTATATATTAACAGTTAGTCCAATAAAAGTCAACATAAATATATCTAGCTATTTTATATTCTAACCTCAAGACTATCTTACTTTTCAAAAAATTAACGCTTCCGGGTTGACTTTGACCCAATAATAATATAGACTTTATTTAATTATGAATAAACGGCTTGCTGAAAATCAGATTGTTTCCGAAATTGAAAAAAATAACTCGGAATTAAGGGATCTCTACGAGAAGACCAAGCATGAGCTTGTGATGCTCTCAGAGATCACCAATTCCATAATGCAATCACTGGAACTTGATCAGATACTGTACACGATACTCACCTCTGTCACATCTCATGAGGGACTTGGGTTTGACAGGGCCATGCTTTTTATGGTCAATGAAGATAAAAAGACGCTTGAGGGGAAAATGGGAATCGGCCCGCACTCCGCGGAAGAAGCCGATAAGGTCTGGCATTCTATCGACGCAAAGCGCCTTCCCCTGCAGGCGCTTGCGACGGCTTATGAAAGATTTAAAAAAGATCCGGAATCAAAGCTGAACAGCATAGTAAAAGGTATAAGCATACCCCTCAAAGAAGACACCGGGATCCTGGCCTTGACCATACTGGAAGGCATGCCCTTCGAGATCAATACTGAAGAAGCGAAATCAAAAGTCCACGACGATATAAAGAATCTCCTGAATGCTGATCTTTTCGTAACTGTTCCGCTTAAGACAAGCAACAGGACCCTTGGCGCGATACTGGCCGACAATATTTCCTCCCGCAACCCTATCACAAAAGACCATATACGGATATTGAACATGTTCGCCGACCAGGCCGCCCTGGCCATTGAAAATTCGCGTCTTTACCAGGAGACCGTCCGTCTTTCAAGAACTGACTGGCTGACCGGGTTATGGAATACGCGTCATTTCCATCAGGCACTCGACACTATGCTCATGGAAGCCACTGACAAAGACTCTTGTCTAAGCCTTCTCATGTTAGACATAGATAATTTCAAGAACTACAACGATACCCTGGGTCACCAGGAGGGAGATAAAGCCATAAAAAGAGTTGCCGGGACCCTTGACCGGTTTTCGCGCAAAACAGACTTTGTGTGCAGGTACGGCGGCGAGGAATTCTGCATCATCATGTCAAACACTGACAAAAGCAACGCCCAGATCATAGCCGAAAGGCTGCGTATGGAAGTCTATAACTCTTTTAAATTTTATGATTCTCTTCCGGAAGACCTGAAATTGACCATAAGTCTCGGGCTGGCGACTTTTCCCGCCGACAGCGGAGTAGGGGATGATCTTGTAGAGAAAGCGGACCTTGCGCTCTATGCCGCGAAGCAGACCGGAAAAAACAAGACCTGCGTTTTTGATCCTGCTAGAATGAAAAAGCCTTCCTAAGCGGCTACCTGGGCAGCCTCTTCCGCGAGCAGTTCGTCCTCGTCCTTAAACTTCACAGAGACGATCTTCGAGACGCCTTTTTCCTGCATGGTCACTCCGTACAGGACATCCGCCAGCCGTATTGTCGTCCGGTTATGTGTAACGATGATGAACTGCGAAGTCTTGAGGAACTCCTGCAGAACGCGGCTGAACCGCACAACGTTCGATTCGTCAAGCGGCGCGTCTATCTCGTCCAGGATACAGAACGGGCTCGGGTTTACCTTGAAAAGCGCGAATACCAGGGCTATGGCCGTGAGGGACTTTTCTCCTCCGGAAAGCAGTGATATATTCTGCAGTTTTTTCCCGGGAGGCTTGGCGACTATATCTACTCCGCTTTCCAGTAGGTTAGACTCGTCTGTAAGGATCAGGTCGGCCCTGCCGCCGTTGAACAACATGCGGTAGTAATCGCGGAACTCATTCCTTATCGCTTCAAATGTCTCCACGAACATCTTGCGGGTGGTCCGATTGATCCTGGCGATAGCCTGCATGAGAGACTCCTCGCCTTTTACCAGGTCGTCTCTTTGTTTTACGAGAAAGTCATAACGCTGCTGAAGCTGGTCATGTTCTTCCATCGCCCCGAGACTGACCTCTCCCATCCTGTCCAGTTTCGTCCTGAGTTCTTCGATCTGGCCCCTGGCAGCCTCCCAGTCCAGGGACTGGCCGTCTAGATCGACCTCGATCCGGGACAGGTCGACCTTATACGCATCACGGATCTTATCGATCAGGTTGGTCCGCTTATATTCGATCTCTTTACGGCTTATCTCGACATCCCTGGCCTTGTTCCTTGCTTCTTCCAACTCCTGTGCCGCCCTCTTGATAGCGGATTCGGCCTGGGTAATGACCTGTTCCAGGCTTCCCTTCCGGCCGGCTTTTTCTTCGATCTCGGCTGATTTTTTCTCTATTTCCGCCTGGTGTTCCCGGTTCTTGACCTCAAGATCGCTTATTTCCTTTTCCAGCTCGCCGGCCCGCCGGCCGTTGTTCTCGATCCGGTCATGCCTTCCCCTGACTTCCAGATCTATCCGGCTGTAATTTTCCTTCTCCCGATGGAGGTTATCGGTCAGGTTTTCTTCTTCCTTGCGCAGCGCTGAAAGTTCTGCCTTAAGGTCGGATATCGCGTAAAGAGCCTTTTCCCTTTCCTGTGCGCCTTCCTGTATGATCCCTTGCGACTCCTCTATTAATTCTTCGAGCTTCGCGCTTTCGGACTCGATCTCGTTAAGACGCTGGTTCAGAGCCTCCCCTTCTTCGCGGAGCTGTTTGATCGACGATATCTCTTCCTCAAGTTCCGTCTGCAGAAGCAGTATTTCATCGTTCAGGGCATCTACCTTCTCCTTCACCGCGCCCCTTCTGGACTGGGCGGCGGCGAATTCCATCTGTTTTTCTCTGAGCTCGGCCTCGATCCTTTCTTTTTCGACAACGGACTTCTCCAACCATTCTTCCAGGCCCCTTACAGCTTCGCTTATATCCGATAATTGTTTTTTAATGCCTTCCTCTTCTTCGCGAAGTTGAGCTACCTTCTCACGGCGTCCGAAAAGCGAGATCATCTCCTTTTGCGAATAGTTCCGGCTCCGGTACATGCCTTTCTGCCGGACCTCGCCCTTCTCTCCTATTATCCTGCCCGTAACAACCCCACCTTCCTCGATCAAAGACCCTGATCCTTCCCGCCTTTCTGTGACAAACACATCTCTGAGCATATTGCAAAGGGCCGCACGGCAGCGTTCATCACCGGCAAGTATCCGGGTAACATTGCTGAATCTCCCGTCCTCCGGCGTAAAGTTCCCGGCAGAACCTTCCAGTTCATCCAGGATCACAAAGCTCACGTTACCCAGGGAATTATCTTCCAGGTATCTGATGACATGGGCTGCTGCTTCCTTGGTTTCGACCACGATAGCCTGGGACACGTCACCGAGCAGGAATTCGAGCGATTCCTCGTAGCCCTGGCCCACGTTTATGATCTCCGAAAGTATCCCCCGGACCCCGGCAAGCCGGATATCGCCGGTCTCGACGCACCTTATTATAGCTTTCACGCTTTCGCCTATTCCTTCGCGCTCGCTGATAAGTTTTTCCAGGAACTCCCTGCGGGGTTTTATTTCGTTAAGCCGTTTTTCCTTGTTCCTTTTTTCTTCGTTCAGGGCGGACAGCTCCTGCTGTTTCTTTGAATATGCGTCACTGAACTCCCTGAACTCCAGTACTTTTCTGTCGAGCTCTTCCCTTACCTGGCCGGCCCTTTCCTCCGCTTTCTCCAACTCGAACGAAACGGCCTCTTTTTCGGCCTCGACGTTACTTTTTTCGGTCCTGAGCCGCCTTTCCCTGGCCATCATGTTCTGGATGTCAGCGTTCATCTTGATCAGCATGTTCTTCGTTTTGGTCTGCTCGCTGACGATATCAAGAGTCTTCTCGCGGTTTTCCTTCATCCGCTTCTTGTTCTCTTCCACGATACCGAGTATTCTTTTTACATTTTCCTCAAGCCCGGCCAGTTTTTCCTCCTTGCCCCGCCTCTGGCCTGTAATATCGGAACATCTGACTTCGAGCCTTTCCAGACGGCTGCATAACGCGTCCTGCCTGCCGCTTATCTCTTTGATCTCCTTGTCAAGCTGTTCCGTGTACCTTTTAAGTTCCTGTATCCTCTCCCCGTTAACGCTCATCACGTGGTTATTCTTATCGACATCTGACCTGAGCTTCATGACCTGGCCCTGGGTGGCTTGCAGATCGCCCACCACCTGGTTGTATTCTTCTTTTTGCCGCACAAGCGTGCCCGTGGCCTCTTCCAGCCAGGCTTTCAGCTTTCCGGAAAGTTCCCCGATCTCGCCGCTGCTCCGCTCCAACGAACTGCTCTCTTTTTCGAGATCCACGTAATTCCGGTATGACAATTTAACGTCAAGGTCTTTAAGCTGGTCATAAAAGGCTTTATACTTTTCGGCCTTTCGTGCATGGCGCTCGATCGCCTTGATCTGCCTTTCCACTTCATGTATGATATCGGTGATCCTGATAAGGTTGTTCCGGGTGTGTTCCAGTTTAAGCAAGGCCTCTCTTTTCTTTGCCTTGAATTTGGTGATGCCGCTGGCTTCCTCAAAAACATACCGGCGGTCTTCCGGCTTCGCGTTGAGGATCATGTCCAGTCTGCCCTGTTCCACTATTGAATAGGAACTTGTCCCGATACCGGTCCCCAAGAGAAGTTCCCTGACGTCTGTCAGCCTCACGGGGGTCTTATTGAGGAAATACACGCTTTCCCCCGAACGGAAAAGCCTGCGGCTTATTGTGACCTCATCATAATCCACCGGCAGGGCCCTGTCTTCGTTAGAAAGTGTAAGTGATACTTCCGCCATGCTCACGGGATCATACTTATCGGTCCCATTAAAAATAACGTCCTGCATGGAAGAGCTTCTCATCGACTTGGAAGACTGTTCCCCGAGCACCCACTTTATGGAGTCGACGACATTACTTTTCCCGCACCCGTTCGGACCGACTATGGTGGTGACTCCGGGTTCGAACTTTAATTTTGTTTTGTTTAAAAACGACTTGAATCCTACTATTTCAAGGCTCTTAAAATACACGGCTACTCCCTTCTATGCGTGCGATTTCCCCTCAAGTATCCTCTTCAGGCTCTCTACGTCTTCTTCGGTATATTCCCTGTATTTGTTTATAGGATTCCTGTGAGGCGCCGGAAAAATGCCTTTTTTCTCGTAGTTAATGACCGTTCCACGATATATGCCCAGCAAGTCGGCTATTTCTTGTACGTTATATTTTTTTCTACCTCGTTCCAGCATAATAGAGTTTCTAGTCAAAGTTTGAACACCTTTATTTATGTTTAGGGATGTTTCATTGAGTATACCTAACTAAGTGGTAGTAGTCAAGGGAGAAAGATCAGGAAATTGGGGAATCGGGAGATAGGATATCAGGAAACCGGGAAATCGGGAGGCTGGGTATCAGGTAATCGGGTTATTAGGGACAAAAAACTGGTATCCCGATATACTGATACCCTGCCCCCCAAATACCCTGATACCCTGGGATCCTACCTCCTGATACCCTGATACCCCGGTATCCTGCCCCCTGATACCCTGATATCCCGGTATCCTGCCCCCTGATACCCTGATATCCTAATACCCTATTTACCTAATACCTGCTGGAATTGCTTTGTGAGGAGAGGAACGACTTTGAAGAGGTCGTCCACTATTCCGTAAGTGGCTACGCTGAATATTGGTGCTTCGGGATCTTTATTGATAGCGACGATCACGTCTGAACTTTTCATGCCTACAAGATGCTGTATCTGTCCGCTGATCCCGCACGCGATGTAAAGTTTAGGACAAACCGTTTTCCCGGTCTGCCCTACCTGATGGGAATACGGCATCCATCCGGAATCTACCGCCGCTCTTGAAGCGCCGACAGCGGCATTGACGGAAAGGGCAAAATCCTTGATGATATCGAAATTTTCTTTTGACCCTACCCCTCTTCCGCCGGATACAATGATATTCGCTTCGGCGATGTTTATCGTTTCTTCTATTTCTTCTACGATATCTATAAGCTTACTGCGGGAGGTATAGATCTCTTCGGGGAACTCTTCCTTGATGACCTCGCCTTTCCTGCCTTTTTCCGGAACTGCTTCTTTCATGACCTTATGCCTCACCGTCGCCATCTGCGGTCTGGCGTTAGGCGAGATGATCGTAGCCATGATGTTGCCGCCAAAAGCCGGCCTGGTCTGCAGCAGAAGCCTCTCTTCCGGGTCTATGTCCAACCCTGTGCAATCGGCCGTGAGCCCTGCTTCGATCTTGACGGCTACGCGGGAAATAAGGCTCCGGCCTATGGTAGTGGCGCCGCAAAGAACGATCTCGGGTTTATGCTTCCGGACCAATTCGGTCAAGACCTTCGTATACGGTTCGTCCTGGTACGCGCGTAGTTTCGGGTTGTCGGCCAGGTATACCTTGTCCGCGCCTCGCGCGATAAGTTCATCGCCTTCTTCCCCGACATTCTCCCCGAGGAGGACCGCGCAGAGACTGACGCCTAATTTATCGGCGAGTTCTCTTCCTTTACCTAAAAGCTCGAAAGCTACGGACTGGACCTTGCCTTTCTTCTGCTCGCAAAATACCCACACGTCCCTGTAGGCGGAAAGGTCGACCTTTTCTTTCTTTTCGGTTTTTTGTATGATGATGGCGTTAAACTTACAGGCGTCCACACACGCGCCGCATAGAGTGCACTTGCTCAGATCTATGACCGCTTTTTTATCCACCATCTTGATGGCGTCAAACGGGCACACCTTCACGCAAAGCGTGCAGCCCGTACATTTGTCCAGTATCACTTTTATCACGTCATTATTTGCCATTTTTCGTCGGTCGTATGTAGTCCATTGCTCAACCGCCGATCACAACATCTCTCAGAAGCCCCGCGAGTTCCTTGGATATATCGGGCGGTTCCCCTTCCAAAACGCGCCCTTTTTCCCTGGGAGGGGGAGTAAATATTTTCAGTACCCTGGTGGGCGAGCCGTCCAGGCCTATCTTCTTCTCGTCGCAGTTCACGTCATCCGCGCTCCAGACCGGCACTTGCTCTTTCTTGGCCTTCATCTTTCCCTTAAGCGAAGGCAGCCTCGGCTCATTTATCTCTTTGACCACCGTAAGGACAGCGGGCAGCGGAACTTCGATGATATCAAAACCTTCCTCTGTCATCCTCTCCACTGTAGCTTTCTCTTTAGTCAAAGATTCGATCTTTTTGACGTAAGTCACCTGCGGTATGTCCAGGTGCATCGAAACCCCCGGACCTACCTGTGCGGTATCACCGTCCGACGCCTGTTTCCCGCAGATAATAAGATCGTAATCGCCGATCTTCCTGATCGCCTGCGAAAGCGCGTAACTGGTCGCCCAGGTATCGCTGCCGGCGAACTTCCTGTCGCTGAGCAGGATCGCCTTATCGCATCCTAAAGATAACGCTTCGCGTAAAGCGTCTTCAGCCTGCGGGGGGCCCATGCTTATCACAGTCACTTCGCCCTCACCGGCTCTCTCTTTGATACGGACGCCTTCCTCTATGGCATACGCATCAAAAGGATTGATGACGGATTCCACCCCTTCCCTTTTAAGGGTGTTGGTCTCCGGATCGATCTTTACATCCGTCGTGTTAGGAACCTGTTTTATAAGTACTATTACCCTCATGGCAAATATGTCATCCCGGAATTCGCCGAGAAAAATATGTCATCCCGGGCGAGGCCGAAGGCCGAGACCCGGGAACAAATAAAATTACTTCGCGAGGCTCTCCTTGATAAGGGCCGACGCGATAACGCTTCTCTGTATCTGGTTCGTCCCTTCGTATATCTGCGTGATCTTCGCGTCTCTCATGAGTTTTTCCACCGGATACTCTTTCATGTACCCGTACCCGCCGAAGACCTGGACCGCGTCAGTGGTGACCCTCATGGCCGTATCGGAAGCCATCGTCTTGCACATCGCAGACACTTTGGCTATGTTCTTGTCCCCGTTATCTATCATCCTGGCCGCGGCATAGACCAAAGCGCGCGCCGCTTCAAGCTGTATAGCCATATCCGCGAGCATGAACTGGACGCCCTGGAAATAAGATATGGAATGGCCGAACTGTTTCCTCTCGTGCGCGTATTTCACGGCTTCATCAAGCGCCCTTTTGGCGATACCGATCGCCTGCGCCGCGACTCCCGGGCGTGAAAAATCAAACGTTTTCATCGCGACGATGAACCCGAGGCCTTCTTTTCCGAGGAGGTTTTCTTTCGGGATGCGGCAATCACTGAATATCAGCTCTCTCGTGGCTGAAGCCCTGATGCCCATCTTGTCCTCTTTTTTACCGAAATCAAATCCCGGAGTGCCTTTCTCAACGATAAAAGCACTCGCGCCGCGCGCGCCTTTCGACTTGTCTGTCATGGCGACAACAGTATATGTCTCGGCTTCACCGCCGTTGGTTATCCATTGCTTAGTGCCGTTAAGGACGTAATGATCACCGTCCTTTTTTGCTGTCGTCTTGATGCTCCCGGCGTCTGACCCGGCCTCGGCCTCGGTAAGAGCGAACGCCGCCAGCTTTTTACCGGACGCGATATCGGGAAGATACTTGGCTTTCTGCTGGTCATTCCCGAAAAGGATTATCGGGAAAGTCCCCAAACCTGTGGCCGCGAAAGCCAGAGCGATACCGCCGCAGCCCCAGGAAAGTTCCTCGGTAGCGATGGCCAGGGCACACACTCCGCCGTCCATGCCGCCATACTGTTCCGGGATGTATATCCCGCAGATATCCGATTCGGCAAGGACTTTCACTATTTCCCAGGGAAACTCATTCGTCTCGTCGTAATGAGCGGCCACGGGTTTGATCTTCTCTTCGGCGATCTGGTGGCACAGATCTTTTATCATCTGTTGTTCTTCTGTTAAAAGGTAATTCATGATCAATCTCCTTCTATTTTTACCGCTTCAGGCTTCTCCTGATCATTAGAATCCACACATGAAAAACAAGGCATGATGATTACATGATGATTATCCGGTAAACTTCTTGATTACAAGAGTCGCGTTAGGTCCGCCAAATCCGAGTGAATTGCTGAGCGCCACATTCACTTCCTTTTCCCTGGCTTCGTTCGGGACATAATCAAGGTCGCACTCGGGGTCCGGATATTCATAATTTATGGTAGGAGGTATGACTTTATTCTCGATCGCTTTGATGCAGGCTATAAGTTCCACGGCACCGGCAGCGCCAAGCATGTGTCCGGTCACTCCCTTTGTCGAACTTACCGCGAGCTTCTTCGCGTATTCACCAAACACCGCCTTGATCGCGAGCGTTTCCATCTTATCGTTGAGCACCGTCGAAGTTCCGTGCGCGTTTATATAATCCACATCTTCCGGATTCAAACCCGCGTCATCGAGAGCGGCCTTCATACACCTTATAGCGCCGTCGCCGCTCGGATCGGGAGCCGTCATGTGATAGGCATCACCGCTCATGCCGTAACCCACGATCTCACAGTATATACGGGCCCCTCTTCCCCGGGCATGCTCCAAGTCTTCCAGCACGATCGCCGCCGCGCCCTCGCCCATGACAAAGCCGTCTCTCTCTTTGTCAAAAGGCCGGGAAGCCTTCTCGGGCTCATCATTCCGGGTGGAAAGTGACTTCAAGGCGCAAAAACCGCCAAACCCCATATTGGTTATGGCCGCTTCAGACCCGCCGGCTACCATAATATCGGCTTCGCTCCTTTGGATTATCTTAAAAGCGTCGCCGATCGAATGGCTTCCAGTCGCGCAAGCTGTCACGGCCGCTGAATTCGGCCCCTTAAACCCGAGTTCTATGGAAACGACCCCGGAAGCCATGTTCACTATCAACATCGGGATCAAAAACGGAGATATCCTCGAAGCGGCAACATTTCTATCAGGTGTTTTCATGTACTTTTCGTGCTCAAATTCTACTGTATGAAGCCCGCCGATACCCGAACCGATATAAACGCCCGCTCTCTCCCTTGTCACTTTCCCTATGTCCAGCCCGCTGTCCTCGAACGCCTGTTTGGCCGCGACTATGGCGAACTTGACAAACTGGTCCAGCCTTCTGACCTGTTTAGGGTTCATGTAAGGTGATGGATCAAAATTCTTGACCTCAGCGGCAATGTGGGAATTAAAAGGTGTGGGGTCAAAAGCGGAAAGCCGGGCAACACCGGTCTTGCCATTAACGACAGCATTCAAAAAATCTGGAACATTATTCCCTACGGGAGTAATAGCACCTACCCCCGTAAGGACTACTCTTCTGTTCGGCATCAGTTCTCTCTGGTGGGTTTTATTCTTTTTTCGCGGCTTTATCTTCTATATACTTGATCGCTTCGCCGACGGTAGTAAGCTTCTCGGCTTCCTCATCCGGGATCTCGGCTCCGAACTCTTCCTCAAGGGCCATGACCAACTCGACCGTATCCAGGGAATCCGCGCCAAGATCGTCGATAAACTTGGCTTCATCTTTCACTTCTTCGATCTTTACGCCAAGCTGTTCGGCTACAATCGATTTGACCTTTTCTGATACGTCAGACATTTGTTCCTCCTTGTTAACAGGTTTAAATCGTAAGTGTCTACATAATCATCCCGCCGTCTACTTTGACGACCTCTCCCGTTATATAGGAAGCGTCGTCACTGGCGAGAAAAAGAGCTAATTTTGCCACATCTTCCGTCTTGCCCATCCTCTTCAAGGGCACATAATCGAGCAGTTTTTGCTTCATCTCGTCAGTCAGCTTAGCGGTCATATCGGTCTGGATGAAGCCGGGTGCTATGGCGTTGACATTTATGTTGCGGGAAGCTAATTCCTTGGCTACTGTTTTTGTAAGGGCAATGAGCCCGCCTTTACTGGCGGAGTAATTAGCCTGACCCGCATTCCCCATTATCCCTATTATAGAAGCCATGTTCACTATCTTGCCGCTCTTATTTTTCATCATGGGCCGGGTCACAGCTTTAATGCAGTTAAACGCCCCCTTCAGATTGACATTAAGCACGGCATCCCACTCGTCTTCGCTCATCCTGATAAGCAGATTATCTCTTGTAATGCCGGCGTTGTTCACAAGTATATCTAAATTGCCGAAATTGTCAAGAATTTTCTTGACGAAATTCTCGACTTCTTTCGGTGAAGTCACATCTACTTTCTCCGCAAGGACTTTCCGTCCAGTGGCGCTTTCGATTTCCTCTTTAGCGGTCTTCAAAGCTTCTTCATTTACGTCACAAATGGCTATATCCGACCCCTCTTTAGCGAAAAGCACAGCGATATCTTTGCCAATGCCCCGGGCGCCACCCGTAACCATAGAAACCTTGTTTTCAAGTCTCATAACCACCTCCGCGCTCCCATAATTGTAACAATATTATGTGTTTTGTCAAGCGTAATATACGTGGATAGTGGATAGTGGAAATTGGAAGATAGAAATTAGTAGTTTGTAGTTAATGTAGAAAAGGTGCAGTATGTTCCCGTACAGGGAGGACCCACACCGGGCGGAGGGGCCCTGGTAGGGAACATACTGCACTCCTAAACTTACAATCGGAGCGACGCCTCCCCGGAAGGGACTACCGGCGATCATTCAGTGCTTTTGAGTACTGTCCCCCGGTCAGCGCGTCAATATGGGCCGTAAGTTCCTCTATGCGCATCCGTTTTTCGCGAAGCTTCCGCTTGTCCCTCGGCGTGGATTCCTCAAGCTCGACCAGGATCCTCTTCCTCTCGAAATAGAGCCTCGTCACTTCTTCGAGTATTTCGTCCCTGAGCTGGACCATGAGCTTGCTCCTCACGTCGATACTCGTCTGGGAATCGTTCCAGACCAGGTCCGAAAGGTCCCATGTAAGGTCGATATCCCACCCCGTATCGACCACGTCCGGGACCACGTAATGGTAATTTTTTGTGGAACTCGTGTAGATCTCGACCTGGTCGTCTTTTGATTCGCTTATCCCGAAAGACAGCCTCGGCAAAAGCGCTTTCCACTTCGCGCCGCTGCGCCATCTTTTTATCTTATCCGGGCTCACCTCGGCATAATTGATCGCCATCCGCTGGACTTCCAGTATCGAAGGCTCTTTCAGAGCGTCGGGAATATCTTTTCCTTTTTCGAGATCATCGGCTGCTTTTATCAAGGCAAGCGCATCGTGCCTGAAAAGCCGCTTTCTGTTCGCGGTCCAAAGCCATATCCGCTCATCCCCGTCAATACTGGACTTCACAAAGGAAATGCTTCCCTGGACGGGAAGTTCGAACACGGAACGCCACTCCCTTCCTTCCGCAGAATACAAGAAAACATTCCTGTCAGTCGCGGCAAAAATAACACCTCCGGTACCGGCGACATACTTGACCCGTGTCGAGGGAAGCCCCGTGGTGTCTATCCGGTCCCACGCGCCATCTTTAACGCGAAACTGAAAAATGCCTCTTTCCGTTGAAACGGTTATCCCTTTCCCGGAAGGATCAATATTCCCTATAAGTGAAAGCTTACTCTCTTTCACCTCATCATTTTCAGTATTCTCAAAATCATTTTTTTCATCCAGATCTTCCGCGGGGCCGTATTCGGAAACGAGTTTCATCCGCTCCCAGGTATCCCCTCCATCCGGGGACCGTAAAATGCTTCCGCCCGCGGCCGTGTATATTGCGCCGTTATGGCACACAACATCGTCTATTCTTTTTCTCCACAAAGACCCTGAGCCTGCGCGGACCAGATCATCATCATTTATCTTATAGAGAACTTCATCGGCCCAGGCCAGTAAAATGTCTTTTTGCCCCGGGAGCCGGCAAATAGCGACACCTGCGATATCTTTCTTTCCGATGATCCTTTCCCAGAACTCCCCACCTTTACCTTTACCTTTACCTCTACCTATATATATACCGTTATCCGTCGCAACGGCCACCTTTCCTTCTGAAACAGCAATATCCCTTATTTCTGAGACCTCGCCCGGGATATCGTCCTTATTCCAGTTCTCTCCGCTATCATCTGATCTATACAGCCCCTCACTTGTCCCGAGGTATACCAGACCCGTCCCGTTAAGGCACTCCATGCTCGAAATATTTCCTGATGATACAACGAACTTTTCTTTCCATTCGCACGTACCGGCAGCACTGAAAACAGCCGCAAAAGCGCAAAAGATCAACGTAAATATTAAAGCTTTAAATCTGCCCATTTTCACCTCTCCTGCCCCTGTCGGGAGCGGTTTTAACGGTAAACAACCACCTCAATTTATAGTTGACATATTCATGATTTTTGGTAGAATATTAGCAGTAAAACGCAGATCCGGTCCCGGATCTTTCGCGTAACAAAGGCGGGTGATCGCCCCCTACCCTCACCCGCCTTTATATTTTATTCCTATCTTGATAATTTGTCAACTTATTTTTGATTAATATGGAAATATGGTGCTCTTCCATCGCCGAAGGCGAAAGTATGTCATCCCGGAATTCGCCGATTTAGGCATATGTCATCCCCGCGAAAGCGGGGATCACATAATAATTTTATTGGGTCCCGGATAACTGCCTTCGGCAGTTTCCGGGATGACATATTTCTATTTCAGCCTCGCCTGGGATGACATATGTTCAAAACATCAATTTCCGTGTATAATATCCACATGAGCGACAGGTTTCCTGAAAATTTTATGTGGGGTTCGGCTACTTCCGCTCACCAGGTCGAGGGCGACAATGTTAACAATAACTGGTGGGAGTGGGAACAGTCGGGCCACATCCAGCCTTCCGGGAAGGCCTGCGACCAGTATCACCGGTTCAAAGAAGACTTCGCGATCGCCAAAGAGCTCTGCCATAACGTCCACAGGTTCGGTATCGAATGGAGCCGGGTTGAAAAAGATGACGGGGTCTGGGACCGGAAGGAATGGGACCACTACAAAGAGGTCGTTGACGAGCTTATCAAACTTGGGATAGAACCGATGGTAACGCTCAACCACTTCACTATTCCCGTCTGGTTCGAGCGCAAGGGCGGATGGTTAAGCGGTGATTCAGCCAAGCTTTTCACCCGCTTCGCCGCTCGCGCCGTTAAGGAACTGGGCGACCGCGTCCGGTGGTGGATGACCATAAATGAACCGTGCGTCGTGGCTCTTGGAAGTTACGTGAACAGTAAGTGGCCCCCTGAGAAAATGACCCATTATGATGCCCTTACAACGTTGAAAAACATGCTGAAAGGCCATGTTGAAGCTTATCGCGAAATGAAAGAAACCGCTCGCTCTTCTGTCGGGGCAAAAGAACCCAAGATCAGCATCGCTAAGGCTGTTACTGCCTTCCATCCCTGCACCAGGCACTCGATACGGCATAGGCTTGCGGCCTTCCTTAGGAGTAATTTTTACAACCACAGTTTTATAAGGTCCGCGATAACCGGGCGGTCCTTCTTCTTTCCCTACATCAACGAAAAACTCCCGGTGAAGAACACGCTGGACTTTATCGGCCTTAACTACTACACAAGGGAACACGTCCATTTCATAAGGCCTATGGTAAAAAAACCCATAGGAGAGATCTGCTCCCGCGAACATCATGTAACAGGAAAAAGGACCGATATGGGATGGGAGATATATCCCGAGGGAATATACGAGGCCGCGAAGACCTTTTCACGCTACGGCTTGCCGATATTCATAACCGAGAACGGCATTGCCTCGGATGATGATACCCGCAAAAAATTCATAAAAGACCATCTTGCCCAGGTCCTGCGCGCGATAAACGAAGGCGTGGACATGATCGGTTACCTCTATTGGTCGCTCCTGGACAATTTTGAATGGGCTGAAGGCTACCGACCGCGTTTCGGCCTGATCGAGGTGGATTACAAGACGCAGAAACGTACTATTAGAGATTCAGCGAGATACCTGGCAAAAGTAATAAGGACTGGAAAGATTGAATGAAGAAGGGATATCAGAATATTAGGGAATCGGGAGGTAGATTATCGGGGCATCCGGTTATCAGGGGACAGGTAATCAGAGAACCAGGATATCAGGTGTTCCTGATGCCCTAATCCCCTGATATTCTTCCCCCTGATTTCCCAATCCCCTGATATCCTACCTCACGATAACCTACCCAAAAACTTTTTGATACTCCCCTTGGATCTTAGCCAATTCATCCGCACTCAGCTCCCAATCCGCGGCAGTGATATTCTGACGGAGCTGTTCGGGCGTCCTGCACCCGACAATGCAACTTGTTACAGCTGCGTGGCTTAAAACCCAATTAATAGCGATATCCGATACCGGGCACTGTCTCTTCGCGGCAAGCTCTTCAAGGACTGAAACAAGCGCCTTCGCCTTGCTCCAGAAAGGTTCTTTATAAAAAGTATAGAAAAAGTTCCTGACATCTCCTTTTGGAAACGTCGGGGGCGTTTTGTATTTCCCCGTCAAAATTCCCCCGCCCAAGGGTCCGTACGTGAGAACTGAAACTTTATTTTCTCCGCAAAACGGCATGAGCTCTTCTTCGATCTTTCTTTTAAAAAGAGAATACTCGACCTGATCACTTACAATGGGTGCCGCGCGCATGGATCTCTCAAGGACGCCTTTTTCAAAATTTGAAACACCTATGTACTTTATTTTCCCTTCCCGGACGAGCTTATCCATTTCACCGAAAGTCTCTTTCATGGATGTATTGGGATCCGGCCAGTGGCACTGGTAGAGGTCTATCGTCTCCACCCCAAGACGGCGCAAAGATCCTTCCGCTTCTTTTCTTATGAAATCTGCATGCAGATTGGGCCTGATCGATTTGCCTTTTTGTTCAAGCCCGCATTTCGTGGCGATAATAACGCCTGCTTTATTTTTTATCGCTTTACCCACTACTTCTTCCGAACGGCCGCTGCCGTAGATCGGCGCGGTATCGATAAAATTGATGCCTTTATCGACGGCTTCTTCGATGACGCGGATCGACTGGGCGTCATCCGCCTCTCCCCAGCAATCGCCGCCGAACGCCCACGTGCCCAGACATATGGACGAGACTTCGAGATCTGTATTCGCGATTTTCCTGTATTTCATATTAAAACCATTATATATGTAGTTGCTCGATTTATCGAGCAACTATTCTTGCTCGATGGTTTGCCCAATAAATTGGGCAACTACATCATAAAAGTGTCAAAGTGGCAGAGGGGCGCGAAAATTAGTTCTGCAAAAACAATAAAATCATATAACGGCGAATGCATGCCTGACGGATCATTCAAAAATTCAGCTTTTCCGGATATTTTAAGCTGAAGTTGTCACGGCTATTAAACATGCGTAGGCATGGCAACTGTCCGAGCCCCGAGCATTCCTATAGCGAGGGGCGAGTTTTGCCATGTCAGCTTAAAATGACGGAAAAGCGTTAAGAATTTTTGTCGAGACGGAAGGCATGTATCCGCCGGAATAGATATTTTAATTTGGTGGGAAGGATTTTATTGTTTTTGCAGAAATCAATTCTCGCCTGCCCCCATAGCCCGTATCATGCCGGATATTTGCATCTCTGCGTGGTATATGGTAAATTCTGTGTCATGACGGAAAAATTCTTACAGATAATAGGGCTCCTGGCACTGATAACTATCTGCTTTCTCGTTAATTGCTGGCTTTTCGACACGCCCTTTGCCGAAGTCAGCATAGACTGGTTCGCCTTCCTGGCGGGAATGTTCCTTGTCCTTGAAGGGAGCTGGAAGATCCTTACATCGAAAAGACGCTCTTTCTTCAATCAGCTGTTCAGGATCACCCGGATCATCATCGGCATGAACGTCTTCACCATCCATCTCCTGCAATTCATGAGATACTGATAAAAAAAGCTGCCGGCGCGTGAGCACCGGCAGCTTCCCGGAGGTACTTCTAAACACCAAGCTTCATTCAGCCGTGGGTTTGTATTAGAGGGAGCGGAGTACCTCCATCCGAGACTTGGCAAACTCGGTTATTTCCCCGTAATCTATCGCTTTTATCTTAAAGATTTCATATTGCTCCATGAATTTTTTCAGGTCCTCCAGGTTCCTCACTTCGACCAGGCCGCCCGACATGTATTCCATCAACGCTCCCGCTGTCCTGGCCAGTTCTTCATCCTTATTCCTGATCGCCTGGACCAGGTCAGCTCCAAGTAGCGCGATCAGGTCGACCTCAAGCGGGTTGGCAGGATCCACCCTGCCGAACTTTATGGCTCCGGCAACGCCGTCAGCCGCCCTTAAAGCGTTAATATCTGCATTCGAGATACCTTCATGCGCGAAAATAAAGATCTGCGGGTTCAGACCGTCATCCGCGGCTTTCCGGAAATCCTTGCTTCCCGCTATCTCTTCACGTACCGCCGCCGCCTGCCCGGTCACGCACAGGTGAAGCCTGAGCCGCGGCCCGTAAGTCAACGTGAAGTATCTTCCCGCTGCGTTGCCTATCCTTTCATACTGGGGTCTTATCCTTAGCATCTCTTCCTCGGAGATCTCCAGGATCTCATCCACGGGAGGGCCTTTCGGATCGGTGTGCCCCAGCATGTCTCTTGCAAGATATATTTGCCTCTGCAGGTAATTTCCCATATAAAAGCTCCCATCCGGGTCGCTGTCATGTATTTCGCCTATATCATCAAGGTCTTCAAATCTCGCCACTTCTTTATCCAGAATAAATCCGCTTAACGGCGTCATGCCGCTGTAACCGTTCGCGATGACCTCCAGGTGCTCGACCATGGCGTGATCAAGGCCCAGGTTCGCTTTGTCCGCTTCCAGCCTTTCATGCGCGCCGAGCCTGGCCAATACTTCCCGGTCTCTTAGATATTTCCCAGCGATGCCTCTGTCGGAATTGAGAATGATATGCGTGACGCCGGCCTCGTCCCTGTAGCTTTGCGCGTATATTGTATCTCCGAGGGAAGCCGTGTAAAACCTTACATCTCCCATCTCGGCCGCGGCTATTCTTCTCTGTAATTCCTCGAGGTCGCCGATAGGATCATCTTCGCTTATCGTGAAACCTCTCCCGCGGAGCCTGTCCAGGACGTCCTTCACCGTATAAGGCCTTCTCATATCTCTTCGCCCGATCACCTTTCCAAGCATTACCGTATCATCCGGATTCTTTCCCCTGAGGTCCTCAATGAGAGAAGCAAGCTCGGCGCCTATCTCACCACGGAGAACTTCGTTCGCCCCTGCCTTCACCGCGGCCAGGTCCACGTCCTCGGCAAGCCGGGCCTCTCCCGTCCTGACCATTTCCCTTAAAGACTCCTCGGACCTGGGATACCTGTCTTCTTTGAGCCCCCGCCTGCCTTCCGCGACGGCAGCGCCTTCCGGCACCCTGGGAGCGGCGGGTCTTGGCAGGGAAAGCTCGTTGAGTTCGTCTATCGTCACTTTCATCTCAACATCGGGAGTTACTTCTTCTTCAACCAGATCTATTCCCACAGCCCTGCCTTCTCTCATGGTCACCCTCGCGTATATCGCAGCCTGCTCCCTGTCCTCTTCGTCCACTATGGGGACTTTCATTACCTGGCCCGTCTGCATCCCCCTATCTCCAGCTTCCATCAACATCATGGCCGTCAGCTGGACTGATGCCCTGAACGCCGCCAATTCCGTCGCCGAGAAAACAAATCCCGCTATTTTCGGCGACATCTTCGCAGGCACCTGCAGCATCGCGGCCTGTTGTGCAAAGACAGAGCGCAAAACTTCCTGTATGCCCGTCGAATCCCCCGCAAGGATATCAAAATAAGGGCTCACATAACCCCTGTCCATGGTGAACCTGGGGAGAATGGAGACATATGAGATATTATCTTCCTGTAAAAGCACGCACAGGTTCTCGGTATGGAAACCGCCGGTCATCAGTATAGCCGCCTGGATGCCGTCGGCGACACGGCTGTACTTCATGTTCCTGAGGAAGACCTCGTCCCTTTGAAAGGAAAACTCAAAGAACTGGGAGAGGTCTTCCCTGTATACGTCCAACCTTGTGACTTCCGGATCCGGCCGTGCCGTGATCCTGTATCTCGGGGCTTCCCTGTCGATGAACTCGAGAAAATTAATGGCATCAAAAGAATCCTCATTTTCCAGGTAATAATCGTAATCCGTCTTATTCAGGCGGATATCGAAAATATTTTTCATGATGACCAGGTTGCGGGAAAGCGTATCGAGTTCTTTCTGCGTATTGTTCTGGTAGATGTCTTTTTTTATCTCCGCTTCCATGTCATCCAGTTCCTTCATTATTTTGAAACGGTCGACGGATTCAAAGGTGGAGACATATTCTATATAACCGGCAAGGACCGGGAACCTATTTACGTCTATCCCTTCATCCTTTGCCTTGTCGAGAAGATACGTATAAAAAGCTTTCGGCGTGATCCTCTTTGTCTTGTAGTCGACGGTCATCTGCACGATATTCCGCAAGTCGGCCTTCGAGACGTTCTTCTTAAGTTCATCGATAAGGGTCTTCCTTTCGTTGCTTGCCGTCTCGAAGTCTATAGCCTCTTCCTGTTCGATCGATTTTTCGAGAAGATTCAAATTTTGATACTTCGTCATATCGATTTCATGGAACTGCGCTTTTTTAAGCAGAAATTCCAGATATTCACGGAACTGCATGTTCTTTTCCTTGTAAGCGTTGTAATTCATGTCCATCTTAAGGAGTTCACCGTCGTAGATATGCAGTTTGAGATTATTTATCACGTGAGTGATCCCCTTCATGTATTCGTCAACCTCTTCTTTATGCGCAAGGGAATCCCTGTAGACTTTCAGATTAGCAAGATACAGGTCCTTGTCCTCGACGCCCCAGAGCTGCACCTTATCGGGATTATTCACGGCGAAGAATTCCGCCCCGTTTATCTCGCCTTTCTTGAGGAAATGGTTGGCGACCTCCTGCCTTATGGCTTTGCCGGTAATGGAGGTGAACACGGAAAGGTCATACTCTTCCACGCCGCCTTCAAGGTTGACCGTCTTTATGCCGTATTCACGGTTCAGGTAGTCGATAATATCGGCGATCTTTTTTTGCGCGAAATGGTTGCAGTGGGCGTCCTGGATATGGATGACAACCTTGCGGGGATCTCCTTTAAACTTATATTTGATCTCGCCAAGATGCGCGGGAATGGTAAATGTATCAACATCCAGGCGCGCAAGCTGCAGTTCACCGACTTCCGGCACATCATAGGGAGCGTCTATATCCACCACGGACCGGGCGTCCGTGAGGACGAAACAAGCGAGAAACATAAAAAAAACCACAATGGTTGTGATTTTTTTCATCTCAAAACCCCCTTTTCTATCCCAACATCCGTAAAAGCCGAAGAAAGGATTATACGGATATGACCACTTCTATGTAGGCTTCTATTTCCTGGCCTATTCTCTCGACCACGCTCCACTGCATCACGTAATTCTTAAGTATATCGGTCAGATTATTCATGCCTTCAAGAGCTCTCCTTGCGGCTTCCCTGTCTGGTGAGGCCTGAATAAGGAATTTTTTAAAATCCGTAAGTGCCGACGCCATGGCCGATGACCCTTCTTCGGTATCCTCTATATGGACTATCTTCCTCATACCCAGAAACCGCCTGAATATCTCCGGCGGCGCGACCGTAGGCCCCGCGGTGCAATCCGAATAGCTGTCACGCAAAAGAATAATATCGCCGGCGTTTATCAGATCCAGCAGGTCCTGGTACATCTTCTGTCCCGCGCTAGCTCTTATTTGTATCACCGCAAGCACAAAATCCCTGTAATTGCTGATCTGGAATTTGTCGATGTTCGACGGCAGGCCTTCCATCTCAGGAATATACGCGACAAACGGCTCTCCGGCCCGGGCTCTCTTATGCCAGTCTTGAGCCATACCATGTTCCCCGGTAAGCGTCTCCATGGGATCGCCCCTGACTATCCTGAAAAGACCTATCTGGTTCCCGTCCGCCTGGGCCGGGGTATCGACTCCCTTACCAAACGCAGTCTTGCAGAAACTGTTGATCTTGGATTTAGCCCTGACGGCATTTCTCCAGTTCACCTCGTCTTCCGGCGTCCCGACGGGAACACCGGCGCTCATCTTCCCGGGAAGATTGGGCTGCATCAGGGTCCCCATCGCTTCCTCGATCTGTTCGGCGAACTGATTCATGTTGATGACAGTTTCGCCCATGGCTGCCCTTCCTTCTTCGGCCGCGCGCGATGCTATAGCCTCGCTCAACCTAAGCTGCGTTTGGGCGGTCTTTATCGCCTGGTCTATTACCGCGAGATCATATGTACCGTTTTTAAGTAAAGGATCGCCAAGTTCTCCAGAAGCCTCGACTATCCTTATCATCGCTTCCCTGTACGCCGCTTCATTGGACCCGTCCCAGGCGCGCTGCAGCCTTTCGGATACCATGCCCGACCTGCCCATGAATATGTCGCGGTATGATTCCAGCACTTTTATTACACCCCGTACCTGTTCGGGCGTCTTCCTGGCGGACCTGGCCCGCGAGGCCTGCTGCCACCGGAATAGAGGCATCCGCTCAAGCCTGGAAATGATCGACGGAAGCGTATCGTCACGGATCAGCATCCTGTCCATGCCTCTCATCGCAGGTACCATAGACTCGGCTAGTCTCCTGCGAAAAGTGTTCTCCGGGGTCGCAAGTTCCTGGCCGATCTGACCCGCCGCCTGGTCCCAGGCAACCCCGCGCAATGAATCCTGCAAAGCCTGTACCTGATCACGAAGCGCGAACATATCACGCCCGAACAATTCGGCCCCTTCAATCCTTCCCCCGTAAATATCGTAACCTAACGCTTCTATGTCATTGAGGATCTCGCGCAGGCCGTTCGCGTCCAATCCCAGCCCTACGATTTGAACCTTTATACCCGACAAAGCGGTCAAGGATATATCTTCATCGCGGGACATTTGTAATATAGAATAGATATTACTCGCGGACTCAGCCCCGTTAACCGCCGTTCTTATCAATTCCCGCCTGTCCATCGTCAGGTTGTCAATATTTGTCGCGATCTTTCTGCCCCGGGGAAGCTGCATATTCAACAGCCCTATCAGTTCCAATCGGTCCTTGATACCGCCTGCCTCCAGGTTCTTATCCTCATAAACAACATCTCCGCGTTCTTCCAGTTCGTCAAGCATGTCACTCAACTCCGCCGCGCTTAAACCGGCGACCGCAGTGTTCGCATTCGCGGTACCTGCATCCAATAACGCCAGGACCTGCCGCGCGGTCCCACCGCTATCGACCAACGCGGCAATGGCTCTTCGCACCAGTGCCCTGGCGCTCGCAATAAGTTCGGCAGCCCCCATCGGAATAGGCCTTGCCGTCCCAGGAAGAAGTCCGTTCAACGTCCTGATCAGATCTTTTTTGTCCATGATCGCCCGGAACCGCCGCTGGAAAATAGTATAATTATGCGCGTAAATGTCCGTTCCCGCGGTATCACGAAGAAACCTTATTTCAGACTCCAGCCTGACAGGATCAACGTCCAGCCAGCTGTCATGTATCGTCCCGGCTTCAATATTCCGGCCGGTAAGCGCGAGAATGGCTTCCGTCATGAGAGCGCGCCGCCTTGCGCGGAGTTCGTTCCTTTCCGCTTCGTACCGGGCTAGATCAGCTCTTAATTCGTTTATATCTTCATAGCTCCTCTGGTCTTCCGGTTTGTTCAATTCCTCGTTAAGGGCCCTGCTGGTCATACTTATAAGATAACTCCGTTGTCCTTCGGTCGAACGCATTGATGGGATTTCTCTTTTAGCCCGGGCTAAAGCCGCTTCAAAATCCCGCCTGGCATCTATCCTCTCCTGCAGGGCTTCGACAGTTTCATCAAGCAGCCTGTCCGCGGTAGCTCCGATCCTGGCAGGAAACCCTATCCTGTCGATCATACCCGCTTTTTCCGCCCATTCCAGCAAAGTCTCCAGGTTATCGCTGCCGTACCTGGGATCTATCGCTTCCGCTCTTCTCCAGAAAGCGACGAACCTGTCCGTAAATGCGTTCCTGCCGGCTTCCCCTACCACGCCTAATTCCATAAAACGGTCAAGCTCGCTGTCGGCGCGGTACAGTTCCCTGACCAAACCGGCCATTTGGCCTCTGGTTGGAGGAGCTAATTCTCCTCTTTCCGTTCTTTCGAGCTGTTTTTCCACAAGATCCATAAGATTATTGGCGTCCTCCAGCATCAGGTCCCCTATCTTCCTCTGCAACATCAGGCGGGCCATCCTTAAAAACGCGGGGTCTCTTGTCGGCAGTCCTGTCCATCCGGTATCCGCCGGACGTATCCCCTGCGAATGTATACTGACCGCCAAACGTTCACCGTATCTCCTGGCAAGGGTCATGAGGGCCTTTTCTTCGTCTGAGAACGGAACGTCCTCCCTTATGCCCATTGCCTGCTGCATAAGAAGGTTCACGCCCAATATGGCGTTCCTTAACTCCAGCAACAATTCCCCACTCATCACGGGTCTTCCCGGCTCAAATCCGTTGTGTCTCTCCCGTATTATCGTATCACGCATCTGCGAGAAAACGCCGCCTTCGGCGTCAGCCGCGGTGAATTCATTGTCTTTAACCTGGGCGAGATTTGGGTCCAGTATGGCTGCTCCGGACCTGCCCTCCGCGGCCGCGTCGGTGATTTGATCGATGATCTCCTGGTGCTTTACGACCGGCTGTCCCAAAAGGCCTTTTGTCTTGTCGTCTTCCGGACCGCGTATAAGTTCCGATAATCTTTCTTTCGCGTCTTCATTTTTCATTGCCGACGATAATTGAGTTTCATGATTTATCACGAAAATGGACAGGCTCTTTTGCATCTCGCCGAGCATTTTTTCCAGTTCTCCCAACTGTGCGGCCATTTCCCTGGACCTTTCTTCGTCTCCCAGGTTCTGCTCCACTCTTCTTTGCAAAATAGAAAGAGCCTCTATATTCGTCCTTAAAAGGCCTACGCGCTGGTTCATATGCCTTATTGCCTGGATCGTCACGTCGGCCGGTTCATCCTGTGCCGCGAGATATCCAAGAAGCTCCTGGGCCTGGTATATCCCCCTGCTCGTGCTGGCCACAAAAGTGTTATAAGACACGTTATCGCGCTGGACTTCCTGCGCCTTGAGTTGCTCCAGTTTTTGCCGGAGCAGCTGCCGCATCATTTTCATCGCCCTGAGGGCGTTAAGCTCGGGTTTAGCAAAGGACTCGCGCGCCGTGTATCTCAACCCCGCCCACCGCGCCTGGCGGCGGCTGGGATGGGCCATGCTGTTAACGAATTCCGCAACGTATCTATCCATTGTCCCGAGATTATTGTTCACGGCCGTTGTCAGATCAACCTTGGCCGAATTGCCGGCGACAATAAGAGCTATCATTACATCCAAGTCACCTATTGTTCTCTCCGCTTCCGCCGCGGACATCGGCCTGGCCCGTCCTGTCCTGTCAACGAACGTGAACATGTTCTCTATAAGCCTGGTCCCCTCAGCGGCGGCAAGCTCGCCCTCACCGATCTCCCCGACCTCTAACTGGGCAATGGGATCCTCTCGTGCCTCTTCTGCCAATTCATCGGGTGAAGGCAACCCTAACCTTTCCCTCGCTTCGGGTGAGACGTTCTCCAGCATTTCAACGGTTTCGGCGCGCAATTTATTCGCCGCGTTAAACGCCATTATCGCGCTTCTTCCGTCTCCCTGGTCCTGCGCGTCCTTCGCGGCATTTCTTGCCCTTGCCAGATCGTACAATTTTTTATCTATCTTTTCCCCATTGGGCAATCTGACGACTCCGATCCCCGGCGCTGGAACAGGCATCTTCCTTTCAGCGTCCCAGGTCCAGACACGGACGGGAGCTACATCCTCAGCCTCCACGGGAAGATCCGTATTGCCCTTAAGTATTCCTTTGATCGCGCCTCGAAGAGCGCCCCTTACGCTGTTTGTATAACCCGGTCCCGCTTGCTGGTTCTTAAACGCGGCATTCATTAAACGGTCCAGCCAGACCGCTCGAGAGTAACGATCGACAGGAACGCCTTCGGGCACATGACCAAGATTTTTGTCAATGGTATATAAAGCATGCCCGGCCGCGGCCAGGGCGTATTCCCTGACAGACCTGCCTTCAAAAGTAAGTCCTTGAAGAGCCGCTCCATTCTGAAATATCGATCCTAAAAAGGCCCAAAGCATATCCCTGGCGGCATCCGTATCCGCTAAATTAGCCCTGTTATTTATCTCAAGAACTACCGCATCGATCTGCTCCACGACACTGGCCGCGTCGCCCGTCTGGATCCTCGCGGCAATCTCGTTCACGGCACCCACTTCGGGCGCTGCGGTAAAAAATTCCATTCCCACTTCGGCCACTCTCGCACCCTCGACTGCCGCGCCGGGTACCGCTTCCGCCGCTGCCGCTGCCTCTTCCTCTCCTTCCCCGCGCGTCGCGAAATCCCTCTCGACACTGTTTCTTTCACCGAAATTCAACCTCCATACCGGCCTGCCATATTTTCCTAACGGAGAATTCGCGGGCGCTTCTGCCAGCTGTTTGCCTCTTCTTGCCCTGGCCGACTGTTTGAACCAGCTTTCCGCTTTACCGGCCATAAGATGGTTGCCGTAGAGACCGCCTACTATCTCATGGACAAGTTTCGCCATCCCTTCACGCGTGAGACGCCCCTGGGCGTCACCGTATTTCCTGTTAAGTCTTATTCCAAATCCGCCCGGATGACCTCCAAAATCCACCCCTTCCACAAACCTCAGGTAATTCAGTTCTGTATCGGGATTTATACCCGTGAAAAGTTCATCCATATACGCATCAACGGCATCGGCAGGCACGCCTATTTCCTTAAGAAAGTTTTTGATCTCCTGTACCTGGCCGCGTTCCATTATGATATCCGAAAACGCGTTTTCGGGCAGTGCGTCCATCTGTGCGTCGATGTCAACATCTCCCACTATCTTCCAAAACTTTGTGATAGCCATTGTTTCGGTAGTTCCATCCGCCATGCGGAAGATGATGTTTCCGGCTTCCGTTGTTATGTCCGTTACTTCGATGCCTCTTGCTATCGCCTCCCTGACGATAGCCGCAGCATCAAAAGCCCTGATGTTACGTTCTCCCCACACCTGTGATCCGAGCGCGTTGTTCAGCATGCTTGCTACCTGCAACGCGGACATCGAAGCGAATATTTCATTAAATTGCTCGACTAAACCGGCCTCTTTTCCTCCGAGAAGGTTGAAATAAGGGCTCTCGTACCCTTTGGGATTGGTAAACGTCGGTATTACGGAAACGTAAGAAATACCTTTTTTCCTGAAAAGCTCGCACAGGTTCTCAGTATGAAACCCTCCCGTCATGACGATCGCTATCTGCATCTTTTTCCTGCCCTGCCCCTGCTGCTCTGAGAATTTCATGTTTTTCATGAACGCATCGTCCCTCTTGAACGATATCTCGAAGAATTTCTGGATATCCTCGCGGTACCCGTCAAGCCGCTCTATATCCTGCTCGGGCCTCGCGGTTATCTTGAAGCGGAGAGCCTGCTTTTCGATAAAGGATAAATAATTACGAACGTCAAAAGATGATCTGTTCTTCATGTAATATTCGTAATCTTCTTTGGTCATTGTAATGTTGAACATGTTCTTCGTAAGGACCAGGTTCTTTGAAAGGACGTCGAGCTCTCTCTGGTCATCGTTAGTGAAAAGGGACACCTTGATGCTGTCTTCAAGGGAATTTAACTCCGCCACTATTTTGGATTTATTTACCGCGTGATATAAGGCGATATATACCACGTATTTCTGCAGTTCCGGGTATTCTTTCATGTCAATATTTACCATTTTCGCTTTTTCGATCAGGTATTCATAAAAGTCATACTGGGATATCTCTTTCTCGTGGAACGCGACCATTTTCCCGGCCAGTTCCTTGATAAGCTTCCTCGACAGGGACGCTTCCAGCTTTTTCACCAGGTCCTCGCGCTGCCTGCTGGCCAGTTTGAAATCGATCCGGCCTTCCTGTTCAAGAGATTGTTTCAACAGGAAGATATTCGCGAATCCTTTTATGTCTATCCCCATCTGTTTCGCTTTATCCAGCAAAAATACCAGGTAATCCTTGAAACTCAATTCGCCCGTCTTATATTGCGTATATTTCATGTCCATCTCGAGGAGGTCTTTGGGAAAGATATGCATTTTGAGGTTGTTCAAGATGTGGGTAAGCGATTTGATGTACCTGTCCACCTGCTCTTTATACGTAAGCGATTCACGGTAGACATCCAGGTCCTGGAGGTAAAGATCCACCTTTTCTATCCCCCAGAGTTTGACCTTATCCGGATTGGTCGCGGCAAAATATTCCGCCCCGTTGACAAGGCCGTCATGGACAAATGAATCAACGACTTCCTGTCTCACATGTTTATTAAGGATATTTGTAAACACAGCGAGGTCGTATTCGCCGCTACCGCCCTCCAGGTTGACAGTATCTACACCATACACTCCGCTTAAATATTCAATGATGTTCGAAATCTGCTTCTGCGCGTCATAATTACAGTGGGCGTCCTGGATGTGAATAACCGCCTTATCAGTCTTCCCTTTCCACGAATCTTTTACCGTTCCCATCTGCGTGGGAAGCGCGAAAGTCTCCGGGTTAAACACCGCCGCTTCATCTCCTTTTCCTTCAGCAAAAGGTAAAGGCGCACCCTCCGGATCTTCAACTGCTAGTGCATCGATAGGCAGCATGCTCAGGAAGAAAGTAAGCGCTACAACAACACTTATTGTCTTTAGCCATATATTTTTCATGACGCACCTCGCAAACAATTGTATTAATACTTTTCAAAACTATTTACTATTTAGCCTATAAAAAAGGCACACAACCTAGACCAGACATATCCTCTAACCTAAGTCCAAGCTTACGGTTATCTATACGCCAAGCTAGATATATGTACCCTAATTTTAGTTTACACCTAATATATAAGGAATACAAATTAATTGAGCTTGCTTTTTGAAATACTAACTTCTCTATTAAGCGGCGGCAAGTAAGTTCTTTTGTTTATTATAGATATCTTGAAGATCCTCGATTTTGACCTTTTCGGCCCTGGGTAGGAGTATTATCGTTCTGCTGTTCAACACTTCAATCGTTATTTTGCGGTGATTTGAGAGTAGTTTTTGCCCTAAAGCCATGCGAATAGTAAGGTTAAGCATCTCAACCAGCCTTATATATGAATCTCCTTTTAGCTGGCTTGCGTCAACACCGGCGAGAAAAGCCTTTTCTGTATCTTTGTCGTCTTTAGCCCTAAATGGCTCGAATTCCTTGCTTTCGATCGTTTCCCGGCTCGCAAGGACAACAACATTTTTGAGCTTAACGCCTTCTTTGGATATTGCCTTGCTGATCTTCGTTGCCAGGCCAGCGCCTGACCCTCTTACTATTTTGACCGAACCCGTGTGGTTCAACTTCTCTATCTCCTGGACCAGTTCCTGTATAAAAACCCTTTGTTCTTCAGGTATCCAGTCGGTCTCAACGGCAATGACCAGCTTCTGGCCGCTTTCTTTTATTTCATCTATCCTTTTACTGTTCGTTACTGTTTCAACAAGGGCTCTCGCCCACCTGGGTTCTGTCCTCTTATATACTTCACCTTTGACCTTCATGTTATCTGTATCTAACCCGAAAAGTTCGTTTTCATCCAATACTCCCTGGATGCTCCTTACATCGTCTACTTTGAGCGGCAATGCCTGGAATAACGGCTGTTCATCCCTGATCCCGGCATCATCCACTACGCCTAGCTCTACAAGCCTTACAAGAGGGATCAGAACGTCACCCGGCTGCTGATAATCCAGATCCGCGGCTATTTCCGCCATGGTAAAAGGACGGCCTTCGACTGAAAGTAGTTCCAGTATCTCCGCCTCGGTAGCCGCTTCTTCCCCCCTTTGCGCGGACTTTCCGGAGTCTTCCGTCTCGCCCCCAGAAACATCATTTCGTTCGGGTTTTTCTTTTTTAGGATAGGGTTTTACATATCTTCCTTCCCGCACTATTCGCCCGTAATCCAGGTAATCCATGCCGGTCTTTCTGTCATACATGCTCCCCAGAGATACACCGTCTCTCATCATATGCCAGTCCAGCTGACCAACATGCTCGGGAAGTCTTTCTCTTTCTTCATCCGAGAGATGCCTGAAAACTTCGGGGTTCTCTTCAATGAAAAGTTTTACTCTTTCGCGCAAGTCAACACCGTGATCGACAGCCACAAACCACCAGGTAAGCATCGCCAGTATATTTGGATATAAATGCGATCTTCCTCTCTCCCCCTGGGCCCAGCTTTCATCCGGGTTGAACACCGCGAATCCATACTCATTTATCCTGAAATGTCCTCTTATAGAATGAAGCGCTAGTGAATAAAGCAGTGATTCATAAAAATTCCCGATATCTTCACCCCGCTCCCCCTGCCCATGAAAAGATTTCATATTGCCCATACGGGTAAATACGCCTTTATCAAGTGCCACGCGCAGGGTCTTTACAACAAGCTCATTTATTCTTATCGTTCCGTCTTTGTCTTCAATAAGGGTGGGAAGAAGACAATCGGAAATGTGCTCAACCACGATCCTGCGGCCGGGCATATCCTTTATCGTTATTTTGCGTCCTTCCGGGGCAGTCTTATTATAATCCTCCATCTCATGCTTGATCACTTTCTTGAAAACGCGGATAATATCGTGTACGACCTCCTGGCAATCCTCAAGCTTCACTTCTACCCGCCTGCCTTTGACTATGGTGAACGGGATCATCATCTCTCCATATGCCCGATCCGAAAAACGTATATTCCCTTCATTGGAGACGGGCGACCCCAGGCTTTTGTCCAATTCACGCAAGAAAACATTAAGCTCCGGATCAAATACATCCAGGTCAAATGAGTTTTCATCCTTAAGAAACTCCGAAAAGGCTCCTACAACGCGGAGATAACTTGCGCCCGAATCTATAAGGATCCTCGACAGTATTGATATCGCCCTGCTCTCCGGCTCTTTCGAAGAATCAACTACGATTCCGCGCGACACAAGAGCCGGCCCTTGCACAGTGAAAAGCAGTCTTTGACCTAAAAGCGTTTCCAGTTTCTTTTTTAAGTTAACTGTTCCTGCTTTTTCAAGAAAACGCGAGAGCATCCCGACGCTCGGGTCGGTCTTGTCCAGAAAACACATATCAGGTCCGCTTTCCCTTAGGCTTCCCGGGGAGAGGTCTTCCTTTAACCGGCTCGCGGTTTCAGGATCGATCGCCTTACTATCCGTTATTTCTTTATAAGATGACTCATACTCTTTTTCCGTCATCACGGCGATCTTGGACCTGCCATCAGCGTAACGGACAAGATACGCGTAAAAAAGTTTTTCCGCGACATAACATGGAATAAAAAAGAGATTTGCGCTTTCTTCCGCCGCAAGACCGCTCTTAATAGCAACCGGCTCGATAGATGAGAAACGGACAACGTATTCTCCCATGGCCATGTCCTGGATGGTCTCCGCAGCCAAAAGCTCCGGCCTTCTTGTCACGGCTTCCAAAATAATAAGGCCGAGCCGGCTCTTCTCCTGGACGCTTATGTCCTCGATCGGCTTGGATGAATATTGAGGGGACAGATTGATACCCCGGCAATAACTTGCGTACTTGAAAGGTTGTACGGGTGCTACATTTGTAGAGGTGAATATGAAAATTATAACCAGACTTATAACTTTCACACACACCCTCCAGGATATGCTGTTTTTCACGTCTTACTTTCCTCCAGTATATACTAATACTACTTGCTTTTTGTAATATTAACTCCTATACGATAACATGGGGCAAGAAGAAAACGCAAGAGAAATTTCTGACTTTTTTAAATTTAACAACGACAATGTTGGGTAAGATTACAGCGATACAGCGACTTTTTCGAACATCTCAATATACTCTTTTATACTGGCAAAGTTTATTGGCTCGATCTTTAAGCCTGCTTTGTATAACGCGTCAAAGTATTTTGCGGGATCTTTAATATCGCTGATCTTGTCCAGAAGATCCGAAGAACCGATAGCGGTCAAGTACCTTTTTACCTGGCCCATCGCGTATCTCATTGAATCAACACTTTCGGCTGTTTTAGATTCCTCAAAAAACGCGCAGGTCCTGGATATGCCCTGCCTTTTGACCGGGTCTGGATACGCCTCTTTTCCTTCTTCCGTGCTGAAATCGGTATAATCATCCGAAAAGAAAATGAGATTGTAAACCGATCCGTCTTCAGTCCGGATGGTGATCACGCTGTCCGTCCGGCTGATTATGCTGTCATCGTTCACGGCCACTCTTCTCCGAGCTGCTTCTTCCTTGAAGCTTTCCCAGATCGCGTTCTGCGTCGGCCCCCGGTCAAGATCCCGTCCGCTCGAGTCTTTTGTCGGCTGAAACAGCGTAATATGACCCCCTTTATCTTCATCCGAAAGCCGGTTGTCTTCTCCCCGCATCATCGCAAAAGCCCGGGCCCCTGTTTCCCCCATGTTAGCGATGGTTTCCGCGTCGGTAAAACCTTCTTCAGACACATTGACCTCATAGCTGCTCCTGGTCTTGCCCATCGCCTTTGTCCCGGCCTCGCTCTTGTCCTTATAGACGCCGCTCAATTCCTTGAAACGCGTTCCTTTGTGTCCCTTGAAAACAGAGGCCACTCTTTTTTTCGGGTTCGGCACCTCTGCCTCGGCCCTGACATCCTGGCTTATCGCTTCCTGGACACGGCTGACCGCTTCTTTTTCCCCTGCTTCGGTATTTATGAAATCCCGTAACGCCTTGCCCAGTGGAGTCTCTCCCGGCCTCACTGCCCCGCCCTTGACGAACCGCGGGCGCCCGGCGAATACACCGCTGGTAATTTCTATAGCTTCTTCATGATCCAGGAATTTATCGTCGATCCTTTCCAGCGCTTCATGCAGTATGTATTCATCCAGAAGATCCCCTTTTCCGGCAAGAAACTCAACGATATTTACCGCGAGAGCGTTGTCCTGTCCCAGAATATAGTCATCCGCATTTTCTACCAAGGCATTAAAAAATCCAAACATGGTCATCGGGCTCTCTAAAGCCTGCCTGGCCCTGTCGATCTGGTCCTGGGGAACACCCCTTCTCTTCAGGGCCGCTTCGACAGCAGCCCATTTATCCTTTAAAAGAGACGCGCACCTGTCGGTTACCGGTTTCACGGCCGCCGCGCCCGGTTCAGTTCTAAGCTCTTCTACCTTTTCGCGCGCCTTCGCCCTGTTCCTCCTGTAAACCCCGCCGGCTATCAGCCCCTCACCGGTAACCTGCGGCCTCAAGCGAACAACATATTGCCTTTCCCGCACCTCTGATTCCATATCTCTCAGATCTCCCTGCCCGATCCTGTTTTGAAAATAATCCTGGTAAAATTCCAGATTCGCTAAAGTCGGCGTCAACATAACGGATTGCACCACATCCACGCTCCTCCTCAGAAGAAGATCCATCGCCTGGTCCATAAGCAAAGTTCTGATATTACTTATAACTGAGTCATCACCCGCCTGAGGCGAGACCCCGAACCTGACCACTTCCACCGCTATGCCTCTTTCGGAAAAGGTCAAAACCCCGGTAAGTTTTCCATCTTTGAAGGCTACAATGGCCTGGTTCTTGCCAATAGCTTCCATGAAATCTTTCAGCATAAGCTCAGTTACTTCTTCATTCGGATCATAGTTCGGGTCAGCGGCCGCGGCTGCTACCCTGTACATCTCCAGCGCAAGAATGGGCCTTAGTTCCCCGTCCACATCAAGCAAAGACCGGGCGTCATAGAACCTGGTCCCTTCGGCGGTAACCCCAAGAGCGGTAGCCCTCAAGGAGGCAATCTGCATTTTCATTTTCATCAAGTCATTTATGTTCGCTTCGGCGCTGTCCAGCACATCACGGGGCCTTGTTCCCTTCGCTGCCTCGCGGAATACTTCCTGTCCGTCTTTCATTTGAGACGTATCCCATCTTTCCTGCCTGACTATAAAAACATTCTTGCCGTCCAACGCGGACGAAAGGCCTTCTATTACGTCCGTATCTATAATGCGGCCGCCGAGAAGTGCCTTTATGCCCTCGAGGGTTCCTTTTAGTCTTTCGTTTCTGTCGGCTTTTTTAAATGCCCCGCTGAGAGGGGTTTTCTTACCGGTATCAAGATCAGTATAAAGCAACGCCGGCACCTCAAGTATTTCTCCGTTCGGGAATACCAGAGACATAAAAGTCGCTTCTCCTCCGCCAGCCAATGCTCTCACCTCCCCGAATCTCCTAATAACCACATACTTCCCTCCTTGCCTGGCATTCAGCTCTGAAAGATAAGCCCTGGCATCATCAATTGCTACGACTCTGCCCCCGATACCCCTCCTGAACAACTTTCCGGACAGCTCATCCAGGTTCGCCGAGCTGTCGATCTCGAACTTAAAGATCGTTTCCTCAGCGCTTAACACGGGGACTTTAAAAACACATTCGTGCGGCACCATATAGCCTTTTTCGCTCAGTTTTGTTTTAGTCGTAAGCTTTCGAAGTTCCTTGAGCGCATCGGGCTTTTCATCCGCGAGATCTGTAATAAACCGGGCGGTCTGAGCCATGTAAACATCATCGATCCCATTCAGGAACCTCACAGCCCTTTCCCTGGCCCTTCCCGCGGCATCCGCACCTTGCATTGCTGTATATCTTTCCTGGACAAAATCAGCAAGAACTTTTCTTGTTTCATCTGGATCTTTTTCTTTTCCCCTGAGACGTTCCCTGAGCATTTTGGCGTCTTCGAGAAATTGTTTCTCATCGCAAATAACGTTCATGCCGCCCATGGTGAACGCCCCTACTCCCAACCGTGCAAGCGGGGTCATGGCTTTCTTTACGGGTTCCGTCGGCATCTCGCCGGCCTTAGCTATCTCTCCCCTTAAAAGAATGCTCACCCAGTGGCTGAGAAGCCTTGCTTCCCCCTTACGCAGGCCATATTTATCTTCTATATTGGATTCATTGTCAAAAAAATCGGGAATCGAAGAAACCGCCCCGGTCCTTAATGCCGTGGTTAAATCGTTGTAACATCTCTCTATCGCTCCTCCCGGCCCTTTGTGTCTTGCCCTGAATTCCGACTTTTTGATGCCCTCCATGCCGAAAACGGAAAATTTCGCAAGTTTCGCCATGAAAATGTTCTGAAGTTCGGCTGCGTGCCTTCCGGCAGCATCTTCCCACTTACCGGCGGTACGTAACTTCTCAAGCATTTCTTCATTGAGAAATTCATCAAATATCCAGCCTAATTCATTCGCTCCTATTCTTCCCATGCCGGACAGATCGCGCAAATGCATGCTCTCGGCTATCCTCCGTAATATTTCATCCGGCGCTACCGGTCCGGATTGTGTTCTTAAATAATCGATCGCCTCCGCAAAAGCAAGATAGAGCCTTTCCGTCATATCGGCGAACCTTCTGTGCACAAGGTCTTCCGTGTCGAAAACAACTTGCCGGCCTTCCGCGGCGTTTCCCTGATTCCACGCGCTTTCGAACCTTATTGCCAGCTTAATGATTTCATCTCTTTCCGCTTCGGTCCTCCCTATTATTTCATTCGCTATCCCCTCTTCCATGAACATCTCCAGGGTCCTTCGCATGGATTTTATTTTATTTCCAGTATCTGATGCCTCTATGAACCTGCCAAATATGACATTTTGCTGGACCAGTAGCACGTAAACGTTATAAACAAGATCCGCCCATGGCATCTCGGAGATCTCCCAGAACCGGTCAAAGTCGAACTGCCTGGGCATGGCGTTCTCCGGGTCAGGACTTTCCCACCTGGAGCGGGCATCCCTACCGCCCTCCAATACTCTCCGTACGGCTTCTTCAAACGCTTCTCCACTAAAAAGCCCGTTGTCGTTCTTAGGGTCGCCATTGACCACACCCATATCATACGACTGACGCTTGTCCTTGACCCATATCCTTTTTTCCCTTTGGGCCCTGATCGCATTCTGTTTTGAAGGGATATCGCTTTTTTCAATATCCTTTATCCCTGCCACATCATACGCGGCATCCCCCCATTTTGGAAGACTCTCAAGATACTCGGCTGCCACGGCATCCCCGAACATTTCGCGGCAAAGTTTCATGAAATTTTCATTTTCCAATGCCCGCACGCGGACATAATCCGGCATATCCTCGTTCTCTATCCTTGTCTTCAGGACGTCCCTGCCATAATCCTGCGCGCGGCCGGTATCGAACCTCTCCCACAAAGACCGGAAGGCGTCGTAATTCGTATCAAGGACTCCCAGAAGCACCTGCATCGGAACATTCTTCTCAAAATCCTTAAAGGCCCTTATGGCACCGAATATGTCCGGGTCGTCAACGTCCTCAAACTGGTCCCTGATAAAATTGACAGCTGCCGCGGCCAATGAAACCGCATCTTGTACCATACCGCGGTTATAAAGGTCCCTTGCCTGGGCGATCATCGCCTGGACAGGCTCGGCGGACGTCTGTGCCCTTAGCAGAAAGCCGGTAAGGCTGAACGCGGCTACCCCGACAGGCTCGGCATAATCCTCGCCGACTCTTTCCCTTTCCTCCCTTGTCCTTTCGGCGACGGGACGCATTTCCGCGCCGCTTAATGCCCTCCGCAGATCCGCTGTATCTCTGGCTCCCGATCCTTTTGCGTACGCTATCATCACGTTTTCGTTAAAATCATGTCCCAGCTGAAAAAAATACGCCATCGCCTCATGTATCAGGACAGCCTGTATCTGCCCAGGCGTCTTCGCAAGGTCATTATTTATATGAATACCCATCCTTCCGGCGTGCCCCTTGAAGCTGCCCAGCGGCTCCCCGGGCCTTCCCCACACCAGGTTGACTCTCCCGGCCCTCTGCAAGACAACAAGCCGGTCAGCGACTTCTCCAAGGCCCAGGACATTCCTGATGTAATCAACAACCTTATCCAGATCTTTCCCGGGTTCCCCGAAAACGCTCTTATACCTGCCTTCATCGTATGCCTCTTTTAGGGGTTCATCTACCACTTCTTCCTGCGCCTGGTAATTTAGCGGCCCGACATCAGAGACCACGACATCACAACTGGCGCTTGCCAGGTCCGCGGGCTTTTCCACGTCATACACGACCTTGCCGTTTTCCATTCTGAAAGTCACCAGTTCAAAAGGCGTTTTGATGATAAAAGAATTCCCTCTTATCATCGCCTCGGCGATCCTCGCGGATAACTTGAACCTGTTCACTTCCCTTTCGCCGCCTGCCTCGATGCCGAGTTCGGTAAGCATGCTTGGGACCTGTAACGCGGAGAATGCAGAATCGACCGTTTTTTCGATATCCGTCTCTCCGCCCGCCAGGATCTTGAAATATGGGCACTCGTAACCCTTTTCGTTAGTGAAGTTCGGGATAATGGAAATATACGATATCCCTTCTTTCCTGAATAATTCAGACAGGTTCTCGGTGTGGAAACCGCCGGTAACTATCACAGCGGCCTCTATGCCTTCAGCCTGTTCCTTGAACCGGATATTTTTCATGAAGGCAAGGTCCCTGTCGAAGGAGACCGCAAAGAACTTCTCGATACTTTCCCGGTGATCGTCGAGCCGTTCGATCCCTTTATCGGGCCTGGCGTCTATTTTGTATTTAGGCGCCTCCCGGTCGATGAACGCGGTGAAATTACGCGCTCTGAAGGAAGACCTGTTCTCCCTGTAATACCTGTAATCCTCTTTGGTCAGTTCTATGTCGAAGATATTTTTGGTCAATACCAGGTTTTTGGAGAGGACACTCAGCTCCTTCTGGATATCGTCCTGGAAAAGGATACCCTTTATGGTGTCTTCAAGAGAAGTGATCTCGGCCATCACCGCGAGCTTATCGATCGCGTGGTAAAGGGAGATATAGACGATATATTCTCTGAGGCGGGGATAATCCTCCATGTCTATATTCACTATATTCGCGTTCTTTAAAATATGTTCGTAATATTCATACTGGGAAAGTCTTTTGGCCCTGAATTCGACTGTCTTCATTACCAGCTCTTCCAGCGCCCGCTTTGGCAGCATCTTTTCCAGCCGCTTCACAAGTTCGTCTCTCTGGAAAGTAGCCTCTTTGAAATCCACCGCTTCTTCCTGCTGGAGGGACTGTTCAAGGAGATAGACATTAGGATATCTTTTGATATCTACGGCGTTATTCTTAGCCTTGGCCAGGAGATATACAAGATAATCCTTGAAGCCGATATTTCCTGCTTTGTATTGTGAATACTTGAGGTCAAGATCAAAAAGTTCTTCGGTATAGATCTTCTGCTTGAGATTGTTCAAAATATGCGAAAGGGTCTTCAGGCAAGAATCGACTTCGCCTTTATATGAGAGTGAGTCCCTGTACGCTTTGAGGTTATCCATATACAGCCTGGCATCCTCCACGCCCCACAGCGACACTTCACCGGGATTATTTACGGCGAAATATTCCGAGCCGCTTAATGCTCCCTCCCGGACGAAAAGATCGGCGACTTTCTCCCTCACGTCTTTCTCGGGGATACGCGTGAAGACCGTAAGATCGTAATCGCCCCTGCCGCCTTCGAGGTTGACTTCACTTATCCGGTATTGCTGCTTGAGGTAATTTATTATTTCCGATACCCTTTTCTGCGCGCCGTAATTACAGTGGGCGTCCTGGATGTGTACGATGACCTTGTTCGAAGAACCCTTGTATGAATCCCGCACGCTCGCCAGGTAATCGGGTATGGTGAAAGTATCCGCGTCGATCGGCGCAAGCTCGCCCGTCACAACTTCCTCCAGTCTGAATCCGCCGATGTCCTCTACCGGCCATGTGTCCTTAACGACAAAGGCGGAGAAAAAGGCAAATACAAGCATGAGGCTTATCGCCTTATTAATAAGATCATGTCCTAAAAATCTTAACCTGAACATCACACACCTCTTATATTACAACGATTTAAGGACAGCATTCTGGGCCCTGATCTTCTCCCTTATGCTGCCCCAGTCGATCTTCCTTACCATAATGTACATATTTCCCGTAAAAAGGGCTGCTAAAACCCTGTATAGATCTTTACGGGAGACCTTTTTAAGCGCCTGTTTCGTATCGATATTCACAAAACTCCCTATCGAAAGGTTCAATAGTCTGACAAGGTTCTCCTCAAGGTCCCGCGGAGCTTTACCTTCGTAATCGTGCTTCGCGTAGCGGTCAAGCTCCATGACGCCGATGTCCGTAATAAGATCCAGCACAGGGTTGACGTGTTCAATATTCCCGACATCCACGTCCAATACCTTCACATGTTTGTTGAACCACTCATTTCTTTCGGCCTCGCTCATCGTCTCCAGTCTCTCTGCCAGATCGGGATTCATGAGCTTAAGGTTCCTTAAAATAAAACCTTCCATATCTTTTCTTCTTGCCTTGTTCCCTGCTTCATCCGGCCCTCTTATAAGCCTGATAGTCATCCTGGTCCTTGGGTCTACTGAGGCGTCCCGGCTGAAAGTCTCCAGCATGTCGTAAAGGACTCCCCCGGGCCTGTCTTCGACCATATTTTCGAACCATTTCGCGGCAGTATCTTTCGTGGGGTCGAACGCGCAATGCCTGGCGTAAATATTGTGGCCTTTTTTGCCGAGTATCCTCGCTACTTCCTTATTGCATTGCTCGTCCCGGGCCATGTCCCTGAAAAATGACGGCCCTATGTCATACGTCGGCGCGCCCCGCCTTACGGCATCGGCAAGCGCCGGGGCCAGCATCCTGGCCTGGGCGTAGATCTCCTGCGCTTTTCTTTCAGCCGGCGGGCCTTCAAGCGGCGGGGCCGTTACATCGATAAATGCGCTTAAAAACAACGTTAAGTCACCTGTCAGCGCCTCTGTCCCCTCAAGTTCTTCTCTTTCTTCAGGCGTCAGGTTCCCGTAATTCCGCGGGAACAGGACCATCTGTATCTGCCTGGCGGTCTGGTGCCCCTCCAATCCCGGGAAATAATAACAGATCGCTTCGTGCAGGACATATTCGGCTCTCAAGGGCGCGGGTAACATCGCGAGGATCTCTGTGCTGTAAGTTATTTTGTCTTCCGTGGCCATGCCAAGAGCATATTCATCGAGACCGCGGACAATGGCGGGAAACTCCTTCAATGCTTTATTTCCTTTCAGAAGGTCGTCCCTGGCTTTTTTGATCCTTGAAAGCATAAGATCCCATGGGATCTCCAGTTTATCTGCCAGCTCGCGAAGTGTCCTGTTCCTTTCTAATGAGCTATCGTCAAGCATTTCTTCGATCGCCTTGAACTCTTCGGACAACGTGCTCTTGTCGACATCACCGGTTATGGCTTCTTCCACGTCCTCCGGCCTGAGCCCTCTCATTATCGCCCCGTGGTCAGGAGCCATTGCCGCGCCAACTGCATCCAGTCCAAGAGTAAAATTACGTCCGACCTGTTCAGGTTTTATTCCTTTTTTTCTAAAATATCCAATATAAAAATCGTCTGACTTTTCGTCCCATGAATGCCACCAGGCCTTTTCGATGCCGGTCTCGCGGGCTTTCAGTGACACCTCCATGAATTCGTCCATCATCCTCGAGCCGATGCCTTTGCCCTGATGCTCCTGCATCACGGCAAACCAGTCTAAAATACTCCGGGCTTCCCCGGGCTTGAACTGATATGCCAGAAAGCCGATCACTTCGTTACCCACAACGGCTATCATCACCTCGTTCTCCTGGAGGATCTGCTTTATCCTCAACTCAGCCGCAAGCCCGTATGCTTTTGAAGGCCCGAAAGAAGAAGCTACAACCTTCTGGACCGCCGCCAGAAGTTCTTTGAACATCTCCTCATCGTCCCGCACTAACGCTTTAGCGTCATGTATTTCCAGTTCTTTTCCGTCGCTTAGCTCGGCCATCCGTATCACATCGCCTCTGCCTGACGCGTCAGCAATAGCTTTTTGTAGGTCGATCTTTTCCTCAACGGCTACCTGGATGTCCCTTAACGCCTCGGCTCCACGAAGCTCCATGACGGCCCTCTTTTTCCTTTCGTCCAAACTATCGCCTTTTTCCCTCAGGTAATCATTTATCTCCTCCGGTATCGCCGAAAGGAAATACATCTCGTCCGCGCCGCCCGGCATCGCGTCGAACCTTATACCTTCTTTTTCCATGGCCAATTCCGCTATGAGAAGAGCGCTTATCATGTCTCTCAGGTAATCAACATTGAACGGATCCAAAAACGCGGGATCTATGGTCTTTATTCTGCCCGTTCCATCCTCAAGCACATAATTCCTCCCGGCAAGGTCATACAAAACAAGACCGGCCTGCGTTTCAGGATCATAAGTCTCTAGCCAGAGACGGACCGTGGCTTTCACTAATCCGCGATACGCTTCTTTCCTTTCATCTCTTTCGTATATCTCACTGACAGGCGTACCTTCCACATATTCACCCACAAGCAAGCCCAGGATGCCATGCTCTTCTAATCCTTTTGAGAACTTTTCATCGAACCGTTCACCGACATAATAAGGTTCCCCGTAATAATCCGCCGCTAAACCCGTTTCACTTAATCTCCTGCTATTTTCGTATTCTGTTTTTATCATTTTCTTAAAACCCTCAAAAGTATACTCGGGCCTTTTGGGCTTCAGGAACTTGACCGCGAAGACCTGCCGGCCTTGGTCGGTATCAGCCTCGACCCTTAACGCGTGCTTGTAATCGCCGCGCCCGGCATGCCGGATCTTTTTAACGATGAAACGTTTGAATCCGTCGCGCTTGCCGGCGCCGAACTTCGCTTCCGAAATATCACCGGCCATCTGCCGGAGATTGACCCCTATCGCACGCGTTAAAAATAACTTGAGTTTCTCTACCTCGGCTTTAAATTCCTCCCTTGAGTATTTCTGACCGGGCTTCATGAGCTTTAAGACCATGTCCTCGAGTTCAAACCCTTCAAAATCCTCAAGAACGACATCGTCCGCTATGGCGACTTTTCCTCTCTCCAATATCCCGGTTACGCCTTCCGCCAGAACTGACGACTCTTCCCAGTTTTCCTGTGTCAACAATCTGACAACAGCGACCAGATCGGCGGGAAGCGCACTTTCCATGTCGGGCGTGAATTCCGCCTTGACGCCATCTTCGATTACCGTGCCGGTCATCATTTCATAAAGCGTCATGCCCAGGGCGTACATGTCGTTCCTCCCTGAAAATACACCTACGCCCCCCTCCGGCGGTACGTACCCTTCAGTCCCGTACGTGAAATCGTGAACATACTGGCCATCGACATTATCGACTTTTATCGAAAAGCCGAAATCTCCCAGCACGGCTTTCCCGAACTCAAGCTTGCCGTTGACCAGAGGAATGAAGATGTTATCCGATTTTATGTCCATATGGATCACGCCTATCTTGTGGAGTTTTCTTGTTGTATCGTATACCCTTTCAAAAAGAGCCCTGGCTTCGTCTTCCGCAAGTGGACCGCGCTGGTTCAAAAGATCCCCCAGCGTCAAACCATGAACGTAACCCATTGCTATATAATAATTGGTGTATTCCTTCCCGGTCGGACGCCCCTTATCATCAAGGTACGCCCCCCTGTAGACCCCTGCGTCGCGTAAATCTACCACCCCGCCCTCAAGATCCACACGGCCTTGTTTTTCCTGCTCCTTCACGTATTCTATGAATGCCGCCTCGCGTAATAATGACATTTTCTTAAGTTCAAACGGTAATTTTTCTTTACCGGGAACAGCTCTTTCTTCTTCAGGAACCTTTAAAACGATCTCATCTCCACTTTGAGTATCAAGGCCATAATAAACAACAGCTACGCCGCCTCTGCCAAGTTCAATATCCTCGCCCGACGGGGTCCGCCCGATGATATACCGCTCACCTATCCATTCCCTCCCGCTGGGATCGACTTTGATCGGTTTTTTGTTCGTGACAACGGCTGTTTCAGCGAGCCTTGAATATTGTTCGGCGTCCATCCCGCGGTCTCTGAGGATCCTTTCGGGATAATCGGTCATCAGTTCATCGAGTATCTCCTCCGTCGCTATAAATTCGACTCCGGGCACCGGTTCCGCTTCCTCGCGAACAGTTACAGGCACAACAGGATACGTATCTGAAACCTTTTCTCCTCTTATTGAAATGATCCTGGCCTTTCTCACGGGAGGCTGGACAAACTTCTTTCCCAGAACGGCTTTCTGGAGTCTGGAACCTGTTAGAGTTACAAAGCGGTTGGCGGCCATGTGTAAAAGTGTCACCGCACCTACGACAACTCCAAGTACTACAGGCGATGCTCCCAAAAGCGCGAGAATAGGAAGTGAAAAGGCAGGAACTGATATAAGGGCGGGGATGATGATCCGTTCGAAGATCGTCCTTCTTCTCCCGGGAGGAGCTCTGTCCTGGAACGCGTGAGCCAGTATGAACCCAGGCCGGATGAGAAAATACGGCAACGTCCCCCAGGAGCGTAGAACGAGGAACATCGCGCCTTCTTCTATAACGGGAATAAAATAATCTTCGACAAAAGCCCTGTAGCCGGGCGTCTTTTCACGGCCAAAAAGGTCCATGACGGTATCAGTAAATTTGTAAACACCTGCCGCGATAAATCCCAGGACGCCTTTGCCGAGATCAGCCCGTGAAGCGCGATATCGCTCGCGCATTACCCTGGCAAGGTCTTTTCTATACTCTCCCCGGTGTTTCAGTTCTCTTTTCAGGTCAAGAAGAGCCCTTTGGCCGATGGGGACCATCACGTACAAAGCGTCTTCATCCCTTATCTTGCCTTCCCTTATAAAGCTTACAAGATATTTATCCAGTGCCTTTAAACCGATTGCCGCTATTTTACCCCTCATGGAATTGACCTTTCCCCGGAACTCACCTGCCAATTCTTTGCGTGATTTCAACAATTCTCCCCGAACTGACCGCCTCTCTCCCGATAATCTTCTTTTCTCCTCTACATCCTCGGTATCTATAGTGCTTAGTTTCCTCAGTTCGGATTCTATATCCTGTTCCTGTCCTTCTAATGACATGATCTTCCGCACCAGCTCGTTCTGCGGTTCCATGACTTTGACGATCTGCTCAATGCTGCTGATATCGTTGAAATCTATAGTGTCATGTTCGATGAACTCGGGAGTCCCCTCGGCCTTTTCCAAAGAGGAGATATAATTAATAACGGACCTTAACTTGATGAAATAATCCATTGTTTCCCTCAATATTTCTTTTTCTTCGCCGGTCGCGTACTCGGCGGACAACTGCTCAATGATCTTGTAAGGATCGGGGTCGTTCACCCCGCTCAAGACCCTCCCTGTCCATAAAACAAAGTCAAGGCTCCTCATGCCGCCGGAATCCTGTTTAACGTTGAATTGTCTGATGTCGCGGAGTATTTCACTTTCGCCCAAGGGGCTTAGTCTCAGCTCGCCATCCTCAACTGTATATAAAGATTTTATCTTCTTGCCGATCTCCTGCATGATTCTTTCTTTATCATCCCCGTACCTGTAATATATATCTATAAGGCCCGCTGAAGGTCCCGCCGCTTCCGGAGTTGTTCCGCCGGTTATCCTCAGGAAATTCGCTATTTCCAGGACAAGGTGAGCGATAAATGCCGGGTGCTTCCCGGTGATTATTTCGTCTCTCATCCTGCAATATTCCCCGAACTCCGGTATCGACTTTTCATCGGCATCCGAAACAAGCCTGTTATCCGCGAGGAACAGCATATTTATACCCACAAGCTCCCCGCTTTCGACCCCTTCATCGAATGCCGCCCTGAGCTGGTCCATGGTAGGCCAATCTTTCAGGTCCCCGGGCAGGAGAGCTCCCGGATCGACGTCCAGGCCGATCTGTTCCAGTATCCAGACCACCCTTTCCTGTATATCTTTTTTTACAAGCCCGGGAAAGGCGCCTCTTACTATGAACACGGCATCACAATCCGACCCTATCGGGACGACTCCTCTACCGTAACTCCCGAGGCCTACCACCATAACGTCATCCTTTATACCGAACTGTGTCAGGACATTGAGTATGATCCTGTCGAATAACCCAGCCAGTTCCCCGGTATCATATTCCTGGCCCGATTCTACGCGCTTGAATATTTCTTCCACTCCTTCCACGTATACCTTACGCTGTTCTTCGATCATTTCCATGTCACTCTTGGTCCTTGTTACGCTTCTTGGTTCTAAAGTTTCGGTCCTTCCTACACTAAAGGTCCCGGTGCTGTTTATTTCTTCCAGGAATCCTCTAAGAAAATCGGCTTTTTTCTGCCTCACGTTCCCGTAACGCACGGCCTGCCAAAGTTTGCCCACTCTCCCCATTTTTTCAAGCGAATCCTCCCCGTGCGCCAGAACGTTTTGCAATGATGCGACCTCCCTTTCGGTCATAAAAACACTTTTTACTTTCTTCATAAACTTTTGTAACGATTCCCTGTCATCCCCGATGTCTACCTTAAACCTTTCGACATCTGTCCCCGTCTCTCCGATATACCGCTCGACCTTTCTTCCAAGAACAGCCTTCTGTAACTTTGAGCCTGCAAAAGTAACATAGCGGTTCGCGGCCATATGTAAAAGTGTCACCGCGCCCGCAACAATGCCAAGGGCTATGGGAGAAGCTCCTAATAATGCCAGAACAGGAAGTGAGAAAGCGGGAACAGATATAAGGGCGGGGATGATAATTCGTTCAAAGATCGTCCTTCTTCTCCCCGGGGGCGCCCTGTCCTGCAGCGCGTGAGCCGCAATAAACCCTGCCCTCAAAAGAAAATAAAGTACTGCCCCAAAAAGAACGACCAAAGACGGCGCGCCGCCCCATAAATACGGCGCAAGCGCGAGAAACATAATACCTTCCTCAACAACAGGAACGACAAGATCTTCAGCATCTTCCCTGGCCATAAAGGGATCGGTTACCTTGAAAACACCCCTTGCGACAATATCCAGGACACCTTTACCAGGTGCCAGTCTTGTGACAGGGGGCACTTCGGGGGGCGATTTGAGCATTGCTAGAAGCCTTTCCTCAAAGGGAAGCCGTCCCGGGGTGCCCCTTATCTCCCCGTTGATGAGCTCAAGCGGGTCTTTATCAGGCGCCGGCACGCCCTTGCCATCCATATACATCTGCCCCTGGGTCAACTCTTCGAAGAACCCCAGTATCTTTTCGCGCTTCTCTTCAGGAGTGAGGTCACTGGCCACTATCTCCCTCAGGAACCTGCTAAGCTCCCAATCACCGTGTCCTTCTTTGGGCATCCAGTATTTGTGATAAAAATTAAAATATTCATAGATGTCCTCGTAAGTATATTTTTTCGCCTTGATCACAGGCCTCGCGCTCTCAAACCCTTCCGGGGGGTTCTCTGTCAGGTCTATCCTTACCTTCCTGCCAAGAGGGCTCGCTTCGTCACGTTCTATCTTGTATTCATACCCGAAATTCCGCCCTTCAAGCTCCCTGTCGCCGATCCTCTCGCGATACACTTCAAGTTTTCTCTCCAATTCGTAGGTCATTATCCTGGGGCGTTCTTTTGCGAGAAACGCTCGTCGTTTAATATCGTATGTCAGGAAACGCCGCGTGAAGCGCCATACGGAGCCCGGTTCCATGTTCTCGCCGACGGCCGAGAAAAGAACATCCATATTCTCGGGAAGCATATCTATCCGTTCCACTAGCACGTCCGACTTGTTCGCGAATATGACCTCGACCTGTCCTCCTATGACGTCGCCTTCCAAAAATCTAACTATGACCGTGGTGAAACCTCTTTTAATGGCCTGTTTCAGTATCTCTTCGTTGAAACTGCCTTGAGCAATATATTTTTGGTCATAATCGTAAGCCAGGATCAGATTTTCTTCCTGTTCGTCGGAAGCGAGTTTTGACTCTGGAGAGAATACCTGGCGTATGACTTCCATTATCCTGTCCGGTTTCTCGCGGCTCCCGACCCTTCTCAGGTCTGCAAGCGAAATACCCAGATCCTCTCCTTCCCTGATACCGGTCTCGCTGCTTGCCCTCAGGGCCGTGTCCAGGAGTTTCATAGTGATCAAATTGCGGATAACGGGAGAGACGCCGCGCGTAAGCTCGAACACGGCGCGGTTTATCGCTATAGTGTTCCCGTATCTGGCTACGGCCTTTGGTCCTTTGTCCACGACTATAACATTTATCTGGCCGGGCAGCTTATCGCTGTAAGGCCTCATGACTTCCGCTAAAGTGGCTTTGTCGATAAGTCCCCTTGAAAAATAAGAGAAGGCTTCCAGGTCAAAATAGAAATCGCCGCCTTCTATTTCTTCTTTGGGATACATGCCTCTTTCGGCCTGCACCCCTTCCTGTATCGCCGCCAGCCCTTTCGCCTCACCTCTTTCAAACTCTCCGCTAAAATAATCAAGTTCCAGATTCAGATCGAACCAGTTCCCGAATAGATCCACCAATTCGGGAGTTGCCGGAGCGATAGCCGGGACAACTGCCGGAACCCGCGCCACTTCAAAGCCTTTTGACCTGTCTTCAGGGACGATCTCTCCCCTGGCATTGACCGCGCCGAGGAATCTCCCATCCTCTGCCATGATCGCGAGGCCGCCTTTTCCTTCCGCCACAGCGCGTTTCCACTGAACATGAAGCCCGAATATCCTGCGAGCGTTTTCATCATACACGTCCGGCCCCAGCTGGCTGAGTATGCTCGCTATAGCAAGTGAATAGCCCATGATATCGCTGATCATCATTTCAACTTGAGGTCTTTCACCCGCCAAGAGGTCGAAATACGGGCAAACATAACCTTCTTCGCTCGTAAAATTCGGCATTATGCATATATATGCTATATCATTTTCTTTAAACAACTTACAGAGATTTTCGGCGTGGAAACCGCCGGTAATCAAAATAGATGTTGGTTGTTGGATGTTGGATGTTGGAGATTCAGTCGCATTAAATTTTATGTTGTCGAGGAAGGCGAGGTCCCTCTTGAACGAGTATTCGTAGAACTTGTCCATTTCGGCCATACGAAAATCAAGATTTTGTATATCAGAAGGCAGTTGGGCGGTTATTTTGTACTTTGGGGCTTCTTTTTCTATAAACGAAATGTAATTCTGTGTTTCAAACGCTAATTTGTTCTGTTCGTAATATTCGTAATCGCTTCTTGTCAAAGTGGCGTCGAAAAAGTTCTTTGTAAGAGTCAAATGCTTGGAAAGAAGGTCTAGCTCCTTCTGTTTATCGTTCTCGTAAAGAGATCCTTTTATAGCGTTTTCGAGAATGCCTATCTCCTCCATTACTTTTGCCCTGTCCACGACATGATAGAGGAAAATATAACCGAGGTATTTTTTGAACTCCGGGAAATCGGCCAGGTCGAGCTTCACTTCCTCCGCCTTCTTCAGGAGATACCCGTAGAATTCGGTCTGCGAAAGCCTCTTGTTCCTGAACTCTACGGTCTTGTTGATAAGCTCGTCCATCTCCTTCCCGGACAGAACGCCTTCAAGCCTGCTGATCAAGATATCCCTTTCATGATCCGCTCTCTTGAAATCTATTTCCCCTTCCCATGCTATCGAGTGATATAACAAATACAGGTGCAGGAGATTCTTGATATATACCTTTTTCTCCTTGGCCACGCTTAAAAGGTAATTCACGTAATCCTTGAATTTGATATCGCCGGCCTTATACCGGGAATATTCGTTGTCAAAATCCAAGAGTTCCTTCGAATAAATGTGCCGCTTAAGATTGTTCAAAATATAGGTAAGCGAATCCAGGAAATACTCGACTTCACCTCTGTATCCAAGGGACTCCCTGTAAACTTTAAGGTTCTCCAGGTAAAGTTCAGAGGTTTCCACTCCCCATAAGTAGGCCCTGAAAGGATCGTTTATGGCGAAGTATTCAGCGCCGCTTATCTGCCCCTCTTTCACAAAGTAATCGGATACCTCTTCCCTGACCTTCTTGTCGCCTATATCCAGGAATATCGAAAGGTTATAATCGCCCTTACCTCCTTCCATGTTGACGACGCGCACGCGGTAGAGCTTGTTGAAATGCCGGACGATCTCGGCGATCTTTTTCTGGGCCGCATAGTTACAATGCGCGTCCTGTATCAAAACCACTATCTTATCAGGTTCCTTCGCCGGGGGACTGAACCTGTCGGTCACCACACCAAGATATTCGGGCAGTGTAAAGCCTTTGATGGTAAGCTTTTGGGGAGTGCCCGGGCCTGAGTTCACACCGGAGCCGACGTGAGAAGACTCCGGCGGAACTCGTATGGCCCAGGCTTGCCCTTCCGTAGCCGGTTGTTTTTTCTGGAGGGGGCCCGAAAGGGCGATATCGTAAGAAAGAATATTAAAGAAAAACGCGACCGAGGTGATAACTGAACAGGCTTTAAGGGCTAGACTCCGCCTCTGGAAGCTGAAGAGCTTCTTGATCTCTTGATCCCTGTGAACCCTCTTAAGCCAATTCATCTTTATACCTCACATTACAGCGATCTTATTACTTCGTTCTCGGCATCTATCCTGTCCCTTATACTTTCCCAATCTATTCTTTTGACCGCGAAATACGCTAGCCCCGAAAAAACCCTTTCTAAAACCCCGTAAAGCTTACCCGCGGTCAGGCCTTCGAGTATGTCACCTCTCTCTGAATCGACCAGACTGCCCAGGGAAAGCTTTAACAGTATGACCAATCGTTCCTTAAGCTCGTCAGGGGCTTCGTCCTTGTAATCTTTTTTCTCGTACCTGTCCAGCTCCATCGCCCCGGCATCGGCAAAGAGGTCCAGCACGGGATTCACATGCTCGATACCTTCGACATCTACATCTATTATCTTCACGTACTGCCTTAACCAGTTTTTCCGATCTTCTTCTTTCATTGTTTCAAGCATTGATCTCAAGACAGGATTTATATCCATGAGCCTTTTCACAATTAACGCTTCTAATTTACTTCTTCTGTCCTGGTTCCTTTCTTCATCCGCCCCCCTGACAAGCCTTATGGTCATTCTTGACGTTGGGTTTTCCACAACGTCTATACCGAACCTTTTGAGTGCTCTGTCAAGAATTCCACCAGGTTTTGTAAGTTCTTCAAACCAGGCTTCTTCCGGATCCGCGCGCGTCGGATCGTACCCGCAATACCTGGCATCTATCCTGTGGCCTTCCTTGCCCAGTACCCTTTCCACCTTCCTGTTGCGTCCCTCATCTTTCGCCAGATCCTCCAGAAAAGAAGGCCCTACAAGGTAAGTCGGTGAATTTCTCCTTATAAGATCCAGGAGCACCGGAATAAGATCCCTCGCCGCTGAGTATACCCTCTGCGCCTCGGGAAGAACTTCTTCCTCGGGTATAACCTCAGCAGGCGCAATGGCAGGGGCCTCAACAAATACCGTAGTAACAGCCGCTTCCTCTGCAACAGGAACCTCAACAGCTGCTGTTGTAGCCGGTACTTCCTCCGGAACAGAAACCTCTTTAGTCATTGCAATGAACATGTCATAAGTCGTTATCCTGTTCTTTATGAATCCGGCGTCTTCCGGTTTAATGATCCCTTCATCACGTGCTTTATCTACCAAGCTTATTAGTAACCTGTAGTCCGACCCGTTTGGAACAAGATATAATAAATGGTTCTGCCTCTCTTGCCATTCGAAGCCCGGTTTTTTGACACTGCGCGGATCAAGAACGATATAATGCGGTCCGTAAGGACCGGCAAAGAACTCTTTTGGTCCCATATTTAGCGGGCCCTTAAATTCATTCCGGATGAGCCCATCCAGCATGATCTGTAGAAAAACATTTAAACCATGCTCTACTCCATGAGCTTCAAATCCCTTTCGTCCGATCTCAAAAACTTTTCTTTGCCGCTCTAGTAAACTTGCGCTGTTCTTTCTATCTTCGAGATCACTCGAAACTTCCTTGCTTTGGAGTTCAGCCAGGTGTTCATAAATAAAAAGTCGGATCTTAACCAGCCTTTTCCTCTCTTCACTAAGCAGGCTCTCAACAGCTTTCCTAAGTTCCGGTGTGAGCATTTCCCATATTGCAATTGTAAGTTGTGGCTCTTCTTCAAGACGTTCAGCGATCATGGGCACAGTCAACCACTCGCCCTCGAAATCTATCCCCGGTTCGGCAGGCGGGGCGCGGGCTTCTTCGCCCCTGGGGGGCATGAAAAGCATGACTAACCCATACACGATCGAAGAAACAGCAACTACAGGCATGGCGAATACCGATTCGACCGAATAAGCCATTGCCTCGTCCATAAATCTGCTAAATATGCCTAGCCTTTTTACGCCCAACACGCCGGTAAGGCGGTGAACAAATTCATGGAGCCACACCAAGGGACCGATAATAGGCCCGAAGTTGCCAAGAATATCCCCGAACGTATCCACGGGCCTAGCGGCGACGCCCGTTTCACCGGCAACTTCACGCGCCAGGGCCGTTTGCCTCGCAAGCGGAAAATACGCTGATAAAAGCAAGACGCTCAATATGCCCGGCAACAATGCCGAGCCGAATAAAAATACCGTGAGAAAACCCAGAACGCCGCCGGCCATAGGTGCCGCATACTGGGCCCAGCGGCTTTCCCTCGCCATCACGGCAGGCGGGGCAAGGGGCGGCACAACTCCTAATTGCTGGCTTAATCGCTTGTATTCCGCGATGGCTGCATTTTGAAATTCATTCGAGATCTTCGGACCGTAAGGTGTAACATCAATAAACGTTCTCCCAAAGGGTTCTTTGTCGTCAAAATGCGCGGAATTATGATATATCCCCCCCTGCCTGACACTATCGGGTATGGCCTCATCTTCCATGTTAGCCACAGAAAAAATTAATGTCGGACCGCTGATTTTATCTAAAAGAGGTTCGTCCGTATTTTTAGAATTGATAAGATCTAATTGGCTTGAAAGTTTTCTTGATTTTCTCTGGCTATTTAATCCAAGTGACTTCTTTCCCGGATACCAGAATCTCATCTGGTAATTACCCCTTTCGGGCGCCGGCTTGATGTCTTCGGCACTTCTCCTTACTGCCTTATAAACATTATCTTCTTTAAGCTTGCTTCCAAGTCGCAATCTATCGATATCAAAATCATTATCTTTAGGCTCTCCGCTTATGGCGTGGAAATAATTACGATAAGCCTGGTGGGCATCTGGATATCGTGCCCCTTTTCTTCTAAAACGCGCCATTTTTTGCGGGTCAAGCGAATAAGTTCCGTCCACCACCAACACCAAAGGCTGTTCTTCTACGAAATATCTCAGATCTTCTTCGCTAAAAAGTTTGGAATCATCCGGGCCATGAGGATTCAAGCCGTGCATAACCGTCGGATTATCGTGAGCAAAGGTCGATCCGGCTTTGGTCTTTATGATCTTTACACCCATGGCTTTGATCTCCTCTTCAATGGGTATTGTGGCCATCCAACCGTACGTAATATTCTCAACCAACACAAGTGGTCTCCCCAGCGAATCGGCTCTGGCTTTCAATTCTCTGATAAAATTCATGAGTTTCAATGCTTCATAACATAAGTAGGTAAGCTCCGCTCGGTCTTTTTCACGGAATCTTTCCTTGGCGGGCTTTCCGGCTTTTACATAAGATAAATATTCTTTATATGTTATGTCTTTTTTTACAGTCGGATTGTCTCGGATATCGTCGAGAATAAGCCGGTATCCGATAAAAAGGTGTTTTTGATCAGCTATGTCGAATTTGCCATCGCGTATTCTGGCCAGCTCATCCTCGCGGGTATTAAAATAATCCGCCCTTTCTTCGCGGGATAAAGCCAGAAATTCCTTCAATATATCGGTATCAACAGGATCGCCTAACGACACCCATCTGACCAGATCCTGAATACTTTCGGGAGTAACCAGGGATTTTACCGCCGGAAGTACCTCATTGAACATCTCTCCTGTTTTGTACCCCAGGACAGCACCGATCTCTATTAAATCCCCCCAATAAGACCTTACAAATTCCCATCCCACTTTGTTGCTTAGATTATAAATAAAGTGTATTCTGCCGAATTTTATAACATCACGCCATGGCAGAAAATCCAGTCCGAAGCGTGAGCGTAAATTGAAAACTGTTTTAAAGAAATCTTCTGCAATTCCGCCCATACCCGCGTTATTGGTGAATTCTACGCGGTCTTTTCCGACAGTCTTTAAATTTTCGATCGTTTGCGCGAAATCGCCTTCCGCAACTATATCATCCTGGGACCATAATATGCTTCGCCAAAAAATACGCATCTCACCTGTAACTTTTGCGGCAAGCTCAAAAAGCTCCTTTCCGGCACTAGCAAGATTTTCTTTTGTCTTTTCAGCATCCTGTTCGACTATAAGCACTTTCTCGAGAGCCGGAAGTCCATATTCGAACAGTCTGCCGGCATCTTCGCCGTCCAGCAGCGCCAAAGCTATAAGTTCGCTTCCTATAATGTCTAAATTTTTTGCAGTTTCTTCTGCATTGCCTTCGACCGCGATCGCCCCTATCATGGCGGGTATCCCGTACTCAAATACTACAAGCGCATGTTCTCCCGCCGCATTGCTGAGTTTTACAAGCTCATTTCCTATGGCGCGGAGATTTTCACGCGTCTTTTCCACGTCCTCTTTTACCACGATCGTCTTGCTGAACTCGGAAAGCGCGTATCTGAAGAAATATCTTACATTCTTACCGGTGCTCGCGCCCAGACCCAGCATGTCCTTCCAGCAATCCCTTATAAACTCCTTACCGAACCGCCTTTTAATATCGGGAAGATGCTGACTGAAAACGTACGTCGCTTCTTGCTTCCCCGCGGCCCTGGCGACAGACGCAAGCGCCTCGCCCACGGCTCGGAGATTTTGCCTCGTTTCCGCTTCATCTCCCGCTACTACGATCGCTTCTTTCATGGACGGTAAGCCGTCCTTGACCAGTTCCAGTGCGTATTCACCGTTCGTTTTGATATATTCCACAAGGTCTTTCCAGTGCGCTTTAATAAAATCAGCGCCGAATCCTTCTTCCAGACTATAAAACCCGTTTGACAAAAGAAAAGCGGCGTCTTTGCCGGTAGATCCGGCGATATCCATGAGATCTCGCCAATTGTCTTTTACGAATTCGAGTCCATAGATCTTTGCGAACCCTACCAATGTGCGGTTAAAGATATTCCCTACATCATAGCCTGAACGCTTACCCGCGATCTCACCCAGTTTTACGATATCCTGCCAGTTGTTCTCCAGGAAATCTAAACCAAAGCTTTGGATGAAGCCGGCAAACCCGTTTTTGAAGAAATTGCCTGCGGCCGTTCCCGCGGCTTCGCCCAATCTGAAAATGCCTTCCCAATGTGTTTTTACAAATTCAGCGCCAAGCCCGGCCTCTATCCTGGGATAATCGTGCCTGAACAGGCCCCGCACTTTATCGCCTGCTGCCTCAAGAACTCTTAAAACACTGCTTCCGATCCTGTTTAAATTATCCTTGGCCTTTTCCGCGTCGCCTTCGACGATGATAATACCGCTCACCGCAGGCAAGGCGTTATTAAGTAATTCCTCAGCTATTTCATCGTTTTCCGGCACAACTCTTAAAATACTGTTCCCGATGTCCAGCAAATTTTGCCTGGTCCTCTGGACGTCCCCCTCTACGATTATAGTTTCCCTGAACGCCGGCAAGGTCGCTCCAAAAAGATATCTCGCATTCTTGCCGGCAGTTTCTCCAAATAACACGAAAGTTTCCCACTGCTCCCTTATCAGTTCCGGGCCGAAGGCCTGTATAAGCTTCGGCAAGCCCAGCCTGAACACATAATCGGCATGGCCGAACGACTCGCTTGCGGCGCCTATCCTTACAAGGCCGGAAGCTATAGCCATTAGATTCTCCCTTGTCCTGTCAGGATCTCCCTCGACCAAAATGGCGTCCTTTAGAACTGGAAAACCGGACCGGAATAGATCCCTCGCGTTTCTGCCTGCCGATCTACTCATTTCTACCAACCCGTTGTCCACTCCAGCCCCGAACAATATCTCTTTTGTCGCACCCGGCAGTTCATCAAAGGGAATATTTGTCAGGGGGCGTATCAGGGTTTCATAGTCTGTTTTTACTTTTTCCAAGGCGGCAGGGCGGCCTTCATAATCTATGCCTAGCTCTTCTCCCAGAACAGCTTTCTGCAGGCGGGACTTGAATTCCGTAACATAGCGGTTCCCGAGGATATGGGCAAAGAGCCCTGTCCCAGCAACGAATCCGAATATTGCCGGGCTTAATGGTACTCCAAAAGCTAAAGCTATAAGGGGCAGGAGAGCTGCGGCTGATGCGATGGCGGGGATGGTTAACTGTTCAATGACTTGCTGAGAAATCGGTTTTTCCCCCACAGGGGGTGCCCTGCCTAAGAATACGCGCCCCAGTATTGCCTTTATCAAGCTTCGTCTTGCATGCATAATTGCAAATCCAAGCCTTACTAATAAATATGGCAACGCCCCCCAATAACACAGCACCAGGAGCATACCGCCTTCTTCAAGTAAAGGAATAATAAAATCTTCAACAAAATCCTTTCTGGCCGGAGTAATAGTAATCCCCAAAAGGTTCATAAGCCCGAAAATAGCCCCCGAGATAAACCAGAGGACACCTTTACCGGGCACAACGGTTGGCGGCGCGGCGGCAAGCATCTCACGCGCCGTGGCCAGTTCTCTGTCAATCGCAATGTTTAATGCTTCGGAGTCTCGTACATAAGCATGCCTTACCGGTCTGCTATACTGTTCCTTTATTAAAATGGATGTATGGAAATCAAGGATTATCTTATGTATCCTCCGGAAAACGGCACTGCGCCTACGCCCTTTTGCCATAAGCTCTCTCCTGTACATATTCCACATTTGCGGGCTAATCCCTTCCCTTCTGAACCTTTCCGCCACGTCCCTGGCCACAGGTTCAAGCTCGCGGACCAGATCTTCCGGTTCAACGCGTTGAGGAGCAGCCTCCTCAATAGGACCTTGCCGTATAATTTCTTGCAAAACCGCAGCGGGCATATAAAACATATCTTTCCTGCCCAATTGATCCGGCCCCATCCCACTTGTCAGGACCGTCCCATAGTAATAATCTCTTCTGCCTTCTGCTTCTGCTGCTCTTTCTCGCGCAGCCTGTCGTTGCACGCGCTCCACAATCATCCTTACAGCTGTGGGATTTCGCATCAAATCTTCCGAATCCCTACCATATTTCGCATACCAACGTGCCCATGCTCTTCTTTCCCGGTTGCTACTTGCAGGAGATTTCAGAACCGCCCATGGGTCTTGCGCCCTTGCAAAATCTTCAAGATAGCCGAATTGCTCTACAACCCCATCGATACTTTGGGCAGCATCCAGGACAATGAGTTCCCCGTAAGTTGTTGCATACATCGCCCACGCGTGAAAATCCCTGCGAACATAGAAGGCAAGGCCATCAAGTTCCTTTTGCTGAATGAGTTTCTCTAACATCATCGCCGTTATTATTCCCATATGCCTGCAAACACCCTTTTTATCGCTGAGGACCTGGTTGATGTCGAGCACATAATGGTACTTAACATAGTTCTCGGCTTGCCTCAGGTCGCCTTTAACGTTCCTGCGGATCGAATCAAATACTTCTTTTATAAGCATCCCTTTAGCATAGCCTGAACTTAAATCCCCTCTCTCCCTTCTCTTTTCTGCCACGTCCTTTTTCACCTTTAAGTAAAGGTCATTGATTTCCTTCCCCCACCGTGCGTGCATTATTTCAGAATAACCGCTTCTATCAGCCATTCCAATAACGCTGTGGAAGTATCCCTCGCGCTCCGAGAGCCGGGCGGCACCCACAGCTTCTTCTATTTCACCAATAACTTCTGCAATGATCTTTGCTTTCACTTGATCATCTTTTATTTCGTTAAATATTGGCGCGCCTCTGGGTAGATACGAAACAATTTCATTAAACCTTTTCTGCCAAATCTCATCTTTTTTACCAGCTATCCATAGTGGCGTGGTATAATCTCCTAATAACGATTGGTCAATCGCTCGCCATTTTATAACATAACTTACTTGCGTTTTTGCGACTTCGTAACGAATCTTTTCAATGTCATCTTCAAATCCCTTGATATTTACGCCCATTCTTTTCGCCAACCTCGAAAGTCTTCGTTTTTCTCCATAAAAATATCTTTCTAACATCGACTCCTCCAGATGCGGCCTGCGGGTGATTAGTTCAAAAACAGAAGATTTAGATTCTCGCAGTATCATCGCCAAGTCTCCTCTTCCAAAATATTCGACCACCACGGATATGAAATTGATTGCTGTAAGATACGACAAAAAGACCATGGGCCAAAATGCCAGAGGCGACAGAGAAAGATAAGCAGCGATTGCACCTCCCAGTAAAATCCCAAAATAAAAAGATGCACGAAGATTAGCTCTCACTCCGGCTACATGTACCTCCATGTGAGCTTCATCAACTCCAGAAAGGGCTTTATGAACTATGACCTCGCCCTTGATAAGACTCCATATTAGTGAGAAAGTTCCAACATCCTCTCCACGTCTCTGGGCCGGGGACAGTAATTCAGGGCTTATGCCATATCTCCTGATTGCTTGTATATGCGCCCACTCATGAATCGGAGTCGAGCCTATGGTTAATAACCATAATAACGGGCTCAAAAACCAGGAAAACATCCCCCTTCCGCTGGCGATATTCGCAAGAAGCGATTGTAGAACGACTGGCCTGGTTTCGGGCAATTCGGCGACAAGCATCTCACGCGCCAGGGCAACCGGGAAAGCTTGGGTCACCATTAACGGGGTTCTTTCCGACAGGACCCGCATGCCGGCGTCGTCGATCAGGAACGTAACTCCCGGGGCCGCCTCATATTTCAGCTCCAGGCCTTCTCTTTCGAGCATTGCCCTGACGAAATCTTCATATTCCGGATCTATCTCTTCGCCGCGTGCTTTCTGTCCTTCAAGCTGGTTCCAGGCCATGATAAAAGCGTTTCTTACCGCTTCCACGGCCCTCGAGTCATCCATTTTTAAATTAATATCTATGGATGTAACGTTTATCCCATATCCGCCCTCTGGTGACCGGGCAATGGATACCTGTATCATAGGACCGAATACTTCAACGCCGACTTCAATAACTTTATCCTCTTCTACTTGCGGATCGTCTATTTCGTATACTTCAGGGACAAACTGGTGAGACGATTCATGTCCAAGAGAATATGCCAATACCTCAGTTCTCTCCAGCTGATCGACAGGCACCGTTATAACTCCACTGATTATATGAGCATTGAGTTTTTCTCCTTCAAGAGAAACCGCGACAAAAATTCTCACGTCTTTCATGTCGCGTGCTTTCAGGTCGGCTTGAACTTTTTTCAGGACTTCCAGCATTCTCCCGGTTTCCGTTTCTGGTGTTCTCTCTTGTTCAGGAATTTCTTCCAACGCCCGTATTTTTGCTCCGATCCTATCCAGGGATACGTCTCTTGCCTTATTGAGATTTTCTATGTCCTCCGGTGTCTTTTCCAGAATGAACGATACATGGAAACCGCCGGTCCATGCCGGGAAGATCTCATGGCTCAGGACCTTTCGATTCCCCACTTCGCTTGGCAGGGTTATTTGCATCGGCTTGCCGTCTACTTCCACTTCTTGCATCCTAACTATTGGCCTTTCCGGAACCCCTGGCATTGCCGGGACCGCCGGCTTCACCAGTTCGGGCTGTTCTATGCCCGGCGGGGTTACCGGCTCTACTTCACCCGGCCCGACAAATGCCGGCTTCGACCAGGAGAACCACACAACAGCCAAGAGCATCGCTGCAGCTGCCAAAAGAGCCGTTATCCAGCCGGCTCTTGCGTATACCGCGCGAGGCCCTGCCCTTGCTTCCCTTGCCGCCACGCGCTCGTCAAGAAAACCGCGCAATCCTTCGCCCAACGGTGTCTCCCCCGGCCTGGTGAAGTCAACGCCGTACTTACCCCGGGCAAATATCGTCGTTGTCAACGCGATTATCTCTTCGTGGCTAAGACCCGTTCTTTCAAGTGCCTCGTGGAGAATGTATTCACCAACTAGATTGGGGTTCAGGGAAAGGCCTTCCGACCTCATCAGCTGTCTTTCCCTTCTGTATAGATGACCGATAACATCGACTGCTAAACCGACGTGATGGCCGAGTATATAAGTCTCAGGGCCCCAGACAAGCGACTCAAAAAAGAGAAAAGAATCGGTCGGATTCCTTAATGCTTCGATTACAAGCATGATCTGTTTGTCTACTTCCGACGCAGGCATTTTTTTACTTAATGCCTCTCTCATTCTCCTTACGTTCCTTGGCTCTTTTAAAAGAGCCAGCAGCGCATCGGACCTTCTTCTTACTTCATTCAACCAACCCCTGTTTCTCCTTCTTATAGTTCTTTGATATTCAGGTTCAGCGATCCTCTCTCTCCACGCATTTTCCTCTTCCGCGGTTATACCCCTGGCGATATTATCGGTTATGACTACCGGCTCGGGCCTTCCAGCGGGAGCAAGCCCTTCTCCTATTATCGCTCCGGCGAATTTTATCCTGTCCTTCCGGTAGATCGTCTTTACAATATTCCCTTCTTTATCTACGGCTCCTACGTCCACGCCGGCTACACGGATTATCAGGCCGTCTTTTCCCTCGGCAACCGCCTTTTTCCACTGGGCGTGGAGATAGAACAATTCTTCAGCTCTTTTCCCGTGCGCCCCTTTGAGCCCGCTTAAAAGGCTGGCTATAGCGAGAGAATAGCCCATAAGTTCACTTATTGACCGTTCGACGCGGCATTTCTTCCCTGCCAGAAGGTCAAAATACGGGCACTTGTAATCTTCTTCGATCTTGAAATTCGGCATGATGGACACGTAAGCGATGCCCTCTTTTTTGAAAAGATCGCAGAGGTGTTCTGTATGAAAACCTCCTGTAATCAAGATAGATACCTGTTGTTCGATATTGGATGTTGGATCTTGGATCTTGGAGAATTTGATGTTGTCGAGGAAGGCGAGGTCTCTTTTGAACGATAGGTCGTAGAATGTCTCCATTTCTTCACGATATAGGTCCATTATTTTTATATCTTCAGGCAAATCCCCCCCTATTTTGTATAAAGGGGCCTCCTTTTGTACAAATGAGATGTAATTCTGGATTTCAAAGGCCGTCTTATTTCCAATGTAGTATTCGTAATCGGCTTTCGTGATAGAAGCGTTGAATATGTTCTTTGTAAGGGCCAGGTTTTTAGATAAAAGGGCTAGTTCCTTCTGTTTTTCATCCTTGAATAGAGATTCTTGTATCCTCGCTTCAAGCCTCTCCATCTCTTTGATTGCCTCTATCCTGTCAACTTCCTGGTACATGGAAACGTAATCTATATACACCCCTAATTGCGTGTAATCCACCATCAGGATATTGACTTTATCGGCCTTTTCCGCCAGGTATCTGTAAAACTCAGCCCGGGATATCCTTTCAGATTCGAATTCGACCATCTTTCCGGCAAGTTCCTGTATTTCCTTACCGGAAAGGACTTCCTGTAATCTTCTTATCAGCTCATCCTTTTCGATATCGGCCTGCTTAAAATCGATCACTTCTTCCACCATGAAGATGGTTTCCAATAACTCGATATCCTTAAATGTCTTTATGTCGATCTTTTTTAGATGGGCCATTTTTATGAGACGCGTCAGGTAATCCTTGAACCCCATATTCCCGGCCTTATACTGGGAATATAAAATATCCAGCCCAAGGAGGTCTTCAGAGTAGATGTGAAGCTTAAGATTGCTTAAGGCATGGGTCAGTGTCTTTAAATATTCATCAACTTCCTCCTTGTAAGCAAGGGAATCCCTGTATGATTTGAGGTTATCCATGTAAAGTTCCGCATTTTCAATGCCCCACAGCCTGACCTTTTCGGCATTATTGATCGCGTAGTATTCTGCGCCGTTCACCAATCCTTGAGCCACAAAATAATCGGAGACTTCATCCCGTATACTTCTATTCTGAATATCGGTGAATAATGAAAGGTCATAGCCTTCCTTGCCTCCTTCAAGATTTATCACGCCCATCCCGTACCTGATATTTAAATACTGGACGATCTCCGCTATTTTTCTTTGCGCATCATAATTACAATGAGCATCCTGGATCACGACCACGAACTTTTCCGGTTCTTTTTCCAAAAAAGAGGCATCGCACCTGTGGGTCACCGTGCCGAGATATTCAGGCAGAACAAAATTTTCGATATTGAATTTCTTATGACTGCCTGGGCCGAAGTCCCCCTCGAAGCCGACGTGAGGAAGCTCCGGAGAGACTTTGATGGCCCAGGCTTGTCCTTCCTTAGCCTTTGTTCTCTGGAGGAAGGGGCCAGAAAGGACAATGTCATAAGAAAGAATATTTATAAAAAAGGCGATCGCGGTTATAGTGGAGAAGATCTTGATAAAAAGATCCCTAATGGATTTTTTTGGCAGGTACGATCCTGTGAAGAAACTCACGTCTTTCTTCATCTCACGTCACCTCACGTCGTCTCACGTCTACTTCACACGCATCTCACGTCTTTTTAACTAACATCCCACGTCTTCTCACGTCTATGCTAAATACTTTTTTTATCTCTTGACTAACTGTCCAAAATAATACCCCCCTTATTGCCACTTCCCCAAAACAATGACAATAAAGCGGATATATTATATATTATTCCTCTATTTTTAGTATACACCAGCAGAAGAGGCATAACCAGGAAACCGAGCTTAATTTTGTATACCTTAACTTCTGCCCTGAGCAATGTGTATAAGTTATTTAATATAGGTGGGTTATATACACAGATCGACGCTATTTAGAGACTTTTAGCCTCTTGATATACTTATAATAATCGCTATCTGTGGTAAGAATAATAGTAGATTTATCGTCTACGGTATCCCTATACGTCTCAAGAGTCTTTAAAAACGAATAAAATTCAGGGTCCCTGTTGTATGATTCGGCGTATATGGCTATTGCTTCGGCGTCCGCCTGGCCCCTGATACCCTGTGCCGTCTTGTAGGCTTCTGATGTGATCTGTTTAAGCTCTTTTTCCATCTGCCCCTGTATCTCGGCGCTTTTCCCGCGGCCCTCCGAACGGTATTGTTCGGCAGCGCGTTTTCTTTCGGCTATCATACGGTCGTACACTTTAATTCTTACTTCAGCGACATAATTTATGCGCTTTATCCGGACATCGACCAGCTCGATACCATATTGCGGTACGATCTCCCTGGCCCTTCCCAGTATCTCGGACTCAAGTTCCTCCCGTCCGGCCTTGATCCTCTCAAGTGCCTCCTCGCTCATGGACACGCCTTCCCCTGCTTCCTGTTCTTCAAGTATCCGGTTACTGTCTCTTATCGTTTCAACCAACAAATGGCCGGTGATCACGTCCCTGGTCGCAGAGTTGATGATGTCATCCAGCCGGGCATGCGCTCCCCTTTCATTATCCACAGACCTTAAGAATTCCAGAGCGTCGATGATCTTCCAGCGCGCTGTGGCATCAACCCAGATATACTTTTTATCTCTTGTAGGGATCTGGTTCGGGTCTCCGTCCCAATCGAGCAGCCTCTTTTCGAAATAATGGGCTTCCTGGATCGGAAACGGCAATTTAAAATGCAGTCCGGCACTTGTCACGGGTTTGCCTATCGGTTTCCCGAACTGGGTGATCACGACCTGGTTGATCTCGGAAACGACATATATCGCACCGGTTATAAAAGCGGCGGCAATAATGACCGTCAGAACTGTTACTACTGATATAACTTTTTTCATTTCTTAGCTCCTTGTTTATCAAGATTTAAAAGGGGCAATATCGAAGTCTGCTCTGAATCTATGATGTATTTTTCTTTCGCCTTGGGTATGATCTCCGCCATTGCCTCGAGGTAAAGCCTTTTTTCCGTGATGTCGGGAGCTTTCCTGTATTCCTCCCAGGTGATCAGAAATCTCTCGGCTTCTCCCTTAGCGCGGTTTATTTTATCCAACCAGTAACCTTCAGCCTGGCGGATCGTCCTTTCCGCTTCACCTTTAGCCCTGGGGATGGCCTTGTTATAAGCTTCCCAGGCCTCGTTGATCATCCGCTCGCGCTCCTGCTTAGCCTCGTTCACTTCATTGAACGCGGGCTTAACTTCATCAGGCGGGTTCACATCAAGGAGCTTCACCGTTACAATCTGTATACCGGTCTGGTATTTATCCAGAAGCTCCTGGAGCCCGGCCTGGGCCTGGTCGGCTATCTCCTGCCTCTTAGTCGTGAGAACTTCGTCTACGCTGTAATCTCCCGCGAGGCGGCGCATGACAACTTCAGACATGTCCCTGACATTATCCTGCGGATTCCTTGTCCTGAAAAGCAGCTTGACCGGATCTTTTACCTTGAACTGGACGATCCACCTCAGGTCAAGAATGTTCAGGTCGCCGGTAAGCATGAGCGACTCATCAAGGTATTGCCGCGTAGCATACTGCGACCTCACCCCGGCATGGAGCGTCCTGAAACCGAACTCTTCCTTGAATATCTTTTTCACCTTTACCGGCGTGACCTTTTCGATGCCAAAAGGCAGCTTGACGTGCAGCCCGGGTTCGGTACTGCGCGCATACCTGCCGAACCTCTGGACAACGCCGACCTCGTCCGGTCCTATTGAATAAATAAGGCCTTTCAAAGCAAAAATGATGATGAGAGCAATTAAGATAGCGGGTAAAAATTTCCCGTAAGTATTCTTGAACTTATCTATCTCTTTTTTTGCGTTTCCCTTGAACAAATCTTCCGGTGTACGGAAGTCTCCCGTGTCTGGCATGATTTTTCTCCTTCTTTTAAAAAATTACTTGCCCGCTATCGGCAACAGTACTGTCGCCGTAGTCCCTTCATCGGGTTCACTTGAATATTTCAGATCCCCTCCATGGGCTTTGAGAATACCGTAACATACGGAAAGCCCCAACCCGGTGCCTTTTTCCTTGGTCGTGAAAAACGGGTCGAATATCTTTTTCATTACCTCTTCGGGTATACCGGAACCTGTATCCTTAATATCAGTACGCACTGAGTTCCCTTCACGCGACGTGGTCACGGTTATATCTCCCCCATCGGGCATCGCCTCGAACGCGTTCCTTAATAGATTCATGAATACTTCCTGTATCTGTTTTTCGTCCATCAACACCGGAGGAAGTTTTGGCGCAAGATTCAAAGCCACCTCGACCCCGCCGTGCAGGAAATGGGTTGAGATCAGATTTACAACTACCTGGATGGCTTCGTTCACGTCTTTTTCCATGAAATCATGCTTGCTGGGCTTGGAGAACATGAGAAGCCTTTTGACGATATTATTTGCCTGCTCGCACTGGCCAACGATGGTTTCAAAGGTCTTTTTCAGTTTCTCGTCTCCGGGGTAATCCATCATGCCCAGTTCGGCGTTGCCGCATATGATCGATACAGGATTGTTTACTTCATGGGCCACGTCGGCGGCCAGCTTACCGAGCTGGGCCAGCCGTTGGGACCTTTCGACCTTTTTGCGTTCGCTTATATCACGGAAGATCCCCCTGCTGCCCGCGAACCGCCCTTCGCTGTCGTAAATAGCCACTACCCTTATTTCGCCCTCGATCTCTATCCTGTTCTTCGTCTCCCACACGGGTTCATATATGACTTCTCCCTTGCTTGCCAGTTGCCTTTTATGTTCATTGTAATCTTTCAAACTTTCCTTGCTTAAAATATCGGTAATGTGCAGTCCTATCATCTCTTCCCTGGAATAACCCAGGGTATTGACCATAGCCTCATTGACATAGATCAGATTGTCGCTTTTATCACTAATAAACATAAGATCACTGGCCGTTTCCATGAATGTACGGAATTTCTCCTCGGATTCTTTTAACGCCGCTTCCAGTTCCTTACGTTCTGTGATATTGCTCACTATGCCCTGCATGATACCCTTTTTCAGGTCCACACAACTGGAACTTATCTCCACGTCGATCACCTTACCGTTGCTTTTCTTGAATTTGGATTCAAGCCGCAGCGAGCAGGTATCCGTACCGGTCTTGTATGCCCTTTTAGATTTCGTCAGCTCTTCTTCTGTCTGCAATTCCAAAAAAGGTATCTTCAAAAGCTCTACTTTGGAATACCCCAGCATATCACAGGCCCTGTTGTTGACGTCGAGGATCCGGCCTTCAAAATCATATATGAAAACAGCGTCATTTGACTGTTCAAAAAGCCTGCGGAAGTGCTCTTCCCTATCCCGGAGCTCCTGTATGATCTTTTTATGCTCGGCGCTCTCCTTGCCGGTTTCTTCCAGGGAGACCCTGGTTTTTTTCAGGTCCTCGGCAATACTGTCAAATTCCATGGAAAGCCTGCCGACCTCGTCTGTGGATTCCGCGCCCACTTCCTGGGCCATCGTGCCGGGATGGACGATCTTGGCCTTCCTGTAAAGTTCCTGGACAGGCTCTGATATCGCTTTTGAAATAAAAAATCCGATCAAGCCGGCGATGACAGGGACAATGATGAGAAGTAGAACAATGTTCAGTTTGGCCACGACTCCAAGCGCGATAATGGCCGCAAGAGCCAGGCCGGTAAGGAAAAACGAAATAATCACTTTACTTGCAATTTTCATACATGAATGAAAGGAACAACTCGCAGATCAAGAATACTTCTCGGGCACCTCGAACTTCTCCAAAGGTGACACAGATTTTACTATCGTCCACTTAAATTTTCCTTTTTTATCTTTTTCTAGCAGATTGACCACACGCGGTTCTTTATATTTCTTGCCAGCCTGGTCATAAAGGATCTCGATCTGGGGGCGCTTTATATCCAACATACTCGGCTGGATGACAAGCGCGATCTCTCCCGTATCCAGTTCCACCAGCGTCCCGGGAGGGAAGATCCCGACCAAGCTGAAAAAGTTTTCCAACAGGTCAGGATGGAATTTGGTTCCCGCGAGTTTAAGCATGTGCTCGTATATTTTCTCCGGTCCGCCTTCCTTCTGGTACTCGGAGTCTCTTTTGAGTTTGTCATAGTGATCCGAGATCGCTATCATCATGCTCACCAGATTAAGGCCCTTGCCGTAGACCTTCTTTGGCCCTTCCGACATGTCGTAAGGTATGTTATGCTCAAACGCGACAATTGCAGCGAGAACGCTTATTCCCGGGGTATCTAGCAACGTTTTAGCTCCCTGGACATCCTTTTCGGTTATCTTTTTCTTTTCTTCTTCCGTTAATTCTTTTCCCTCCAGTTTCTTCGCCTCTTCTTCGGAAAGTGACAGTTTGCCGACGTCATGCAGCAACGACGCCATTCCGATATCGCTCAGATGCTTCGCTTCCAGGCCAAGCGCCTCCGCCTGCAAAAGGGTAAAAACCGCCGTGTTCACCCCGTGGGAAAACATGTCTTGGTCACGCCCTTTGATCGAGGTAAGAACAAGAAGAAGGTTTTTGTTCTTTAAAAGGTTCTCTATCATCCCTGAGACTATCTGGCGGGCGGATTGCACGTTCAGCGGCTGATGCCCTTTTGTCTGCTCAAAGGCTTTTGTCAGGTACTTCATGCCTTCTTCGTAATTCTCTTTAGCGACATTTTCGGGAGGCGCCCCTGCTGCGGCTGCTGCAACGGCAGGTCCTACGCCACCACCACTACCCCCACCACTACCACCACCACTACCACCACCCTTTCTGAAACCGATGTCCCCGATCGCGATGTTCTGTATGTTCGAGGAAGCGAATACGGCATCCATGCCGCCTTCGATCTTCACAAGGTCTTTGCCCTTCATCGACAGGATCTTGTTGAACTCTATCAATTCTTCTCTTCCTATCCCCCGGCCAAAGCTGATCTTTTTCACTTTGATCTCTTTCAGGTGATCAATGAAATCCCTGAGCCTCTCACTCTCCTCGTAATAGGGCTCTTTCTCGAACGCGATCTCATTACCGATAACACCTATAGTTATCTCTTCCTTTTCGGACAAAACTTCGCTCAATATCTTATAAAGACCGTCAATGGCATCCTGAGCAAGCTTGTGGTCTTCAGTGTACATGGCGCACATCGAGATCGTTCTGGCCAAGCCAGTTATCAATTCTCTTACCTTCTCTCTAATATTATTCTCCGGCATGTTCACCACCTTCGGCAGCTTTATCTTCGACCTTTTCCATGTCGAGTTTTAAGATTATCTCGCACATCTTTTTCACCTTTTCGCTCTTGTCCTCAAAGCCGCTATTAACTATCTCCATGGCTTCGGGGGTATGGAGCCTCGCAAGGCTCGAAACCGTCGCAAGGCGCAGTTCATCCCTCCACTTCGTATTGAACAGCGCCTGCTTCTGGAAGATCCTTTTCAGGTGCGGAAATGACTCATGGGCTTTTATGTTCCCGCACAGTTCTATGAGTTTTGGGAGAAACCCCCGCCTGAAAATATTCCTCTCAACATGCCCGAAAAGATTCCCGATCGCTTCTTCATTCCTGGATTTTAAAATGACCGCGGCGACTTTTTTCCGGACTTCTGCGTTTTTGTCTTTTTTGAAAATGGTAAAAATGTTTTCTATTTCTTCCTCGGTCGCCGGGTTATAGACTTCAAGCGCTTCCCAGCGTATCTGAGCATTGCTGTGCGCTAGCAGTTTTTTGGCAACAAGCTGTGTCTTTTCCGGGTCAAATTCTTTCAGGATCTCGAAAAGATCCCTTACCACGGCAGGGTCACAATATTCCAAACGGTCTAATGTCTCCTGTACGATCTGATCCTTGATCTTTGAGAACACTATTTTGAAATTATTCCTGTGAGCGGGATTTTTATCCGCGACAAAAGCGTCTACCAGGAGCGGGGCCGAGGCCTCTTCAGCGCTAGTAAGCATATAGGTAATATTTTCAAGGTCATCTCTGGAAGCTTCAGGGATGAACGAAACGATCTTGTCCCGGGTCTCTTTGTTTGTTATCTTTGCGGTCGCTTCTTTGACTTCAGCTAGCATCCTGGCGTCTTCTTTTTGCTCCGGACGGAGCTTGTTCACGAAAAACTCAAGTATTTCCTTTAACCTCTCCGTGTCCTTCAGGTCCAAAAGCTCGGGAAAGATATCCGTTAATTTCTGGCTGAACTTCCTAAAATCCTCCGGGCTCGATTCAAGCCAAAGGATATTGAGCAATAGCCATATCTCCTCCTTCTTAAGGTTCTCCTCCTCCAGCGACTGGACGAACTTGTTTATCATCGGGGAAAGCCGCGCTACGTAGACCAGGGTGTCGATCTTTTTGTTTATGACCGCGTCGACCGTGATCTTGTGCATCTGGTCCATGAAAGTGCTGTCGGGATGGGAACTGAATATGTCCTTGATGGACATCTGAAGCTTTGTCAGGGTCTCCGGGCTCAGGATCCTTTTACTGAACAGCTTGTCCGCGACCATCGAGACCACGTTACTGGCCCTGCTGGCGTCCGGAGAAAGTTTATCGAATACCTTCAGCAGGTTCTCGTTGAAGGTATCTTCGCTGCTTATGAGCGACTCGATGAACTCGGCTATAAAACTATCCGAAAAATCCTTTGTGATCGTATCGGCCAGGTCAAAGTTCTTGTCGTCGACGACCGTTTTCTCGAAAAGTATATTAATAAGATCCGGGTGCAGCTGGCCGATAACCTCCATTAACTTGATCTTTATATCTCTTGCTTCCGTAGCAGAATACTTCTCGAAATATACACATACCTTGGAGATCGTATCGCGTATCTCTTCCCCCTGTTCCTCATCCTGGAGACTATCTACTGCTTCCCTGTAAACCTTATTAAGGACGTTAGCCGAACCCTTAGTGTCCTTGAGGAAATTGATAAAAAACTCCGCTTTCGATTCCGGCAACTCGCCCCCTCCGGTTTGTTCTGCCAGATTGAACAGAAAATTCCAGACTTCATCTTCCTTTGACGTAACTTTTTCCCTGGCACTTCTGAGCAGATTACTGTAATCTATCTCCTTTATTTTCAAGTGAGGGGTTTCAGGGATGTTTTTTAGCACTCCGCCCTTTTTTCGTACGGTCTTCCTGTCATGCTTTATGAACTGGAACAGGTTATGCAGTTCTTCCACCCCGATTCCTTTGAGAAAAACAATGGATATAATACCCCGCATGTGGAGATAATCCGCAACCTCCATATAACGCTCATCTTTCTTCTTCTTATCCTTTTGCATGGACGTTCCGGAGATGAAAATGTCATCCTGGGTGACCCCCAGATCTAGGGAGTCATTGCTTTCAAACCATTTTTCAAGAGAATTTTTGAAATTGTTAACGGAAGATACGCAAAGAGAATGGTCGGACGCATATAGAACGCTGTTCTTTATGGCCAAACTGAGGTCCTTTACAATGGCGCCCAGAAGGTCTATTTGTTCTTTTGGAAACTCCATTACTTGAACTCCGCCCTACACGTTATCAATATAACACAAAATAACAAAGATGCCAAAAACGTATAATATTTATATATAATTATACCACCCTTTTCCTCAAAGTAAATACTGGCAAGACAAAGACTTAGATTGGCCTGAATATCTGGCCTGGACGCTTGGGAAGGTTATTCTTTTACCGTGCTTCCTTTATGGCCGACATAAAATCTACCAAAAAAGAATTCGCCAGGGTCAAGACCCTTTTTTATAAGCTTCTTGCGCTTCTTGCGTCTTTCCTGCTTATGCTTGAACGTCATTTTCTTTCTGTCTTTCAGCCCCATACACTCCTCCTGATGCAATAAGTATATACAAAAACAGGCCCAAAATCAATTCTAAACCAGCTTTAAAAATAAAGCTAAACCTGTCCTGGATTTTATAGCTAAACCTGTCCCAAATTTTGTAGCTAAAACTGTACTTTTTTCTCTTTTTTTGAAAGAATTTCCCCTGAAAAAGTGTCTATAATAATGGAAGGAGTTAATCCCATGACTACAAAATCTAGAGTCCTTATTGAAAATGCGGCATATCATATCGTTATCCGTGGTAACCGCAGA